>SUZE01000003.1:28610-124047 GCA_015060075.1 Rikenellaceae bacterium | reverse complement strand
TGTTAAGGAGATTATCAAGGCAGCTGATTCGGAGGCAAAGGTTCTCGTATTCAAGCGAGTATCGCTCTCTGACTAATTCAGGGCTAATCCTAATAATACGAAAGCAGCACGATTTTTCGTGCTGCTTTTTTGTTTCGGTTGTATCTCTTTTAGTGGTGGTGATGCTCCAATACGGTATGTGGAACGTGTCCGTGCGAGATAATTTGGATTGGGCAGTGGTAGTTCTCCAACTGCTCGGCAGTTATGACGTTCGAGTTGTGGCGATGCACGGTGCGATTGACACAAACAATGCTCTTTACAACGCTCGTTATTGTGCCTAAGTCGTGTGATACCATTACTATCGCCATACGCTCGTTCAAACGGCGCAGAAGTGTGTATAATTCGTTTTCGAATTGGTTGTCCACAAAGTTGGTCGGCTCGTCTAAAATCAGCAATTTTGGCTCTAAAATCACTGCACGACAAAGCAATGCTCGTTGCATCTGTCCTCCGGAAATCTCACTTATTTGTCGCTCAGCAATATCTGCAATTCCCGCCATTTCAAGCAGTTGCATTGCCCGTTTACGGTCGGCGGTAGAGTAGCGTTTCATCAATCCCTTCTCTGCTTGCAAGCCAGACATCACAACCTCTATGACAGAAATCGGAAAGGCTCGGTCAAACTCTGTTTGTTGCGGAAGATAGCCGATAAGGCGATGACCTTGCTCTGAAAGAGTGGGGGAGTATGCAACCTCTCCATTATGCGAGATAGTGCCTAAAATCGCCTTTACGAGAGTGGTTTTACCACCGCCATTTGGTCCGATAATGCCCAGAAAATCATCGGGATAAATATCAAGCGAAACACTCTCTAATGCAATATTTTCATCATACTGCACCGATACATTTTTTAGCGAAACAAGTGACTCCATTATTACTCGGTGATTAGGGTTACGATATGACGAATATTCTCAAAAATATCTTCCTCTAATGGATTGATTTCCACCGCAGTAGCATTGCAATCTTTGCAAATTATCTCGACAGATGAGGCGGGAAACTCCGACTGGTAAAATATGTGTTTCACGCCCTCTTTTTGCGCCTGCTCGATGATGCGGGCAAGGTGTTTCGCACTTGGCTCTTTGCCTTCGTGCTCCACTGCAACCTGAGTAAGCCCATAGTCGCGAGCGAGATAGGTTAGGGCAGGGTGGTAGATAAAGAATGTTGAACGAGGCGATTGACTACACAATTCCGAAACCTCTTCGTTGAGTTCTAAAAGCTTGATACATAGGGTAGTATAGCGCTCTGTGTACTTTGTGGAGTCGGGCATCTCTTTGACGATTGCGTTGTAAGTATTCTCTGCCATCTTGCCGAGTGCCTTTGGCGAACACCAAATATGAGGGTCAATGCCGTGAGCGTGATGATGACCATGTTCGCAGGTTGTAGAGTGCGACTGATGTGAATGCGAGCAGGAACCAGCAATAAGTTCTATACCTTGTGAAAGGTTGATAATCTGTTCGTTACGGGCAATGCGGTGAAGTAACTCCTGCTCAAATTCGAGCAGTCCTGTGCCGAATACAAAGCGAGCCGTTTCGACATCTCGCAATTGCTTTGGTGTTGGTTCGAATGTTTCGGGAGAGGCTCCTTGCGGAACAAGTACCGAAATTTCAAAGTCATCTCCTAAAATATTCTCCACCAGAGGTTTAAGCGGAGCAATCGAAACAACAGCACGATTTTCAACAACAACTTTTCGTTCGGCGCACCCGACAAATAAAAATATTGCAAAAATAGCTATAATCGCCTTTAACTTATTCATACACAATTGTTTATAAATATAATTTAACATAATATACATATTACGCCGTAAGCGTAAAAGAGGGTAGAGAGTGGGACAATGCCATGTTGTACTCCATTTTAGGTTCAACAAATACTCCTAACCTGCTATTTCAAAACACAAAGATAGAAATAATTTGAGAAGTTTGGATACGACAGGCTGATTTATACTTATTTGGAAAAGTTTAATCATCTGTTAAATGATACCGCTTGCCCTCTGATTATCAGAATAATACGCCGTCATAACGGCATGTCTTAACTCTCTGAGAATCGAATATTTTTATTTGCTTGGGAAATCGTGCGTGATTTTTGGCCGAAAAAACGAGCAAAATACCTTATTTATATATAAGGTAGCAAAAATATAGGGGTAGTCGGACTACCCTAATTTTCTTGGTCGTAACTCTTCGAAAGTCTGGTCATGGTAGATGATGATAATCTTTTCAATGTCCGAGCGACCAAATTGCGGAGTTGTGCTGATTTGCGAATTTTGGGAAATGTCGGAATTGTCGCTTTTCTCTGCCGACAGGTCAAAGAGAGTTCCGGAGGTCGGAACCTGATTTGCCTCTGTCGGAATTGTCGCATTTGTGTTGCGCATCTCCTCCGCATCACCGAGCAACCAGTAAGGGTTGATTTGAGGGAATCGATTTACGATTTTACACAACAATTCAAAGCTCGGTTTATTTCGCCCACTCAAAATATGAGATATGGCCGCCGGCTTTACTTCGAGAATTTCTGCGAGCCTGCTGGCTGTTAAATTCTCACTTTGCATCAAAATACGCAATTTTTCCTCCATTTCCGAAAGTTTTTACAAAGATAAATAAATTTTACAAAACAAACAAGTGAATATATACAAATGTTAAATGTTAATAACTGTTAATAATTGTTACAAATGTTAATAGTTTCAATTTGGTTAAAAACTCTAAAATCTTATATATTACATATTACTTAATATAACATCACGTAAAGTGTTGATATTGCGGTTAATTACATACTTGTTGTCTTACATTTGACTGAATATTGCTGAATGGGCTCTAATCCGTTATATGTAGATATTATTAACTTTATATAAATATTGTAACTCGCTGATTTATAATGTATAAATACATGTAAAATCAATATATGAACAGTCGTTGGTCGTGAACAAATAGCACTTATTGTATTAGTTCTGTTTTGATTACAGATGTAATGTGGGATAGGGTTGTAAACACTGTGTAAATATTACGAGAGTAAACATTTGCCCTGATTTATATTGCGTAAATGTTTACAAATGTTAAAAGATGGGCGGAGATATAACAATTATTCAGTAAAAATGAGATGAGTTTATTGACTGACTACCCTGCCTTTTGATATTTTAAGGAAATAGTATGTATTATGTTAAATTTATATATAAAATATGCAGTATTAACATTATGTATAATACTGCATATTAGCTATTTACAGAGTTGTTAACAACTCCTCTACCCTCTCAGTGCTGAGGCAATTTCTGAAAACTCTTCCGGAGTCAAAACAAGCTTTTCTCGGGTAAAATCTACATCTTTTTCGCTGTTCATAGGTATAAGATGTATGTGCGCATGAGGCACTTCAAGCCCCAAAACCACAGTTGCAACCTTCTTGCAGCCGCTAAATGCCTTGATTTTTTGTGCAACTTGTTTTGCGAATAGAATCATGCCCTCCAATGTATCGTCATCGAGGTCGTAGAAGTAGTCCACCTCCTGTTTGGGAATCACGAGTGTATGCCCCTTTGCAAGCGGGTTGATGTCAAGAAATGCGTAGTAGCGCTCATTTTCGGCTACTTTGTAACTCAGAATCTCTCCGGCTACAATGCGTGAAAAGATAGTTGCCATAGTCTATATCTATTATTGTTTGTTGATTTAATAGCAGCTCTCCCCTACTCTATCCCTCTTTTACTCCTCTTGTTTGAATTTTGGAGTGAGAATTTCGGAGTATATCACTGCGTCACGCATGTTGAATTTGCGTGAAGGTTTATCGGTTTTATCAGATTCTTTTGTGGTTGTAGCATTTTTTTGAAATGTTCGATTTGTCGCATTCTGGACAAGTGTAGTATCCGATTGACTCTTGCGCTTTCCTTTTTTACCTGTTTGTTTGGGAGTTTCGATACTTAAAATCTCCTCTATAATCTCCTCCGAGGAGTCGGGGTGTTGCTCCAAAGCCTCAATTTTTTTCTCTATTTCGAGCCTGATTTTGTCAAAAATGTCCATCTCGTTATTTCGATTGCGTTGCTGTTCTGCGGCTGATTTACGCTCTCTATTTGCCTTATACCGCACATAGCGAGAGATGATGCTGATGCCTATCAGTATCGCAACAACTACTCCCGATAAAATATCTTCGATGCTCATGTTGAGTCTACTCTATTTCATTGTTTTCGATGCGTTTAACGCTCTCTAAGCCCTTGATGTGACGGAACTTATCCATCAATGAGTATAATGCATCGGCACTCTGTACATAGAGGCTTACTTTGCCCTCAAAAATGCCATCGTGGCTACGCAGGTGAATCTCTCGCATATTGATACTGAAATCGTCAAATACAATATGGGTGATGTCCGACAACATTCCCATACGGTCGATGCCTCGTAATTCGATAGTAGAAAGATATGCCGTAGTCTTGTGTTGCGACCACTTTATCTTATCCTTGATGATATTTTTGCCATATTGAGATGCAAGGCGATTCAGCTCGTCACAGGTAGCCTTGTGAACCATAATTTTGTCGGTTGCAGGGTCGCGGAATCCTACTACATTGTCACCCGGTAATGGATTGCAACACGTAGCAATTACGAAACTATCATCGCTCTGTTGTTTGCCACTATCGGCAACCTCAATATCTTCATCGTCTTCCTGTCGCAACTTCCAGAATTTCAGCAATTTGCTTGTAGAAGAGGATTTCAAGACTTTTTCGATATTATCGAGCGAGATGATACCTGCGCCAACATGGCTATAAAACTCATCTTTGTATTTGCAACCGTAAGCCTGTATTGCCTTGCGCAAAACACGGCCACTCATAGCTACATTGTATTGGGCTAACTTGCTCTCAAACAATGCAATACCATTTTCGATATTATTCTGTTGCTCTCGTTTCAGGAAGGCGGTAATCTTCTGTTTTGCCTTGGTTGTGGTTACAATTTCGAGCCACTCAGCCTTTGGTTTTGCGTTGTCGGCGGTGATAATCTCAATCTGGTCACCCCACTTCAACGGCTTGGTTATCGGCTCGATTTTGTGATTAATTTTTGCGCCTATGGCGTGGTCGCCAACCTTGGTGTGAATATCATACGCAAAGTCGAGTGCAGTTGCGCCATTTGGGAGTTGTCGTTGCTCTCCCTTTGGTGTAAATACCGTAATCTCAGATGTATAGAGCGACAATTTGAAGTTGTCGAGGAACTCTACGGCACTCTCTGTCGGACTATTCAATGCATCACGAATCTTTTTGAGCCAGGTGTCGAAGGCGTCATCGTTCTGCGAAAGAGTAGCCTTCTTGTACTTCCAGTGCGCCGCAAATCCTCGCTCTGCAATATCCTCCATACGCTGTGTGCGAATCTGTACCTCTACCCAATGACCGTCAGGACCCATTACGGTTGAGTGTAATGCCTCGTATCCGTTGGCTTTCGGCATCGAAATCCAATCACGTAGGCGGTCTTGCTTTGGAGCGTAAATATCTGTTATATTGGAGTATATCTGCCAACATTGAGTCTTTTCTGATGGGAATGGCAGCGTTTGGAATACGATGCGGATAGCAAACAAATCGTAGACCTCCTCGAAAGGAATCTGTTTGCGTTGCATCTTTGTCCAGATGGAATAGACACTCTTTACTCGTCCCGAAATTTCATACTTGATATTGTTGCGGTCGAGCACCTCGATTATCGGCTTGCAGAAGCGGTCAATGTACTCTTGGCGCTTCTCTGCGGTTTGTGCCAGCATGCCACTTATCTGCTCGTACTCCTCCGGAAAACGATATTTCATACAGAGGTCTTCCAATTCGCTCTTTATCGGATACAATCCAAGGCGATATGCTAACGGAGCAAAGAGATAGATGGTTTCTCCCGTAATCTTAATCTGCTTATTCAGAGGCATATATTGCAGTGTGCGCATATTGTGCAGTCGGTCTGCAATCTTTATGAGAATCACACGAACATCATCGGAGAGGGTTAGAAGGACCTTGCGGAAATACTCCGCTTGTGCCGATGTGTCGGCATTGAACACGCCTGACATCTTGGTCAGACCATCAACCATTGAGGCTACCTTTGCGCCAAATATATGCTCGATATCTTCAACAGTATAGTCAGTATCCTCCACGACATCGTGCAGAAGGGCTGCAACAACCGACTTTACGCCCAAGCCAATCTCGTTTATAACGATTTGCGCTACGGCTATCGGGTGGAGAAGATATGGCTCGCCCGAACGGCGGCGAACACCTGCATGCGCCTCCTTTGCAAGGAAAAATGCACGCTTGATGAAGTTCCAATCATCTTCGCCCTTGCATATCTTTTTGCACGATTCGAGTAACTCTTCCCAAGCCTCATTGATTACTCTCTCGTCATCGATTGTGTAACTACTCATAACCCTATACCTCTAAAATAGATAACCGAGAGCGACACTGCCGAAGCAGTGTCCATACTCTCGCTGTATTATGCTAATATTTTGTAAAGCAGGCTGTTATGCCTTCATTGCTTCACGCAACTTTGCTTCGATTTCATCGCACAAAGCCTTGTCCGAGGTCAGCAACTCCTTCACGGCATCACGACCTTGACCAATCTTCTTCTCGCCGTAGGAGAACCATGAGCCCGACTTCTTGATAATCTCGTAATCTACTGCCAAGTCAAGAATCTCGCCAATCTTTGAGATACCCTCACCGAACATGATGTCAAACTCTGCCTTCTTGAACGGAGGTGCCACCTTATTCTTCACAACCTTTACACGAGTGCGTGTTCCGAGCTGCTCGTCACCATCTTTGATAACCGATGTGCGGCGAATATCGATACGCACGCTGGCGTAGAACTTCAATGCATTACCACCTGTTGTGGTTTCAGGGTTGCCGTAGATTACGCCAATCTTGTCACGCAACTGGTTGATAAAGATACAGACGGTCTTTGTTTTTGCAATGCTTGCAGTCAATTTACGCAACGCCTGCGACATCAATCGTGCCTGCAAACCCATCTTCGAGTCGCCCATCTCGCCCTCGATTTCAGCCTTTGGAGTAAGGGCTGCCACCGAGTCGATAACGATAATATCGATTGCGCTTGAACGAATCAACGAATCGGCAATTTCGAGTGCCTGCTCGCCATTGTCGGGTTGCGATACGAGGAGATTTTCGACATCTACACCCAACTTCTGTGCGTAGAAGCTGTCGAAAGCGTGCTCTGCATCGATAAATGCTGCGATACCGCCAGCCTTTTGCGCCTCAGCAATTGCGTGGATTGCGAGGGTTGTCTTACCTGATGACTCAGGACCAAAAATCTCGATTACACGACCTTTCGGGTAGCCACCCACGCCGAGTGCAACATCGAGAGTGATTGAGCCTGTCGGGATAACCGGTACATTCTCAACATTTTCGCTCGACATCTGCATAATCGAACCCTTGCCAAAATCCTTCTCGATTTTAGCCATTACCGCCTTCAAGACCTTCATCTTTTCGGCATTCTGTGTTGTTACTTCGCTCATAGTATATTCAGTTTTTATAATTTATTTCTCTCTTATCTTTTTTCCAAAGGAAAAACTTTCCTCAAAGTTAATGATTTTTTTCGGAAATTGATGCAATCGCAAGCAAAAAAATGATTTGAAAATAGTTTTCCGTTTTCCGTTTTAATCCTGCTTCGCAGGCTTTTCCTCCTTGCGGCTCGGCAAAGTATGCAAGCACACTCTGCTCTCGCTCTGCTGCGTCGGTTCCGCTTTCCGTTGTTTAGTCCCAAAGCAGACTCCCAATTATCTGCTCATTAAACTCCTCTTCGGTGTTGTTGAGTCGCTTCATACACTGCGGACAACGAATTGCCGTCTCTGTTTCGATGTGGCAAAAGCCATCTTCGCAGTCAAATCCCATAAATCCCAAGCCGGTCAAGTGCATAAACTCGGTACCGCAATGCTTGCATCTGATAGTGTGTCCTGTTCCCATAATCTATACTATTTTAAGGTTTTACATTTGTCCGATAAAGTCAATATGCCACCAATGGTTGCGCAGATAAAAAATAGTGCGGCATACCCGATTGCAATGACTATTCCGATGGCGACCATAAGCATCACAATAAAACTTACTATTAAGATAATTGCATCTACCATTGTCCCTTTGTTGTTTGGTTTTACTTCTCTTTCACGATGCAAAGGTATGGGGTGTTTTTGACAGTTTGTGTCAAAATAAAAAAAAGTGCGAAATTTTTCGCACTTTTTCTTGTTGGTCATTAGCTATTTTAGTTTTCAGCTTTCCGTTTTTAGTTTTCCGTTTTTAAGACTACCCTTTCGGCTACACTGCGCAGGTAGCGTGCAACCTCTGGATTGAGTCGAATAGGTGTATCGGCCTTGAAAGGCTCCTTAAAGAGCGTCAGATAACCTACTGCGGCTGCGAGATAAGAGCCTGCATCAGATGGGTGTGAGCCATCTTTAACATACAATACGATATCGGGGCGTTCTCGGCGTACAATCTCCCACGCCACACCCACAGGCGACAGTCCAACGCCGAGTTCCTGCGCCATTGCGGTAGTATTTTTGATGATTACCTTTTGCATCGCATCGTAACTCTCGAAAAACTCAGGGTGAGCCGTTTTGATATCCTGCAAAGCCTTCGACTTGGTAGCATTATCGCCATCTTTGCGCCCCCACGTCATCTCGATGATGCACTTTGCATTCGGGCTGTACTTCTTAACTCGTGCGACCATCTTGCCCATCTCTCCCACTACATTCTGGTCGGCCGATGTACCGATACGCAGTGATGATATACTCTGGTCTTGCAAGAAAGCGTACTCGAATCCTCCTACTTCTACCGTTTCGCGCGATATGTGGTCTGCGAGGTGCTTCTTCATCGAATAGCCACCATGAAAGTAGAGCGTACAATCGAGGTAATGCCCCTCATGCCACGCCAACTCCTTCAACTGCATAGGATAGAGGTTGCAGTAGGTGTAGCTATTACCTATAAATAATATGCGTGTGGTATCGCTCGGAATGCGCTCATCGAGGATAGCAACTTTGGGTGCTTGTCCTGATGTGCTACCGTAGAGCGAACACTTTGCTACACCATTATCGCATTGGCGCAGGCGCACTTGTACGCCCGATTTTGCACCATTGGCAAGGCGAATGGAGTGCCAAAGCATACGAGGCCACTTCTTCGATGTTGTCGAGTAGCAATTTACCCCCTTTTTGTCGGCAGGGTATATTGGTTGCCACTTTTTGCCATCGAGATACTCCCAAGCGAACTCGTTAGGCGTGTCGCTCGGCTCGGCAAGGAATGGCAACCACAAGTCTATTGCCGTTCCTGCTTTAAGGTTTTTTACAGGGAGTGTCATCAGCCAATAGTCGCCCTTGCGGCTGTTTTCGACTGCCGGATAACCCTTTCTGACACCTACGGCGGTAGTAGCCTTTTTGCCGACAAACTCGATAGAGCCATTTCCTACCGTAGCAGGATATACCCCCGTTTCGAGATATTCAGCAGTGCGTTTTGTGGAGAACTTCCACTCTGTATGTTTTGGAGTTTGGGCAAAAAGCGACATGGCAATTGTCACTGTCGCTATTAGTAACATAAATCGTTTCATAACTTGTTGTTATTCAAAAGAGTGAATTACTATACCTGAGCGCAACTTTGGTTCAAACCAAGTGGTCTTCGGTGGCATGATATTGCCTGTATCGGCAATGTCGATAAGCTGACGCATCGAAACCGGATAGAGGGCAAAAGCAACCTTCATTTCGCCCGAATCAACTCTGTGTTGCAACTCGCCCAAACCACGAATACCACCTACGAAATCAATTCGCTTAGAGGTGCGCAAATCCTTAATGCCGAGCAACTTATCGAGTACCAAATTCGACAAAATGGTTACATCAAGAACACCAATCGGGTCTGCATCGTTGTAGCGACCTTCCTTTGCAGTGAGGCTGTACCACTCGCCACCGAGATACATCGAGAAGTTGTGCAGAGCGTTAGGCTTATAAATCTCGCTACCCTGTTTTTCAACGATAAAATCCTCCTCCAAAGCGGCAAGGAACTCCCCTTCGCTGAGTCCGTTCAAATCCTTTACTACACGATTGTAGTCGATGATTCGCAGATGTGACTCTGGGAATGTAACCGCCAAGAAGTAGCAATACTCCTCCTCGCCCGTATGGTTAGGATTTTTGCTCTTGCACTCGGCACCTACTCGCGCAGCCGCAGCGGTACGATGGTGACCATCAGCGACATAGAGTGCCGGAATGGTGCTGAAAACGGTGGTTATATGGTCGTTATACTCGGTTGGTACAACCCACAAAGTGTGACCAAAGCCGTCCTCCGCTATGAAGTCGTATTCGGGCTCTGACTTGATAACTGTCTTGACGATAGCATCAATATCCTCGTGGTCGGGATATGCAAAGAATACAGGCTCGATATTCGCCTTTTGGTTGCGAACGTGGTGCATTCGGTCCTCCTCCTTATCGGTGCGGGTAAGTTCGTGCTTCTTGATAGCCCCCGAAAGGTAATCCTCGAAGTGACAGCACATTACAAGACCATACTGCGTGCGACCGTCCATTGTTTGAGCATAGATGTAGTAGTGCTCCTCGCCATCTTGCTGCAACCAACCTTTGGCTCTCCAAGCAGCAAAATTCTCTACCGCCTTGTCGTAAACCTCCTGCGAGTGTTCGTCAGCGATAGGCTCAAAGTCGATTTCTGGCTTGATGATGTGGAGCAGAGAGCGCTCTGTTGCCTCTGCCTTTGCCTCTGCGGAGTTCAGCACATCGTAAGGGCGTGAAGCAACCTCCTGCGCCAACTCCTTTGGTGGGCGAATACCCTTGAATGGTTTAATGCGTACCATATACTATTTATTTACTTGGAAACGGGTGTTTCCGTTTACGAAATAATCAACAATCTGTCGTGCAGCAGCCAAACCTGCGTTGATGTTAGCCTCGGCTGTCTCTGCCCCCATCTTCTTCGGAGTTCCGAAGTAGCGCTTACCAAACTTCTCGGCATACTCCGTAGCAGCATCAGGAGCAACATCGGTGATGTATTTAAGGTCCTCACGCTCCTCCAAAGCCTTTGCCAAACCTACCTCGTCAATAACCTCCTTGCGGGCAGTATTTACGAGTGTAGCACCCTTCGGCATCGACATTGCGAGGTCGTAACCGATTGAGCCTTTGGTCTGTGGTGTTGCAGGGATATGCAACGAGAGAAAATCTGCACGGCGATACAACTCCTCCACCGAATCAACCTTCTCTACCCCATCAGCCTCGAATACGGCTGCGTCAGTGATAAATGGGTCGTAGGCGATAACATTCATGCCGAGAGCCTTGCCCTTGCGACCAACCAACTTGCCGACATTTCCGTAGGCGTGAATTGCGAGGGTTTTGCCGATAAGTTCGTGACCTGTACCCGAAGTGAGCTGATTGCGCGACATATAGACCATAAAGCAGAGTGCCAACTCCGCCACTGCATTCGAGTTCTGACCCGGGGTGTTCATCACCACGATACCTCGCTTCTTCGCCTCCTCGCAATCTACATTGTCGAAGCCTGCGCCGGCACGAACAACGATTTTGAGGTTTTTGGCAGCCTCCATGACCTCCTTTGTAACCTTGTCGCTACGCACGATAAGTGCATCAACATCGGCAACAGCAGCGAGCAAATCGCCCTTATCTGTATATTTTTCGAGCAGTACGACCTCGTACTCTGCCGCCTGCAAAATCTCTTTGATACCATTTACAGCCTCCTTGGCAAATGGTTTTTCGGTTGCAATAAGAACTTTCATACCCTTTAATAATGATGTGAAATATACTACTTTCTCCTCCTTTTTCTCGTAGGTGTATGGAACGATAGTCGGCATACGCTTACTTTGTCTTTAACTGCTCAAACTCCTGCATGCAAGCCACGAGAGCCTCTACCGACTCCTTCGGACATGCATTGTAGCACGAAGCACGGAAGCCACCCACCAAGCGGTGTCCCTTAATTCCGACCATACCTCTCTCCTTGGCAAACTCCAAGAACTCAGGCGCCAAATCCTCGTTGCCCTCGGTCATTACGAAGCAGATATTCATCAACGAACGGTCCTCCTTTGCTACGGTTGGGCGGAACAACGAGTTGCGCTCAATCTCGTTGTAGAGCAACTCTGCCTTTTCAACATTGCGGCGATACATCTCCTCCACGCCACCGATAGACTTCAACCACTTCAACGTTTCGTTCAATACGAAGATTGGGAACACCGGCGGAGTATTGAACATCGAATCGTTCTCCACATGGGTATTTACATTCATCATTGTTGGCAATGGACGCACAACTTTTTCGAGCATATCGTCACGAATAATCACGAATGTAACGCCCGCAGGAGCGAGATTCTTCTGCGCACCGCCATAGATAAGGGCGTACTTCGAAACATCGACAGGACGGCTCAAAATATCCGATGACATATCGGCAATGAGGGGTACAGGACAATCCATATCAACCTTGTACTCAGTGCCATAGATGGTGTTATTCGCACAAATATAGAGATAATCCAAATCGCTCGGAATCTCAAAGCCCTTCGGAATGTAGGAGAAATTCTTATCCTCGCTCGAAGCAACAACCTCTACCTCGCCATAATATTTAGCCTCTTTGATAGCCTTCTTTGTCCAAACTCCTGTATTTACATATCCTGCCTTTTTCCCGAGGAAGTTTGCAGGAATGTGGAAGAACTGTGTGCTTGCACCACCTCCTACAAAGTAGATTTGATAATTGTCAGGAATGTGGAGCAACTCTCGGAAGAGAGCCTTTGCCTCTGCCAATACTGCCTCGAACTCCTTGCTACGGTGCGAATACGAAAGTACCGAAATTCCTGTTCCGTTGAAGTCAAAAATTGCCTTTGCTGCATTTTCGAGGGCTACTTCCGGCAATACCGAAGGTCCTGCGCTGAAATTGTGCTTTTTCATAGCTTTTAGTGTTTTATAGTGTAAATAATCATTTACGATTTCATCTCTTGGGAGTTAATTCTCAATTCTCAATTTTGCATTTTGCATTTTGCATTCTGAATTTTGCATTCTGCATTTGATATCCCAATAATAAATCACGCACTGCCATACGCTTTTTGCCTGCCACCTGCAACTCCTCGATAGCGACTACACCATCGGCGCACGCCACTTTGATATAGGTTTTGTTATCGGTAAAGATTGTGCCGACCTCTGCCGAGTGTTCCTTTTCTTCAAAATGTGCCTTGAAAATCTTTACCGATAACTCCTCCTCGCCACGCTGCAAGATGCTCCACGCAGCAGGATAAGGCGATAGTCCTCGCACAAAATTGACAATTTCTCTGCCGTTTTTACTCCAATCAACTTCGCACATATCCTTGAAAATCTTTGGTGCAGGGCGAAGATTTGTATCCTCCTGTGGTTGCTCTATCGGCTCTATATTGCCCGATGCAATCTTCTCGACACTCTCCACTACAAGTTCTGCTCCCATTACCATCAAGCGGTCGTACAACTCGCCTACGCACTCCTCATCGCCGATTGGTGTGCGTTGCTGACCTATTATTGCGCCTTTGTCTATCTCGTGGTTGAGGAGGAAGGTGGTGTTGCCACTCTCCTTATCACCATTTATAATAGCCCAATTTATGGGTGCTGCACCACGATATTCGGGCAGGAGCGAAGCGTGAAGGTTGAATGTACCGAAGCGTGGCATCGCCCAAACGACTTCGGGTAACATTCTAAACGCAATAACGATACCCAAATCAGGCTGTAAGGCTCGTAGAGCCTCCAAGAAAGCTTCGTCACGCAACTTCTCGGGTTGGAGAATAGTAGAAATACCCAACTCCTTGGCAGCACTCTTAACATCGCTCTCTTGCAGGCGCATACCTCGTCCTGCGGGTTTGTCGGGCATGGTAACTACGCCCACAACATTGTAGCCACCCTCCACCAATGCCTTCAACGAAGGCACTGCGAACTCGGGTGTACCCATGAATACTATGCGAATATCTTTTGCGTTCACGACTTCTAAAATTAAGAATTGAAAATTAAGAATTAAGAACTATTTTTTCAATTACTCACAATTCACTAATTAAGAGTTTTCCGTTTTAATCCCACTTCGTGGGCTTTTCCTCCTTCGCACCTCGGCATAGTGCAAACGAGTTTGCCCTCTGCACTCGGTTTGGCGTCAGTTCCGTTTTCCGCTTTCCGTTTTTTTGCAGCCTTTTTAAGGTTATTTATTGAGCGCTTTTCGGCTTGCCGGGCTTCATGTTCAGTGAACCATGTCTGCCACTTGTCGGGCAGTTTTGAAATCAATTTTTCCCGATAATGCTTGTAGCGACCTATGTACCAATCAATATCAAGTAAAGCCGAGTCGTTGTTCGCTTTATTTGATAGGTATATCGCCAATGGTGTGAGGATAATTGCCGATATCCACATGCCGAGTAATGAACTCCAAGTGCCCTCCTTGGCGAACTTCTCACCCGAAATCGAGATGATATAGTAGATGACGAAGAATATCACCGAGATAACTATCGGCATTCCCAAACCTCCCTTGCGGATAATTGCTCCGAGAGGTGCTCCGATAAGGAAGAATATCAGAATAGAAATCGGAAGTGTCAACTTGCGGTGCCACTCGTTTTTGCTGCGATAGAGCTGATTTAGAGCCTCCTTCGATGAACTCTCATCAAATGAAAAGGCGTTTCTGGAACTGCGTGCAGCACGCAAAGCACTTTCGTATATTCTATCTTTGCTGCGAGTGTCGAGTTTTGGTAGCGAATCAAGCAGATGCACCATAAAGGTCTTTTGCGAACGGTCAATCTCGATGCTGTCCGGTGGTGCTACTCCATCGGGGTCACGCTCGAAAATCTGGTCACGCAATAAAGGATTGTACGCCGTAGCTGTCAGATTGTTTACAAGTAGGTCGAGCGAGTCGATATTGTGCTGCAAATCGTTGATATCCATAGTCTGGCTATTGTTGCCGAACATGTCCTCGTCACTGCGTTGAAAATCAAATCCGGACATCGGAATTTTGCCATCTTGACGCTCGAATTTGTGATGACGCAATGAACTCTTTGTATACCACTGATAGTTGCGAGTCTGCTCGTAGGTTTCGCCATTGAAAAGAGTGACTAACAGATACTTCTTGTCGTCAGATAAGCGGATGTAACCGGAGTCGGCTATTGTCGTGGTCATATCGCCATTGCGAGAGCGATTGTCGTAGATAAGCACATTTGTAAGCAACTTTGTCTTGGGGTCCTGCTTCTCCACGCGAATACTCATATCGTCAATGCCGTTGAAGAACAATCCGTCTTGAAATTCGAGAGCCTCATTTTGCTGCTTAATATCGTAGAGCGTGGCAAACATCTTCTTGTTTGCCCACGGCACAAGGTCGTTTACAATAAAGAACGAACCAAACGAGATAATGCCGATAACCCAAAATAGTGGTTTCATTATCTGCATGAGCGACATTCCTGCCGACTTCATCGCCAGCAACTCGAAGTTCTCGCCGAGGTTACCCATCGTCATAATTGTAGCCAACAAAATCGCCAATGGCAAGCCCATCGGAATCATGTTGATTGTGGCGTACATGATGAGTTCGAGGACAACCGCAGGCTCCAAACCCTTACCTACCAACTCATCGATATATCGCCATACGAAGTTCATCATCAGGATAAAGATGATGATAAAGAAGGTCAGCACAAGCGGACCGAGATATGACTTTAAGACAAGTTGGTGAATCTTCTTCATTATCGTTTTTTAGGCTTTTGCAGCCCTTGCTTTTGTTCGTTTTGAATGTTTAACCCACAAAGATAACAATTTTATTGTTAAAAACAACATCGTGAGCATAAAAATTATTGCAGGACCCGATGGTACTTCGGCGTGGTAACTCAGTGCAATGCCCGTAACTCCTCCAATTACAGCCACAACCACCGCAATCGGTATAATTTTTTTGTAATCTTTCGAGAGCAAATTTGCCGTAACTACGGGCATTGTCAAGAGCGAAATCAGCAGTACAATGCCCATCGTGCGTATCGAGAGTACGATTGTTATGGCGGTTACGACAGCCATCGTGTAGTGGATAAATTTCACGGGAACGCCCGAAGCCTCGGCGAAGTTGCGGTCGAAGGCTGCGAACATTATCGGGCGGTGCCACAAAATCGCTCCTACGATAAGCAGTGCCGAGAGTATCGCCAAAGCGATAATATCGCCCTCGGTTACGGTTATAATGCTTCCGAAGAGGAAATTTGCCATATCGCCCGAAGTGTAGCCGGGGCGCAGAGCGATAAAAAATGCACCGATAGCCATACCTATACCCCACACCATACCTATTGCCGAGTCGGGGCGAATTTTCGAGCGAGAGTTGCTCCACTCGATGCCGAGCGCCGAGAGAACGGCAAAAACGGTCGCTCCGAAAATGGGATTTGCGCCAAAGTAGAATGCAATGCCCAAACCTCCGAACGAGGCGTGAGTGATGCCACCGCAGAGGAAAACCATTCTTCGTGCTACGATATATGTGCCTATAATTCCGCAAGTTATGCCCGATAGCACGCAGGCAATAAGTGCATTTGATAGGTAGTTGTATTGGAGTATGTCGCTGATAAAATTCATTGTTTTCTTTAAATGTATGCGCAAATATAGTAAAAAAGTTGAGAGTTGAGAGTTGAGAGTTGAGAGTTTTTTTATATTTTTGTCCCAACAATGAAAAGAGTTAATTTCCATACGCTTGGTTGTAAGTTGAATTTTTCGGAAAGTTCGACCTTGGCACGCCAATTCGAGGCGGGCGGATTTGTCCGTGTCGGCACAAACGAAGATGCCGATATTTCGATTATAAACTCCTGCTCTGTAACGGCGCAGGCAGATAAAAAATGTCGCAATTTAATCAGAAAAATTCATCGCCGAAACCCCGATACCATTATTGCGGTTACGGGGTGCTATGCGCAGTTGAAACCCTACGAGATTGCCGAAATTGAAGGCGTGGATATTGTGCTGTGTAACAATGATAAAGGCGAAACATATAAACAAGTACTTCAACTGACCAAACGAGGTAAAACGAAGGTCTTTTCGTGCGAAACTGACGAGATAACTTCCTTTTTTTCCGCCTTCTCTTCGGGTGACCGCACACGCGCCTTTTTGAAGGTTCAAGATGGGTGCGACTACTGCTGCTCCTACTGCACAATTCACAACGCTCGCGGGGCAAGTCGAAACACGCCGATTGCCGAGGCGGTAAAGCAGGCGGAGGAGATTGCACGAGGAGGTCAAAAGGAGATAGTAATTACGGGCGTAAATACGGGCGATTTCGGTCGCACTACGGGCGAGAGTTTTCTCGATTTATTGAGGGCTTTAAACGATGTTGAGGGTATTGAGAGATATCGAATTTCCTCTATCGAACCGAACTTGCTAACTGACGAGATAATAGAGTTTTGCGCCTCGTCACCTAAATTTCAACATCACTTCCATATTCCTATCCAATGTGGCTCGAACAAGGTGCTTGGTTTGATGCGCCGCCGCTATACTGTGGAGAAGTTTGAGGAGCGCATCAATGCGGTGCGTCAGGCAATGCCCGATGCCTTTATCGGCATTGATGTTATAACGGGTTTTCCGGGTGAGGGCGATGTGGAATTTGAGGAGTGCTACAACTTTTTATCAAAGATAAAACCTTCGTTCCTGCATATCTTCCCATTCTCCGAGCGTGAGAATACCCCTGCGGTCAATTTCCCCGATAAGGTGTCGCCGGAGGTCTCGATGGCACGCGCGAAGCGTTTGGAGGAGTTGAGTAGTCGTTGTCACTACGATTTTGCAAAGCGATATATGGGCACTACGGCAGAGGTGCTTTTCGAGAGTACAATGCGTGGCGGAATGATGACGGGCTTTACAAGTAACTATCTGAAAGTCAAAGTGCCGTACAATAAAAAGTACATCAATCAAATAGTCAAAGTGAGATTGCTTGAAGTTGAGCCTTCGACAGAAATTTTGGGAAGAATCATCTAAAAAGCGTTAAAAACATAGTTTTTATTCGGAAAATTACTATCTTTGTGAAATTAAACAGAGATAGTAACTTTTTTATTGAGATATGAAAGGTATTGGAAAGAGAACTACGATTGCGTTTTTGAGTATCGTTGCACTGTTGTCGGTGTCGGGTGTTATTTCGCTCTTCGAGTTGAGTAATTTGAGTTATGATACCGATGCGATACTCTCGGCAAGTAGCCGTGATATGACTGTGGCAAAGGATTTGTTGCGCTCGGCGCACGACCATAGTCGCGCTATGATTGATGTGACGATTTTCGACAACGAGAGGGCGAAAGAGTCGTGTCACAAGGCGTTGGCAGAACTCAATTCTCATATCGCCTTGGTGCGCGATAAAGCTCCTGCTGCGGTGCAGGGAAGCCTCGACACGCTCTCGTTGTATAGCGCAGAGTTGCGACAATTGACTGACAATTTTCGCTCGACAGAGAGTGTGGTGATAGATTCGCTGACTGTCGAAATACACAAGGTAGATGGGCGCAAGTGGTATGTGGAGGTCTATGAGCCTGCATATAATCGTTTTACCGAGCAGGTTAAGCGATATATTACCCTATCACATGGCGAGTTGGCTCCTCGTGCAGCGCAACTCTCGAAAAATGCCTATCGCTCGGTAGCTCCGGTGCTGATTTCGCTATTGGTGATGATTGCTATCGTGTTGATGTTGTTCTACTTTGTCTATATCTATGGCGTGAAACCGATAAAAAATATCAATCGCTCGTTAGCGGAGTACTTGTCGTTCAAACTGCCATATAAACCGAAGGCGGAGATGGTTGATGAGATTAAGGAGTTGAGTGATAACATTGAGAATTTGATAAATATCTCGAAGTCGAACAAAAAGCAGGGCGAAGATGCGATTTAGTGTAATTTTGAGATATGTGGGTGCGGTGATGCTCTGCCTCTCGGCCTTTATGGCGGTGTCGGCAGGTATCTCGCTCGTGTCGAACGATACGGGCTTCTATCCGCTGTTGTTGTCGGCTCTGCTGACGCTGTTGCTCGGAATATTTCCGATGATATTTGTGCCGAAGGCGGACAATATAACCAACAAGGAGGGCTTTATGATTGTCGTGGGCTCGTGGGTGTTGTCGTGCGTGGTAGGAATGTTTCCATATCTGATTTGGGGTGGCGAGTTTTCGTTAGTAAATGCTTGGTTTGAAAGCGTTTCGGGCTTTACAACTACGGGAGCATCAATTTTGACCAACATAGAGGCTTTGCCACAAGGTCTGCTCTTTTGGCGCTCGGCGACATGCTGGATTGGCGGTGCAGGAGTGGTGATGTTTGCCCTGTTGATTCTGCCATCGCTCGGAACAAATAAGATGGCGTTGTCAAGCATAGAACTATCTTCGCTTGCAAAAGACAACTATCGCTATCGTACGCAGATGGTTGTGCGTATTCTGCTTGCCGTATATATCGGTCTGACACTCGTAACTACCCTGCTATTAAAAGTTTCGGGTATGCGATGGTTCGATGCGCTCAATCACGCTATGTCGGCGTGTGCTACGGGCGGATTTTCAACGAAAAATGCAAGTATCGGATTCTATGATAGTCCGCTGATTGAGTGGATATTGATTGTAGCGATGTTCCTTTCGAGTCTGCACTTCGGACTTATCTTCTCGACCTTCACACGCAAGGCAAACAATATATTCCGTTCGGAGGTGGTGCGCGTCTATGTCGGGATTATCGTGGCAGCAACGCTCTGTATAGGAGCAAGTCTGTATTTTGCCGGTATATATCCGAACATATTGACCTCGCTGCGACAGTCGGTATTTCAGGTTGTATCGCTCATCTCGACAACCGGTTTCGCAACGGCAAATACCAACCTTTGGACTCCGTTTGCGATTGTTATATTGATGCTTGTGTCAATAATTTGCGGTTGTGCAGGCTCAACTGCGGGAGGTGTTAAGGTAGATAGAGTTCTGCTCTATGGCAAGGTGTTGAAGGCTCGTCTGCGAGGACAGCAGCACCCTAACGCCATAATCCGTATCCGTCTTGACGGCATTGTGCAGGAGGAGCGACAGGTGAATGCTGTAACACTCTTCATCACAACATATTTCGTGCTGATTTTGGTGGCGACACTTACAAGTACGCTCTTTGGATTGGATTTGCTTACGGCATTTTCATCTTCGGTGGCGTTTATCGGCAATGTAGGTCCCGGATTTGGCGAGGCTGGCTCGTACGACAACTACGCTATGATGCCATCGTTGCTGAAAATTCAGGGCACGATATTGATGCTTATGGGGCGTCTTGAAATATTCGGACTTATACAATTCCTATTTATCAGAATGTGGCGATGAAACGAACGATTATATCCATTATCGCATTGGCGAGCGTGGCAGTGTCGCATGGGCAAACTGCAAAAGAGCTGGAACGCGCTGGTTTTGTGCGCGACTCGGTTGCGGAGGTGTTGGCGGAGCATCGTGCCAACTACGCCAAGAACGAATCCATGCGAGAGCGACTTGCGCCGATGATTTTGTCGTTGGAGAAGGAGGTTGTGCGCTTGCAGTCGGAGTATGACAGATTGCTTTCGCAAATCTCGCAGAGCGATGTTAAAAAGAGTCTGACGGCATACGAGGAGGCGAAACAGCAGGCTGCGAACACAAAAAAGGAGCAGACTGTTGTAGTTGAGGACAATGGGGCGTATATTCCCGATAAGGCTCGAATGAAGCGTGATTTGGTAAAGAATGACTACTTTGCAGAGCGATTGGCTGCGGTAGATTATAAAACGCTATGTGATGCACAAAAGAGCGAAGCGACTGTGAAAAGTATGGTCGCAAAATATCACACCGAATATGCGGAGTTGCTCGCCTTGCAACGACTCTATATGGAGGTGCCTACCCGCACAGAGGCAGATAGTGTAGCGCAACTCTTTGCTGCGAAACGTGGCGTTATGGTGGGGCTTGACGAGGAGATAACATCGTTGTGGTCTTCGCTCTACTTCAATAAGATTTACGCCTACGACCTTTTGATGGAGCGAAGCGGAAACAGTGCTATGCTTGACCTTTCGGCTGCGATTACGGCACGGGCTGAACGAGAAGTAAACGAGAATAGCGACTTGTACGAATCTGATGCTTTGGTGAATTATTATGTACGCAAGAGGGCGCTGACGGAGTACGAGACGAAGATTGCATCAACCTTGTCGCTTACCACCTCCCGAGATTCGTTAAAGGTGGTCGCTACCGAGTTAGGAAACCGTGATTATAAAGTGTCAAAACTATCATTGCAACGCCGTAGTTTTATCAAGTATGAGAATATTGAGGTAAAAGTACCGACTATCTACAATTCGAAGAATCCGGTGCCACAAACAAAAATCTACGATTATGGTACGGTCTATCGTATTCGTGTGGGATTGTTCTCCAAGCGACCAAACATCTCGGCTCTGCGAGGTGTTATGCCGTTGTCGTATACCGATGCATATAATAAAGGGTTGTATGCCTACTTTGTAGGAGGCTTTCGCACCGAGCAGGAGGCAAAAGAGGGGGTTGCGTATCTGAAAAAGTTAGGATTTAGGGACCCTATTATTGCGGTGTGGGTTGATGGTGAGTACTACCCTACACTCGAAGATATGCGCCGTTCGCAGAGCCAATACAATGTGGAGATTTCGGGCGTACCGACACTGACAGACGATGTTAAAGCCAAGATACTTTCCCACAAGGCGGATTGTACGATTTCCCGTATCGGCTCAACATTCGTAGTAGGCTCATTCGAGGGCAAGTCGGCGGCCGAGGCAGTTGCTGCTGATTTGAAGGCAATGAGTAGCGAAATTGTTGTTGAAATAACCAAAAAACCTTAATTCAAAGAGATATGAATACGTTTTATATTGTTTTATTGCTTGTGCTTGGGGCGCTGTTCCTTTTGGCAGAACTTGTGTTGTTGCCTGGTGTGACTATTGGAACAATACTATCTCTAATCTGCTATGCAGGGGCGATTTATCTCGCATTTACCACCTACGGAACAACAATCGGAGTTGTTGTAATCGGAGTTGTAATTGTGTTATCGCTTGTGACGACAATATTCTCGTTGAGGGCAAAGACATGGCAACGATTCTCGCTCAAACAGAATATAGACTCCGTGTCTAACGAGAGCCCTGAGAATATGGTTAATATTGGCGACCGAGGAGTGGCGGTATCTCGCATTGCTCCTATGGGTAAGGTCGAAATTGCCGGTAAATCCTATGAAGCAAAATCTGCCGATGTGCTTATCGACCAGCGTGAAGAGGTTGAAGTTGTAGGATTTGAGAACAACTCGATTATAGTTCGTAAAGTGCAAAATATGTAAACCTTAAAGACATAGACCTATGAAGAAATTGCTTATTTTAGTGTTGTCTGCGATTGTTATGCCGTTTACGGTGGTGGCGGAGAACAACCCGAAGGCAAATGAGAAGGCTGTTGTAGTGGCAGGAAATGCCCGTTTCACGGTTTTGACTCCGCAGTTGATTCGTATGGAGTGGAGCGCAGATGGTAAGTTTGAGGATAGAGCTACGTTGACATTCGTCAATCGTAATTTGGAGGTACCACAGTTTAAGGTGCGCCAAACCCGCTCGAAGGTTACTATTACGACCTCGAATGTAACATTGACCTACGTTAAGGGCGCTAAATTCTCGGCGGAGAACCTCTCGGCGGAGATTTTGGTTGCAGGTAAAAAGGTTGTGTGGCATTATGGCGATAAGGATACTCAGAATTTGATGGGTACAACCCGAACTCTTGACCGCTATTACGGCTCGCAGGACCACCCACGAAGCAATAGAAAGCGAAGCACAATGGAGCAAGGTCTGCTCTCCCGAGCAGGTTGGACTGTGGTTGATGACTCAGAGCGACATGTATTTGTTCCGGTCAAGACACATTGGAAAAATTGGGTTGAGTGCCGCCCTGAGGGTGATAGACTCGATTTGTATCTCTTTGCTTATGGTCACGAATATACCAAAGCTTTGAAAGACTATACCCGTGTAGCAGGTAATATTCCGTTGCCTCCTAAGTATGTGTTCGGCTATTGGTGGAGTCGCTATTGGCAATACTCGGATAATGAGTTGCGAGATTTGGTCGAGACTATGCGTTCGCTTGACATTCCTATTGATGTGCTTATTATCGATATGGATTGGCACGACACGTGGGGATTCACCAGCAAAAAGCCAAAGAGAGATGAGTATGGTGAGCGTGTAGGTTGGACAGGCTACACTTGGAAGAAGCAACTCTTCCCTTCGCCCGAGAACTTCCTTGCGTGGTGCAAGAAACAGAGCTTGAAAACATCGCTCAACCTCCACCCTGCATCGGGTATTATGCCGAACGAAGAGCCATATAAGCGTTTTACGGAGCATTATGGCTGGAAAGAGGAGGGCAAGAGTGTTCCTTACAAGATGTCGGAGCAGAAGTGGGCAGATGCCTATTTTGATACCGTGCTTGCTCCTATCGAGAAGCAGGGAGTCGATTTCTGGTGGCTCGATTGGCAGCAGTGGCCAACAAGCAAGTATATGAAGGATTTGAGCAATACATTCTGGCTCAACCATACCTTCGACCATCATATGGCAGAGAAGGGTAACGAGCGACCATTGATTTATCATCGCTGGGGAGGACTTGGCTCGCATCGTTATCAGGTCGGATTCTCGGGTGATACCTACATCTGCTGGGAGTCGTTGCAGTTCTTGCCTTGGTTTACGGCTACTGCATCGAATGTGGGCTATGGCTATTGGGGACACGATATCGGTGGCCACTATTTCCACAAAGAGGATAAGCACGAAGTTGACCCTGAATTGTATCTGCGTTGGTTGCAGTATGGAGTATTTACCCCTGTGTTTAAGACACACTGCTCAAAGGACCGTGTAATTGAGCGCCGTGTATGGCAGTTCCCTAATCACATGTTGGATATGCGTGCTACAATGCATTTGCGCTATGCACTTGTACCATATATTTACGGTGCTGCAAGACAGACTTTTGATACCGGTGTTTCGATGACTCGTCCGATGTACTACTCCTATCCGGAGCATGATTTGGCATATTCTTCAAAAGACCAATATATGTTCGGAGATGATTTGTTGGTTGCGCCGATTCTAACTCCTGCCGACAAGGTAACGGGTTTGGCTGCTCGCAAAGTGTGGTTGCCAAAGGGGGAGAAGTGGTATAGTATGGTTAGCGGAAAGATGTATGAAGGTAGCGATAGCGAGGTTGAGATTTTCTGTACACAGGCTGAAAACCCATACTTTGCAAAGGCGGGCTCTATTATCCCAATGTATCCAAAGTCGGTACGCAACTTGCAGCAGACGATAAACTCTTATGTTTTGACATTTGTTCCCGGTGGTGATGGCTCAACAACAATCTACGAGGACGATGGAAAGTCGAAGGACTACTCTACTGCTTATGCTACAATCAAGGTAACAAAGCGCACGGAGGTCAATAAGCTGGTTATTAAGATTGCCCCTCGCCAAGGCTCATTCGAGGGGGCTTCTGCAACAAACTCTTATGAGTTGCGTCTGCTTGCTAACTATCCTCCAAAGAGTGTTCGTGTAGATGGTCGTGAGTTAGAATATAATCGCTTTGCAGAGCGTAACGAGTGGGGTTATGATGGCTATTCGCTATCACCTTGTATCTTCGTAAATGATGTTGATAATTCAAAGGGTTGCACTGTTGAGGTGGTGTTCGCTGAGGGCGATATGGCTGCACAAAACAAATTGTATGGTGTGCAGGGAATTGTAAATCGTTGCGTGCCACTCACAGCAGAGTTCAAGGAGGAGTATGCAAAGCATATCGATTCGGGGGCAATGTTGCCTGATTTCTATATGAATGTATCGCAGACTCCAAACTTTATTATGGAGAGCCCTCAGACTATACACGAGAGCATTGATAACTATTATAACTCACATGCCGAGTGTCTTACGGAGGTTGCAAAAATGGAGAAATTCCCTGTTGAGTTCCGCAGTCGTGTAGAGGCTCAATTGACGAAACAATAAAAGAATAATATTATTAACACTTAAAAATAGAGGTTATGGATATCGCTATTATTGTAATGGTTGTGCTGCTATCGTTAGTGGCTTTGTGGCTTATTTTCTACTTTATTCCGATGGGATTGTGGTTTTCGGCTTTGGTGTCGGGAGTGCATATCTCGTTGTTGCAACTTGTGCTGATGCGTTGGCGTAAGGTGCCACCTTCAACAATCGTCTCCTCGATGATTGAGGGCACAAAGGCTGGCTTGAAATTAGACCCTAACGAGTTGGAGGCACACTATCTCGCAGGAGGAAATGTGCAGAATGTGGTGCATGCACTTGTTTCGGCACAGAAGGCGAATATTATGCTCGACTTCAAGATGGCGACTGCAATCGACTTGGCAGGTCGTGATGTGTTTGAGGCTGTGCAGATGTCGGTAAATCCGAAGGTTATCAATACCCCTCCGGTTGCAGCAGTGGCAAAAGATGGTATTCAGTTAATTGCAAAGGCCCGTGTTACGGTGCGTGCAAATATTAAGCAGTTGGTCGGCGGTGCAGGCGAAGAGACCGTTTTGGCGCGTGTTGGCGAGGGTATTGTGTCGTCAATCGGTTCGGCAGCAACGCATAAGATTGTGCTCGAAAATCCCGATTCTATCTCTCGTGTAGTGTTAGAGAAGGGTTTGGACGCAGGTACGGCGTTCGAGATTCTATCGATTGATATCGCAGATATTGATGTCGGCAAGAATATCGGAGCGCAGTTGCAGATGGACCAGGCAGATGCCGATAAGAATATTGCGCAGGCAAAGGCAGAGGAGCGCCGTGCAATGGCTGTGGCTCTCGAACAGGAGATGTGCGCCAAGGCACAGGAGGCTCGTGCGCGAGTTATCGAGGCGGAGGCAGAGGTGCCACTCGCAATGGCGGAGGCGTTCCGTTCGGGCAACCTCGGAATTATGGACTACTACAAGATGAAGAATGTGGTTGCCGATACCGAGATGCGTGAGTCTATCGCAAAGCAGAAGTAAAGAGATTTTAACCCAGAGATAAAAAGATGCTTAAAAATATAGTTTTTGACCTCGGAGGTGTGGTAGTAGCCCATAACGAGGAGAGCTTTGCTGAGAAACTTGGCGAGTTTTTCAGTTTCGTATTCGGGCCCGATATGAAGTGTGTACCTTCGTTTTGGGTTGATTACGACCTCGGAGTGCGAACAATAGACGAAACTGCTGCATCGGTGGCTGAATATCGAAAATGCAGTGTTGAAGAGGCAAAAGCGAATATGCTTTACGCCATCTCGTTGCAGGAGGAGGTTGAGCCTACGGTACGCCTTATCAAGGAGTTGAAGGAGCGTGGATATAAACTGTATGTCCTATCGAATATGTCGAAGGAGTATATCGAATTTCTGCGCAAATTGCCCGTGTTCGAATACTTTGACGAGCAGGTTGTATCGTGCGAGGTGCATCTTGGAAAGCCGGACCAGAAGTTTTATCAATATCTGCTTGAACATTGCGGATTAAATCCGTCTGAAACAATATTTATTGATGACCGTCATGATAATGTTGAGGTTGCAGCAGAGTTGGGTATTACCCCATTCCACTTCGACCGCCGAAACCCCGAAAAGGCGTGCGAGGCGTTGAGAGAAGTAATTTATAACAATTAAAACTATATGACTATAATGAAGAGAAGAACTATATTTTTGATTGCAGTTGCGATGTTGCCATTGATGGTTATGGCGCAGAGCGTTCGCAAGGAGGTGCAGTTGGCCGAAGGTTGGCGTTTCTCGCTCGAAAGTGAGCAGATGAAGGCTGATGGAGCAAAGGTTGCGTCCGAAAACTACGATGATTCGTTGTGGGAGGTAGTAGCGGTGCCTCACGATTGGGCAATCAAAGGTCCGTTTGATGAGAAGCATGACAGCCAGGTGGTAATGGTTGTTGAAGATGGCGACAAAGTAAAGAAACTCCGTACAGGTCGTACCGGAGCATTGCCATTTATCGATGCAGGCTGGTATCGTCTGAAATTCTCGGTGCCTGAGTCTTGTGAGCGTGCAATCTTGACATTTGGCGGAGTCTTTGGCGAGCCTGTCGTCTATGTTAATGGTCATTGGGCCGGCGAGTGGAAACACCCATACAACTCATTCAATGTCGATGTAACTCCATATATCTATCGTGATGGTCGCGAGAATGTATTGGCAGTTCGTGCCGAGAATCTCGTTGAAACAAGCCGTTGGTACCCGGGAGGTGGTATTTATCGTCCTGTATTCCTCACAACAACATCTGTAACAGCAATTGATTGTTGGGGTTTGAATATGACTACCCTTTCGCTCAACGATAAGGGTGATGTTACCGCTTCGTTCGAGGCGCAAACAACGGGTTATGCAGGCAAAAATCTTGTAGCTCGTTGGACGGTTGCGGGTAAGGAGTTTGAACAGGTTGTTGATAACAATGGTAAGGCATTTACTGCTCACACCTTTGCAGGCATTACTCCTTGGTCGCCGGAGGAACCGAAACTCTATGATATGAAGGTCGAGTTGTTGTCGGTGGCAGCCGATGGCTCACGCCGAGTTCTTGACAGCAAGACCGAGCGCATAGGTTTCCGTACTGTGCGTGTATCGCCAGAGAAGGGCTTTGAATTAAATGGCAAGAGCCGCAAAATCAAGGGCGTATGTATGCACCACGACCTCGGAATGTTGGGTGCAGCCGAGAATAAGGCAGCAATTCGCCGACAGTTGGAGCTGTTGAAGTCGATGGGGTGCGATGGTATTCGAACCTCGCACAATATGCCTTCAAAGTGGCAGATGGAACTCTGTGATGAACTCGGCTTTATGGTTATGGCCGAGAGCTTCGATGAGTGGGTTGATGGAAAGATGAAAAATGGATATAATCGCTTCTTTATGGAGTGGTACAAACGCGATTTGGCAAATCTTGTAAACAATCACAAGTTACACCCATCGATTGTGATGTGGAGTGCAGGAAATGAGTTGCGTGAGTTGTGGTATCGCCCAAAAACTGATGAAGCAAAGAAGAAGAATATGGGCGCAACAATAGCAAATATGTTGGTTAAGGAGTTCCATCGTTTGGACCCTTCTCGCCCTGTAACAGCCGGAATGAATCAGGCGTTGATTGATATCGAGATGGGTGCAGCACAGGTCTTCGATATTCTTGGTATCAACTACCATGTGAACCAGTATGATACAACTTATGCTCGTTCGGGACACGGCTTTGTACTCGGTGCTGAAACCGCTTCGACCGTATCTTCACGAGGCGTTTATCACTTCCCTGTCGTAAATACTTGCCTTGTGGGTAGAGATAAGGCTACGCGAGAGGCATTGAAGAAGGCCGGCATTTGCTATGATGATTACCATAATAGTAGTTACGATACAGAGGTTGTATCTTGGGGAAATCTGCCAGACTACGATTGGGTAGAGCAGGAGAAGCCTTGGGTTATCGGTGAGTTTGTTTGGACAGGATTCGACTATCTGGGCGAACCTACTCCGTACAACGATGTTTGGCCATCACGCAGTAGCTACTTCGGTATTATCGACTTGGCGGGTCTGCCAAAAGACAGATACTATCTCTATCGCTCACGCTGGAACACCAAGCAACCTACTATCCATCTTCTTCCGCATTGGAATTGGGAAGGTCGTGAAGGTGAGGTTACACCTGTATACTGCTATACCAACTACCCTACTGCGGAGTTGTTTGTCAATGGCAAGAGTCAAGGCAAACGCACCAAGCGTACCGATGGCGATATACTTGACCGCTATCGTCTGCGTTGGAATGAGGTTAAGTACGAGCCGGGCGAGATAAAGGTTGTTGTCTATGATGCAAATGGATTGAAGGTGGGAGAAAAGGTGGTGAGAACTGCCGGAAAGCCTCATCACATCGAACTCTGCGCAGATAGAGGTACGGGAGCAAAGGAGCGTAGTTATGCCGATATGTATAACTCGTGTAATCCTTCGCAATTCTCGTTGGGAGGTTATTTGAAGGCTGATGGCGAGGATATGTCGTTTGTTGCGGTGCGTGTTGTCGATAAGGATGGAAATCTCTGTCCGAAAGCATCGCACCAACTTGTTATGAAGGTTACAGGCGAGGGTAAGTTCAAGGGTGTTTGTAATGGCGACCAGACCTCATTGGAGGTCTTTACAAATCCTACAATGAAACTCTTTAACGGAGAGTTGGTTGTGGGTGTGCAGACAACTAAGACCGCAGGCGATATGGTATTGAAGGTGTCGGGTAAGGGCGTAGGCTCAGCTTCGATAACGCTGAAATCGAAATAGTATATTTAATAGATGGAAGAAAATCTTGAAATGGAGTTGTCGCACCCTCGCTATGATGTGGTTGTGATTGGTGGCGGTGCGGCAGGATTGATGGCGGCAGGAACAGCTGCTCGTGTGGGCAATAAGGTTCTGTTGCTCGAAAAGATGGAGAAACCGGCACGTAAGGTGCGTATTACAGGTAAAGGACGTTGTAACTTGACAAATGCCCGCCCTGTTGAGGAGTTTGCCGAGAATGTGCGTACAAATGGCGAATGGCTGCATGTAGCGATGTCGGAGTTCACAAATCGTGCTACGATGCGTTTCTTCGAGCGTATGGGTGTAAAACTCGTTACCGAGCGTGGCGAGCGTGTGTTCCCTGCAAGTGGCAAGGCGGCAGATATCGCCAATGCTTTGGAGTTTTATTGTCGTGATTATGAGGTCGATATCCAATGCAATAGTCGCGTAACGGAGATACTTGTCGCAGGGGGCAAGGTCTACGGCTTGAAGTACATGAACAAACGAGGCTTCGAGCGTAAGATAGAGGTCGAAAATGTGATTATTGCTACGGGTGGAGTATCCTACCCTGCTACCGGCTCTACGGGCGATGGCTACACCTTTGCCGACCGCACTGGGCATACTATCGAGTCGGTGCGACCTTCGCTGACACCACTTGTGTCGAACCACCCGCAGATTGAGTATATAAAGAGCGTTTGGCTCAAAAATATCAACGCCCGATTGTTTGTCGGTGGCGAGATGGTGCGTGAGGAGTTTGGCGAGATGTCCTTCTCGGATAGAGGCTTGGAGGGTGCTGTAATTCTCCGTTTGAGCCGCGATGCGGTTGATGGTCTGCTCGAAGAGAAGAGTGTGAAAATAGAACTCGACCTTAAACCAGCCCTCACAGAGGATATTTTGCGAGAGCGAATCAAGCGCGAGGTGGCGGAGATGCGTCCTGAGGATTTCTTTGCCGAGTTGGTGCGCCGCTTGGTGCCAAAACCGCTTGTGGTGCCTATCTGTAAGGAGTTAGATGTCCATTCACGACTCTATATCTCGAAGGTGTCGGACAAGGAGTTCGAGCGACTTATTAAGGTGTTGAAGGGTTGGTCTTTTCCTATTTCGGACTATGCTCCGTTCGAGTATGCTGTGGTTACCGCAGGTGGCGTAAGTTGCTCGGAGGTGAATGAGTATACGATGGAGTCGCTGAAAATCAAAGGTATGTACTTTGCCGGTGAGGTGCTCGATGTAGATGCCAATACGGGCGGTTACAACCTGCAAATTGCATTCTCGACAGGTCACTTGGCGGGATTGCTCAAAAAATAGGAGGTAAGTCTATGAAGATTAGCGGTCGTAGTTTGCGACACCGATTGCAACTATTGGGGAATAAACTCTCTCGTGCCAAGTATTATCACGGCTACGGAGTACATTCGCCATTTGTCTATGGATTGGTTCGCAAGGCTTTTATGCCTAAAAAACTGATTGAAGGTACAGGCTCGACTCTATACGACTCTCTGCGAGCAAATGGCGTAGCAACTAAACGGGCACGGCAACTCCATAATACACTGCAATATATCGAAGGTAAGAGCTATTCGATAAACGAGGTTGGAGGCGATTTGTCGATTCTTTTGGCGAACTTCCCTACCGAGCAACTGCGCAAGGCGTATGAGGAGGCGAAGTCGAAAGGTTTGACTTTGGTTGTATGTCAGCCATATCTCAATCGCGAACGACAGAACGAGGTGCGAGCCTTGATAGACGAACATCGCTCAACTACGGTCGATAATCGTGCATATATTCTCTTTTTCAATAACAGATTACCAAAACAACACTATCGCTTATGAAACTATATACGAAAGGTGGAGATAAGGGGCGTACTTCGTTGATTGGCGGAGAGCGTGTACGTAAGACCGATGTCAGGGTTGAGGCGTATGGTACCGCTGATGAATTGCAGGCAAATATCGCCTATTTAGCAGATAAGATGTCGCACGAAGAGGTTTTGATGCCTTATGTCGAGGATTGTCGCCGGATATGCTCGAAGTTGATGACGGTATGTTCGCTGCTGGCAGTAGGTTGCAACTGCGAATATGAGATGCCGAAGATTTCGGAGGAGGATATTGCATGGTTGGAGGGGCGTATTGATGCGTTGCAGGCGGAGTTGCGACCTATTGAGTGCTTCACTGTACCAGGAGGTTGCGAGTTGGCTTCGCTTTGTCATGTCTGCCGTACCGTATGCCGAAGGGCAGAACGCCGTGCAATTGAGGCGGCAGAGAATTACAATATCAATAAGATATTGTTGGTCTTACTAAATCGTCTTTCGGACTATCTCTATGCGCTTTGCCGTACAATTACGGAACGACTTGAAGCAGAGGAGGTTTTGTGGCGTTCCTAATGTGTTAAATATGAAAATATTGCATATTTGTTGAATTTTTATAGCAAAGTAGTTGTATATTAGAAATTTTTTATACTTTTGCACCCGCTACGGCACAAAACAGAGAATACAATATTAATAATTAAAAAGATAGAACTATGTATTGGACACTTGAACTTGCATCGAAATTGGAAGATGCGCCATGGCCAGCAACCAAAGAGGAGTTGATTGATTATGCAACTCGTTCGGGTGCACCGCTTGAAGTACTCGAAAATCTCCAAGAGATTGAGGACGATGGCGAGGCTTACGAGAGCATGGAGGAGATTTGGCCTGACTACCCTTCGAAAGAGGATTTCTTCTTTAACGAGGAGGAGTATTAATTTTAATTGACAATTAATAATTGACAATTGACAGTAAAAGCGATTTTATAGTCGCTTTTACTATTTTTTAATAGATTATATAAGGTATTTATTTAATTCTTAATTCTTAATTCTGATGTCCTACGCTCCTTCTTTGAAACCGAATACACGCATTGATGTTGCAGATATTTTGCGTGGTATAGCCATCGGTGGTATCGTGCTGATTCACTTTATCGAGCAACTCAACTTTTACAAGTTCCCCGAGCCTTCGTGCGAGTTTATGGCTGCACTCAATAAGAGTGTATGGGATACCCTTTTCTTTATGTTGGCAAGTAAGATGTATGCCATTTTTTCGTTATTGTTCGGATTGAGTTTCTTTATTCAGCACGACAATCAGGCGCAACAAGGTGTCGATTTTCGCCCCCGTTTTGTGTGGAGAATGGTATTGCTATTCTTGTTCGGATTGTTCGACCTGCTATTCTACAATGGCGATATTTTGACAGTTTATGCCGTTTGTGGTGTGCTGGTAATACCATTTATTCGAGCAAGTGATAAGGTGTTGATTGCAGCAACCATCTTTTTTGCATTGCAGCCTATCGAACTTTCTTATATCGTTATGGGCTTGCTTGACCCAGAAATGACATCGCTCAATTTAGGTTCGAAAGAGTTGTTTAGAGCGATAATGCCTGCGCAGTCGGAGGGTTCGTTCCTGGATGTTGTTATTGCCAATCTTCGCTATGGTACACTTGTGAATTTCACTTGGGCTATCGAGCACGGAAGAATGACACAAACCATATTCCTTTTCCTGCTCGGTATATACCTTGGTCGCAAGCGATTATTCTACGATGAGGGCAACAATATCGAGATTTGGAAAAAGGTGCTTATCGGCTCGTTGTGCGCTTTCTTTGTGTTGCTGCCACTTCACAAGGGCTCTATCCCTTTGAGAAATGAGGGCTGCGCATATAAGAGTCTGTATGAATTGCTCAATATGTGGAAGAATCTCTCGATGACACTCTTCTATGTGTCGGGTGTAGTCTTGCTCTATTATCGTACATCGGCACGCAACTTCCTCTCTAAAATTGCTCCGTATGGCAAGATGAGCCTTACCAACTACCTCTTGCAGTCGATTATTGGTGGTTTTGTCTTCTATAATTGGGGACTCGGAATGTTCCGCTATTCGGGACACGCATCGAGTTTGTTGATGGGTATTGCGTGTGTGGCATTGCAATATATCTTTTGTCGCTGGTGGTTGTCGAGCCATTCGCACGGACCATTCGAGATGATTTGGCGCAAGCTCACTTGGATAGGTAAAAAGTAGTTTTCCTACACTATAAACAACACAGGGTGTCGCCAAAACGATACCCTGTGTTGTTTGTTGTATAATGTTGCAGGCTACTCTACTGTTGGATTGTTGGCAGGGTCGTAGATTGCATCGCCAAAGTCGGTACCCCCTTGGAACTCGGTTTGTCTATATTCGTTACCCCACCTATCTCGTGCTATAACCATAACCTTTGCATTGACATCAGCATCTAACAATACATACTTCCACATGGTATTACAAACATTCCAGTGGTAGTTATGTAGTAATGTTTTTCCTAAGTATCCGAGTGTAATACCAATAGTCCAGAAATCACGCGCCGACTCTACGCCTTCGGCCGGTCGTTTTGGGTCCTCGTATGTAAACGAGCCTATCAACTTCTCCCAGGCTGGTGTTTGACTATATGCACTAAGCGATACCATATCTCCAATTTTGGTAGTACGCTCACCTGTTGCCTCGTCATAATTCCACACCTCGACTGTCCAATTCCAAGGGTCCGAACTGAATACATTCGCCAAGATGGTATTGCTATTGTATGGGAATTGATAGTAGCCTTTTGTATCATTCGTATTTGCATCACCTTCCGGTATTGCTGCACCGGTAATATCACCTCCACGATGCAGACGAATTTGGTAGCTTTCATCATTCATACCATACGCATATCCTTTGTGAATGGATTTTATCATTTCGCCATTGCGGATTACGATAACTCCGTATCCAATAGGTGCGCCATCACAAGCGATATTGACTCCGTTGCCATTTGCTACCGCGCCAGCCGATGACCAACTCTGCTCAAAGATATTGTCGTAGCCATCTTCTGCAAAATCATAGCATTTGCGATAATGTAGGTGTCCCGAAAATATATGAGCCTCCCTAAATTGGTTTAAGAGTGCAAGTACTTCTTGTATATGAGTATTATTTTTATATCTGAATATAGGAATATGTACACAGAGCACCACCATTTTATCTTTTGGAACAAGTGCTAAATCTTGCTCCAACCATGCATATTGTTCATCGGTGAAATACATTGTGTATTCACCATTATGCATATTGTTATTATATTGAGTATTGCGCAGACTTATAATGTGCAAATCTCCTCGATTAAAGGAGTAGTTGGCAGGTCCGAAAGTATCCTCGAATGGGCGCTGAATCTTCAAATTAAATGTGCTGTTGCGCTCGTCTGGGAATACAAGATTGGTTTCATTGAAGTCGCAGTTGTCGTGATTACCATATACGGCAAATACCGGAATACCGGTGTTTTCTGCAGAAAGAGCCTGCTGAATAGGTTCGAACATATGCTCTCTGTTACCTGTTGTATTACTAATAATGTCACCCAAAGCAATACCATAGCAAGGTGTACTCATTTTAGTTGTAAAACTTTTTATTTCGGGAGAAGCCTGCAACCTAAAACGTTCTATATGGCCGATACTACTCGGCTGCACATCAGCCAAGGCCAATAACGCAAACTCCTTCTCTACTCCTCCCGGCAACTTCTCGAACTCGAAGTCATATTGACTCTTGTTTACCTCGTACTTCTGGAAGAAGCAAGGTCTGCCCAAATCGTCAATCGGTACTACAACATCGTTTGGCAACGAGCAGTAGATATACCAAGTTTCAGGAGTTACGCCACTCAACTCGTAATAGCCGTTTGCATCGGTTGTAACTACCTGGAAACCATCACTCATTGCTACACCTGCAATTGGCGAGCCATCAGCATAGCGAACATAGCCTTTGATATTTTCGTAGAAGATTTCAAACTCATCTGCTACTGCCTCGAATGAGGTCAAAACGGTGGTAGTCTTTGGAGCGTATGTTACGGTCTTAAACTCTCGCACAACGCCCTTCGAGAGCGAGGTGCTTGGTGTCCAGGTTGCCACCATCTTTTCTCCGCCCTTCTCGATAAACTCGATTGTGCAAGCACCAACCTCTACGGCAGGAAGAACAATATGTAAAACGCTCTCTGTCGAAGATGAAAGGGTGAAATTTGCAGGGAGGGTGTATGTCACAACATTGCCGACACTCTCGGTCGCAGTGATTGCTGCATTTTGACAATCAACATTGTATTCGCCTGTAACACTATTCTCGGCTGTTAAAACGACCTTCTCCAATGCTGCACCATCGAATTTTGCCTTCACAGGTATACGCAAAACGCTTGCGAGGTGCTTCAATGCGATTGCCTTACTCTTCTTCTCGGCATATCCGCACATCGGCACACAATTCGGTGCAAACGTACCTTCGGTATATGCCTGCTCGGCAGGGAACTCTACAACCGCCTGCTCGGCAGAAGTCGATGCGCAGTGAGGGTAGGTGATGTGGTAAGGGTGCGAAAGCACTGTATTCGAGAAGTAGAAAGATGCCGAAGCTCCATTCTCTGCGTTGATTTGTACTTCATTGGAGAGTTTTCCGTTCACCACAATCTTATCCCCTTCGCTCCAATAGATTGGATAGGTGTCACCGACCTTTTCGCCCAACGAGGTACGTGTTTGTGGCAATGAAATTGTCAGAGTTGTGCCATCACCAACATTAACTGCGTTGTCGGAGGTGTTGTCCGTCTGGCAACCAACGGCAAATATGCTTGCCACTGCCAATAAAAGTAAAAGTTTTTTCATGGTTAGTTCTTATTTTTTTAATTCCTAACTATATAATGCGTTGTTTATCAAGCAATTACCCCCCCCCTGAAAATTGGGGAGGGGCAATCGGTATCATTATCGGAGAAACAGTCCCATTATCCTCGCAGTTTGCACTGCAAATATAGTAACTTTTTGGCAAACAAACAAAAATCTTAATTACTCCTTCTTCACAGGGTCGCAGGTAAGTCCTACGCCGAGTTTCTTGAAAATCTTTTGGTCAACCTCGCTTAGCATTACCGTAGAGTGTACCTGACAGCCATTTAACTTGGGAAGTTGGTCGAGCGCCTTACGGCAGTTATCGTCCGTGATGCTCAACATCGACAATGCAACCAAAACCTCGTCTGTATGCAAACGTGGGTTGTTGCCGTGCAGCAATCCTACCTTGGTCTTTTGTATCGGCGCAATCATCGTTTCGGGAATCAACTTTATATTATGGTCTATCCCTGCCAAATGTTTTGCAGCATTGAGCAAAAGTGCTGCGCTCGGTCCGAGAAGAGGACTTGTGCGAGCTGTGATAATAGTTCCATCCTGTAACTCAATAGCCGAACATGGAACTCCCTCACGCTCCTTGCGCTCATTGGCTGCAACGGTGGTTTTGCGATAAGCGGTGGTGAGTTTTGCCTGCTTCATTATGAGTGACAACTTGTTCACCTCGTTCTCGTTATCACCCTTCTGTGCAAGGTTGCAAAGTGCATAGTAATAACGGCGTATAACCTCATCTCGTGCCGCCTCACAACACACCTCTTCATCACTGAAACAGAAACCTATCATATTGACACCCATGTCGGTAGGCGATTTGTACGGACTTTCGCCATAGATAGCCTCGAAGAGGGTGTTCAACACAGGGAAGATTTCGATATCACGATTATAACTCGATGCCACGGTTCCGTATGCTTCGAGGTGGAACGGGTCAATCATATTGATATCGTTCAGGTCGGCTGTGGCTGCCTCGTATGCAACATTTACGGGGTGTTTGAGAGGTAAATTCCACACGGGGAAGGTCTCGAACTTGGCATATCCCGCCTTGATGTTGCGCTTGTTTTCGTGATAGAGCTGGCTCAAACATACTGCCATCTTGCCACTACCCGGACCTGGGGCTGTTACGAATACAAGAGGGCGAGAGGTTTCAACATAGTCATTTTTGCCGAATCCCTCGTCCGAGTCAATCAAAGCAACATTGTTTGGATAGCCTTCGATTGTGTAGTGATAATATACTCTTATGCCTTGACGCTCCAATCGTTTGCGATAGGCGGCAGCACTCGCCTGTCCGTTGTAGTGGGTTATGACTACTCCACTTACGCACAGTCCGCGACTCTCGAACTCCCCTTTAAGGCGTAGCACATCTTCGTTATAGGTGATACCCAAATCGCCTCGCATTTTATTCTTCTCAATATCCAATGCGCTGATTACGAGAATCATCTCCGCCTCGTCTTTCAGTTGCAAGAGCATTTGTAATTTACTGTCGGGCTGAAATCCCGGCAAAACTCGGCTGGCGTGGTGGTCGTCAAATAACTTGCCACCGAATTCCAAGTAGAGTTTATCGCCAAATTGAGCAATACGCTTTTTAATCTGCTCCGATTGCACCCGAAGGTACATCTCGTTATCGAATCCCTTTTTCATATAAATAAAGGTTCAAAATAGTCAAAACTTCTATCTCTATTTAACAGTGTTATCCTCTTGTTTCTCTTCAAGGGCAAGTTTTAACGCATTATTTAGCTTTTGCGGGTCAATCTTCGACTTTACTTTTCCGCCCTTGACAATCGAAATGTTGCCCGTCTCCTCCGATACAACCAAGACCACAGCATCGGTCATTTCGCTCAATCCAATCGCAGCACGATGGCGAGTGCCATAACTCTTTGGTACATTGCTCTGAGTAACAGGGAGAATACACTTTGCAGCCACTATGCGGTTGTTGTCTACCACGACTGCTCCATCATGTAGTGGGGCATTTTTGAAGAAGATGTTTTTGATAAGCGATATCGTGATATTCGCATCAAGTGCAATGCCGCCCTCAATAACAAATTGCAAATCGTCTTTACGGCGAAATACTATCAATGCTCCGACCTTCTCCTCACTCATATCCATACACGCTGACACGATAGGAGAGGTGTTGGTGCTGCTATGTTTGCGGTTTAATGAGAAGAATCGGGTTAGGAAATCCAACTCCTTCTGTCGCATTCCGAGCGTAAACAGAAAACGGCGCAATTCGGGTTGGAAGATTACAAGCAGTGCGATAACTCCAACGCTGATAATCTGTCCGAGGATTGTCGAAAGCAACTCCATATTGAGCGCTTTGACGATAACCCAACCGAAATAGACCATTACGATACCCACCATGATGTATGGTGCATTTGTGCCTTTCATTGCCTTGTAAACAATGAATAACAACCCCGCAACCAGCAGAATATCAAGCAGGTCTACAAATGTGAACGGTATGAAACCCATAATAGACTACCCTATTTTGTTCGTTCTATTTTTTGCAACTATTTTTTTGCATTCTGCTTTTCAGCCTTGTAGAGTTCATTTACCTTGGCAAGAACCTGCTCGGTGAGGTTGAGCGACTCGTCAGCGTCAAGAAGAGCAGTGGCAGCAACAATCATTTTGTACTTCTTGTCTGCGTTAATCTCCTGTATGGCGCGCATCATAAGGTCGTTCATGCGATTCTGGAAAACGATACTCTCCTCCTCCAACTCTTTACCCTCTTTCTGTGCGGCTGTCTGCATCGATGCTGCTCGCTTTTGCAACTCCTGCTCCTTTTCCTGAGCGTTGCGAGTAGTAATTAATCCCTTCTGATACTTCTCGGCAAGTTGGTTAATCTCGTTTTGGAGATTTTGCTCCTTCTTTGCCCACTTCTGCTGAGCCTTCTCTGTTTTGTCACGGAGGGCAATACCCTCTGTCTTAAATATTTCGCTCTCGGCGAAAACATAATCGACATTTACGAATGCCAAATCACCTCCGGTAACCACTTCGGTTGCAGTCTGCTCGGTTGTTTCTGTGTTTTGCTTGTTCTCCTTGCAGCCCACGATAGCTAAAAATGCAAGTGCTGCGATAAAAAATCTTTTCATAATGCTATTTTGTTTTTTTACGGTTTATCACAATATCGCACAAAGGTAGCAAAAAATTGGTAATAGACAATTGAGAATTGAAAATAAAAATATTTTATAATATTTTCTTGCAATATCTAAAATAAGTCACTACCTTTGCAACCGCATGTGCCTGTTTGCTTTGTTTTTATGTGTGGCACACAAGCGTCAATTTTCTCAAAATAGAAAAAACTAAAAAACTATAAGCACTATGAAAAAACTTTTACCTTTATTGGCAGTTGCAATGCTTGCGTCTTGTTCGCAGGTGCAGGAGGGCGATGTAAATGCCACAGTTGGCTCAGGTATCACAATTTCGGTGGATTTGCCTCAAACCAGAACATCGTTAGGCTCGAAGAATGAGAATGGAAACTATTCGGTCTATTGGAGCGCCGAGGATAAGTTGGTAGCCAATGGCTCGCAATCAACAAAGATTACCATCAAAGAGGGTGGAACCTCTGCGCAATTCACATATGGTCTAATGGAAGGCGGTTCACCGTACCATTTGACCTATCCATACACCGAGGGCTCGTTGTGTGCAGTTGGTAGACCAACTGTTGTATTTGCAGCAGAGCAGGATTATACAGAGGGAACATTCGGTGTTGGCTATGCTCCGATGTGCGGTTATAATGAAGGCTTGGGTACTACTGCATTGAAGCACCTTGCAGGCGTGTTGCGCATTTCGCCTTATGGCGCAGTTACACTCTCGAAGATAGAGATTATTGCCGCAGAGGGTGTAGCTCTTGCAGGTGAGTTTGATGTTGATTGCCAGACAGGAGCAATTACCGCTATTGAGGGTAAGACCAGCAACAAGATAACCTATACAATCAATAAGGCGTTGGCAACTGATGCAGGTAGCGCAGAGCCATTCTTTATTGCTATTCCGGCAGGAAATCTTGGAATGTGCGATGTAATCTTGACCAACGACCAAGGTTTGCACATGGATTTAAGATGGAACGGAAAAGATGTTCAGGGAGGTTTGGTTCGTGAGTTCAAGCCGTTTGAGTTCAAGGTTGGACAGGCATCGTTTGAGCTCGGAGGTTTAACTGCCGAGGAGGACGAGTTTGTTATAGAAGAGTCGGAGTCATTTGTAATAGATGGCATGAAGGGCGAAGAAGAGAAGGACGAGTTGGATTACTAATAGCTACAAATATTATGTAAGCAAGGTGCTCAATTTGAGCACCTTGCTTGTTTTTTACGTTCATAATCGCAGAAGGCTTTGCCACACCGCCAATTCCTTAAAGCAAGGCTAATATTTATTCCGCTACGATTCGAACGGTCGCAGCAGGTTTGAGCAGAGCAATATATACGGGCGTAGGTGGATGACGTTGCGAGAATATGGCTGATATATAAAAGGATATTCATATACTTTTATTTGTCAGCCATAGGCTCGACATTGCGTAGCAATGCGCCTACGCCCATAATCGTAGAAGACTTTGCCACACCGCCACCGACTGACCGAATCCAGTACTCTACGCAAAAAAAAAGATGACAACTAAAATTGTCATCTTTTGAAGCGGAGAGTACTGGATTCGAACCAGTGGATACCTTACGATATCGGCAGTTTAGCAAACTGCTGGTTTAAGCCACTCACCCAACTCTCCGTAGTGCTTAATCCCTAAAAGTTGTGCAAAGGTAACTCTTTTTCGTAATAATGCAAAATTTTATCAAAAAAAGTACTAAAAAAGTTAGAAACACATCTTGTACCTATCTTTTGAATGTGAAATATCTGCCGGCAAGGAAACTATATACGGCACATACTGCCGTTGTGAGGATTTTAGATGGCGTAGCCCACAATCCACAAACCTCGACAAAGAATTTCATACAAGCGTAGTTCAGAAGTATTGAACCCACGACCGTGAGGGCATATTTGGCGAGTTGTGGTAGCGTGGATATGTTCGTAACACGAAAGGCTACATTGCGATTGAGCCAAAAGCCCGTAAAAAAGGTTATCGGGAACACTATGCATAAGGCAGCGATATGTGGCGACATAACCACTATACCAAGGTCGATAAACCTCTCGCAAACGATGTAGTGGTAGATTATGTAATACCACACAGCATCAAGGAATGCGGTAATTCCTCCACATGCCAAATAGCGAAAAACCTGCTGCGAGAATACTCTCCGCAGAGGTTTTATATAGAATAGGTCTATCGCCTTGGTTATGGCTTCGGATAGTCGCATCTCTCGTCTCTCGTCTATTTCCTGGTATAAACCCAAACGCTCTTACAACTCTTATGTAGTGCCTTCCATGCCGATACCTTGCGACCACACTCCGAGCGTGAAGCGACCTCGCAAAGAGCCACCATATAGCGGCCATCGTAGTCGTATATATTTACACCTTCTATCTCAGGTATGCGTGTAGCGAGCCAACTGACTGCATCTTCGGCATTTTTCAACTCGTTATATACACCCCAAACGGCATAACTGTTACCCTTTTGCATAGGCAAAATTGTCGGCTCGACACTCTGCTCAACTACCTGTTCTGCAACTTGTTCGGTTGCAGGTTCAACAGGCTCAATAACAGGCTTAACAACGGATTCAACGGGCTGAGAAGGCTCCTCCACAACGCCCTCAAACGCCTCCGAAGCAGGTGCAATACTCTTCTTGGCTAAGAGATTGTCGAGAGTTCCGTTTGTGTATAGAACATACCCCGCAATGCCGAGTGCAAAGCCCATGCACAATCCTGCTATTATATATATAAAGTAGTTTGTGTGTGGATTTACCTTTACCGTACCACGCCCCTTTGGATTTGCCATATCTTCAAATGTTTTGTCGGTCGTTATCTTGCCACCTTCAATGGTGCAAAGACCGTTAATTGTTAAGACCCCATTGCGTAACGACTGCGCTAACCACTCGGCATAGATATCCGAGGCTCGCTCCGCCGATACACTCGCTATATGCGAAATATATGCCGTGATGCTATTGCCTCGCTGCTCCTTTGTGAGTCGCAACTCTCGATATGGGCGTTGCAACTCTCTCTTTGATAGTAATTTTGACGAATGGCGATATAAAATCAGCGTACCCACCTCCGGCAGATATACCTCGCCCTCATCGAGTAGCGTATTGGCTATGAGATTATCGACCTGCTGCTTCATTACTTCTTGTAGTGGCGTTTGTTCTTTGGTTGTTTAACCTTCGGAGCCGTAGCGACTGCGGGCGCACTGACAGATGCGCTCTTATTATTAAAATACCAACTCCACACCATAAATCCTATACCGGCAAGAATAAACGGAATTGACAGGCACTGCCCCATATTTAAGGTCATACCTTGCTCGAAGGCAACTTGGTCAATCTTGATAAACTCGATAAAAAATCGAGGTGTGAAGATACCTACAAGGGCTGCTCCGAAGAGGAAGCCTTCGCGCTTCTCGACCTTCGTGTAGCGATACAGCGCAAACAAAATAGCAAAGCAGGCGAGGTAGCACAACGCCTCGTAGAGCTGTGTAGCATGGCGTACAGGCACCATCTCCTCAGGCCAATCCGGATACAAGCGCATAAACTTGAAGCCCCAAGGCACAGTTGTTTCGTTGCCGATAATCTCCGAGTTGAAGAGATTTCCGAAGCGAATCATCGCACCGCTCAAAGGCGCAATAATGCCAAGTCGGTCGGCTGTCCACATTACCGAGACTTTGCTTTTGCGAGAAGAGAGCCAAATGCCGATGACAATGCCTATCGCAGCTCCGTGACTTGCCAATCCTCCATCACGAATACCCGTAATAATCCTCCATGGCTCACGCAGATACTCCATCGGCTCGTAGAAGAGGCAATGTCCAAGTCGCGCTCCGATAATTGTTCCGAGTGCGATGTATAGAAATGCAGTATCCGATACACTTTCGGGCTTACCCTCACGCTTGCAGAAGTAGGAGAATAGCCAACCTCCGAACAAGAGCGCCGCAACCCAAGTCAGCGAGTACCAGCGAATTTCAAAACCGAAGATATTTACAAGTGTGGGATTAAAGTCCCAAACGACAGCCAACAACTCCATAATATACTATAATTCAACCTTTTTCAAAGTAAATGTAAATGTTGAGCCCACGCCCAACTCGCTACGCACAGATACGCGCTCGCCGTGTCCTTCGATGATGTGCTTAACGATTGCCAAGCCAAGACCTGTACCACCCTGCTCGCGCGAACGACCTGTGTCGGTGCGATAGAAACGCTCGAATACTCGTGGAGCATCGCCCTTGGCGATACCGATACCGTTATCCTCTACCTCAATCAAAATCTTGTCGAGCATATCGCGGAAGTCGAGCTTAACCATTCCGCCCTCCTTGCCGTAACGAATGGCGTTGGTGATAAGGTTTTCGAGGACCTGACCGATATAGAACTTATCCGCCGACACCCAGAAACGAGATGGCAAGTTGTTTGCAAACTTTACCGTAATGGTGATACTCTTCTTTGCCGCCTCCATCTCGCACTGCTCGGCAATCTCCTTTGCGAGTGCCACGATATCGAAGGTTTCGGACTTCATCATTGTCATATCGTTTTCGAGCGAGGAGATGGTGTCGAGGTCGCGAATAATGTTAATCATACGATTTACGCTCTTCTCGGCACGCTCCAAGTACTTGCGGTTGATAATCTCGTCATCAATGCCACCATCGAGAAGCGTAGAGATATAGCCCTGAATATTGAAAATCGGGGTTTTCAACTCGTGAGCGACATTGCCGAGGTACTGCTTGCGGAACTTCTCTACATCTTTCAAGCGGGCAATCTCCTTGTCGTTGTCCTCTGCCCACGAAGAGAGTTCCTGCGAGATATTCTCCACGCGCTTGTCCTTCAACTCATCGAGTACATCGGCGGTGTGAACATCGCGCGAGAAGACGGTCGAATATATCGGGCGAAGCTTGTAAGCCACATACTTTGTCATTACCCAAAGCGCAAAAAGCGACACGCCTACAAATGTTCCGAGCGTGGCAACAATCACCACCCACCACAACGATTTAAGGTCGAGTGTAGTCAGAGTTACGACCAATGCACACACACCTGCCACGGCTCCGATAAGCCACGAGCCCGCCTCTTTTGTCTTAATTCTCAACATATTCGGTTTTGTTTAAGGTTTTACACTTTCGTTATATTTTGCAAATATAACAAAACAAATTAAAAATTAAAAATTAAAAGTTAAAAGTTGTTGAGATTTGCGACAAAAGATAGGAGTCGGGCTACGCCCTTGATAGGGATTCTGGGGATAATAGGGGTAATAGTTTTTGCTATTATCTCTATTTTACTTTTACCCTACAATCCCTATTATCCCTATCACCCCTATAAAAAACACCCTCCGCAGAGTTTTTTCTGCGGAGGGTACATATTGCAAAATTTTATTAGAAGGATACTCCTATATGCACATTAAAGCCATGTAATATATCTGTTGCAAATTGAAAACCCTTTATGTAACCCCACTCATACACAGGTATAGCACCAATAAAACTCTCTATTCGATAGCCTACACCTAAATATAACGATGATTTTTCTCCTAATCTGCGCTCTACGCCAAATGAAACATCTCCCAGAACACCGCTTTGATTGTAGGTATATCCATTTAACTCTTGCATAACAGGAGATATTCTTGCTCCGGCTGATACGGAAATATAAGGCGACCAAGCCTTATCCGAGAAATTTGTTCTAAAATTCAGATATACCGGAATATTTACTCGTGTCGGTTTTGCATTTGCATATTTCTGTTCCATTTGCGGTGTAAATAGGGCAAAGTCTGCACCTACGCCAAGTCCCAAGAAAAACAGATGATTAAATCGGTAACCTCCAATATAATTCAACCCGATAAAATCACATACACGATTGTAGCCGTAAGAAAGGTTTACATATTGGTCATAGCCTTTGCCAACCTTGGCATACGGTTGCGTTTTAGGTTGTTGATAAACATCTGTTTTTTGAGGCTCAACCTTTGTTATGGCTTTGAAAGTCATAATTTGCGCCATTGCACAATTTGCTATAAGCAGTGTTGCGCATATAATAAACAAGCGTTTCATTACTTCAAGATATTTAATAATCCACCTGCCTTTGCTGATTGTTTTTTGTTATCTTTTGAAATATTGTCTTCTTTGTTAAGTTTCATAATCCAAGCATCTTTTTCCTCCATTGTGCGGAATTTAATATAGCGAGCAGGATAACCTGTTACTGTGATAGATAATTTACCATATACTGTGGTGTCAACATTTACGAGAGCGCCGACCATTGTGTCTGCATTATATTTACTTGCGACAGTATAAACAGCCCTCTTTTTATAGTTCTCAATCTCTTTGATATTCGAGGCTCTTACGGTAAAATCGTCATAGGTAACGGTTTGACTGATGCTTTGCTCTGTGAGAATCTCCAATTCTGCAAGTACTGGTGCTACGACAATAGGACTCTGTGCTGGCTCGGTATTGCGTACCGAATGCTCTCGATAGGCAACACGGTCATCTTCAACATGTGTTACCGCACACGATGCCATAATCATTGAAAAGGATAGAATAAAAAACAGTTTCTTCATAATAAATAAGTTTTTTGTTTGCCCACCAACCCCGAATAAGGCGATTATATAAAATAAAGAAAGTGTGAGGCTGATTCTCGTTTATCTGAATGGAGGTTCTGGAATACCTATGCTACAAATAAACAATACCCCACACCCGTATTGGCAGGTATAGGGCAACGAAAGTGCCATAACACCAATACACGGTGACGAGTGTGTTGCTCTCCTTGTAGCATTGAAAATTTTCCAGATTTCCATTCAAGGATAAAAGCGAATACACTTTCATCAAATATGTCTGCAACCAAAGCGATTGCACCACAAATATAGCAACTTATTCCGAAAGTCGCAAAAGTTTAAGCGGTTTTATGAAGTTTTCCGTTTTCCGCTTTCCGTTTTCCGTTTATTTTGCTATCTTTGCAAAATAGTTTGGCTCCGTAGTTCAATGGATAGAATTTAAGATTCCGGTTCTTACGATAGCGGTTCGAATCCGCTCGGAGTCACTTACGAACGGAAAACGGAAAACGGAAAACGGAAAACTAAAATAGCTAATGGCTAATGGCCAATGGCTAACGGCTAATAAGATGGATAGAAGAATAGAGAGCGATAGCGAGTTCGAGGGTAGAATTCGCCCGCAGGAGTTGGAGCAATTTTCCGGTCAGGAGAAGATTGTCGAGAACTTGCGTGTCTTTATCAAGGCGGCACTGATGCGTGGCGACTCGCTCGACCACACCTTGTTACACGGTCCTCCGGGACTTGGTAAGACCACCTTGGCGAATATTATCGCCAACGAGATGGGTGCGCAGTTGAAGGTTACTTCAGGTCCCGTACTCGACAAACCGGGTGACCTCGCAGGTCTTTTGACAAACCTTTCGGCTGGCGATGTGCTCTTTATTGACGAGATTCACCGCCTCTCCCCTATTGTCGAGGAGTATCTCTACTCGGCAATGGAGGATTTCAAGATTGATATCGTGTTGGATAAAGGACCGTCAGCGCGTTCTATCCAGATTGAACTTGCGCCATTTACCCTTATCGGAGCAACCACCCGAAGTGGTCTTTTGACCTCGCCTTTGCGTGCCCGATTTGGCATTCAGTGCCACTTGGAGTACTACGATTCGAAGGTTTTGAGTCGCATTGTGAAGCGTTCTGCTTCGATTTTGGGCGTGTCGATTGATGATGACGCTGCACTCGAAATTGCGTTGCGCTCGCGCGGTACGCCTCGTATTGTTAATTCATTGTTGCGCCGTGTGCGTGACTTTGCGATGGTTAAGGGCGAGGGCTGTATCGACTTGGAGATTACCCGAATGGCATTGGAGGCTCTCAATATCGACTCACGAGGTTTGGATATGATGGATAACAAGATTCTCTCGACCATTATCGCCAAGTTTAACGGTGGTCCTGTCGGCTTGAATACAATCGCTACGGCAGTGAGCGAAGATGCCGGCACTATCGAGGAGGTTTACGAGCCGTTCCTGATTAAGGAGGGATTCTTGAAGCGCACTCCGCGAGGTCGTGAGGCTACGGAGTTGGCATACAAACATTTGGGATTGACACAACCTGAGCGCGAGGGTGAGTTGTTTTAATACGGAAAGAGAATGAAACTAAAAGGAGTTATATTTGATATGGATGGTACGCTGGTGGATAACTTGGCGTACCATTTTTTGGCTTTCGAGGAGTATACCAAGCGTGAGGGCTTTACATTGTTGGAGCCTGTGTCGTTGAAAATCAACGGTATGCATAGTAACGATATATTTCCGTTGCTACTTGGTGATGAGGTGGTTGCGAAATATGGATTGGATAGACTCAATCGCGAGAAGGAAGAGGTCTATCGCGATATGTATCGCTCGAAAATTGCACCTATTGCCGGTCTTATGGAGTTGTTGCAGGCGGCAAAAAAGGCAGGTGTGAAGTGTGCTATCGGCTCGTCAGGCTGCCGTGAGAATGTGGAGATGATTGTTGAGGGGTTGGGTATTGCCGATTTGATTGATGCTTCGATTAGTGGTAGCGATGTTACGCACGGAAAGCCTCACCCCGAAATCTTTATAAAGGCGTACGAGGCTCTCGGCTTGAAAGCGGAGGAGTGCGTGGTAGTTGAAGATGCCGTAAATGGCATTGTTGCAGGTGTTGCTGCTGGTTGCAAATGTATTGCGGTGACAACTACTGCTTCTGCCGAAACGCTCTCGGAGGCGGGTGCTTCGATGTGCTTTGCGGACTACTCTACCGTGACAATCGAACAGATAAACGAGTTGTTGAAATAGTTGCGGTTAAATATAAGAAAGAGAGAGGGTTGTGCGCCCTCTCTTTTTGTTGTTTAGAAACTATATTTCGCCAAGACATTGATGCGGTTGGAGTGCGCCTTTGCTCCGTCCATATTTTTGCGACTGCCGTAGAGATATTCGGCTGCCAAGACAAAGCGTGGCGTCAAGTTCCAGAATACATTTCCGAAGATGTACTGTCCCTGCTTGTACATATCGTCACTATATAGGCCATTCTTCTTGCGAACGGTAACAGCAGAATATCCGCCCGAAACAAAGAGGTTCGGCAAGATGTTTATCTGTGCTGCTGCCTGCCAACCGAACATCGGTGTTGTCTGTACTCGTGTCGGGTCGTCAGGGCGTGGCGTGAAGTCAAGACCGGAACCCATCAAGTCGTTGATATAGCGTGTGACACCCTCGCCATAAACACCATTCATAAACAACTCCAAATATTTGGTAATGTGGATATTACCGCTAAACTGTACGCCCCAGCCAAAGAGGTCATCTTCGCCACTGCGAGCTTTGTTGTAGAGGTACATATCACGGAATACGGCAGATGCTCGGATATGGCTCTCTCGATTTTTACCCCACGAATATTGGAAATAGACCGGAAAATCGGGCACACGTTGCGGAATAGCCGATAGAGTTTCGCCGTATGTTCCCGATACGCTCGGCATCTCGGCTGCTGCTCCCACTTTGAGGTGGTCTTTGAGGAACGAGTACTCGTAGCGAATCATCGTAGCGAAACGGAAGTTATAGGCGTTAGGACCCTGAAAATCAATGGTCGTAGGTGCGGCTGTGAGGTCGCAGAAGGTCGAAACATCACGACCAATAGTCAAACCGAGCATCTGCACATAACCCGAACGAATACGTGGTGTGTAGCTGCCTGTAATACCTCCTCGGAAGTCCAAATCCATAAATACATGCACCTGACCGAGTTTTTTGGTATTGGCGATACCACGGATAAAGACACGGGAGGTTGTAGCGTCCATTCTTATCTCCTGCTTGTCGGCAGGGGTGAGCGTCATAGGGACATCGTATGGTACCATATCTATATTATTTACGGTACGGTCGAATGAGTAGGCTGCACGAAGGGCAACATCGCCACCAATAGCAAATGAGAAGGTGTTGCGCTTGTCGGCGAAGATAGCCGAAGGCATCTGTGCCTGCTGGATACCATCACGAGTGGCGTTTTTGTGGTCCTCGATAGCAGCCTTTACAGCGGCATTTTTCATTATGATATCCTGCTGACTGCAACCTTGTGGCGAGCAGGTGATGGTATCTCTTTCGCTTACCGATATAATATATACGGTAGGCTCTGCTCCTCCATGATGGTATCGCTGCATGCGATGGTGTTGTGCTGTGACGGTAAGTGTTGCCGCCATTGCTCCGATAATAAGTAAAACTTTTTTCATAGCATTTTTTGTTTTAAGTTACGCACTCAACGGGTGCAAACCTTGTGCCACTATACCATCTCCTCCTCGCGCTCTACCTCTTTTTCGAGTTCATCGCGCCAATGTAGCGAAGCGTGAGAGCCATCACAGTAGGGTTTATTTGCCGACTCGCCACAACGACAAAGTACTGTGCGGTTACGAATTTCATAGGAGGTGCCATCTTCACGAGCGATGCGTATACCGCCTCGTACCCATAACCCTCCGCTGACATGCAGGGCATCATCTTCGATAAGTCCGAGGCTTGGCTCGTAGTGGCGCTCAAATGGCAGGTCGGAGCCATTGCCCCACACCATCAGTCGCCCACTCGGACACATTGAGGCTTGACGTATGGCTTGTCGGCGTGCCGAGTCATCAAATGAAGTTTCGGTTGCAGCCCAAACTCCCCCACCTGCGTCACAAAATCGGGCAAATACGCAATATTGCGGGTTGTCGGTAAGCGTGAGTTCATCGCCCGAGGTTATCTCGACATCATCTAACAATGCTTCGGGGCGTGCTGTAAGTTTCGATTTCCACTTGTGCGAATGGTGCGTACCATCGCAATAGGGTTTGTTTTTCGATGCTCCGCAACGACATAGCGAAGTTGGCTCGTTGTCGGTCGAAAAGTGCTTACCTTCCTCAAATGCCCAACTCTCGCCCAACTCGTTGGGTACAATGTGTTGAGTTGCCAAAGGGGGTTGTCCATAGACCAAATATGGACCATTGTCGTTCACGACAATTTTGTACTCCGGTGCTGCGGGAGTGCTTCCGGTTTCGATTTTTTGCTTTGCCATAGTAATAAAGAGTTCTGTTTTTCGTTTTGGTATAGGGCAATAATTGTTCCCAAATGATAGATATAAGTTTGCATTTGCCAACTTTTTTGTATATTTGCCGATTATAAAGGATTTCTGAATATGAAAAGCGTAAAATATCTGATTTTGGCTTTGGTGTCGCTGGTGACATTTACGGCTTGTAATAAGGAGGTGGAAGCCTCGCTCGTGTTAGAGCGTAGTTCGCTCTATTTCTCTTCGTGGGAAGATGAAGAGCAGGTTATATCTTATGTGCCACAAAATGCTGTTACTGTGGCTATTGCAAGTTACAGTAAGGGTTGGGAGGCGTCTGTGCACATGCCATCTCGCACTATCGCCATAAAGCCTGTTGGCACAAATGAAGAGGGCATGACCAATGATGACCTTCCGAAGGAGGGCTCGGTGGTTGTAAATGCTCTGAATAAGGAGGGACAAGCCACAAGTTACTACATATATCTCTATATCACACAAACGCAGACTCTCGATGCCGAGGGACAGCGTGCTAATTGCTATGTCATAACCTCGCCGTCAGTTAGTTACACATTCGATGTTATGCACCGACCAGACGGCTCGGAGTTGGCAACAACGAGCGTAAAGTTGTTGTGGCAGAGTAATCCTGATGTTGTTCAACATGTGGATATGGTCAATGGTAATGCACTATTTTATGTCAATGCATCTGAAAACGATGCGGCGCAGGTTGTAGATACCAATGCTGTGATTGCAGCTTGTGACGCATCGGGCAAAGTCGTATGGAGTTGGCACTTGTGGGTTGTGAACGAAAATCCGCTTGTGGCAACCGATACCTACTCCAATGGTAAAGTTTTTATGCAGAAGAATCTCGGTGCCTTTACCAATGCCAACGGCTCTACCGAGGAGCAGAAGATTCTCGATTCGTACGGAATGTACTACCAATGGGGACGAAAAGACCCATTCCCTCGTCCACTCTATTTTAATGCTACGGGGGCGTACGATGAGGACCGCTACGATGAAGATGGCATTTACATTAAAGAGGTGTTTGCCGAGCGTACTTCCGCAAATGGAACTATTGACTATATTACCAAGAATCCGATGCATTTTATCACCAATGCATCGTGTGTGGCTGAGGGTGGCGATGGCATAGGTGATTGGCTTGTAACAGCGAATAATAGACTTTGGAGCGATACCGAAAAGAGTGTTTATGACCCTTGCCCATACGGTTGGCGAGTACCTTCGGCAGATGATTTGAAGGTATTGGAACTCTCCAATGATGAAGATAACAAGCCTCTTGACGGGCTTCGCAAGCAGTATGGTTGGCACTTGTCTGATGGTGTCGGAAAGTATTTTTGGTCGGCTTGTGGTCGCCGCCGATATAGTGACGGTAAGGTTGAGAATATGAACTCGAAAGATGGTGTATATCCGTCACAACCGCAACCTTGGGAGGGCTACTATTGGACCTCTTCGACAACGACTGACGGTAAGGCTGTGTCGCTCTACTTCGACTTGACCACTACCCGAACAATCAATAAGTTCGATAACGCACACCCTGCTCGCCGAGCAAATGGCTTCCAGGTGAGATGCGTTAAAGAGTAGGTAGCCATTGGCACTAACATTGTATCATAGCGATAAGGTTATAAATCTTGTCGCTATGAAAATTTTCACGGGTAAGGGTTATATATCCCTTCTTGCGCTTGTCGCTATTTGGTCGGTGTCGGCGGTAACTTCGTTACCGGGGTTGGCTATATCGCCTATCTTGGAGGATTTGAGTCGTATTTTTCCTTCGGCTTCGCAACTCGAAATACAGATGCTCACCTCGCTACCATCACTGCTTATTATCCCGTTTGTGCTATTATCGGGTTGGCTCTCGTCACGAGGCGAATCGCTGAAACTGCTCGCTGTTGGTTTGGCGATATTTTTTGCAAGTGGTATGATGTGCATCTTTGCCAAAGATATTCGTCTGCTGATTGTTGCAAGTTGCATTATGGGCGCAGGTGCAGGTATTGCAGTTCCCTACTCGACAGGTCTTGTGGTGCGCTACTTTACGGGTGATAGTCGAGTGCGACAACTCGGTATTAGCTCGGCGGTAAACAACCTCTCGTTAGTGTTGGCTACGGCAGCGGTGGGTTGGATTGCCACAAGAGATTGGCATCTTGCCTTTACGGTATATCTTCTGCCTGCGGTGTCGATGGTTATGTTGCTTGCCCTGCGCAATGCAAAGTCGGCTCCCGAGCCAAAGGAGAGCGACCAACTTCGTCAATCGAAAATCCATTGGAAACGCCTTACCGGGCTTTCAGTACTCTATTTTGTAACCACTTTTACCACCCTTGTAATCACATTTTATCTCTCGTTTCTGCTCGAAAAATATCACTTTCCACAGGAGTTTTCGAGCGTCATGATTTCGTTGTTCTTCCTCGCTATTATGATACCTGGATTTATCCTTAACGGCATTATCAGACGTTTGCGTTCGATGACAATATTTGTGTCGTTACTCTTTATTGTTTTGGGCTTGCTGTTGGTGGGCACAGTACCCGATATTCCCTTGATGACTCTCGGTGTGATTTTGACGGGTATCGGTTATGGCGTTCTACAACCTATTATCTACGACAAAACAGCCATTATTGCACCTCCCGAAGCGGCTACGAAGGCGTTATCGGTGGTTATGACCGTAAACTATGTGGCGGTAGTTGTTTGTCCGTTTGTGGTCGATTTCGTGGCAAAAATTATGGGGCAAAATCGTAGTACTTTCCCATTTGTCGCAAGTGCCGTATTGGTGGCAATGGTGGCGTTGCTGTCACTTATTTTGCGAAAAAGTTTTGTTTTGGGACTTGATGAATCCTATTATAGTGCCAAAAAATAGAAATTTTTTCTATCTTTGTACTCGTGAAGAGTACTATCCAAATATTTACGGAACTTGGCGTGCGCCTTGCAGAGTTCGGCTCTGATGAGAGGTCTCGCTCCGTTATTGCTCGTGCAGTAGCCGAGAACGAGTGGTTCTCGGTCGAGGATATTCGTTATGCCATAGATGCAGTACGGGTACAGATGCTCGATGCCGACAAAATCGCAAAATGGCTTGCTTGCTACCCTGCTATCGGTCATCGTGCTACCAAACGTGTGGCTGTTATTATGGCGGGAAATATTCCGTTGGTGGGATTTTTCGATTTGATGTGCGTTATTGCATCGGGTAATATTCCTTGTGTGAAGCCTTCGAGCAAAGACCATATTTTGGAGGAGTATATTGAGCAACTTCTGCTCGATATAGAGCCGGAATTGCGTATAGAGCGATATGCCGAAGACGAAGAGTATGATGCCGTGATTGCTACGGGTGGCGATAGTGCAAACCTCTACTTCCGTACCGCTTTCGATGGTGTTCCAAGCCTTCTGCGAGGTAGCAGACATTCGGTGGCGGTGTTGTCGGGCAAAGAGTCCAAAGCGGATTTATTGCATCTTGCCGATGATATTTTCAGATATTCGGGATTGGGCTGTCGCAATGTGTCACTCGTATTTGTGCCGAAGAGATATAGTTTATCATTAGAGGTGCGAAAGATGTGCCGTGCGTATCACAATAACTATCTGCAATGTAGAGCGTTGCTTACGATGCAGGGGGTAGAGTTTAAAGACTTGGGTGAGGCTGTTTTAGTGCCATCAAAGGCGGAGTTTCCTCGCTTTTTAAGTCAAATAAATGTGGTTGAATACTCCTCGCTGAATGAGGTGCAGGCGTGGCTCGAAGAGAGTGATGATGTGTTACAATGCGTTGTGTCAAATGTTGATGGCTTACACTCTCGATGTGTGCCGTTTGGTCGTGCGCAGTTGCCAACTCTGTTTGACTATGCCGATGAGCGAGATATTATGCAATTTTTAACCTCGCTCGATTGATATATTGAAAAAATATGCTATATTTGCATAACAAAAACCAAAAAAAACTATAACGATATGAAGAAGATTCTTTTGATGATTGTTGCCGTATTGGCATTTGTAACTGTTTCGGCACAACCTCCGCATGGCGGACCACAAGGAGGTCAGCGTGGTGGTGACCGTAATGCACGTATGGTTGAGATGTTGCAGAAGCAACTCAATATGAGTCCCGAACAGGCGAAGAAATTTGCTCCGGTATACCAAGGTTATCAGCGTGAAATTCGTGCCGTTCGCAAGGATACCAAAACCTATGTTGATTCGTTTAAGGGTGAGGAGATGACCATTAAAGTTGCGAAGAAGATTATGATGGCGCAACTCAATGGCGATAAGGAGATTATCAAGGTTAAGAAGGAGTATATCAAGGTGTTTGTAAGTTATCTTACACCTGAGCAGTTGTCCAAGGTGTTCACGATAGGTCAGGGACCGCGCCGTCCTCGTGGTGGAAAGCCGGGGCAAGGTCCACGACCACAATCCGCACCACAAAACTAACAAAAAAGCAACCTTCGGGTTGCTTTTTTGTTAGTTAGTAGCGCAAAAAGACGACTGAAAAAAATGTTACAAACAAAGAATTTATACTTTATTCCATATGTCGGATTCGACCGGTCGCCGCAGGTTTGCGCAGAGCAAGATAGATGGGCGTAGGCGAGCAACGAAGTTGAGAGGATGTGGCTGATAGATAAAAGGATAATTATATACTTTTATCTGTCGGCCATAGGCTTGATATTGCGAAGCAATACGCCTACGCCTACTATCGCAGATAACTTTGCCACGCCGCCACCGACTGACCGAATTCGTCAACGGACACAAAAAAAAGACGACTAAAAGTCGTCTTGATTTTGTGGGATACATCGTAATACCAATTCTTATGTGCAAGGATTCGAACGGCGGCCGCAGTTGAGAGCAGACCGCAGGTAGGCTATTTCAATCGGAGATTGTCGTGATTGAGGAGTGATGTTTGAAAACTTGTTTTCAAACACAATCGCTCCTCAAACACGGGGATTTGCGCAAGCAAACAATAGCCGACCAAGACAAGTCTGCCGAGACGCCACAAGCTGACCGAATTCGTCAACGGACACAAAAAAAAGACGACTAAAAGTCGTCTTGATTTTGTGGGAGTTGACGGATTCGAACCGCCGACCCTCTGCTTGTAAGGCAGATGCTCTAAACCAGCTGAGCTAAACTCCCTTTTCAAAAATGGCTTGGGACTGCCGATTCGCTATCTTCAAAGTCTGTTGCTATCCACTTCAACACCTTTTACTCGCCAACCTTCAACTCTCGTTACCGGTCTTGTCGTAATCGAATCTTTTTTGCAACCCTCGCGCAATAGCGCCTGAACAAGGACTTGAACCTAGGACCCCATGATTAACAGTCATGTGCTCTAACCAACTGAGCTATTCAGGCGTGTTTTAGAACCTTGCAATGCGGTATTTCCCGTTTTGCGAGTGCAAATATATGGCAAATTTTTTATTCCTGCAAAACTTTTGCACAAAAAAATTAAAAAAATTATCTTTGTACCCATGAAAAGATTTACGAAGATTGTCGTTATCGCCTTATTTACACTCTGTTATGGCGTGTCGGAGGCAAAAATATATTTTGAGAAAAATTCTCATGATTTTGGTGTTATTGCCGAAGATGGCGGTGTAGTGGAGCATGTTTTCACGTTACATAACGGCTCGGAAAAGCCGCTTGTTATTGTCGCTGCACACTCTTCATGCGGTTGCACAAAGGCGGAGTTTGTGCGTAAGCCTATAATGCCTGATGGTACGGCCCATATAAAAGTAGTATTTAATCCGATGAACTATCCTGGTGCTTTTGCTCGAAAGGTGACTATTGTCACGAATGATGGCGCATTGGAAGAGCGACTGCTTATTACGGGAACGGTAACTCCTCGTAAGAAGAGTGTCGAGGAGGAGTATCCTATTTTATTAGATAAGTGTGTTCGTGTAGCAACTAATGCCCACTCGTTCGGTTATCTCGAACATGGAAAGATGAAGCAATCGACATTTGATATTGTAAATACATCTCAACGCAGGGTGTCACTCTCGATTGAAAACCCATATTCGGAGTTGGAGTTCTATTGTCCTGCGGAGTTGCAAGCGGGCGAGAAGGCTGCGATAAGTTTTGGCTGTCTGCTGCCTGAAAATAGCGAAAAATATGGCTCGCTCTCCTACTCTGTTTGGTTGGTTGCCGATGGTCGAAAGGCTCAATATCCGTTTATTATAAACGGAGTGGCGATAGATTCTCGTGCAGAAAATGCAAATAATAGGGCTCAAATGATTGCTCTTTCGGAAAATTTTATTAAATTTGGCGCTGTAAAGTGCAATTCCGAAAAGTTGGTGCGTGAAATAGAGGTGCGCAACGTTGGAAAAGAGCCTTTGATAATACGCAAATTGGAACTCGAAAAAGATGGGTTTGCGGTTGATTTAGAGGGGAATAGCACTGTTACACAAGGGGAAAAGAGAAAAATTACTGTTACGATAAACCCCTCGCTGTTGCCGTTTGGGGCAGTGGTCGAAAAGTTGCGTATCGTGAGCAACGACCCGAAGATGCCCGTGTGTACGATTAGGGTGTCGGCGATAGTTGAGAAGTAACGACGAGATTTGAAATAAACAGCAATGTTTGAGATAGTAGAAAAGAGAGAACTTGCAGAGAATATATACTTGACTCGTGTCAAGGCACCACGCATTGCCCACTCGGCAAAACCGGGGCAGTTTGTTATTGTGCGTGCCGATGAGCATAGTGAGCGTACCCCACTGACAATTGCCGATTATGACGAGCAGGAGGGAACGGTTACTCTTGTAACGCAGGCTTTGGGCGTATCGACTCGCAAAATAGTGGCAAAGGGTGCTGGCGAAAGCCTTGCCGATGTAGCAGGTCCGCTTGGTCGCCCTTCGGATTTTGTGACAGAGCCTATTGAGGAGTTGCGTAAGCGTAAATTCATCTTTGTAGGTGGTGGCGTAGGTGCTGCACCTGTTTTTCCACAAGTCAAGTGGCTCACGGAGCGTGGTGTAGAGGTCGATGTTATAGTCGGCGCAAAGACAAAGGATTTACTTATCTACGCCGAGGAGATGCGCAAAGTTGCTACAAATCTCTACATCGCTACGGACGATGGCTCGGAGGGATTTCACGGATTGGTGACTACCCTACTCGAAAAACTCGTGAACGAGGGCAAGCAGTATGATTGCTGCGTGGCTATCGGTCCGATGATTATGATGAAATTTGTAACGCTGACGGCAAAGAAATTTGACCTGCCGTGCATAGTATCGCTCAACGCATTGATGGTTGATGGTACGGGAATGTGCGGAGCGTGCCGTGTGACTATTGCAGGTAAGACGAAATTTACTTGCGTAGATGGTCCGGAGTTCAACGCATACGATGTCGATTTCGATGAGGCAATGCGCCGTCAGGGTATGTACCGCACACAGGAGCAGCGAGCATTGGCTATTCAGCGTGAGCGTGAGGCGGGACATAAGTGTAATATTGGTTTGGATAAGTAGTTATGGCAAATAAGATACCTCGTGTTCAGGTACGTGAACAAGACCCAAAGGTGCGGGCAACCAATTTTGAGGAGGTCTGCTATGGCTACAACAAGGAGGAGGCGATGTTGGAGGCTACCCGATGCCTCGACTGTAAGAACCCTCGTTGTGTGACTGCTTGTCCGGTTGGTATACAGATACCTCGTTTTATAGAGCGTCTGCGTGAAGGCGATATGAGAGGTGCTGCCGAGGTTATTTCGGCGGATTCATCTCTGCCGAGCATTTGTGGTCGTGTTTGCCCGCAGGAGACACAGTGCGAAGGCTCATGTATTCTTGGTATCAAGGGTGAGCCGGTAGCGATTGGCAAGTTGGAGCGTTTCGTGGGCGATTGGCAGTTGGAGAATGGTCGTGTTGCTACGAAGATAGAGAAGAATGGTCACAAGGTGGCTGTTGTTGGTAGTGGTCCTGCGGGATTGGCTTGCGCAAGCGACCTTGCAAAGATGGGCTACGAAGTGACGATATTCGAGGCACTGCACGAAGCAGGAGGCGTTCTTGTATATGGTATTCCGGAGTTTCGATTGCCGAAAGAGCGTATCGTAAAGGCGGAGATAGAGAGCGTTAAACAACTTGGTGTTACGATTGAAACAGATGTTGTTGTAGGTCGTACCATTACGGTTGATGCCTTGCTTGATGAGGAGGGCTACGATGCTGTATTTATCGGCTCTGGTGCAGGTTTGCCACGCTTTATGGGTATCGAGGGTGAGAACTTGAACGGCGTATTGTCGGCGAATGAGTTTCTCACGCGCGCAAACCTTATGCACGCCTACGATGATGGGTACGATACTCCTATTTATGTAGGTCGTAAGGTCGTAGTCGTGGGGGGTGGAAATGTTGCGATGGACGCAGTCCGCACCGCAAAACGATTGGGCGCTGAGGCTACAATCGTCTATCGCCGTAGCGAGAAGGAGTTGCCTGCCCGAGTTGAGGAGGTACACCACGCCAAGGAGGAGGGCATTGAGTTTAAGATGCTCACCAACCCTACCGCCATTTTGGGCGATGAGAGTGGCTGGGTAAAGGCTATAAATTGCGTGCAGATGGAGCTGGGCGAGCCTGACGAGAGTGGTCGCCGTTCTCCGCAGGTGGTTGAAGGTTCTGATTTTGAGATTGAGTGCGATGTTGTGGTTATGGCACTCGGAACTTCGCCAAATCCGCTTATTGCATCAACTACTGAGGCTCTCGAAACCTCACGCCGAGGTTGCATTGTGGCTGACGAGTGGGGACGGACCTCACGCAAAGGTGTTTTTGCAGGTGGAGATACCGTTACGGGTGCAGCAACTGTGATTTTGGCAATGGGTGCAGGTCGTAAGGCCGCCGTTGCTATTGACCGTTATGTTCGAGGAATCGAAGATGAAAATTAAATAATTTACTAACTAAATAAAACAAAAAAAAACTATGAAAAAAATTACAACTATTTTGAGCCTTGTTGCTATCGTAGCATCGGCTTTGTTCGTGACATCGTGTGCGCAGAAGAAGGAGCCTACATTGGTACCTGCATTCCCGTACAACAAGACTGCAACCTATTCTCAGAACGAGGATACAGGTGAGTATAAATGGACTTGGGCTTCGGCAGATAGCTTCAAGAATGATAAGGGCGTTGGTTTCCAATTTGCAAAATTCGATGGTACGACATTGGAGTATCGTATGACGCCTAATGCAGAGTGGACTGCAAAGGTAGTAGGTCAGGGTCGAGCTTATATTCAGATTGGTCAGGGCTATGGTTTTGCAGATGAGAACTATACTTGGGGCGAAACAGCAAGTGGTGACAGAGGTACGAATGCACTCTATTTCAAAGTTATCAAAACTCCTGAGTCGTATGAAGAGGCGATGGAGGTAGAGGTTGCATTGTCAATGTGCGAACAGGAGATGGTAGTTGCAACATTGGTAATTGAGCCACAGATTTATTAGAAATAGTTTGATAACAACAAAGAAGTGGGCGTTCATTACGAGCGCCCACTTCTATTTACATAGATATTGCAACTACTCCCACTCGATTGTTGCATTTGGTTTTGGAGAGAGGTCGTAGCAAACACGGTTTACATTTGGTACCTCTTTCAAGATGCGGTCGGTAATCTTGCCAAGGATAGCCCAGTCGATATGCTCGATGGTTGCAGTCATCGCATCCACGGTATTCACAGCACGAATGATTACAGGCCAATCGTACGAACGAGCATTGTTGCGTACACCTACCGACTTAAAGTCAGGAACGATGGTGAAATACTGCCATACGCTCTTGTCCAAACCTGCCTTTGCGAACTCCTCACGCAAAATAGCGTCCGATTCACGAACTGCCTCCAAGCGGTCGCGAGTGATTGCGCCAAGGCAACGAACACCCAAACCAGGTCCAGGGAATGGCTGACGATATACCATCTCGTATGGCAAGCCCAACTCAACACCGCAAGCACGAACTTCGTCCTTGAAGAGCTGCTTCAATGGCTCTACCAATTCGAACTGCAAATCCTCAGGCAGACCACCTACGTTGTGGTGCGACTTAACCATCTTTGCAGTCTTGGTGCCACTCTCTACGATGTCAGGATAGATTGTTCCCTGACCGAGGAAGTCGATGCCGTCCAACTTGCGAGCCTCCTCCTCGAATACGCGGATAAACTCGCCACCGATAATCTTGCGTTTCTTTTCAGGGTCCTCTACGCCCTCCAACTTTGTCAAGAAACGCTCCGTAGCATCAACATATACAAGGTTTGCGCAGAGCTGGTTGCGGAATACCTCCACAACATTCTCCGACTCGCCCTTACGCATCAAGCCGTGATTTACATGCACGCAAACGAGATTATCGCCGATAGCCTTCAATAGCAACGCTGCAACTACCGAAGAATCAACGCCTCCCGACAATGCGAGCAACACCTTCTTATCTCCAACCTGCTGACGAATCAGCTCCACTTGGTCGGCTACGAAGTTGGTCATATTCCAATTAGCCTCAGCCTTACAAGTATCGAATACAAAGCCCTTTACAGCCTCTTTGATGGCTTCGAGATTGTCTGTGAATTGTGGCAACTTCTTGTCGCACAACGCCTTATCCCAACCTGCTGCCATTACAGGGTAGCCTGCCTCGTAAATCTCCGGCAAAACATCAATCTCTACCCCATCGATTACGCAGTTAGGACCTCCGTTGATGATGACACCCTTAACATTTGGCAACGCCTGCAACTCCTTTGCAGTGATGTCGTGTGGGTAAATCTCGCTATATACGCCCAAAGCACGAATTGCTCGGGCAACTACTGTGTTCTCGTGACTTCCCAAGTCCAAGATTACAATCATGTCTTGTTTCATAACTGTTTTGCTTTTTGTTTGAAAATCGTTCCGATTGGTAAATTTTGCACCTTACTTGTATCGTAAATGCTCACATAGGCTTACTATGCTGTGCTTTTCGCTACTGCATAACGCACAAAATTTCCTCAATCGCCTCCGATTTTGAATTATCTTTTTTTAGTTTTCCGTTCTCCGTTTTCCGCTTTCCGTTTTTTATTCGCCTCGCGAATAATTTGGCGTTTCGCGTGTGATGGTGATGTCGTGTGGGTGGTTCTCCACTACGGCTGCCGAGGTAATGCGAACGAAGCGAGCCTTCTGCAACTCCTCGATTGAGCGTGCGCCACAGTAGCCCATACCTGCACGAATACCGCCAACCAACTGATACACAGTCTCCGCCAACGAGCCTTTGAATGGTACTCGACCAACGATACCCTCCGGAACGAGTTTCATAGCGTTAGCCTCACCGTCCTGGAAGTAGCGGTCCTTCGAACCTGCCTTCATCGCATCGATAGAGCCCATACCGCGATAGGTCTTGAACTTACGACCATTGTAGATAATGGTTTCGCCCGGAGACTCCTCCGTACCGGCAAACATCGAGCCGCACATCACGCAAGTACCACCTGCCGATAATGCCTTCACGATATCGCCCGAGTAGCGCAAACCGCCATCGGCAATAACGCCTACGCCACTACCCTGCGCAGCCTTTGCGCAGTCGAAGATAGCGGTCAATTGTGGAACGCCCACGCCTGCGATAATACGGGTTGTACAGATTGAGCCCGGACCGATACCTACCTTGATACCATCGGCACCATTCTCGATAAGATATTTCGCAGCCTCGGCGGTGGCGATGTTACCAACCACTACATCGAGTTTTGGATATACCTCCTTAATTCTCTTCAACAAGCCGACAACGCCCTTTGTGTGTCCGTGTGCCGAGTCGAGAACTACCGCATCAACACTCTCGGCTACAAGCGCAGCAACACGCTCCATTGCATCGGGCGTGATGCCTATACCTGCCGCTACACGCAAACGACCTTTCGAGTCCTTACATGCGTTCGGGTGGTCCTGAGCCTTTGTCAAGTCCTTGTAGGTGATAAGTCCTACGAGGTGTCCCTCGTTATCCACTACGGGCAACTTCTCAATCTTGTTCGAGAGCAATACCTCTGCTACATCGGTATTCTTGTCGCCCTCGGTGATAGTAACGAGATTTTTTGAGGTCATAACCTCGTCAATCTTGCGCGACATATCCTTCTGGAAGCGGAGGTCACGGTTGGTTACGATACCTACGAGATAGCGATTTTCATCGACAACCGGAATACCGCCAATCTTGTTCTCCTGCATCATCGCCAACGCATCGCCTACGGTATTTTCGCGTGAGATGGTTACAGGGTCATCAATCATGCCATTCTCGGCACGCTTCACACGGCGTACATGCGCAGCTTGCTCGGCAATAGACATATTCTTGTGAATCACGCCAATACCACCCTCGCGCGCTACGGCAATAGCCATAGGTGCTTCGGTTACGGTATCCATCGCAGCCGATACGATAGGAATGTTGAGCGTAATGTTTCGCGAGAAGCGCCCTTTGGTGCTAACTTCGCGTGGCAGAACCTCCGAGTATGCCGGAACAAGCAATACATCGTCAAAGGTCAAACCCTCTTGATAAACTCTTTCGTCAAGAAACATAATTACCTATATTTATATTATTATTAATTTGTTTTCTGAAAACAAAAAGCGGAATGCATACGCACTCCGCCCCGTAACTCTTTATCTTTCAGCACCGCACACTGCGCACGCTCCCACTCTTTGGAACTCCGGGATTTGCGGAGTCTTGCGCTTGCCTATGTTGTGCAGAATATACATTTGCTCAAACTTTTGGCAAAGATAGAACAAAAAATGCAAAATGCAAAATGCAAAATGCAAAATTTTCGGCTTTGGTTACAAAAGTTACACGAGTTACACAGTTACAGGGGCGTGTAACTCTGTAACTCTGTAACTACTTAGACTACGGAATACCTCCCTTCTGTTATGGAACCGTAGGTCGTAGATGGCGATTCGGTTGCGGGCATAACCACTACATTGCCATTGCCCTGCAACTCCAAGATGCCACTCTTGATGGCTCGGCTGACCTTGACCTTTGCATTGCTGTTACTTATGCCGAGTTCCTCCTCTATCTTGGTGACAAGTACAGTGCGCTCTACTCCGTTGGGGAAGAAGTTGCGCATAATGGCTACGCAACTATTCTCCTTCTCGCTTATGCGTGGTATCTCGCACTCTTCGGGTAACCCCTCCTCCGTTATGCAGAAGGCAAACGGCGAAAACTCCTCGTTACGGCAGAACTGCGGTTCGACCACCGAGCAGTCGCCAATCTTGTGTACATATATCATTGTTTCAGCCTTGCGTTGCAGGGTTGAACCAATATGTCCACGAGCCTTGTCGCTGTTGGGGTTGGTGTGCAATACACAGAGTATGTGGCAGTTATACTCCGTAGATAGTGCCATCAACTGCCCTACTACTGCGTCACTCTCCTCGATGCAGTTGCTGTTGTACATAAGGTCGCTTATGCCATCTATAACTATAAGTTTGGGTTTGAATAGTTTGATGGCATCGACCATCTTCTCGGCTCGCTCTTTCGGCTCAATTTCACGCAAGGTGAGGGTGTGGAGGTTGTTGTAGTTAATCTCGCTGTTCCACCCTGCAAGGCTGTAAATGCGTTTTACCACACGCTGTACATGGCTTGCCGACTGTTCGGTATCAACCCATAACACTTTGATATCCTTGGGTGTTATGCCGAACACAGAGCCTTGTGATGTGCGTAGGAGTGCGCCTACGAGAGCCGTACAGAGAAAAGTCTTTTTGCTCTTGGCGGCACCCACCACAGCCGAAATATTGCCCTCGCTGGCAATTGTTGAGCCGTAGCGTGATAATATGGGTATCGGCTCAGGTATTGCACGATTAATATCCACAAGGTGAGGTTCGAGTGAGCGATATAGCGCCTGCTCTTCGATTGTTGCCCTCATCTGAACAGGGTCATATTTTGGCGCAAGTTGGTCGTGTAACTCTTTCTCGGCATCGGTTTTCATCTCCGATTTATCGGTATTACCACAAGTGATGTCCAATAATTGATGTAGATTTATACCAACTTTGGACTCTCTGTTGTGTTGTGCAGTAGGCATAGCAGGAGCGCTACCAACACTATTGGTGTTTGTATTCATGGCAGATGTAAATAATATTGATTATTAAAATGTTAGATACGCTGTCGACTGCGAAATACGGTGCAAATATAATACGGCAAAATGCCCTTGTCAAGAGTTTTGGGCAACTTTTTTTCGATGTGTCGGCTAATGTGCAGATAGTGAGCGTATTAAAATTTTGAATTTTTGTTTTGGCTCTACGAATTACGGAGTTACAAAAGTTACAGAGTTACAGAGTTACAGGGGCGTGTAACTCTGTAACCCGTGTAACTCTGTAACCCGTGCGATAGCGAGAATATAATAAATTGTTGATAAGTCCGCTGTAAGGGCTTTTTTATATAATAAAAAAAGAGTATCTTTGCACTATGTTTTTGCAGAGTGTACATATCGCCTCTTGTGTGCAGCAGCGTCAGCGAAAGTCGCAGCAGCAGATGTCGGGCGAGAGCGTGCGCAGATAAAGAGGGTCATTACACAGGTGTGTAGCGGCCTTTTTTATTTAGGCTACTAGCCTAATGAGTTGAAATATACGATTAAATATTATAAACAAAAAGCCAATGGCCAATGGCTAATGGCTAATGGCTAAAAGCAAAAAAAGAATTATGAAGGTAGCAGTTTTGATGGGTTCGACAAGCGATTGGGATATTATGAAGCAGGCTTGCGAAACCCTCGAAGAGTTGGGCATCGAGTACGAGAAGCGAGTTATCAGCGCACACCGTACTCCCGATTTGATGTATGAGTTTGCTAAGTCGGCACGCGAGCGTGGTTTTGGTGCAATCATCGCAGGTGCAGGTGGTGCAGCGCATGTAGCAGGTGTTACGGCAGCGATGACTACCGTACCGGTTATTGGTGTGCCAATAAAGACCTCGGCACTCGGAGGATTGGATTCGTTGTTGTCTATCGTGCAGATGCCGGGCGGTATTCCGGTGGCAACAACCGCAATCAATGGTGCAAAGAATGCGGCTTTGATTGCTGCGCAGATTTTTGCCCTCACCGACAAGGCTGTCGAGGAGAAGTTGCTCGCTTTCCGTGCAAAGCAAACAGCAACAGTTCTTGCAGCTACGCTTCCAGAACTCTAATTCAAAATTCAGAATTCAGAATTCAAAATTAACCATAATATAATTTTGCATTTTGCATTTTGCATTTTGCATTTGAATAACGAAGTTATGAAAAATCACAGAATATTTGTCGAGAAGTACGCTCGCTTTCAGGTAGAGGCGGAGTCGCTCCGCAAGGAGTTGAACGAGAACCTCTCACTTGCTATCGAGGAGTTGCGCGTACTCAATGTTTACGATTTATTCGGATTTAGCGATGACCTTGTGGAGCGTTGCCGCTACTCCGTGTTTGGCGAGATTGTTACCGACTGCGTGTCGGACGAGTGTGACTATGAGGGTAAGAAGTACCTCGCTATCGAGTATCTGCCCGGTCAGTTCGACCAGCGAGCATCTTCTGCGGTTGATTGCGTTCATTTGTTGGAGCCTGCTGCCGATGTCAAGATTCGCTCGTCACGCCTCTACATCTTCGATGATGGCGTAACGGAGGAGCAGATGGCAAAGATTAAGCGATACCTCATCAATGCCGTAGAGTCGCGCGAGAAGAACTTGCAAATCTTGTCAGATGCTGAACAAGCCGACATTAAGCCTGTACCTGTATTGGAGGGCTTTACCGATATGAAGGAGGAGGATTTGGAGCCATACTGCAAGGCGAATGGCTTGGCGATGAATGCAGACGATTTGCGTTGTGTTGTGGAGTACTTCCGCAGCGAGCATCGCAATCCTACACAGACCGAGTTGCGAATCCTCGACACCTATTGGAGCGACCACTGCCGTCACACCACTTTCACCACCGAGATTGAGGAGATAAAGATTGACGACTCGTTTATGAAGAGCGAGTACGAAACCGCATTGGCAGAGTTCGGCATGATGCGCAAGGAGCTCGGTCGTGAGCAGAAGTCATTGTGCTTGATGGAGTTGGCAACTATCGGCGGTCGCTACCTGCGTAAGATTGGCAAGTTGGACGATATGGAGGTGAGCGAGGAGAACAACGCTTGCTCCATCTTTGTCGATGTCGATATCGAGGGACAGAGCGAGAAGTGGCTCTTGCAGTTCAAGAACGAAACCCACAACCACCCTACCGAGATTGAGCCTTTCGGAGGTGCTTCGACCTGCTTGGGTGGAGCTATTCGTGACCCACTGTCAGGTCGTGCTTATGTCTATCAGGCTATGCGCGTAACGGGTGCGGGCGATATATATAAAGGTATAGACGAAACCATCGAGGGCAAGTTGCCACAGCGCATCATTTCGCGCAAGGCGGCAGCAGGCTATTCGAGTTATGGTAACCAGATAGGTTTGGCTACAACCCATGTACGCGAGATTTATCACGATGACTATGTGGCAAAGCGTTTGGAGGTTGGTGCAGTTGTCGGAGCTGTTAAGGCGGCAGATGTACGCCGAGAGAGTCCGGTACCTGGCGATGTTGTACTCCTCTTGGGCGGTCGCACGGGTCGTGACGGTATCGGTGGAGCGACCGGCTCGTCAAAGCAGCACACTACCGCTTCGTTGGAGGAGTGTGGCTCGGAGGTGCAGAAGGGAAATGCTCCTGAGGAGCGCAAGATTCAGCACCTGTTCCGCCGAGGCGATGTAACGCGCCTGATTAAGAAGTCGAACGACTTTGGCGCAGGAGGTGTCTCGGTGGCTATCGGAGAGCTGACAGACGGCTTGGATATCTACCTTGACAGAGTTCCGGTAAAGTATAACGGATTGAACGCTACCGAGTTGGCTATTTCGGAGTCGCAGGAGCGTATGTCCGTAGTTGTTGAGAAGAAGGATGTGGAGGCGATGATTGCCCTCTGCCGTGAGGAGAATGTGGAGGTTACGCATGTGGCGGATGTTACCGATACGCAGCGTATGCGTATGTTCTATCGTGGCGAGAAGGTTGCCGACTTGAAGCGTGAGTTTATCGACTCGGCAGGTGCAAAGCACTACACCAAGATTGCTCTTGGTGCTATTGAGAAGCGCAACCCATTCCATCGTGAGGTCGAGGGTGCAACACTTCGTGAGAAGATGTTGAACAACCTCAAAGATAATAATGTAGTGTCGCAGCGTGGTTTGTGCGAGATGTTCGACTCGACCATCGGTCGCTCGACAGTGTTGATGCCGTTTGGAGGTAAGACACAGCGCACCGAGACACAGGTTTCGATGCAGGCTCTGCCTGTACGCCACGGCAAGACCTCTACGGCGAGTGTTATGGCGTTTGGATTTAATCCATACATCTCGGCTTGGTCGCCATATCACGGTGCAGAGTACGCCGTAGTGGAGGCTTGTGCCAAGGTTGTGGCTTCGGGTGCTTCGTACGAGAAGATGCGCTTCTCATATCAGGAGTATTTCGAGAGAATGAGCAATGCTCACTCGTGGGGAAAGCCAATGTCGGCACTGCTCGGAACTATCCGTATGCAGAAGGCGTTAGAGTTGCCTTCGATTGGCGGTAAGGACTCGATGAGTGGTACATTCCAGAATATCAATGTGCCACCAACCTTGATAGCATTCGGTATCACTACACTCGATGCTCGCAAGGCTATCAGCCCTGAATTTAAGGAGGCGGGCAATTCGCTCTACCTCGTTAAGCATACACCAAATGCGAACTACACACCTAATACCGAGGAGTTGAAGGCTAACTTCCGCCTTGTAACAGAGAATATCCACAACGGAAATATCGTATCGGCTTACGCTATCGGCTTTGGTGGCGTAGCGGAGGCAGTTGCCAAGATGTCGTTCGGTAACGAGATTGGCGCAACATTGACCTGCGATGAGGCGACACTGTTCGACTACTCGTACGGCTCGATTTTGGTCGAGGCAAAGAGCGAGGTTGCGGGCGCACTGCTTGTTGGTAAAACAACCGCTGAACAGAGCATTGAGGTCTTGGGCGAGAAGTTCTCGTTGGCAGAGTTGTACGATGCAAATACCGCAAAATTCGAGAAGGTATATCCTGCAAAGGGCAAGTCGGGCGAGAAGTGCCGCGAGAGCAATCATACCGCTGCTGCACCGCAGTACAAGGGCGAGAAGGTTGAGAAGATACAGGTCTATCTCCCTGTATTTCCGGGTACAAACTGCGACTACGATACGGCTCGTGCATTCGAGCGTGAGGGTGCCGAAACTCATATTGGAGTATTCCGCAACCTTACACCGGAAGATGTCTTGCACTCGATTAGCTCAATGGCTGCGGCAATTGATAAGTGCCATATCCTCGTTCTGAGTGGTGGATTCTCGCTCGGAGATGAGCCTGATGGTAGCGGAAAGTTTATCGCCAGCGTGCTGAACAATGCAACCGTAACCAAGGCTGTTCACGCATTGATTGAGCGTGGCGGTTTGATTCTCGGTATCTGCAACGGCTTCCAGGCCTTGGTTAAGTCGGGCTTGTTGCCTTATGGTCGTTTGGGTATGATGACAAAAGAGTCGCCTACCCTCTTCCACAACGATATTCACCGTCACATTTCGCAGATTGTATCTACCCGCGTGGGAACTACCGCATCGCCTTGGTTGTCATCGTTCAAGGTTGGCGACCTGCACTCTATCGCAGTGAGCCATGGCGAGGGTAAGTTCGTGGTTAGCGAGGAGATGGCGGAGGAGTTGTTCGCAAATGGTCAGGTGGCGTTCCAATATGCCGATATGGAGGGTAACGCTACAACCGATGCACCGCACAACCCTAACGGCTCGTCTTACGGTATCGAGGGTATTATCAGCCGTAACGGTCAGATTCTCGGTAAGATGGGACACACGGAGCGTTACGATGACTGCTTGTTCAAGAATATCGCAGGCGAAAAGCGCCAGAATATCTTTGCAAACGCAGTAGCGTACTTTACAAAGTAAATTGAAAATTGAAAATTAATAATTAGCTAATGGCTAATGGCCAATGGCTAATAGCTAAAAAATTTATGAGTGTTTTAGCAGTATATAATGTTGAGCATGCCTCATCGTTAATCTATTACGGACTCCACTCGATGCAGCATCGTGGACAGGAGGGTTGCGGTATGGTAAGTGTTTCGGAAGATGGTCACATGTACCGTCATCGCGGACACGGACTTGTACAAGAAGTTTTCAACGAAGCTCAACTTCAAAAGTTAGAGGGTAAGATGTGTTTGGGACATGTTCTCTACACAACAGCAAATGGTCGTAGTATCGATAATATTGAGCCGTTATCGTTCCTTCACAATACAGGCTCGTTTGCAATTGCTCACAATGGCAATATAGTAAATGCCAAGCAGGTACACGACTACTTGGAGAGCAAAGGAAGCCTTTTCCACTCCAATACAAATGCCGAGTTGTTGGCTCATCTTATCAAAAAAGAGGCTGACGAGCCACGTATCTTTACCATTATGGAGGCATTGGATATGTTGGAAGGCTCTTTTGCCTTTGTTATTATGACGCAAAACCGCCTCTATGCTTGCCGTGATAAATATGGTATTCGTCCATTGGCAATCGGTAAGTTAGGTGATGGATATGTTGTGTCGAGCGAGACTTGTGCCTTCGATGTTATGGGTGCAACCTTCTTGCGAGATGTCGAGCCCGGTGAGGTTGTGACAATTGACCACAACGGACTCCGTAGTCGCAAATATTCGCTTACAAGCGAGCATAATATGTGCGCTATGGAGTATATCTACTTCGCACGTCCTGATAGCGATATTGATGGTTGTAATGTTCACGCTTTCCGCAAGGAGTCGGGACGCCGTTTGTGGCACGAAGCACCTTGTGAAGCGGATATTGTGGTTGGAGTACCCGATTCGTCACTTTCGGCAGCTATGGGCTATGCCGAGGAGAGTGGTATTCCGTACGAAATGGGACTTATCAAGAATAAATATATAGGTCGTACCTTTATCCAACCTTCGCAAGCATTGCGTGAGAAGGGCGTAAAGATGAAATTGTCGGCTATTCGTTCGATTGTAGAGGGTAAGCGCATTGCTCTTGTTGATGATTCGATAGTTCGTGGAACAACCTCAAAACGCATCGTAACGATGTTGCGCGAGGCGGGGGCAAAGGAGGTACATGTGCGTATCGTTAGCCCTACGATGACGCACCCTTGTTGCTACGGTGTGGATACCACAACGCTCGATGAGTTGATTAGTGCAAAACATTCTGTTGAGGAGACTTGCAAGATTATAGGTGCTGACTCGTTGGCGTTTATGTCGGTTGAGGAGTGCTTGGCATCATCAAACGGCAAATGTAGTAAGATGTGTTTCGCCTGCTTCGATGGCAAGTACCCTACACCTATGACACACGATATTTCGGAAATTAACAAGAAAAACAGATAGGATTATGGCAGTAAATTACGAAAAAGCAGGTGTTAATCTCGAAGCAGGTTACGAGGTTGTACGCCGAATCAAACAACATGTGGCATCGACTAACCGCTTGGGTACGATGGGTAATATTGGTGCTTTTGGAGGTATGTTCGACCTCGCTGCACTCAATATCAAAGAGCCCGTGTTGGTTAGCGGAACAGACGGCGTAGGTACAAAGTTGAAGTTGGCATTCGCAATGGATAAGCACGATACTATCGGCATTGATGCCGTTGCAATGTGTGTGAATGATGTCTTGGCACAGGGTGCCGAGCCGTTGTTCTTCCTCGACTATGTGGCACTCGGTCACAATATCCCTGCAAAGGTCGAGGCTATCGTGGCAGGTGTTGCCGAGGGTTGTCGTCAGGCAGGTTGTGCGCTGATTGGTGGTGAGACAGCCGAGATGCCGGGAATGTACGAGGACGGCGAGTACGATATCGCAGGCTTTACTTGTGGTGTTGTTGAAAAGTCGCAACTTATTGATGGCTCGAAGGTTAAGGTTGGCGATGTACTTATTGGTATCGCTTCAAGTGGAGTTCACTCAAACGGATTCTCGCTTGTTCGTAAGGTATTGGCAGACAACAACCTCGACTTGAACGCAAAGTACGAGGAGTTGGGCGACCGCACTTTGGGTGAGGCACTGCTTTGCCCTACCCGCATCTATGTAAAGCAGGTGTTGGAGGTTGTTCGTAACTGCGATGTTCACGGCATCTGTCACATCACAGGTGGTGGTTTCGATGAGAACATTCCTCGCATCTTGCACGATGGTCAGGGCTTGCATATAAACGAGGGCTCGTGGGAGATTTTGGGCGTCTTTAAGTTGCTCGAAAAGTATGGCAATATCCCTCACCGTGAGATGTTCAACATCTTCAATATGGGTGTGGGAATGGTTATCGCACTCGATGAGAGCGAGGCTCAGAAGGCTCTCGATATCTTGGCTGCTGCCGGCGAGAAGGCTTCGATTATTGGTAAGGTAACCGACACCGAGGGCGTAGTAATTGAGTAATAATATAAAATGAGTATATAGAGATGAGAGCATTAGTTAGTGTAAGCGACAAGACAGGCTTGGTGGAGTTTGTCAGCGGTTTGCAGTCGCTTGGCTGGGAGATTATCGCTACGGGCGGTACTCAGAGCCTTTTGGAGAAGAATGGAGTTAAGACTATCGGCATCAGCGAGGTTACGGGCTTCCCTGAGATTTGCGATGGTCGCGTTAAGACCCTGCACCCAAAGGTGCATGGTGGTTTGTTGGCTCGTCGCGACTTGGAGAGCCACTTGCAGGCGTTGCGCGAGAACGGTATCGAGTTTATCGATATGGTCTGCGTAAACCTCTACCCTTTCCGTCAGACTATCGCTAAGGAGGGCGTAGAGATGGCTGAGGCTATCGAGAATATCGATATCGGCGGTCCTTCGATGTTGCGCTCGGCTGCAAAGAACTACAAAGATGTAACCGTAGTTTGCGACCCTGCGGACTATGCGCAGATTCTCGATGAGATTAAGGCTGAGGGCAATACAAAGGTTGAGACTCGTTTGCAACTCTCGGCAAAGGCTTATACTCATACCGCAGAGTATGATATGTGCATCGCAACCTATATGCGCAAGCAGGCGGGTTTGTCCGAAAAATTGTTCTTGGAGTTTGACGAGCAGCAGTCGTTGCGTTATGGCGAGAATCCTCACCAGTCGGCTAAATTCTATCGTGATAACTCTACAACTCACTTCTCGTTGGCGTATGCCGAGCAGTTGAACGGCAAAGAGTTGTCGTACAACAACATTCAAGACGCAAATGCAGCCCTCAATATCGTGCGTGAGTTTGAGGAGCCTTTCTGCGTGGCGTTGAAGCACATGAACCCTTGCGGTGCAGCGATTGGTGCAGACGCTTTGGAGGCTTGGACACGCGCCTACGAGGCCGACACAAAGAGTATTTTTGGCGGAATCGTGGCTCTCAATCGTGAGGTTACCGCAGAGGTGGCACTCGGAATGAAGCCTATCTTCTTGGAGATTGTTATGGCACCATCGTTCACCCCTGAGGCTCTCGAAATCCTCTGTGCAAAGAAGAATTTGCGCGTTTTGAAGGTCGATATGACTCGCACAGATGATGTACAGAACCAGTATATCAGCGTGAATGGTGGTCTGCTTGTTCAGCACCTCGATACTACGACCAAAGAGGTTGTGGCGGATATGTGCGTAACCGAAGCAAAGCCGACAGAGGAGCAGCTGACCGATATGAACTTCGGCTGGCGTATTGTTAAGCATGTTAAGTCGAACGCTATCGCAGTGGTAAAGAATGGCGCAACTTTGGGCGTTGGTGCAGGTCAGATGAATCGTGTAGGCTCTGCTGAGATTGCTCTGAAACAGGCACAGGCAGCAGGTCACACCGAAGGACTTGTACTCGCATCTGATGGTTTCCTCCCATTCGATGATACCGTAGCATTTGCTGCCGAGTATGGCGTTACTGCTATCGTTCAGCCTGGTGGTTCTGTTCGTGACGAGGATTCGATTAAGAAGGCTAACGAGTTGGGTATCACGATGCTCTTTACCGGAATGCGCCACTTCAAACACTAATTTCCGTTTTAAGCGGGATATTTCACCTCTACACTCCAACCTCATTGGTCACATACGCCAAAGTATGCTCCCAACGAGGTTTGAGAGGGCGAGGCAAAATCTCCTCGCTTAGAAGCGAAAATTGGGTTGTTGTAAAGAAAAATGAATTTTTAATATAGCCAATGGCCAATGGCTAATGGCTAATAGCTAAAAACTATGAGAGTTTTAGTCGTTGGTTCGGGAGGTCGTGAGCATGCTATTGTCGATGCTCTGTTCCGTTCGCCGAGCGTGGATAAGATATTTTGCGCACCAGGAAATGCGGGTATTGCACAGCAGGCGGAGTGCGTAGCGATTAAGGATACCGAGGTCGAGAAGTTGAAGGCGTTTGTCAAGGAGAATGCTATCGATTTGACCGTAGTAGGCCCTGAGGCGGCTTTGGCGGTTGGTATTGCCGATGAGTTCCGCAAGGAGGGACTCAAAATCTTCGGTCATACTAAATCGGCTGCGCGTATCGAAACATCGAAGGAGTTTGCCAAGGAGTTGATGGCGAAATACGATATCCCGACTGCGGGATACAAGGCGTTCGACAACTACGATGAGGCGGTAGCCTATGTCGAGGCTCGCCCACTCCCTGCCGTACTGAAATATGACGGCTTGGCAGCAGGTAAGGGCGTAGTAATTGCCGAGACAATGGAGGAGGCTCGCGAGGCTCTGCGCGATATGTTGCTCGATGACCGCTTTGGTAAAGGTCGTGTGGTTGTGGAGGATTACTTAGAGGGTCCGGAGTTTTCGTTGATGTGCTTTGTCGAGGGCGAGAACGTCTATCCTATGCCTGTGGCACAAGACCACAAGCGTGCTTACGATGGCGACAAAGGTCCGAATACGGGTGGTATGGGAGCATATACCTCGTTGCCGTTTATCACCGATGAGGACTTAGCGTTTGCTATGGAGCGTGTGATGCGCCCAACTGCAAAGGCTATGGTTGCAGAGGGCTGTCCGCTGACGGGAGTTCTCTATGGCGGTTTGATGAAAACGGCTGACGGAGTGAAGGTTATCGAGTTTAACGCTCGTTTTGGTGACCCCGAAACAGAGGTTGTTCTGCCGTTGATTGATAGCGATATCGCCAATGTTTTCGAGGCTGTTGCTACGGGCGTTGAGCCTGCACCTATCGTGTGGAGCAAGGCGGTTACGCTTGGCATTGTTCTCGCATCGAAGGGTTACCCGGGCGACTACGCAAAGGGCTACCCTATTCGTGGCGCCGAGAAGGTTGATGGCACGGTGTTTCACATGGGTACAGCCGTTAAAGATGGCGAGTTGGTAACAAATGGCGGTCGTGTCTTGTTTGTAGTGGCAAAGGGTGCAACCCTTGCTGATGCACACCGCAAGGCTAACGAGGAGGTTTCAAAAATTGAGTGCGAGAACCTTTTCCATCGTACAGATATTGGTCACAAGGCATTCAAATAGTATAAATTATGGGACAAATAATTGACGGAAAGCAGCTGTCGTTGCGCTTGAAGGGCGAGATGGCAGAGGAGGTTAAGGCGTTGGAGGCGAAGTATGGTCGTGTGCCTTCGTTGGCGGTAATCTTGGTAGGCGAAAATCCTGCAAGCCAGTCGTATGTGCGTGGCAAAATTAAGGCTGCGGGCGAGGTCGGTATCAGGAGCGAACTTATAACAATGCCTGCCGACACTACCGAGGAGACCCTCTTGGCGGAGATTGACCGCCTCAATGCCGATACTCTGACCGATGGCGTATTGGTGCAGTTGCCACTGCCAAAGCATATTGACGAGGAGCGAGTAATTGACGCTATCGCACTCGAAAAAGATGTTGATGGCTTCCACCCTGCCAATGTTGCAAATCTTTGGCTCGGAAAGCCTTGTATTGTGCCTTGCACCCCAAAGGGCGTTATGCAGATGATTGCCGAGTGCGGTTTTGAGATTGCGGGCAAAAAGGCGGTCGTGGTTGGTCGCAGCAATATCGTGGGTAAGCCGATGGTTAAGTTGCTGCTTGATGCCAATGCAACGGTTACAATCGCTCACTCTCGAACCCAAAACCTCGCTGAGGTATGTCGTGAGGCGGATATTCTAGTTGCTGCCGTAGGTCGCAAACACCTTATCACTGCTGATATGATTAAGCCGGGTGCTATCGTTATCGATGTGGGCGTAAATCGTGACCCTGAGACGGGCAAATTGTGTGGCGATGTTGATACTGCCGCAGCGCAGGAGGTTGCTTCGTTCATCACTCCCGTACCTGGCGGTGTAGGACCTATGACTATTACAATGCTAATGAAAAACACTATTGAATGTTATCTAAACCGAATTATTAAATAACTAAACATAACATATTATGATTGAAAGATATAGCAGAAAGGTTATGCGTGATGTTTGGACCGAGCAGAACAAATTTAGCGCATACCTCAAAGTTGAGATTCTCGCTTCGGAGGCGTGGAGCAAATTGGGCGTAGTGCCTGCCGAAGATGTTGAGAAGTTGTGGGCGAAGGCTTCGTTCTCTATTGACCGCATCAAGGAGATTGAGGAGCAGACTCGCCACGATGTTGTTGCATTCACCCGTGCCGTATCGGAGACTCTCGGCGAGGAGCGTAAGTGGGTACACTACGGCTTGACCTCTACCGATGTTGTAGATACTGCAAACGGTTATCTTCTCCGTCAGGCAAACGAAATCCTCGAAAAGGATTTGGAGGCATTCTTGGCTGTTTTGAAGCGCCGTGCGTTGGAGTTCCGTAACACCCCTTGCATTGGTCGTACACACGGTATCCACGCCGATATCACCTGCTTCGGTTTGAAGTGGGCGTTGTGGTACGAGGAGATGAAGCGCAATATCGAGCGTTTCCGCACTGCTGCGCGTGGCGTAGAGGTCGGCAAGATGAGTGGTGCTGTGGGCAACTTCGCAAATATCCCGCCTATGATTCAGGACTATGTTTGCGAGAAGTTGGGCATCGACAGCGCAAATGTTTCGACACAGGTTATTCAGCGTGACCGCCACGCCTACTATATTGCTACTTTGGCAGTTATCGCATCTTCGTTGGAGCAGATGGCTCTCGAAGTTCGTAACTTGCAGCGTACCGAGGTACACGAGGTCGAGGAGGCTTTCGGCAAGGGACAGAAGGGTTCGAGTGCAATGCCTCACAAGCGTAATCCAATCTCTTCGGAGAATATCTGCGGTTGTGCGCGTGTGATGCGTGGATATATGGCTACTGCTTGCGAGAATGTCGCTTTGTGGCACGAGCGCGATATTTCGCACTCGGCAACCGAGCGTATTATCCTGCCTGATGCAACCGAGTTGCTCGACTATATGCTCAACCGCTTTATGGGTATCTTGGATAACCTCGTAGTCTTCGAGGATGTGATGATGGAGAATATCTATCGCACTCGCAAGGTTATCTTCGCACAGCGTGTTATGAATGCGCTGATTGACAAGGGTTTCTCGCGCGAGGAGGCTTACGACACCGTACAGCCTGTGGCTATGCGTGCTATGGCGGAGCGTGCCGACTATCAGGAGTTGCTTGCCGAGAACGAGAAGGTTATGTCGAAGCTCACTCGCGAGGAGTTGGATTCGTGCTTCACATTGGAGTACTATCTCAAAAATGTGGACTATATCTTCCAGCGCGCAGGAATTATCGAGTAATACATTGAGATTATAGATAGAAATCCGTACAATTATGTGCGGATTTCTATTTTTTTATTACCTTTGTAGGTAATAAACCAAAAAAGGCAAGTATGAAGAAGGTGTTTTGCTTGTTTGTGGCACTTGTGGTGTCGTTGTCAGTGATGGCTGCCGAGTGTGTTATAGTGCCACGACCTGTATCGTTTGAGCCTCAAAAAGGCAAAGTAACGCTTAACTCAAAGAGCGTTGTCTATGTGACAGATAAGTCGCTTGTGCGCCCTGCAACAATGTTCTGCTCCTATGTTGCAGCCGAGAAGGGTTTGCAGTTGTCGGTGGTTGAAAAGCAACCAAAGGGCAAGGGCGTTATATCGCTTTTGATTGACAAATCGCTTGCACAAGAGGAGTATCTGCTTGATGTGACCAAGCAGGGCATTGTAATCAAGGGCGGTAGCGAGCAGGGCGTATTCTACGGCTTGCAGAGCCTTCGTCAAGTGGTGTTCCACTCAGAGGGTAACGCCAAGAAGGTGTCGGTGGCTTGTATGACCGTAAAGGATAAACCACATTTTGGTTATCGAGGCGGTATGCTCGATGTTTGTCGCTACTTTTTCAGTGTTGATGAGGTTAAGAAGTTTATCGATATCCTCGCTCTCCACAAGATAAATCGTTTCCATTGGCACTTGACCGAGGACCAGGGTTGGCGTATTGAGATTAAGAAGTATCCTAACCTCACAAAAGTCGGCTCGGTGCGTAAGGCGACACAGGTTGGCAGATACAGCAAGCGCACGCAGCCCGTATATGACGGCAAGCCTTATGGCGGATTCTTTACACAGGACGAGGTGCGAGATATTGTACGCTATGCTACTGAACGATATATAGATGTTATTCCGGAGATAGATATGCCTGGTCACATGGTTGCAGCATTGGCATCTTATCCGGAACTTGGTTGCACAAAGGGTCCTTACGAGGTGCGCAAGATGTGGGGTATCTCGCAAGATATCTTGTGTGCAGGTCGTGAGCAGACATTCGAGTTTGTCGAGGGTGTGTTGTCGGAGATAGTTGCATTGTTCCCTTCGAAGTATATCCATATTGGTGGTGATGAGGCTCCAAAACATCGTTGGAAGGAGTGTCCTGATTGCCAAAAGCGTATTCAGGAGGAGGGCTTAAAAGATGAGCACGAGTTGCAGAGCTACTTTATGAAGCGAGTAGAAAAGTTCTTGGCGCAGCACGGTCGCAGCATTATCGGTTGGGACGAGATTTTGGAGGGTGGAGTTTCAAAGACTGCTACCGTGATGGCTTGGCGTGGACCTAATCGTGGCATTATGGCAGCAAAGTTAGGTAATAAGGTTATTATGACGCCAACTCGCTTCTGCTACTTGGATTATTGTCAAACCTCTGACCGTGATGCAAATAAAGAGCCTATGGCTATGAGTTTGAAGGCAAAATTGCCTATTCGCAAGGTCTATTCGCTCGACCCATACGACCAACTGAACGAGGAGGAACGCAAGGCTATTATCGGCGTGCAGGGCAACCTCTGGACAGAGTATATCCCTAATTTCAAACACGCTCAACACATGCTGTTGCCTCGTTTGGCGGCTATTGCAGAGGTGGGTTGGTCGTACGAGAACAAGGATTTTGACGACTTCACTCGCCGTATGCATTTGTTGCGCAAGTTGTACGACAAGTGTGGCTACAATTATGCACCTTACTTCTTTAACGGAATTGAGTAAATAGAACATTAAAGAGATGCAATAATAACCTAAAACTTAACATTTATGAAAAAACTACTTTTATTATCCGTTGCGCTTGTCGCATCATTGTCAGTGATGGCTGCCGAGTGCGTTATTGTGCCACGACCTGTCTCGTTTGAGCCTCAAAAAGGCAAGGTAACGCTTAACTCGAAGAGTGTTGTCTATGTGGCAGATAAGTCGCTTGTGCGTCCTGCTACCCTATTCTGCTCCTATGTTGCAGCCGAGAAGGGTTTGCAATTGTCGGTGGTTGAAAAGCAACCAAAGGGCAAGGGCGTTATCGCACTCTCGATTGACAAGTCGCTTGCACAAGAGGAGTATCTGCTTGATGTGACCAAGCAGGGCATTGTAATCAAGGGTGGTAGCGAACAGGGCGTATTCTACGGTTTGCAGAGCCTTCGTCAGGTGGTGTTCCACTCGAAAGGCAATGCCAAGAAGGTGGCGGTGGCTTGTATGACCGTAAAGGATAAGCCACATTTCGGTTATAGAGGCGGTATGCTCGATGTCTGTCGTCACTTTTTCAGTGTTGATGAGGTTAAGAAGTTTATCGACATTCTTGCTTTGCACAAGATGAATCGTTTTCATTGGCACTTGACCGAGGACCAGGGTTGGCGTATCGAGATTAAGAAGTATCCCGAATTGACAAAGGTTGGTTCAGTGCGTAAGGAGACTCTTGTCGGTTTGCAGACAAAGAAGAATAATAACTACGATGGCAAGCCTTACGGTGGATTCTATACTCAGGACGAGGTGCGTGATATCGTGCGCTATGCAACTGAACGATATATTGAGGTTATCCCTGAAATTGATATGCCGGGACATATGGTTGCAGCATTGGCATCTTATCCTCATCTTGGTTGTACGGGTGGTCCGTATGAGGTTCGTACCCGTTGGGGTATCTCGCGTGATATTCTGTGTGCAGGCCGTGAATCCACATTCGAGTTTGTAGAGGGTGTTCTTGCAGAGGTTTTGGAGTTGTTCCCATCGAAGTATATCCACATTGGCGGTGATGAGGCTCCAAAACATCGTTGGAAGGCTTGCCCTGAGTGTCAGAAGCGTATTCAGGAGGAGGGCTTAAAAGACGAGCACGAGTTGCAGAGCTACTTTACTCATCGTGTGGAGAAGTTCTTGGCGAAGCATGGTCGCCATCTTATTGGCTGGGACGAGATTCTCGATGGAGGTATCTCGAAGACCGCTACAATTATGGCTTGGCGTGGTGCGCACCGTGGTATTAAGGCGGCACAACTTGGTAATCAGGTTATTATGACACCTCGTCACTACTGTTACCTCGACTATTGTCAGACTTCCGACCACGATGCCAATAATGAGCCTATCTGCGCAGCCGGCAATGGTAAGAGATTTCAGATGCCTATTCGCAAGGTCTATTCGTTCGACCCATACGACCAACTGAATGAGGAGCAGCGCAAAGCTATTGTTGGTGTTCAGGGTAATATGTGGACAGAGTATGTTGCAACATTTGACCACATTCAGCACATGGTATTGCCTCGTTTGGCAGCTCTTGCCGAGGTGGGTTGGACCTATGGTGAGAAGAATTACGATGAGTTTGCACGCCGAGTTCATCTGTTGCGTAAGTTGTACGACAAGTGCGGATATAAGTATGCTCCGTACTTCTTTAATGGAATAGAGTAAAAGAGTGAAAATTTCGTCACATACAATGCGCACAATCTCTATGCCGATAGGTATGGTGGTTGGCGCATTGTTGTGTTATCCTATCACGGCATTTGACGAATGGAGTGGGGAGATATCTACCCCATTCTTTATCTTTTCGATGTTATTCTGTACATTCTGTCGTGTTGATATCCGGGAGATGCGACCTTCGTGGTTACACTTTTGGCTGATGGTTGCACAGATTGTCGGTACGGTAGCGGTCTATTGGTTACTATTGCCTTTGGGCGATACGGTGGCGCAAGGAGGTATGATTTGTGCCTTGGCTCCTATGGCTATGGGTGCAATGGTGATAGCCGGAATGCTCGGTGCAAAGATTGAAACCATGGCGACACATAGCCTTATTTGCAATATACTGACCGCATTTATCGCTCCTCCATTGCTGTCGATGTGGGGAAACGGCACTTGTACGATAAGCGAGATATTGTTGCGAGTAACACCATTGCTGATATCTCCGTTCGTGGTGGCGCAGTTGTGCCGATGGCTGACACCGAAGGCGGCTCATTGGGTTGGCTCGCATGCGATGATTTCATTCTACTTGTGGCTTGGGTCGTTGGTGGTTATTATGGGCAAGACTACCCATTTTATAATAGAGAGTGGTACCGAGCACATTAAAACAGAGATATTGCTGGCAGTGTCGGCATTGGTGATATGCCTTGTGCAGTTTGCGCTCGGACATTGGCTTGGTCGTAGGTATGGTGACGAATCGGCAGGAGGTCAGGCTCTCGGACAGAAAAATACGGTGTTGGCGATATGGCTGGCGCAGTCGTTCTTGAATCCGTTGGCGTGTATTGCACCTACGGCATATATTGTGTGGCAAAATATAGTTAATTCATATCAAATATATAAGCATCGATGAAGATTGGCGATATTGAGTTTCGTAAAGAGGCGTTGTTCCTCGCCCCGATGGAGGATGTGACCGACCCTTCGTTCCGCTATATCTGTAAGCGGTTTGGTGCAGATATGGTTACAACGGAGTTTATCTCCTCCGATGGGCTTATTCGTGATGCGTGGAAGTCGCTTGCAAAACTCAATATCAACGACTTCGAGCGACCTGTGGCAATTCAGATTTATGGTAACCAGATAGAGCCGATGGTCGAGGCTGCGCGCATTGCCGAGAGTGCCAATCCTGATATTATAGACATCAACTTCGGCTGTCCGATGAAGAAGATTGCAGGTAGAGGTGCAGGTTCGGGAATGATGCGTGATGTGCCGTTGATGGTCGAGATGACCAAGCAGATTGTCGAGGCTGTGAAAAAGCCCGTTACCGTTAAAACCCGTCTTGGTTGGGACGATGAATCGAAAAATATCGAGGAGATAGCCCTGCGATTGCAGGATGTCGGTATCGCTGCGCTTACAATTCATGGGCGTACCCGCTGCCAACTCTACAAAGGCGAGGCAGATTGGACTTTGATAGGTAAAGTCAAGAATAATCCGCTGATTAAAATCCCGATTGTCGGTAATGGTGATGTTGATTCAGGCGAGAAGGCGCGCGAGATGTTCGACTGCTATGGCGTTGATGCAGTGATGATTGGCAGAGCAACATACGGGCGACCTTGGATATTCAGGGAGGTGCGCCACTACCTCGATACGGGTGAGGTGTTGCCACAGCCGAGCGTTGTGGAGCGTGTGGCGATAGCGAAGGAGCATTTGGCGAAGTCAATTGAGGTTAAGGGCGAGCGAGTGGGTGTGTTGGAGATGCGCCGACACTTGTCGAACTACTTTAAGGGTTTGCCAAACTTCAAAGATACTCGCATGAAGTTGGTTACGGAGAATGAGCCGGAGGTGTTGTTTGATACAATTGACTCGATTGCGGAGCGATGGGGTGACTTCGATACGGCGGAGTGTGTTCCTCCCCCACTATCACACGATATATAGAATTAATAATTAAGGATAAACTACTCTCTACTAACTATTCACTAAAAAAGTTATGATACTTAAATTCAGAATGTTGAGCGATGAGAACGATAATTTCGTTCGTGATTTTGAGGTCGAGCCGATGATGAAGTTGTCGGAGTTTCACGACTTTATTATTCGCTCTATCGGTTATGACGATTGTATGGCTTCGTTCTTTACCGCTGACGAGGAGTGGCAGCGTTGCCGCGAATTTACGCTTATGGATATGGGCGATACGGGATACGATGGTGAAGATGCTCCACTGCCAATGGCAAAGACTACGCTGGCGGAGATTATCGTGGCGGATTATACTCGTCTGATTTATCTCTTCGATATGTTTGCCGAGCGTGCATTCTATATCGAGTTGGTAGGCTCGTCAGAGCCAAATTCTGCACTTGAATATCCTCGTGTGGCGTTTGAGAATGCTCCTGTACCCGACCAATACGACCCTGATGCAGTGGATTCGAACGCAGGTTCTATCTTCGAGGAGATGATGGACGATTTTGGAGGATTTGACGGCGATAGCGATGGCGATGACGAGTGGTAACCATAAATCTAAATACAATGAGAAGAATTATCTGTCTATGCTATTCTCTTCTTTTTATCATCTCGGCGGGAGCGTCAGAGGTAAAAAGCATGCGAGCACTGCTGAATAGAGTACTGCCTGAGCACCAACAATACTTTACAATCAAACAGTTACCCAATAAAGGGGAGGACTATTTTACACTCTCCTCAAAAAATGGGAAAATAGTTATCGGTGGTAACACTGCTAATAGCATGGCAGTGGGATTGAACCACTATCTGCGCTACTATTGCAAAGTGAGTATCGGCTGGTTTGTCGATGACAAATACGAGATGCCAGATAAGTTGCCCGCTATCGAGGGTGAAGTGTGTATAAAATCCCGTTGTAAAGATAGATTCTTCCTAAACTACTGCACCTATGGCTATACGATGCCTTGGTGGAAGTGGCGAGAGTGGGAGCACTTCATCGACTGGATGGCTTTGCAGGGCGTGAACATGCCACTATCCATTACCGGTCAGGAGTCGGTATGGTATCGTGTATGGAGCAAATTGGGGCTCTCTGATGAAGAGATACGCAACTACTTCACAGGCCCCGCACATCTACCTTGGCATCGAATGAACAATATTGACTATTGGCAGGGAGGAGTACCAATGTCGTGGCTCGAAAGCCAAGAAGCACTGCAAAAACAGATTGTGGCTCGTGAGCGGGAACTGAATATGCGTCCCGTGCTGCCGGCATTTGCAGGGCATGTACCGCAGGAACTAAAACGCATATACCCCGATGCAAAGATGGATAAGTTGGCTTGTTGGGCAGGTTATAGTGCGCCATATTCTCCAACATTACTCGATACATCGGACCCTCTGTATTCCAAGATTCAGGCATTGTTTATTAAGGAGCAGACTGCCCTATATGGCACCGATCACATATATGGATTAGATGTATTCAACGAGATGGAGCCACCAAGTTGGGAACCAGAATACCTTGCACGCATAAGCCAACAGGTATATGAGTCGCTACGAAAGGCGGATAAGAACGCCGAGTGGTTGCAGATGTCGTGGCTCTTCTACCACAAACGCAAGCAATGGACATCAGAACGCATAGAGGCCTATTTGAAGGGCGCTCCACTATCCAAGCAGATACTTCTCGACTACTACTGCGACCGTGCGGAGGTGTGGCGTATGACCGACAAGTTCTATGGAGCACCTTACATTTGGTGTTATCTCGGCAACTTTGGAGGAAATACCAATCTCGCAGGCGACCTACGAGATATTCACAACAAGGTCGAAACCTCGCTGAAAGATGGCGGAGATAACCTCATCGGTCTTGGCTCAACGCTCGAAGGCTTCGACTGCTCGCCTTTCAAGTTCGAGTACCTCTTCGAGAAGGCGTGGGATATGCCGCAACACCAAGATAGCGACAAGTGGATATGCCACCTCGCCGACCGCCACCTCGGCTATAAAGATGAGCGAGCACACAAGGCGTGGTTGTTGCTACACAATAAGGTGTATAACTTTGTAGGACACACAACACAAGCCACTGCAGCCAATGCCCGCCCTTCGATGGATAAGAGGTTAGAACGCACAAAAAATAGAATACTGAATCGCTACGACAACAAAGTACTTCTCGAAGCAATAGCTCTCTTGCTCGAATGCGAAAGCTCAAAAGAGGTGTATGCTTACGACCTTGTCAATCTTGTTCGTCAAATGCTTGGCAATCTCTACAATGACCTATTCATCGAGTACAAAGCAGCAATGGAACAATGCGACCGCAGTAGAATGAGTGCATTGGAGGCAAAGATGATGGCTATACATACCGACCTCGAAGAGTTGTTATCTTCTCGCAGCGATTTCCTTATGGGCAAGTGGATATCAGACGCAAGAGCCTTTGGTGTGAATGAGGCAGAGAAACTCTATTATGAGCAAAATGCACGCTGTCTGCTAACGACTTGGGGAGAGAGAGATGCCGAGTTGAATGACTATGCCAACCGTATGTGGGCAGGTCTTACAGCAGGTTACTATGGCAAACGCTGGCAGATGTTCTTTGATGCCGTAAACGATGCATTTGACGCAGGAGAGAAATTCGATGAAGTTCAACAAAAAGCTCTTCGAAACCGACTAACTGCCTTCGAGGAGAGTTGGTGGCGTAATTGTCTTGGCGACTATAACAGCACACCGAAAGGCAATCCGCTTGAAATAGTAAAAAGACTCTACCTCAAATACAAAAATGATATTTAATAATTGTATTAAAGTGACTAAACGCCTTATAGTTATTGTTGGTGCAACGGGTTCAGGTAAGACCGATTTGAGTATTGCCGTGGCGGAGCATTTTGGCGCACCGATTATCTCGACCGATTCGCGACAGTTCTATCGCGGCATGGCGATAGGTACAGCCCAACCTTCGCACGAGCAGATGGAACGTGTGGAGCACCACTTGGTTGATTGCCTTGATGTTAGCGAGGAGTTTAACTGCGGAGCATACGAGCGTGTGGCGTTGGAGCGACTTGCGGAGTTGTTCGAGAAGCACGATACGGTTGTTGCCGTGGGTGGCTCGGGCTTGTATATCAAGGCGTTGTGTGAGGGTATGGACGATTTGCCCGATGCCGAGCCTGCATTGCGTGAAGAGTTGCTCCGAAGACTCGAAACAGAGGGTTTGGAGTCGCTTGTCGAGCAGTTGAGAGAGTTAGACGAGGTCTATTATAATGAGGTGGATAGATGTAATCCACAACGAGTTTTGCGTGCCGTAGAGGTCTGCCTTACAACGGGACAGCCATACTCCTCTTTGCGAAAAGGAGGAGCGAAAAAGCGAGATTTCGAGATTGTGAAGGTCGGCATTGACTACCCTCGCGAGGAGCTTTACGACCGCATAAATCGCCGTGTGGATATGATGATGACGGAGGGTTTGGAGGCTGAGGCGAGAGCAATGCTACCCCACCGCCACCTGAACGCCTTGCAGACGGTTGGTTTTAGCGAGATGTTCGACTATTTCGATGGCACGATAACCCGAGAGGAGGCTGTCGAACTGATAAAACGCAATTCCCGCCGCTACGCTAAACGACAAATGACTTGGTTTAGGCGAGATAGAGATATAGCATGGTTTACGAAACCATCACCCGAAGATGTTATAGAGTATCTTGAAAAATAGGCTCGGCAAATGTGCCGAGCCTATTTTATTATTTCAAGTGGTACTCCACAGTTTGTACCTTACCTCGCTTATCCTTGTAAGTGATTCGATACTTTCCCTTGAATCCACGGAACGACACCTTACCGTTCTCGTCTGCCTTAACGGTGGTGTTGGTCTTCCACTCGTGGTTGATAAGCTGGTCCATAGCCCAATATACAGGCTTCTCCTTCATATCGCGTGTGAAGATACCCGACACGGTAGGCTCACCCTTAACTCCGCAGTTGTCGAGCACATTCCACCAAGTGATACCCATCATCTTCTCTTGCGAGAACCACAAACGATAGAGCTGCTGTGTAAGGATTGCCTGAATCATAAAGCCACGCTCGTCCTGCGATGGTGATGTGATGGTAACCTCACTCAAATGGAGTGGCAAGCCTGCCTCCGAAGCCCAACCTATATACTCGCGCACTTGCGAAGGGGTTTGAATCTTCGTACCATTCGCCATATCCTGGCAATGTTGTACATTGAACAGGTGCATCTGTATACCCATAATATCAATCTTGCAACCACGCTCCAACAAGCGCTTAACTTGTGTCGTATAACCAGGTTTGCGGTGGTAGTCGTTGATGTTCAACTTAACCTCCGCAGGGAAATACTTCTCGGCGCACTTCAAGGCGTGATATGGGTAATCTCCATAGGCAAGACCATAACGGCTCTTTGAGATTGGATAGTTCTCAGGCAGAAGGTCTCGGTCGTGGTCGAGGGCACTCTCGTTCACAACATCCCAACTCTGCAAACGACCCTTATAACGCTCGGCAATCTGCTTGATGCGGTTTTCCATAACCTTCGGCATTGTTTTGGCGTATTCTGGGAAGGTTTGAGCTACCTCCTCAAACGACATCGCAGTCCACTCGGCACTCTGCGCATCGTTGCTTCGGTAGCGATTAGGCTCGTTAGGGAACAATCGTTTATGCTCGGCACGCTCCTTTTCGGTGAAGAGGTTAAAATACCAACTTGGACGCTGGAATTTGCGGTTACCCCACACCAAGACGTGTCCGTGAGCACGAATACCCTTCTGCTCGCAAAACTCTACAAGCTGGTCGGTTGAAGGACGGCGCCAATGTGGTTGGTCGTATGGCTCTTTGCAGTTGTTCCAGAACTCCTCCGTGTCGCGATATTCGGTTACGAAACGAGGCTTGCCCTGCTCCAATTCAAGCTCTTTCCAATAGAAAGGCACTGTGGCAGAGTTGAATAGCTCGCCATATATGCGCTTGTAGCGGTCGTTCCATTCGGTTTTGCCAAGCTGGTTGAAGTTGAAGATATGTGCGCCAAAGATGAAGTCGTGCGAAATCTGCTCAATCTTAACATCGCGTTTGCGACCTATGTTTTCGAGCGTCAGTTCACCATCTGCCTTACGGTACTTTTCGATGTCGGCATCGATACGAGCCTGCTCCTCGGCGTTCCAAATATTCCAATACGCTTCGCTCATATACCCCTTGGTATCCTCTGCGTGCGAACGTGGAAACGTAGGCTGTTGTGCAGAAACGGTAATAGTAACCATTAATGCAGCCATTGTTGTAATTATAGTTCTTTTCATTGTTGTGATAAATTGGTTATACAAAGATAATTATAAATAGTAGATTTAGCAACTCTTGTAGATGAAAAATCATAAATAACTCAGCCGCACCGCCCCCGACTGACTGATTTACGCAAATGTTCAAAAACTCAGAAATTACCCAATAACAACTATTGGGAATCGAGCGGTCGCCGCAGTTGAGAGGCGACCGAAGTGTGGCTGTTGCAATTGGAGATTGTTGGCTTTGGCTGATAATGGCTGAAAATAATATTTTCAAAGGCAATTATCGGACAAAGACAAATATTTGCGACAGCAAACAACAGCCATACGCAGATAAGTCGCCCGAAACGCCACCGACTGACCGATTTTTGCGAACGAGTACGAAAAAAAGGAGTCCGCTATCGATAAATAGCGAACTCTGTTCTAAGTACTCGGAGCGGGAATCGAACCCGCACGGCCATTACTGGCCACAGGATTTTAAGTCCGGCGTGTCTACCTATTCCACCATCCGAGCCCTATTTGCGGTGCAAATGTACAATTAAAAATGCAAAATGCAAAATTCAAAATGCAAAATTGCAGGAAAAACAACAATGGCTACTTGCGCTTGCGTGGGGCGCGGTGGCTCTTTTTGCGGGATTTCTTGATTTTGCGGCGAATACCCAAAACAAACAAAACACCAAACGATACCACGATAATCATCAAGTTCCACAGCGGTACATCATCACCCTTTACGCGCGCCCACATCTCCAACATCTTCGGTGTGCGTGCGCCCGAGTCGTGCATCATTGCACAACGCTCGATAACCGACTTGTCCGGATATAATACAGGATTTAATTTGACATTCTCGGCTCCATCGCCAAAGAAATAGGAGGCATCAATGGTCGTTTCGAGTTCGTCATCGCTCTGTGCTTCAAGTACTTCGGGTGATGCAATAACGCTCACATAGCCAATCTCGTTCATATTGCGAATGGCAATATCGGGGCGGCATATAAAGTTGATAAAGTAGCGTGCAGCCTTGGTATTTACGGCGTATTTTGGAATTACCCAGCCGTCAAACCATACATTACTACCCTCCTTCGGCACAACATAATCGAGTGGCACACCCACTTCGGCAGCCTCCTCAATAGCCCACACGGCATCGCCACTCCAAGTGAGGTTTATGTACGCCTTCTCCTTGGTCATCATCTCCTTGCCAAAGTCAGCTTCCCAGCCGGCAACCAACTTTTTCGCCTTTTTGAGGAACTTTTCGACATCGGCAATAGACTCATCGGTCGAATCGTACATCAACTCGTCGAGTGTGGTCTTACCCTCTGCCAACTCCTTCTGACGCAGATAGATAAGAATTGTGCTATAGACATCACGGAAGGCATCTTTGATAAATATCTTCTTCTCGAACTTCTCGTTGTGCAGTGCGCCCCAAGTCGAAGCCTCATTGCGCGTAACATAGCGCGTATTATAGAGGAGTCCCGTAGTACCCCACATATAGCCTACGGCGTAGTCGTTGGCATTCTTGCCCGAGCCGTCAATCTTGTTGAAGCAGTCTATAATATAAGGTGAGATATGTTGCAGATAGTTAGGAGTTTTGCCGAAGTCTTTATCTATCGGCAAAAGCATATCGTTGCGCAACATACGCTCGATAATGTACTCCGAAGGACAGACCACATCGAAATCCTCCTTACCGCGCTCAATCTTCGCCAACATAATCTCGTTGATATCGAAAAGCTGGTAGATAATCTCGACCTCCTCGCCCGTCTGCTCCTTGTACCACACCTTGAAGTCGTCCAAGACGCTCTCGTCAATATAGTCCGCCCAGTTGTAGATTTTAAGCGTGTGGGCACGGTCTGCTGCACCAACCGAAAAGGCGGTACAGATAATGCAAAGTATTGTAATTAAGACTCTTTTCATCGTAGGTTACATTGCTTGCTTGCGCTTGGCAGCACGCTTTGCGCGAACATTTATGATTATCAAAAGCAGGAGCACCACCACAAAAATAATGGTCGAAAGTGGTCGCAATTCGGGAGTCAGACCACCCTTTCGCGCATCGGCATAGATGTATGTCGAGAGGGTTTCCAAACCCTCGTTACCCTTCGTAAAGAGCGTTACGGCAAAGTCGTCAATCGAGAGCGTAAAGGCAAGGATAAAGCCCGATACCATACCCGGACGAATCTCCGGAATAATGATTTTGCGCAGAGCCTGAAATGGTGTTGCGCCCAAGTCGAGTGCCGCCTCGTAGATATTCGGATTCATCTGCTGCAAGCGTGGCATAACATTCAGCACCACATACGGCGTACAGAAGGCGATATGTGCCAAAACAACCGTTGTGTAGCCCTGCGAAATGCCCAAACTTACGAACAAGAGGAACAACGAGATACCCGTGATAATATCGGGGTTGAGCATCGGAATATCGTTCAAGAAGTTGATAACCTGCTTCTTACGACCACGCATATTGTAAATGCCGATGGCAGCGATAGTTCCCAATATGGTCGATGCAACCGCTGCAATCAGGGCGATACTCAGAGTGTTCTGAATTGCCGAGAGCAGCGAGTGGTGTGCCCCTCCGCTGAATAACGAGGTGTAGAGTTTGGTCGAAAAACCTGTCCAGTTACCCAAAACCTTCGACTCGGTGAACGAGAATATGGCGATAATAATTATAGGTGCGTAGAGCAACGCTAACAAAATCCACAAATAGAGTTGTGCAAAAAATTTCTTCATCTTCTTACCCTTCCCCATTTTAGATTAGGCTCTCGCTGTCCGTCTGCTCATCTCCATCGGAGAAGAGCGATGTTATGCCGATGATTACCAGCATAATAAGCGACAACGCTGCGCCATAGTTCCACATTCCGTTATTGATATTCTCCTGAATGGTCGTACCAAACAGTTTTACATTGTTCATCGTGAGCAACTCGGCAATGGCAAAGGTAGAGATTGTCGGCATAAAGACCATCATTATACCCGACATCACACCCGGCATCGAGAGGGGTATCGTAACCTTGCCAAAGACCTCCATAGGTGTTGCACCCAAATCCTCGGCAGCCTCAATAAGCGAGTGGTCCATCTTTTTGAGGGTGTTGTAGATAGGATAAATCATAAACGGCAGGAAGTTATATACCATACCGAATATCAAAGCCCCTTCGCCAAGCGGAAATTTCAAAAAGTCGAACAGAGCCACCGTAGCGAGTGTGCGCACCAAGATATTTATCCACATCGGCAGGATAAACAGCACCACTGTAACCTCCGAGCGATTGAGTTTCTGGTTGCTCAAAATCCACGCCGCAGGATAGCCGAGCAAGATGCACAAGATTGTGGTAATCAAAGCGATACCTATCGAATAGATAAAGGTGTTTACCGCTTCGGGTTGTTCCACGAACTTTACGAAGTTTTCGAGCGAAAATGCCCCCTCGGCGTCCTGAAAAGCATAGACCACAATCAGCACGAGAGGCAACGCCACGAACATTGCGAGGAATATGGCGTAAGGTATCGCCCAATTCGCTCGTTTATTGAATATTTTGGCTATAAAATTCATCTCTGCTGACAAAGTTAAACTCGTTTTGATACATAGATGTCGCGCTTGTCGATAGAGATACCCACAACATCGAAATTATCCCATATATCGTTGGTATCCACATAGATAAAGTCGCCATCTTCGGTCTTTACGGTTAGGTGGTAGTGGTCGCCCTTGTACAATATGAAATGTACCGAGCCAATCAGCTTTCCGTCCTCCTTGTAGTCGTGCAACTCCACACGGTTGAACGCCACACGCACCGTTACATTGTCGCCCTCTTTCAAGCCCTGCTCCTTGCACTCGAACTCTGTGCCGAGCATCTCGACCGTTGTAGGCGAGGTCATCACGCCTTGGAAGGTGTTGCATGTGCGCTCCTTGCGCATCACATGGATATCCGAAGGCTTGATGAACATTCCTACGGTTGCACCCTCCTCGAAGGCGTTGTAGTCCTGAATCATCATTTCGAAGCCCTTGTCCGTTTCAACAAACATCTCGTAGTGAACACCCTTGAAGGTGCAGGATTTTACCGTGCCGGTAAAGTCGGCATTCTCCACATTTCCGACAATATAGATATCTTCGGGGCGTACGACAACATCAACTGCCGTATTCTCGCCAAAACCGCTATCCACGCACTCGAACTTATGACCGATAAACTCGACCTCCTTGTCCTTTATCATCGTGCCGTTCAAGATGTTACTCTCACCGATAAAGTCTGCCACAAAGGAGTTTGCAGGCTCGTTGTAGATATCGATAGGAGTGCCAATCTGCTGAATTTTACCCTCACTCATCACTACGATTGTATCGCTCAAAGTGAGAGCCTCCTCCTGGTCGTGAGTTACATATATAAAGGTGATACCGAGTGCCTCATGCATCTCCTTCAACTCCATCTGCATATCCTTTCGCATCTTCAAGTCGAGCGCAGCCAACGGCTCATCGAGCAGAAGCACCTGCGGCTGATTGACAATCGCACGAGCGATGGCTACACGCTGCTGCTGACCTCCCGACAACGAATTTACATCGCGGTCCTCGTAGTCGGTCATCGACACCATCTTCAACGCCTTGCGCACACGCTTGTCAATATCCTTCGATGCCACCTTTTTGAGTTTCATACCGAAGGCGATATTCTCGTAGACATTCAGATGCGGAAAGAGCGCATATCGCTGGAAAACCGTATTAAGCGGTCGCTGGTGCGGAGGCATACTCAAAATATCTTTATCCTCCATTGTGATAACACCCCCTGCATCGGGCTGTGTAAATCCTGCCAACATACGGAGCAGAGTCGTCTTACCGCAACCCGAAGGTCCGAGCAGCGTCACGAACTCGCCACGCTTGATATCGAGGTTGATGTTGTCGAGAACAACCTTCTCGCCGAAAGATTTCGACAAGTTCTCGATTTTGATAATTGTTTCACTCTTTTTTGCCATCTCTATTTTTTACGGTTTTTCAGAATGGTTTGTGTTAGATTAAAGTGATATGTTGCGCCGAAATTTATCGACACGCTATTTGCAAATGAGTTGTAGGCCGCTACGGCGTGCAAGCGCAAATCACGACTCTCACGCAACGGGAAGTAGTGAATACCGCAACCTGCATACCAATATTTCGGACAGAGCGAGTTATCGGTAGGGATAAACCAAATATCATCTGCGCTCTCGTACTCGTAGCCGAAGAGGTCGCTGTTGTAGTTCTCGTAGCCACCCTTGACAAACGCCTCGACCTTGTCCTTGTAGTTGTAAAGCACCTGTCCGCTGATGCTCCACTCCTGATTGAAGAAGCGTTTAACAGACGATGCACGATTCATATAATCGACCTCGATGGTGAAATCTCCCACCGAGAATGAGTTGCCGAGTGCGATGATATTGAGGAACTTACCACGCTCATACTCCACGAAGTTCGTGGACCAAATTGGCGAAAAACAGCCATATTCGCCACTCCAATAGAGCGAGTAGGTGAATAATTTTGATGCGAAAGGTCGCTCGCCGAATGGCGAAGTGCCGAATTGGAAGCGGAGCCAAGTGCTCTCGTCTTTGGTGGTGTAGTTTACCTCGCCACCCCACTGATAGATAGCCATCTTGTGCCAGAATGGCGATACGAGCGAGGTGTGGACATCTACATCGTAATAGTCTAACTCCCAAGTACCTATCGCCAACATATCCTTACCTATGGTAAAGCCGAATTGCCCCACCTGATACGATAGGGTGAGCCAGTCGATAAAATCGACATCGTCAGAGCGAAAAGCGTTCTCGTAGAGTGCTTTTGAGGAAGCCCAATCGCTTGAAAGCCAATGACCTGCAAACGAGTAGGAGAAATCGCCTACCGAGCCGTCAAGGAATGTGTAGAGTGATGAATTTCCAAAATCGAAACCGCTGTAGCCGCCTTTGATAGGTGCGTAAGGATTAACATCGAAACGGGGTGTTACGATAAAGTCGGGGGTGCGGCTATCTTCTTTAACCTCTTGTGCGTAGGTACAGAAGTAGCCCAGCGTTGCTACCAACAATACTAAAAGCCTCTTCATTTCCCATACAAAAAATCAAATGGTTTAGGGTGCAAATATATAAATAAATTCAGAATTCAAAATGCAAAATGCAAAATTATGGGGTAAAAATTGTAAATTTTTATGGCTTTTAGCCATTAGCCATTGGCTATTGTTTTTTTTGTGACAATAAATAACATTCGGGCTTGCGCCCTGAATGGCACAAAATGACATGCGCACTCTGCGAGTGCTGAATGGCATATAATAATGAATTTGTCGGCTTGTCATTAAGTGAGCCTTGGCGAATGAATGCCATTCAATGCCATTCAGCGAGTAAAACGAGCGACTGCCACTCTTTGTCATCTTTTTGCCGCTTTTTTGCAATTTGTGAAAAATAGTTGCTATATTTGTGGTGCAGTCCTTGGATTGCAGACATTTTATTAGTGAAAGTGTTTCGCTAATCCTTTGCAGCAAAATTTGGCGATTTTACATAGCACAAGGATAGGCAATGACACTCTACACCGCATTTGGTATATCATTTTCTATATATACCATTCGGTGTGAGGTATTGTTTATTTGTGCTTGGGCCACGCCAAATGCCTGCTGTGAGATAGACGAACTGCCTCACACTTTCTTTTTTATAATAACCGCACATTCAAGGCAGGTGGGCAAGAAACTTAAATTATTATGAAAATTTTTAAACCTTTTGGAATGGCAGTAGTTGCTGTTTGTATGTGTGTTAATTTTACTGCTTGCAGTAGCGGAGATGATGCTAATGGCGGTGGTGATTTTGCTGGCGAAAGAAAACTTGTAAAAATGGTTCTGCAAGATGGTGATGATACAGAAACTTATCTATTTAGTTATGATAATCAAGGAAGAGTAACAGAAGCAAGAGTTGGAGATGAAGATTGGGCATGGAATCATATTTTCATTTGGGAAAATAATACCGTTAAAGTTTTGGACGATGGAAATCATAGATGTACTTATACCATAGAAAATGGGTTAGTGCGAAGTTCGTATCATCCAGCAGATTTTGAATGGTCATATACTCAGTATTATACATACAATCTTGCAGATAAGCTTGTACGAGAGTCAGGGGAATTTTATAGCAATTATACTTGGGACGGAGATAAGTTGATTTCTATGGTAGGTAGTGGAGAATTTGATGTGACATATTCATACGAAGATGTGTATTGCAAGAAAGGTTATCTTCCTATGTTGTCATGGGATCCAATTCATATGGCTCATCCAGAACTTTTTGGAATAAAAATGACCCAATTGCCAGTAAGTAGTATGAATGTAATGGAAGAAAATCATAATAACGATTATTCCAATAAATATCAGTATGAATTTACCACAGATGGATATATTTCAAAAATAATAGTAAAACGAGTAGGAGGCTATCATGATGGTGCAATAATTTCTTGGACACTGACTTGGAAATAGATTATGGTTATAGAGTGGTTATCGCCTCGCAGTATAAACAAAACTGCGAGGCGATACCTTTAATTGTCAATTGTCAATTCTTAATTTGCTCAGATACTTCGCAGTGTGGCTCTTTTTGCACTTGGCGACCTCGCTTGGGGTGCCGACTGCGACAACCTCGCCACCTGCATCGCCACCCTCGGGTCCGAGGTCGATAATATGGTCGGCAACCTTGATAACATCGAGATTGTGTTCGATAACAATAACCGTATTTCCCTTGTCCACTAACTTGTTAAGTACGCCAATCAGACAGCGGATATCCTCAAAGTGCAAGCCCGTAGTCGGCTCGTCAAGGATATAGAGCGTGCGCCCCGTATCGCGCTTCGACAACTCCGCCGAGAGTTTTATGCGCTGGCTCTCGCCACCCGATAAGGTGGTGCAAGGTTGTCCGAGCGTGAGGTAGCCCAAGCCGACATCCTGAATAGCTTTCAACTTCTGATGAATGGTCGGAATATGCTCGAAGAAATCGACCGCTATGTTTACGGTCATATTGAGTATATCGTTGATACTCTTGCCTTTATAGCGCACTTCGAGAGTCTCTTTATTGTAGCGATTTCCGCCACACGCCTTACACTGTACATAGACATCGGGCAGGAAATTCATCTCGATAGTCTGCACGCCCGCACCTCGACACTCCTCGCAGCGACCACCCTTCACATTGAACGAGAAACGCCCCGCCTTAAAGCCTCGCACCTGCGCATCGGGCGTAGCCTCGAAGAGTTTGCGGATATCGGCAAAGACATTCGAGTAGGTTGCCGGATTTGAGCGCGGTGTGCGACCAATAGGCGATTGGTCTACAACAACGAGTTTGTCAATATTCTCCAACCCCTCAATTGTATCATATTCAAGCGGTTGCGCATAGGAGCGATAGAGTTTGTGCGACAATACCGGCACAAGCGTTCCATTTACGAGCGATGATTTTCCGGAGCCACTGACACCAGTCACGCAGATAAGTTTTCCAAGCGGAAATTCGACATCTACGTCTTTCAGATTGTTGCCACGAGCGCCAATGATTTTGAGCGATTCGCCACTACCCTTTCGCAACTCTTGCGGTATCTCTATGGTGCGCCTACCTGTAAGATAGTCAGCAGTATAACCCTGCGCACATAATATCTCACTATAAGTGCCTGCCGCCACGATATGACCGCCTCGCCTACCCGCTTTTGGACCGATATCCACGATGTAGTCGGCGGCCCGCATCATATCCTCGTCATGCTCCACCACAATCACCGAGTTTCCTGCATCGCGCAGAGCCTTTAAGGTGTTGATTAGTCGCTCGTTATC
>SUZE01000003.1:0-28510 GCA_015060075.1 Rikenellaceae bacterium | reverse complement strand
TCGTCATGCTCCACCACAATCACCGAGTTTCCTGCATCGCGCAGAGCCTTTAAGGTGTTGATTAGTCGCTCGTTATCTCGCTGATGAAGTCCTATGCTCGGCTCATCGAGGATATAGAGAACATTTACCAACTTCGAGCCTATCTGCGTGGCAAGGCGTATGCGCTGACTCTCGCCACCCGACAAGGTGCGTGAAGCTCGACCAAGCGAGAGGTATCCCAGCCCCACATCGGTCAAAAATCGCAGTCGCTCACGAATCTCTTTAAGTATCTCTCGTGCAATCTTTAACTCCTTGGCGGTCAGCTCTTTCTCTACCCCATCGAACCACTCTCGCAGACGAGAGATAGACATTGCCGACAACTCGGCTATATTTTTGCCTGCAATGCGGAAGTGGAGGGCGTTCTCTTTGAGTCGTGAGCCACCGCAGAGCGAGCATTTGTGATACGCCACAAACTGCTCACGCCACTTCTCGCCTTTGCGGGCGTTGTCATCGTCAATTTTGGAGTTTATATACTCTGCTACGCCCTCCCACGAGCGCATCTGGCGACCACGCCCTGCCGAATATTCCGTTACCTCGACCAACATCGGCTCGTCATCGCCATAGAGAATGGCATTCAAACCCTCCTCCGAAATTGTTCCGAGTGGGTCATCGAGGGTGAAATCGTATCGTTTGCCGAGTGCTTCGAGCGTTGCAAACAGCACATTTTCACGCCCTTTGCCGAGTGGCGCAACACCACCCTCACGCAACGAAAGTCGCTCATCGGGAATAACCTTCTTAATATCGAAAACTGCCTCCTCGCCAAGTCCGTTGCAGCGAGGGCAAGCACCCTTTGGCGAGTTGAACGAGAATGTAAACGGCTCCGGGTCCTCGAATGCGATGCCCGTAGTCGGGCACATCAGATGGCGCGAATAGTGTCGTATCTCGCCCGAATCGTAGTCGTGAATTGCCATCTGCCCCTTGCCCTGTCGCATGGCTTCACGGAGAGAGGTCATAATGCGGTCGCGAGCCTCCTCGCGGGCCGTCATTCTATCCACAACCAACTCAATAGAGTGGGTTTTGTAGCGGTCGAGTTGCTCGCCGCCCGTAAAATCGCGAATTACACCGTCAATGCGGGCGTAGATATATCCTTTGCGGAGGAAGGAGTCGAATAACTCTCGGTAGTGTCCTTTACGCTCTCGCACTACGGGTGCCAAGAAGGCAATTTTGCGACCTGCATAGTCACGCAAAATCAAATCGGCAATCTGCTCGTCAGAGTAGTGCGCCATCTCCTCGCCCGTAGCAGGCGAAAAGGCTCGTGACGCACGAGCAAAGAGAAGTCGCAGAAAATCAGCGATTTCGGTAACTGTACCTACGGTTGAACGAGGGTTGCGATTTGTGGTCTTTTGTTCGATGGCGACCACGGGCGACAATCCCGAAATTTTATCGACATCTGGGCGCTCCATTGTGCCGATATATTGTCGTGCATACATCGACAAGGTCTCCATATAGCGGCGTTGTCCCTCGGCATAGATGGTGTCGAAGGCGAGCGATGACTTACCCGAACCCGACAATCCCGTAATGACAACCAATGCATTACGAGGTATTTCGAGGCTTATATTTTTGAGGTTATGAACTCGCGCACCCTCAATTTTAATCTTCTCCTCCATAGACGCAGAATTTACTCTTTAATAGATAGTATGGAGTAGAAAAAATCGTGCAAAGATAGCCAGCCAATCAAGTCGGCAAAGCAGATGGCGACAATTACTGCCATAAATATTTTTATGAAATTCTTGCCCCAATTCGCCATATAGTGCGAAGCGAGGAACGAGCCTATCATATTGCCTACGCCGTGAACAATTCCGAAGATGTAATCGACATCGCCCATAATCATAAATACCGCCAACGAAAATGGCGTAGCAAGCAGAATCACAAAGCCTTTGATGGCATTTGCTGTCACTAAATCCATTCGCATCAGCCAGAGCGTAACGGCGAGAATAAGGTATCCGATGCCGATGTAGATAAAACCTCCATAGAAGCCGATAAGGAAGAACCAAAGGTAGTGCAGAGGCCTTATTTCGATATTGTGTCCCTCCTTGATTTTGATTTTGTTATCAAAAAGGAGATAGACCATTATGACGAGCAGAATTACGCCAAAACATATCTTGAAGACCATATCGGTCATGTGGTGCGATACAAGAGCGCCTATTATGTTACCTACGATTACGGGGATAGAGAGCAGTAGTCCTTGATTTACATTGAACGACTTTTTGCGGATAAATGTTATCGAGGCAGCAAGGTTTTGCATCAATACCACGATGCGGTTTGTGCCGTTTGCGATATTGATTGGCAGACCGAACGCCATAAACATAGTCATTGTTATAATCGAGCCGCCTCCTGCGAGGGTGTTGATTATACCGACCAGCGTACCCGAAACAAGCAACGCTACTGCTATGTGCCAATCCATCATTTTCCTAACTTTTCGCTCTTAGAGCGACAAAGATAGGAAAATAAACGGAAAACGGAAAGCGGAAAGCGGAAAACTTTTGTTTTTCGGTTTTCGCTTGTAGTGGAAAACGGAACGCCGCGATTAAGTCGAGGGCAGAGGCTGCTTGCAGACTATGCCGAGACGAAGCGGTGAAGCCCGAAGGGCAACTGACGCCAAACCGAGGGCAGAGTGTGCTTGCACGCTATGCCGAGGTGCGAAGGAAGAAAAGCCCACGCAGCAGGATTAAAGCGGAAAACTTTGCTTGATTTTCGTTAAAACCTTGCTACGGGTGCGGCATCGAGGGTCGAAAACTCCTCTTCCAAATACTTGTAATATCCTGCTACGGCAATCATTGCGGCGTTATCGGTTGTGAAGCGGCGCTCGGGTATAAAAGTGCGCCAACCGCGCTTCTCTCCCTCGGCTGCAATACGCTCTCGAAGTAGTGAATTTGCCGCTACTCCACCGCCTATTGCTATGTCCGAAATGCGATAGTGCTTAGCCGCCTTTACAAGTCGCTCAACAAGAATGTCCACGACAGTGTGAAGTATCGCTGCACATAGGTCAGCCTTGCGTTCTTCGATGAAATTTGGGTTTTCAGCCACTGCATCACGCAAGGTGTAGAGGAACGAAGTCTTTAACCCCGAAAACGAGAAATCGAACTCTCCGATGCGAGGTTTGGCAAACTTGAAAGCATCGGGATTTCCCTCCTTTGCGAGGGCATCAATAACAGGTCCTCCCGGGTATGGCAAACCCATAACTTTTGCGCATTTATCGAGTGCTTCGCCTGCGGCATCATCAATGGTTGAGCCTACAATCTCCATATCGAAAGGTGAATTTACCTTGACGATTTGGGTGTGTCCTCCGCTGACCAAAAGGCAGAGGAATGGAAAATTTGGGTGTTCGCACTCCTTATCGGGCATATCAACAAAGTGCGAAAGAATATGTCCGTGCAGGTGATTTACCTCCACAAGCGGAATATTATTGGCAATAGCCAAACCTTTGGCAAACGATGTGCCGACCATCAACGAGCCAAGCAAACCCGGACCACGAGTAAAGGCGATAGCATCAATCTTGTCGGGAGTAATGCCGGCATCGCGCAACGCCGTATCTACCACAGGTACAATGTTTTGCTGGTGTGCTCTCGATGCGAGTTCGGGGATTACTCCGCCGTATCGCTCATGTACTGCCTGCGAGGCGATTACGCTCGAAAGCAGTGTTGTGTTGCGCAAAACCGCCGCCGAAGTATCGTCACACGAAGATTCGATGCCTAATATAATGATGTCATTATTCATATTTTGTAATTTTATTTCTCGTCTAATTTTTTGGCTTTTTGTTTGCAAGTTCGGTAAATTATGGTTATCTTTGTAAGTTATTATATAACTTAAAAGGCGTAAAGTGCCGAAAATGAGGACAAAGCCGTGCGCAAAGTTACAAAAATATTGTTAAGGTCGTTATCTGCAATCACTTTATTGCTGATAATTTTTCCTTTGTTGGTGGCTTTGTTGCTTGCTATGCCTGCTGTGCAGAATGTCGCAATTGATAAAGCGGCTACTTGGGCAGGTGGCTATCTTGGTACCAAAGTTTCGGTCGGGCGCATCACTATCGGATTGCTCAATAGGGTTGCTGTGCGTGACTTATATGTGGAGGATTGGGACGGCGATACCCTACTCTATGTTAAGCGGGCAGATGCCTATCTCGGCTCGTTGGCTTCGTTGGCGAAGAAAAATCTTGTTATCAACTATGGAAATATCCAGGGCGGTAAGTTTGTCGTTCGTGAAACAGAGCGTGGAACATTTGCTGTTAAGGAGATTACTGACCAACTTGTGAAAAATAGAGAAAATAGCGGTTTCCGTCTTGATGTGCGCTCGTTGGACGGCTCGGATATAGACTTTTCACTTCTTCGCATAGATGACCCCGATGATGGCGGTATCGATTTTGCCAATATGCACCTGCTCGGTATGAACACCCATATTGATGACCTATTGGTCAAGAGTGGTGGTCACGTGGCGGGCGATATTCGCAGATTGTCGTTTGTGGAACGTAGCGGGTTTGTGCTTGATGATATGCTCGGACACTTCCTTGTCGATAATGGACAGATAGAGGTCAAAGGGGTTCAACTCGAAACAACGCAAAGTCACATAAATCTCGATTACTTGCTGCTTGATGGCGATAATTGGCTTGATTATCGTGATTTTATCAACAAGATACCTATCATCTGCAATGTTACGGACAGTCGTGTATCATCAGATGATGTGGGTTACTTTGCTACTACAATGTGGGGGTGGCAGACTACGGTGCGAGATGCTTCAATCTCGATGAATGGCACGGTGTCGAACTTTAAGGGCAAGGTGGCTCATGCAACACTCGAAGATGGCGGAGTACTAAAAGGTTCGGCTCGTGTACGAGGGCTCATTGATGTAGAAAAGACCTATTTCGATATCGATGTAGATAGACTGCACGCTTCGACAGAGGAGATTGCTTACCTCTTGAACACGATTGCGCATCTTTCGTTGGGAGAGAGTGTTGCGCAGTATGTTGAGCGCATAAAAGGCGTTGATGCTTCGGGCGGGTTCCGTGGTACAATTCGAGATTTTAGGGCAAATGCAAAGGCTCGGCTTGCAAGTGGCGGTGATGTGGCGTTGGAGTGTTCGATGTTGAATCCCGCCGAAGGTCGCAAGGGGGTGAAAGCCACCGTAACGGCAGATAATACCAATATCGGTGCTTTGTTGGCGAATGAGTTATTCGGCTCGGTCACGGCTACGGCGAATGCCGAAGTGGAGTTGGGTGACGGAGAGCCTGTGACGCTTAAATGCGGAGGACAAGTTGCAAGTATCGGTCTTAACGGATATGATTACAGCAATCTCGCCGTTGTGGCAGATATCGAGGATAACCATATTGCCGGCTCGGTTAGTATTGATGATAATGCCCTGAAACTCGATGCACAGGCGATGTTGGACCTATCGGATAAGGAGATGCCGTTGTATGATGCTGTGATGGCAATTGGATATGCCGACCTCCACACTATGAATATCAACAAGCGTGATTCAATCTCCGTGCTGCATGGAGATGTGGGTTTGTCGGCTCGTGGTGCATCGTTAGATGGTTTGAATGGTGTTCTGCGCATAGCCGATGCCGAATACGAAACGGTCGGTCGTGGCTGTGAGGCGGATTTGGTAGAACTGTCGATTCAGAGCAATGAAGATGCTCGAACTCTCACCTTGGCTTCGGATTTCGTTGATGCGGTATTCGAGAGCCGTACAGCCTACAAAGATGTACTCTACTATTTGAAGAATCTGTTGGTGCAGTATGCTCCGCTTCTCTACGATGAGGAGGCTCGACAAAATATCGACACTCACATCGCCGAGATTGGCAAAGAGGTGGCGATATTGTCCGTTACAACCAAAGATATCGACCCATTGTTGGGCTGTATTACCGATGGCTTGGAGATGGCGGAGGGGTCTAAGATTGAGATGCTTGTAAGTCCATCTGATAATCGTTTTCTGATGCATGCGTCATCAGAATATCTAATGCACCACAACTACCTCGCTACAAATCTGGACCTCAAAGCCGGAAATGCAGGTGATTCGTTGGCGATGTCGTTGGCGGCAGAGGACTTATATGCGGGAGCATTGCATTTCTCGGGTGTGGGTGTAAATGGCGGTGCGAAAGATAATACCATAAGAATAGATGCGATGTTTGCCGATTCGTTGCGAGATTTGCATGGCGAGTTGTCGGCTAATGCGCATATATCCCGAAAGAATAACCGCCGAAATCTCTCCATTTCGTTCAATCCGTCTTCGGTGGATAGCGGAGATACTTCGTGGCGTATTACGACCGAAGGTATCGAAATAGACTCATCTCGTGTGGATATTCGTCGTTTTGCAGTACGTAGCGATGCGCAGGAGTTGTATGTAAATGGCGTGGCTTCGAAGAGTGACCGAGATTCGGTCTATATGAGTATGCGTAATTTTTCGTTGGCTCCGTTTACTCAGATTACTAACAGATTGGGTTATGAGATAGATGGTCGTACCAATGGATACGCCACAGTCCACTCGGCGCTGAAAGATACCCGAATAGATGCACGTATAGAGATGGATAGTGTGAATGTCAGCGGTGTTGATGTTCCTAATCTGCTGCTTACTTCGCAGTGGGATTTTGGAAGTAGTCGTGCTTCGCTGGATATATCCACTCGCGAGGATAACAGACGAGTTATTCAAGGATATTTTGCACCCTCACAGATGCGTTACTACGCTCGTATGCGCACCGATGGTGTGAATATGAACTTGCTGGACCCTCTGCTCGAAAGCGTTATTACCGATACTGAGGGTACGGCATCTGTCGATTTGACTTTCAGCGGAGAGAAACGTATGGCAGAGTTGCGAGGCGAAATCAAGGTGGATAGCCTTGCTACAACTGTCGATTATACTCGTTGTCGCTATTCGGTGCCAAAGGCCACGATAAAGGTTGAAAATAACCGCCTTATGACGGAGAATGTGCCTGTATTCGATAGAAATGGTCGTGAGGGAGCGATGTCGCTGAATGTGTCGTTGGCTCACCTTTCAAATATTGAGTATGGTGTCGATTTGAGGGTTAATAACATGGAGGTATTGAATACCACCGAGCGTGACAATCCAATGTTCTACGGCTCAATATTCGCTACGGGTACCGGCTCTATACGAGGTGATAAGGCCGGTATAAAGATGGATTTTGCGGCACGTAGTGACGATAACTCCAAGTTCTATATGCCGCTGACCGACAACAGCGATATCCAGAGTGCCGATTTCGTAACCTTTGCAACAAAAGAGCAGGATACGACATCTTACCTTGTGCGCAAGAAGATGCTGTTTGAGAATAGGCAGAAACGCCGTACTTCGGGAGGTGATGAGATGGAGATAACGATGGCTCTCGATGTGCGACCTAATGCCGAAGTGCAGTTGGTTATCGACCCTACCGTAGGCGATATTATTAAGGGCACGGGTGAGGGCCTGCTCAACTTGCGTATAAATCCGCAGGCGGATATCTTCGAGATGTATGGCGATTATACCATTGAGAAGGGAAGTTACCTCTTCACACTGCAAAATGTGATAAACAAGTGGTTCGATATTGAGCCGGGCTCAACAATCCAATGGACAGGCGAACCTCTCGATGCATTGCTTAATATCGATGCGGTGTACAGGTTGAAGGCTTCGTTGCAACCTCTGCTCGAAGGCTCACTTACGGAGGGTAATCGTTCAACTCGTGCTGTGCCTGTTGAGTGTTTTATACATTTGACTGACCGATTAACTCAACCTACGGTAACATTCGATATTGTGGTGCCGAGCGCCGATTCGGAGGTGCAGAGCCTTATTGCAAGTGCGTTGGCAACTCCGGAGAGCAAGTCACAGCAGTTCCTATATCTGATTATCGCCAATAGTTTTATCTCGGAGTCGAATAATGCGATGACCTCTTCGATAGGAGCCTCGGCTACGGCTGCTACGGGATTTGAGATGCTCTCGAATCAGTTTAGCAATTGGCTCTCGAACGATGATTATAAGATTGTGTTGCGTTATCGCCCTCGTACCGAGCAGATGAGTGATGAGGTCGATTTCGGCTTCTCGAAGGGTTTAGTTGATAATCGTTTGTTGATAGAGGTCGAGGGAAACTATATTGTGGATAAGACGCAGGTCGTAAATGCAACCTCCAACTTTACGGGTGAGGCGTATCTTACTTGGTTGATAGACCGTGCAGGAACGCTCCGTTTGAAGGGCTTTACCCATACGATAGACCGATTTGACGAAAACCAAGGTTTGCAGGAAACGGGTATCGGAATATACTTTAAGGAGGATTTTAATAATGCAAAAGATTTGCGTTATCGCTTGAAAAATCGTTTTAAGCGAGAGAAAAAAGATAGAGAACAGAAAGAGACAAAAAACAAACTAAATAAAAAATAGACAAAATTATGATTAAACTTTTGCAGGCAGCCGAAGTAGCGGTAGAGACCGCAGCGGCAGGAAAGATGTCCCTTTGGGAGTTGTTCAATCAGGGTGGTTGGCTTATGTGGGTACTCCTCTTGTTGGGTGGAGTAACCATCTTTATCTTTGTGGAGCGATTTGTTGCAATTCAGCGCGCACAACGCCTCGATATGCACTTTATGAATCGTATTCGTGATTATGTTGTGGAGGGTAAGGTAAAAGAGGCTATCGCCTTCTGCCACCACGAGAACACACCTATTGCACGAATGATTGAGAAGGGTTTGGAGCGTCTTGGTCGTCCGATGAGCGATGTGCAGAATGCTATCGAGAATGTTGCTAACTTGGAGGTGTCGAAGTTGGAGAATGGTCTGCCATTTTTGGCGACCATCGCCGGAGGTGCGCCTATGATTGGATTCTTGGGTACTGTACTCGGTATGGTGCGTACCTTTATGGATATGTCGGCTGCGGGAGGAACAGTGGATATGGCACTCCTTTCGGGTGGTATGTATGTGGCAATGGTAACTACCGTAGGCGGTCTTATTGTAGGTATCCCTGCGTACTTTGGCTACAACTATTTGGTTGCCCGTATCGAGAAGTTGGTGTTCCGTATGGAGGCTAACTCGATTGCGTTTATGGATATTTTGAATCAACCTGCTCAAAAATAGTAGATTATGGCAATTAAAAGAGGCTCAAAGGTCGATAAGTCATTCTCGAATGCAGCAATGTCCGACCTGATGTTCCTTCTGCTGATATTTATGCTTATTGCAACTACGCTTATCAACCCTAATGCGTTGAAGTTGGAGTTACCAAAGAGTTCAAATCAGTTGAAGGATAAGGCTATAACGACCGTTTCGATTGAGCAGAAAGGTGCGGACTATATCTACTATGTCGAACTCGACAAGGTGTCGGGTATCGAGGGCGTAGAGCGTGCTTTGAAGAGCCGATTGGAGGGACAGGAGCAACCAACCGTTTCGTTGCACTGCGATAAGAAAGTTGCGGTTGATGAAGTGGTCAAGGTTATGAATATAGCCAAGGATAACAATTATAGATTGATACTTGCTACGCAAGCAAAATAATTGACAATTGATATTTGACAATTGACAATTATAGAAATTTATGAAGTCAAAACATTTTGCATATATCTTCACTGCCGTATATGTGGTGTTGTTGGCGGTGGCTTTTCGATTTGGTGAATTTTCCATTCGCCCGAAGGAGCAGCCGCAGAGCGACATTATATATATTGAGTATGTGAAACCTGAACCGCCACCAAAACCCAAACCGAAACCTGCACCAAAGGTGAAAGAGGCGCCACGCCACGAAAACCTTGCACCTCGTGACAATACACAGCAGGCATCGGGTAAGGCGGAGGAGACTCGTACGGTAAATCGCCGTGCGCTGTTCAAGATGTCGAAAGATGGTGCCGATAAACCTGCAAATGCGGGTAATCCGTATGCTCGACAAGACACGATAACAACAGCAGCAGGAACAGGTGGAGGCTTGAATCCTATCGGCAACGATGCCCTTGATGAGGGTTTGCAGGGACGAGGTCTTGTTGGAGCATTGCCGCAACCGAAGTATCCGGCAGGCAATAAGGGAGGTAAAGTTGTGGTGCGTGTTGCTGTAAATCAGTCGGGCATAGTAACTGAGGCGGCATACGAGCCAAAGGGCTCAACCACATCGGATAAGGCGTTGGTTGATGCTGCATTGGCTGCGGCTCGCAAGGCGAGATTTGCCGAGAGCAAGGCTTTTGTTCAAGGCGGAAGAATAACCTATGTATTTAGAATGAAATAGAGCGTATGAGATTTCTGTTGATGCTGTTGTGGTGTGTGGTGGCAGTTTTGCCATTGCGAGCCGAGGAGCGAAAGGAGTATAAAGGGGCGCATATCTCGTTTGAACAGACAGAGTGCGACTTTGGTGAGGTATCTCGCAGAGGTGCAGACAAGACTTGTGAGTTCCGTTTTGTTAATGATGGAACGGAGCCTTTGGTGGTACTCTCGGCAACAACGACATGCTCTTGTCTGAAAACAGCCTTCTCGCGCAAACCTATTGCTGTTGGGGAGTCGGGAGAGATTCGACTTACTCTCGAATCAAAAAAAGTTGAAAGAGGAGTGTTCCGCCGAATTGTACAGATTCGCTCCAATTCGGTCGGTGGTACAGAGATTATAACTATAAAGGGTATAGCAAAGGATTAGATGAGTATAGTAATTCGTTTTTCGGGAGATTCGGGAGATGGAATGCAGATGGTAGGCAACCTCTTTTCGGAGAGTGCTGCATTTGCGGGATATGGAGTTTTTACATTTCCCGACTACCCTGCCGAAGTTCGCGCACCGCAGGGAACAGTGGCGGGCGTTTCGGGATTTCAAGTGCATTTTGATTCGCAGGCAGTGACGCATCAAGGCGACAAGTGTGATATTCTTGTGGCGATGAATCCTGCTGCATTGGTGGCGCATCGAAAGTATGCCACTTCAACTGCCACGATAATAGTAGATAGCGACAACTTTACGAAGGAGGCTATTGCTAAGGTTGGCTATGATATTGAAACTCTGACCGAGCAACTACATCTTGATGAGTGCAATATTGTGGAGGCACCCATTACGCAGATGACACTTGATGCTGTGGCGGAGTTTGGGCTTGATAGAAAATCCGCTTTGAAGTGTCGTAATATGATGGTGCTCGGCATAACGCTTGGAATGTACGATATTTCGGCAGAGTATGCAAAGAAGTTTGTTGAGAAGAAATTTGGTGCAAAAAATCCGCTTGTCAGCAAGGCTAATATAGCCACTTTGGAGGCGGGTGTAAATTATGCACACAATTCACACCTCGTTGGCGAAAACCACGAACATAATGGCGTAAATGCCCTCGTAAAGGGTGTCTATCGTTCGATAAATGGCAATCAGGCGGTGGCTTGGGGCTTTATTGCGGCAGCGGAGAAGAGTGGCAGACCGCTATTTTGTGGCTCCTACCCTATTACTCCGGCTACGGGTATTTTGGAGGAGTTGGCAAAACATAAGGCTCTTGGCGTAAAGACCGTGCAGGCGGAAGATGAGATAGCGGGAATTTGTACTGCTATCGGCGCTTCGTTTGGAGGCTCATTGGCAGTAACGACCACCTCGGGTCCGGGTTTGGCATTGAAGAGCGAGGCCCTCGGTTTGGCTGTTATGGCGCAGATACCTCTGGTTGTTGTCGATGTACAGCGAGGCGGACCTTCGACAGGTCTGCCGACAAAGAGCGAACAGGCAGATTTGTTGCAGGCGATGTATGGACGAAACGGAGATTGCCCGTTGGTTGTACTTACGGCTCACTCCCCTGCCGATTGCTTTGAGAAGGCGTATATGGCGGCAAAAATCGCCTTGGAGCGTATGATGCCGGTGGTGCTTTTGACCGATGGCAACCTCGCCAACGGAACAGAGCCTTGGCGTGTTAGACAAGTTGCTGATATGCCAACAATTACACCTCCTATTGTTTCGCATGAGGAGTTGGCGGCAAAGGCGGAGTGCTTCAATGATAACGGCTTGTTCAAACCTTATTCGGCAAATGAAAATCTCGCTCGATATTGGGCGATACCGGGTGCTGAGGGGTTGGAGCACCGTCTTGGTGGCTTGGAGAAACAACCTGCTACGGGTGCTATCTCATATTCGCCTGAGGACCACGCTGCAATGGGCGCACTGCGTGCCGAGCGAGTTGCTCGTGTGGCTGAGATGGTGCCGAGCGTAGAGGTTGAAGGGGCCGCAGAGGGTGATTTGCTCGTTTTGAGTTGGGGCAGCAATGTCGGCAAGGTGTCGGAGGCTGTGGCACAACTTCGTGCCGAAGGTGCAGAGATTGCCCATGCAACCGTAGAGCTGATAAATCCGTTGCAGCAAGGTGTAGCCGAGGCGATGGCTCGATATAAGCGAATCTTGGTCTGCGAGAGTAATAGCGGACAACTTGCATCGTATCTGCGCTCGATTGTAAACCATGCCGATATTCGTTCGTTGGCGGATATGGGTGCGCAGCCATTTGCAGTAGACACCTTGAAAAAGGAGATTTTGGCAAACTTAAATTAGAGGAAATTTCGAGATGAAGAGAGAATATACGCCCAATGATTTTCGTAATGGCAGTCCTGTGAAGTGGTGTGCCGGTTGTGGCGACCATGCCATCTTCAATTCGGTATTGAAGGCACTGCCCGAAGTTGCTGACCGACTTGATATCCCTCGTGAGAATTTTGCCTTTATCTCAGGTATCGGTTGCTCATCGCGATTTGTCTATTATATGAATACCTACGGCTTTCACACCATTCACGGTCGTGCAGCGGCTATCGCTACGGGCTTAAAGACGGCTCGTCCCGACCTTTCGGTGTGGGTTTGTTCGGGCGATGGCGACTCGTTGGCGATTGGTGGTAACCACTTTATCCACGCTTGCCGTAGAAATATCAATCTGAATTTAATACTATTTAATAACGAGATTTACGGCTTGACCAAAGGTCAGTACTCCCCTACCTCAAAACTCGGCAAGGTAACTAAAACTTCGCCATTCGGAACTATCGAGGAGCCATTTTCGCCTGCTGTGTTGGCGATTGGTGCAAAGGCTTCGTTTGTGGCTCGAACAATCGATATGGAGTTGGATTTGACCAAAGAGATGTTGGTCGAGGGAGCTTGTCATAAGGGTATGGCAGTTACCGAGGCATTGGTTAATTGTGTGATTTTCAACAATAAAACCCATGCCGACTATGCCGAGTCGAAGGCTATACGCGAGGAGCGCACAATTCGCTTGAAGCATGGCGAAAAGATGTTGTTCGGTACAGAACGCAATAAGGGCTTGGTGCTTGACGGCTTGAAGTTGAAGGTCGTAACTGTTGGTGAAGATGGCTACACGCTTGACGATATTTTGACGCACGATGCACACACCGAGGATACGGCACTGCATACAATGTTGGCTTCGATGCGTTATCCTGAATATCCTGTGGCTGTGGGAGTTATTCGCGATGTTGCGCGCCCAACATACGATAGCGAAGTTGCTCGTCAAATTGCAGAACAACAAGAGTGCGAGCCAAATAAAACCGCCGATGATTTATTCTTCGGCGGTGAAACTTGGGAGGTGAAATAGTTGTTAGAAGTCGTTTCTCATTCGACCTCCTTCTCGTATACCGTTCATGCCATTTTGGCGTGGACGGTTGCTTTTTCCGTCCATTCCTTCATAGTCGGAGATATTTTTTGAGGCATTTTTCCCAAAGTGGCGCAGATTATATACGAATTGCACCATCACATAACGACCTACCGTACTATTCAATACATTGCGGGTAAATCCTGAGCCTGTCGAACGAGAGAAGGCTGTGTTTTGATTTAGAATATCGTTTACGCCAATCTGTACCTCTCCTCTGCGGTTTTTGAATAATTGCTTACCGAGATATAAATTGCAGAGGATATACTGCTCGTTGTAGTTGTTCGAGAAACCGATGTATTGATGATAGGCTGCATTAGCCGTAAGGGTAAAGCCCGGACCAAAAATCCACTTCACAGATGCCGAAGCCGTATGACGGAAGTAGGAGTTTATGGTATCATCTCCGTATGACGATTTAGCAAGGCTATTCCATGCCTGATTGTATGTTCCACGCCACGAGAGCGTAAAGTCTATATTTTCGGAGATATTGCTGCCTATCGCAAGGCGGAAGGTATAGCCGATATTGTTTGCCTTATTGATGCTAAAATTGTGATTGGCGACATTTTCAAGCAGTTCGGCTTGGGTGCGACCTGCATCATAAACAGCACTCGGCGTGACCGAATAACCGACATTTGCTGTCATATTGAGATTGCACTTTATAAATGGCAACGGTACTCCGTACGATACATTTGCACGCACCGACCACATACCGCTGATATTCTCGTAAGATGTTATCTGCGTTGGGCGATAAGGCTTGCCATTCTCGTCTTTCGGTATGATGATACCATTCATGTCGTCAGGTAGTGCCCAGCCCTTCGAGTTGTAGAGTGTTGATGACGAGATTGCATTTTGGTAGTACTCTCCTCGTATCATAGCCATAAAGGTCTGCCCTTTGTCGGGTAACGAAAGAATATATCGAATACTTCCACTATGCGAATACTCCGGCGAGAGGTTACTATTTCCGACACTTATGTTGCGAGGAGTTGCCACATCAAAGATATTGTGCAGTTGTGTTACACTCGGAGCATCGGAGTTCGAACGGAACTGTATGCGCAACGAGTTCTGTTTGTTGAATGCATAGCGAAACATTGCGTGATATTGTACGCTATGGTATTGCTTATTTACAAGGCTCGATGTATTTGCTCCATTTTTGAAGTCACCATTGCGAGAGAGATTTTCGTACATAACTCTTAAAACCAAGGTGTTGCGTTTCTTGGAGTAGCGAATGCCCGGACCTACTCGATGACTCAGAGTGTTGGTGTAGGAGTTGATGCTCAAAGCCTCGTTACGGCGACTATCATCATTTACAAGATAATCGCTATCGGTGTACCACGCACCCTGCTCCTTGCTTTGGTTGCGATAGGTAAAATTGTACTGCATTGTCAGAGTCCAATTTCGCGCTATTGGCTCGTTGTAATTCACGCCACCACGAAGATTGTAGGTATAGGTCGGAACATTGCGATATTCGTAAATCGGGATAAAAAATAGCGGATTTTCGCACATATCGTGCCACGACATACCATCTCCAAAGTAGTCGTTGTAGAGCGATTCGTAGAGTGGGTTGTCGAATGGAATAGGCTCGGCATTATTGGTCATAATTCTGCGTGCTGCACGATTATCACGATATCCGGCTCTTGCCGTAACAGTCATTGTGCGCCCCGGAGCACCAAGACGAAGGCGATATTGCAGAAACTCGTTGGCATTGATACCTCTCATACGACTTTCGTTCGAGGAGGCGGTGTATGACAGCGGTCGGAACGAGATATTTGTTAAATCCTCCGTGTCGAGGTCGGTGTCGTTGTTGGAGTAGCCCTCTGTCGTGGTGGTTGGGCGATGCCCCTGATAACTCAATGTTGTGCGTGAAGTAAGCTGCTGACTGCGCGATATTTTCCAATCGATACGAGCATTTAGGCGGTGATTGTTGTTTATCTTCTGCGACTCGGCAAGCGAGTATTGTGTGCCGTATGGGGCAGGATATTCGTACCAAGTTGTGCGCTCGGAGAGGTTTCGGGTGTTGGTGTTATTGAAGAAATAGCTACCTTGAAACTTTACCTGCTTACGTCTACCCCAAGTGTCCGAATAGTTTACACCTACGGCATTTACAAGGGCAACACCAGCTTGTGGGCGTACCATAAATTGATTGCTATTGCCACGACCACCCTTTCCCGAGGAGTTCACGCCGAGCAAATCCTCGAATGAGAAATTCTGTTGATTTATGTTGTTGAATAGCCCTAAAATTGTGATTTTCTGCTTGTTGCGGAATGAGTTGATATTTCCTCCGGCAAGGTATTTCGGATTAAACGACATCTCGTCATTCTCAGGTTGCCAGCCAAGTCCTGCATAGACCTTTCCGAACTGACCGTTGCGCATATTCTTCTTGGTTACAAAGTTTAACGCCTTGTAACTTTCGCCATCATCTATGCCTGCAAATTCAGCCTCATCGCTCAATTTATCGAACACCTCCACTTTATCGACAATCTCGGCTGGGATATTCTTTATCGCCATCGTAACATCATCTCCGAAGAATTCGTCACCATCGACAAAGACCTTCTTTATCTGCTCGCCCTGCACCTCGACCTGTCCATCTTCAACCACTACGCCCGGCATCTTCGAGAGCAACTTCTCCGCCTCGGCATCTTTGGTGGTTTTGAAGGCTGATGCATTATATATTAAGGTATCGGCATTTTGCGTTGTGCGGAACTGATGCACCTCTTTGACTACGGCATCAATCTTCGTAGCCGACTCACGCATGTAGATTTTCCCCAACTCCACGACCTTAGCGTTGGCGTTGCAGGATAAGTGCTTGTCGGCATAGCCTATGAAGGTTGCAACAATGGAGTACTCCCCCATCGGCACCGAGAACTCCATATAACCCCCTCGCCCCGTAGTGTAGTAGGATTTGTCGGCAGGCTCAGCCTTTGGTGCGACCTCCACAACAGCACCCTGCAAAGGCAGTTTTGTCTGTTCATCAAGCAAGTAGAATATTACTTTCGAGCGATTTTGCGCTGCGGCGGTTATCGAAATAAGTGCAACTATTGCAAAAGTTAGTAGTCGTTTCATATATGTTAATCTCTGATTGACACATACAAAGATATAACTATTATGGAAAAGTTAAATCACAATTTGCTGAAATGACCGATTCGCAGGGTGAAATGACGAATAACCAAGATAACTCAAAAAATTCCTTTAATTGTCAATTATCAATTCGTCAATTGTCAATTATATTCGTATCTTTGCGCCAAAGATGCGAAAAGTATGAAAATTGGAGAGATACAAACCTTGCGTGTGGCGCGAGTTTCGGAATTTGGATTGTACCTTGCAGACGAGGAGGGCAACGAGGTGTTGCTCCCCAATCGCTATGTGTCGCTGACGCAGAAGGTTGATGACGAGGTCGAGGTCTTTGTCTATCACGATTCGGAGGATAGAATTGTCGCAACGACCGAAACACCGAAGATTACCGCCGGCAAGTGCGCCTACCTCAAAGTTGTGGATAAGAATATCCACGGTGCATTTCTCGATTGGGGCATTACGGGCAAGGATTTGTTCCTGCCGAATCGCAATCAGCAGGGCGGTGTCGTGGTTGGCTCGTACAAGGCGGTCTATCTCTATGTCGATAATATCACAGACCGCTGTGTGGCAACCTCGAAGTTGAAGCAATATGTTAATAATGAGGATATTATCACGCTGTCGCCACGCCAAAAGGTCGAGGCGTTGATTGTGTCGGAGAGCGAAATCGGCTACCGTGCAATTGTTGAGAATCGCCATTGGGGAATGATTTACAAGAATCAGCTTTTCCGCGATGTTGCGCTTGGCGATAAGGTCGAGGCGTATGTCAGTCGTATAACAGACGACAACCGCATTGACCTCTCGTTGCAGCAGAAGGGCTTTGCGCAGGTGAAGGACTCGGCAGAGGTTTTGTATGACGCTATCGTGGCGGCGGGCGGCACGCTTGCACTCTCGGACAACAGCTCGCCCGAGGAGATAAGAGAGAAGCTGAATATGAGCAAAAAACTCTTCAAACGCTCGTTGGGAGTTCTTTTGAGCCACAACAGAGTGAAAGTCGCCGACAACGAAATTAAAATTAAGGCGTAAGTATGTCAACAATTGCAACCGCAGAGCGTGTATCGCTCGAAAAGTCAGATAATTATGTTTTCCAGCGCTCGGTGCTGGCGTATCATCGTGCTGCCGAGTTGGTAGAGGGTGATATCCTCGAAATCGGCACCGGCTCAGGTTATGGCGTGGAGGTAATCGCTCCGAAAGCGACACGCTACATCTCAATAGACAAGGAGTTGCCAGCTGTGCCTCTCCAACTCGAAAATGTCGAGTACTACGATATGGAGGTGCCACCAATCGGCTTCGAGAACTGCTCATTCGATGCGGTGGTATCGTTCCAGGTTATCGAACATATCGAGGAGGATATCGACTTTGTGCGTGAGGTGGCGCGAGTTCTGCGCCCGGGCGGAAATTTTGTAGTTTCGACTCCCAACGCCCCGATGTCGCTCACTCGCAACCCTTGGCATGTGCGAGAGTATAATGCTGACGAGTTGCGCAACCTGTTGGAGTGCCACTTCTCGAAGGTCGAGGCGTATGGCGTGGTCGGCAACGAGAAGATTATGGAGTACTATCGCAAAAACCGCCAGAGCGTGCGCAAAATCACCCGTTTCGATATTCTCGACCTGCAACATCGCCTACCTCGCAAGTTGTTGCAGTTGCCGTACGATGTGCTAAACCGACTAAATCGCAGGTCGCTCCACAAGAAAAACACCTCGCTCACCGACTCTATTGTGATGTCGGACTACTCTATTGTGCCGTACAAGGCGGGAATGGAGTGTTTCGACTTGTTCTTCGTAGCTACGAAATAGTTGCACGATATTTGCCCCGTAAGTCGTAATGAAACAAAATTTACGGCTTATGAAACGCAAAATTCTTATTACTGCATCAGTGCTATTTGCTGTGGGCGTATGCATTATCGGCTACACACAGGCAACAACCAAAACCTCCTCCGAGAAGGCACAACAACGAGAACAACGACACATCGAGCGCGAGAAACGCCGTGCCGAGCGACAAGCCGAGTACGAAAAATATATCGACTCGATTGTTCTTGCCCGAAATTTCCAATTCAATCCGCAATCGATGCAGCAGCAGCCCGCAGGACAGATGCGACTGCTCAATAACCCCAATTTCGGAATACAAGTTTGGGGCAGAGAGGTCGATATTTTTCTGCCATATATCAAGGGCGTAACACCGCCTTACTATACCGTAATGCTCAACTATACAATGCCTTCCGTGCAGAAGTATATTACCGAGCAGACACAAGAGGGGTGGCTCGTAACATTCACCTCCTCGCTATTCAGCGGTTCGGACTACGACTTCTCGCTCGAAATCTACACCTCGTCAGGTAGTGCGACACTCACCATCGCCTCGCCGTGGTATCCCGATGTTCAATATGTGGGTGGTATTTCAGGTCTTAACTAACAATGGTGCGCACAATACTCCTTGTTGCGATGCTCTTGGCGAGTGTCGCAACACGCGCTGCTGTCGGCGAAACGGACAGCCTGTCGAACTCGTCAAACTCTTCGGATTTGTCGAGCGCAAAGGCTCGGCGTGAGGCTCGCAAGGCGGCGTATGCTGCCGAGATTGACGATATTGTCAAGTCGCGCAACTACATCTTCCGCCCCGTCACGATGCAGAATGTTGTTACGGGTAATACTCGTTCGATATACGCCTACTACCTCTTTATGGGCGTGTCGGGAGATAAGGTGGTGCTACACCTGCCGGTGGAGTTTACCTCGTATGTTATCGATACGGTAAATCTCGACTCCTTTGTCGAGGGCTATACCGCCACGCTCGATGGCTCAAATTGGCGCATCACCTTCTCATTTATGAATGGCTCGGAGCGATGGTTGGCGGAGATTTTCTTATCTAACATCACCGGACAGACACGCTTGGCGCTTGTTACACCGAAGGGCGTAATGCGTTACCTCGGAACGCTCGAAAGCGGTGCAACAATCAAAAAGAAACGGCGTAAGGATATCTCTTAACAAACAGAAAAAATAGCGGTCATCTTTTTTAAGATGACCGCTTCGTGACTCCGCCAGGATTCAAACCTGGAACCGCTTGATCCGTAGTCAAGTACTCTATTCAGTTGAGCTACGGAGCCAATTTCTTGGCGGTGCGTAGGGGACTCGAACCCCTGACCCCGTGCGTGACAGGCACGTATTCTAACCAGCTGAACTAACGCACCATTGCTGATTGCGAGTGCAAATATAGAGCAAATTATTTGTTCTGCAAAATTTTTAACAACTTTTTTTGTGATTTTTTTTCACTTTTTAAACATCGAAAACTGCACGCTTCCGTAACTCCTTAGTTGCCAAAAATTTGGGTGTCCCGAAAAATCGTACTTGTCGGAGTGTTCGAAGATGAAAATTCCATCTTCTTTGAGTATTTCGCCCTCTAAAACAAGCGGTACAATCTCCTCCAACCCCTCCAAGTCGTACGGCGCATCGGAGAAAACGATGTCAAATTGCTTCGGGCAACTGCGCAGATAGAGGAAGGCGTTCGCCTTCACGACAAACATATTGTCGGCTCCGAGCTCCTTGGCGGTACGGCGGATAAAGGCGTGATGTACGGCATTTATCTCCACCGAGGTTATACTGCGCGCCCCTCGTGAAGCAAACTCATAGCTCACCGAGCCCGTACCTGCAAATAGGTCGAGCACATCGCACTCCTCGAAATCGACAAGGTTGTTCAGTACATTAAACAGATTCTCCTTCGCAAAGTCGGTTGTCGGTCTTGCGCGGAGGTTACGAGGCGGATTTATCGCCCTGCCCTTATATTTGCCACTTATTATTCGCATATAACCTGCTTGTAGTATTTGCGGAGGAGTTTAGCGCACTCCTTGCCTCCTTTAATATATATAGGTGTCGCTTTGTCGTTACCAAGCCACTCGTTTACGAGGTATAAAGTATCTTCGGGGGTGGTGGCATCGTGTGCTTCGGCACGCTGTAAGCCACTGCGGAATAGGCGCAAATAGCACACTTTGTCGGAGGCATCTATGGTCAGGCAGTTCTCCTCGCTGTGGCGCATATCCAAAAGTGGCGAAGTGAACGAGGCACGACAACCCCATCGCTCGATTATTGTGTTCAGTGCTTCGCTGTCAATTGCCATAACGGCTACGATGTCTGACTGTAACTCACTGCAAACACTCTGCTCGTTAGTGCGACAAGGCTTTCCGATAATGCGCAGAAGTTCTCCTGCGCAGTCGAGTGAAACCACCTCACGAGGTGCAAGAGTTATGCGTGGAGTATCTATTACGAACTCTACCTGCTCAATGTCATCTGCGACAACAACCCTCTCCGCAGAAAAAGAGAGTCCACCCAATTTTACTTGAATGGACACCTTTTTGTCGGCGAAATTCGGATTACTCCCAGTTTCCTGCCTCATTGTTACCACGCTCCATTGAGCCGAACATAATGCCCGGATAGCGGTTGAAGTTATTCTTCATATTATCAACGAGGTTGATAACCTGCTGACGATAAGCCACTGTGTCGAGGAATGCGATGTACGGAGTACGGCACTCAACAACCGGAATAACTACCTTCGACTCGGTTGCCAACATACCTGCTTCGAGGATATACTCGGTCTTGTTGTTGGTGTAAGGCACATAACGCAACTCTGCCACCTGCTCTGGTGTGAGGTGCTTGAACAACGAGTCCTTAACCGAGAAGGTGAACTTCTCTACATTCTTGAACTTGCGGCCATACTTCTTCTTTGCCTGCGCCATTGCTACCGAGTCGTCCTCGTCAATCTTCTTACGCTCGCCCTCCATCTGCTCGGTGAGAACGAAGTTGATAAGGGTGTCGAAGTCGGCGGTAAAACGCTGATACTTACTCTTGAAGGTACGCTCGGCAGTACGAATATCCTTGATTCGCTCGATAACAGCAGCCTCGCGTGCTTTCTGCTCGGCTTCGAATTTGATAGGCGTAGAGATGAGCATGTAAACCCAATAAGCAAGTCCCAACACCACTACTGCAAGTGCGAGTTGGAGAACAATTTGAACACTTTTCTTTTCCATTTTGATATTTTATTGTTAAGTTTGTACAAAATTAAGCAACATAAGATGAATATCTCCGATATTGCGAGCCAAATTTACGCAAAATTATTGTATCAACCAACGAATAATCAAAAAAAAATCGTTGAAGCCTTTGCCGAGTACCTTGCGGAGGGCGACTCTTCTTCGATTTTTGTGCTGAACGGATACGCCGGAACGGGCAAAACCACGCTCGTTGCCGCCATCGTTGCAGCCCTGAAAAATGTGGGTATTCGCTCCATTTTGTTGGCTCCCACGGGGCGTGCTGCGAAGGTGCTTTCGCACTACTCGGGCGAGAAGGCTCTGACCATTCACAAACATATCTATCGCGAGCGAACAAATGCCTCGTATGAATCTAAGTTTTCACTTAATATAAACCGTGATAAAGATGTGATTTACATCGTAGATGAGGCTTCGATGTTGTCGGCTCATACAGGCTCTGATGGGGTGCAATTCGGCAGTGGCTCGCTACTTGAAGATTTGGTGCAGTATGTCCGTTCGGGGCGAAATTGTCGCTTGGTTTTGGTGGGCGATAATGCGCAGTTGCCACCGGTGGGTGCGGACTACTCCCCTGCCCTCGATATTGCCGAAATGAGCAACTTCGGAGAGGTGGTCTATGGCTCGATGGACGAGGTTGTGCGTCAGGAGCAGGATTCGGGAATACTTTTCAACGCTACGCTGGTGCGCTGTATGCTCGAAAACGGCATCTACGAGATACCGAAATTCGATATGGACTACAAAGATGTCGCATCTGTGGGCGGTACGGAGTTGTTGGAGGCGTTGCAGGATTGCTACGACCGCTACGGGCGTGACGAGACGATTGTTATCACACGCTCGAACAAGCGTGCAAATCGCTATAACGAGGGTATCCGCCGTATAAATCTGATGGCGGAGGAGGAGCTGGAAAGCGGTGATATTCTGATGGTTGCAAAGAATAACTACCACTACACCGAGCGCATCGAGAACTGTCCGATAAGCTTTATTGCCAATGGCGATATTGCCCGCCTGCGGAGGTTGCGCCGTGTGGAGGAGTTTTACGGTTTTCGCTTTGCTACGGCTACCCTGTCGTTTGGCGACTATGACGATACCGAGATTGAGTGTAAGGTGCTGTTGGATACGCTGCACTCCGAGTCGCCTTCGCTTACCCGTGAGGAGAGCGAGCGACTTTTCCGCGAGGTCGAGAAGGATTATTTAGATGTTAAAAGTAAGATAAAACGCCTGCAAGAGATTCGTGAGAACGACTATTTCAACGCTTTGCAGATAAAGTTTGCTTATGCCGTAACCTGCCATAAGGCGCAGGGCGGACAGTGGAAGGCGGTATTTGTGGATAGGTGCTTGTTTGGCGATGAGCCTATGACTAAGGATATGCTGCGCTGGCTCTATACCGCAATGACCCGTGCCACGGAAAGGCTCTATTTTGTCAATTTCGACGAGAGATTCTTCGACAATTGACAATTGGGAATTGACCTTCGGTCTTCACTGCTCCGCCTCGGCAAAGTCTGCAAGCAGCCTCTGCCCTCGGCTTAATCGCAGCGGTGACAATTAAAGGTATCGCTGAGCAAAATTATGCTCGGCAATTCTATTCATCTTTGAGATTTAACTCCAATTTAACAAGTTTTTCTTCCAATGTATTGATTTGGTCTTCCAATAACTCTAAACCTTTCTCTAATTCACTATTCTTCTCCCATAATTCTCGAAAAGCAAGGTATAGATAGTATCCGCAGTGGTTGATTTTATCAACTATGGAAGCCGTGACCGATAGGGGTTGTTCAGCTTCCCACTCGTATTTCCCAATTTCTAATTTTTCTACACCTTTTTTAGGTATCTCAAACTCTAATATTGCACAGTGGTAGCCGTTATAATTATTCTGTATAATGCCGATTAGTTTGCACTTATTTAGTTGTAGAGGATTAATTTTGCCCTCCGTGTTTAGAATATGATAGTATGTGTGCGATAATACCTCTTCGGATTTGGCATAGAATAAAATATCTTCTGTTTGTGGCAGCATCTCAAAAGATGTTCTCGATACCACTGCCCCATTTTCATAAATAGCATAGAACATTGTAATTCTATTTTTTTATCCACCAACACCTAATGGAATAACACATAAAAAAGAAAGCGTGGTGCTGAAAACTTATTTTAGCAAACGAGGTTCTAGCAAACCCTGCAAATAAAACAAGCAACAACCCCACGCCATACCAAGTGGTATGACGCAGTAAGATGTCTGCCTATTCTCTTTGCTTTTTGTGTTGAAATTTGCTAGATTTCGTTTGCGAGAATAAACTTACACTTTCTGCGTAATTATGTCTGCAACCTCGTGATTGCACTGCAAATGTAACACTTAATTTCGCAAATTGCAAGAAATATATAATATATAATTCGTCATTACGAGGACAATCTATTGTCCGTGGCAATCTCCCTTATTGTATTTTAATTAAAAAGTGGGAGATTACCACGCTCATTACATTCGCTCGTAATGACGATTTATAGATAATTTTTAATTTTTAACTTAAAACTGAAAGTTTTTCGCTATATTTGCACGATTGTATAATAAAAAGCTAATAGCCAATGGCTAATGGCTAAAAGCCCAAAAAGAGATAATGGCACGAGGAAAGAAAACAAGCGAAGAGCAGGAGAAGAAGTCGGGCAAGACCGATTTGATGAATCAATATGACAGCATCAAGGCGCAACATCCCGATGCTATCGTATTGTTCCGAATGGGTGACTTCTACGAAACATTCGGTGCAGACGCTATCGAGACGAGTGCCATACTCGGCATTACGCTCACTCGCCGTGCCAATGGCGGTGCAGCGATGGTGGAACTTGCAGGCTTTCCGCACCACGCAATCGACTCCTATCTTCCCCGCTTGGTCCGTGCCGGCAAGCGTGTGGCTATCTGCGAGCAGCTCGAAGACCCGAAGAATGTAAAAAGAGGAATTGTTCAGCGAGGTGTTATCGAGGTTGTTACCCCGGGTGTGGTGCTCGAAAATAATGTTGTCGAGCAGCGCGAAAACCACTACCTCGCATCGGTCTATTTCGGGCAGTCGGCTACGGGCGTGGCGTTCCTCGACCTCACCACGGGCGAGTTCTCGGTTGCCGAGGGCGATGACCGCTATATCGAAAAGCTGCTCTCCTCGTTTGCGCCAAAGGAGATTGTCTATCAGCGTGGCTTGAAGGAGCGATTTGTGGCGGCTTTCGGCTCGCGATACTACATCTACTGCCTCGAAGATTGGGTTTTCTCCTACGAGGTCAATTACGGTAAGCTGAAAACGCACTTTTCGGTGCCATCGCTCAAAGGCTTTGGCGTGGAGGGTATGCGCAGTGCCATTTCGGCTGCGGGAGCGATACTCTACTACCTCGAATTTACACAACACAACAATGTGGCGCATATCTCCTCGTTGTCGCGTCTTGACCGTGAGGAGTATGTGTGGATTGATAAGTTCACTTCGCGCAACCTCGAACTCTTCGCTTCGACAGGTGGCGATGCGAATTTCTCGCTTGCAAAGACGCTCGACAAAACGCGTACCGCCATGGGCGCACGACTCTTGCGCAAGTGGATTGCAATGCCGATTCTCGACCTGAAACGCATCGAGGATAGGCAGAATATGGTCGAGGTGTTTGTGAAAGATGCAGCTACTCGCTCGGCAGTGAACGAACATCTCTCAATGACGGGCGATATAGAGCGAATTGCCTCACGCATAGCGAGTTTGCGAGTGCTACCTCGCGAGATGATTCAACTGAAAAATTCGTTGGAGGCGATAGAACTCTTGAAGGCGGCGTTGGAGTCCTCGGATAGCGATATTCTCCACCTTGCAGCCTCGAAGATTAATCCTCTGACCGAGGTGTCAGGGCGTATTGCGCAGACCATCTACCCCGACCCTGCAACCAACCAGATTCAGAAGGGCGGCATTATTGCCGATGGTGTTTCGGCGGAGCTCGACGACTTGCGCCGAGTGGCTCTGCACGGCAAGGAGGTACTGCAAAAAATTCAGGAGCAGGAGAGCGAGCTGACGGGTATTCCATCGCTCAAAATTGGCTATAACAATGTCTTTGGTTACTATATCGAGGTGCGCAATACCCACAAGGATAAGGTGCCGGAGCGTTGGATTCGCAAGCAGACCTTGGCGGCTGCCGAGCGATATATCACCGAGGAGTTGAAGGAGTACGAGCAGAAGATTCTCGGTGCAGAGGAGCGTATTTTGCAACTCGAACAGCAGATATACAACGACCTAATCTCCTATGTTACAGGCTCGTTGCGAGATATTCAGCGCAATGCACAGATTGTTGCCCGCATCGACTGCCTCTACTCGTTGGCGGTTGTGGCGGTGGAGCGTAAGTATGTACGCCCCGAGTTGAACAATTCAACCACAATAAAACTGAAATCGGCACGCCACCCCGTAATCGAAACCTTGATGAAGGTTGGCGAGCGATATATCCCGAACGATTTGATGCTCGATACCGAGTCGCAGCAGATTATGATGATTACCGGCCCGAATATGTCGGGTAAGTCGGCACTGTTGCGTCAGACGGCTCTCATCGTGCTGATGGCGCAGATGGGCTCGTTTGTGCCGGCTGCAAAGGCGGAGATTGGCTTGGTGGATAAGATTTTTACCCGTGTGGGTGCATCGGACAATATCTCGCAGGGCGAATCTACCTTTATGGTCGAGATGTTGGAGTCGGCAAGTATTCTGAATAATATCTCGGAGCGCAGTTTGGTGTTGCTCGATGAGATTGGACGAGGAACAAGCACCTACGATGGTATCTCGATAGCGTGGGCTATGGTTGAGTACTTGCACAATCACCCTACTGCGCATCCTCGCACACTCTTTGCTACGCACTACCACGAGCTGAACGATATGGAGCAGGTGTGTCAGCGTGTGAAGAATTTCCATGTCTCGGTCAAGGAGATTGACGGCACGGTGGTATTTTTGCGAAAGTTGGAGCGTGGCGGTACGGAACACTCGTTCGGTATCCATGTGGCGCAATTGGCGGGTATGCCTGCGACCATTGTTGAGCGTGCTACGGCAATTCTCGGAGCGTTGGAGAAGGCGTATGGCAATAGCGATATGGTACCGAAGGGCGAACTGCGTAAGCGTGGTAAGAAGGTGTCGGCACAAGAGGTTGCCGATGTTGCCGAGTCGGTACGCACGCCCGATGTGCAGTTGTCGATGTTCCAACTCGATGACCCCGTTCTGATTCAAATTCGTGACCAAATCAAAGGCTTGGATATCAACTCGCTCACTCCGTTGGAGGCGTTAAATAAGTTGAACGAAATCAAGAATATAGCAGGCATTTAGACGAGATAAATACCCCCCCCCTAAAAAAGCCCCAAAAGTCATTACCGACCTTTGGGGCTTCTTGCATGGATTATCTTAATCGCTACTCCTTAACAAAATATGTCATAGATACGCAAGGCTCGGCTATCTTTACATTATATAACTCCGGCTTAAACGAAGCATAGACAGAGAAACTCATATTTTTGATATACCCTGTTCCATAATTACCGTTTTCGTCTGTTGCGCCGACTGTATTGCCATCAAACTTATTTATATCTTGTACAGAGATAGATAGTTCTGCCTCCTCGTTTGGCCAATCAAGCCAAATGCGACCACCACCATTCAACTCATACTTCCATGGGGCACCGGTTTGATTACTATTATGGTCAATCGCGAAAAAACCACGAATAGTAAATGTTGTAAAGTCATAGTATATGCATCCATTCTCTGTATCAAGCGAATATCCCCTATATATAGCATCGTTATATATTGATAAATCCTTAAATATAGGACCGATATATTGATAGTTATCAATACTTAAAAAGAGCTCATTAGTAGGTACTCTTGCTCGTACATTTTGAGTGAATGTCATATCGAAATACTCTTCATTGCTCATAAATGTTCGCACTGTGCAATACTTATCATAATAGACACCATAATTCATATCCCATTCCTCTGGAACAGAAGGTGCAGTATATACATTATGAAAATCTACAATTTCCTGCTTTACAACATGAGCAGGCCATATACGCTTAGGAGCATTTCCACCTATTACAAGGGTAATAGTTTCTTCCCAGAAAGTTACGGTTTCAAGTTGTCCCTCTTCATCGAATGTATAGGTAAAGTCCTCACGATAATCTCCAAAATAGAGACTCTTTGGTAATTTTTTGGTATGTAAACCTCCATTTTTATTCAACGATGCCATAATCATAGACTTCTCGCCCAAAGACATATGGAGAAGAGGAAATAGCCAATCAACTCCACCCCAAACATTGTCAATATCGGTATAATCCATCGTAAACGCCTCTCCATCTATGCAACCGCTTACAATATTGCCATCGCTCCAAGTAAAAGAGAAATCGTCACCATCGTCTTCATCGCCATATTTAACCAATCGGCCATCTGCGCCGTACTCAAATTTGGTAGGTGAATCTACTCCAAAAGTAAACGAAGCAAGTGAGCCATCGCTATTAAACTGTACGGAGCCGGGCTCTTTCTCTGTTTTTAGCAGAAGGTTGTGCGGTTGAGGGTCTGTGATGTACTCTATATATTGACCGAGCGATGAAGTTGTCGCTTGATTGCCACTATAAGTTATTGGATATGTAGTTCGAGAGCGCAACTCTCCGTCAAGTTCTATATCTCGCTCAATCTGGCAGACCTCTCCCTTATCATTATAGGTAAAATTAACCTTTGCTATCGAACTCTCTTCTGCTCCATTCGGATATGCAGAATCAGTATAGTAGGTATCGAAAATAATCGCTCCAATTCTATTTTTCTCTTCGATAACAGGGAGCGATGGTGTTACCTGCTCGGCAGCCTTTTGGGTGATTGTAATCTTTAAGGTCGAGCCATTGCACGAGATGATAATCTCGGC
>SUZE01000019.1 GCA_015060075.1 Rikenellaceae bacterium | reverse complement strand
TACCGGGGAGGGCTGAAAGTAATTCTGCATTCTGCATTTCCCTCCTCTCTAATTAAAAGTTTTCCGTTTTCTGCTTTTTTTTCTATCTTTGCATAAAATTATACGGAATATATGAAGGTAAAACATATCTCTATCCTTGTGGCAGTGTTGCTTATCGCTGACCAAATACTCAAAATTTGGGTTAAAACAAATATGCACCTCGGCGAGGCTATTATAGTGATTCCCAATTGGTTCCAACTTCTCTTCGTGGAGAATAACGGCGCTGCATTCGGTATGCAGATTGCTTCGGCTGGTAGTTTCGATTGGGGCAAACTTGCATTGTCTATATTCCGCATTCTGCTAGTCGGCGGTTTAGGGTACTACACATATACTTTGGCTCGCCAAAAGGCGCCAACAGGGGTACTTGTGGGTTTGGCTTTGATTATTGCCGGTGCGCTCGGAAACATCATTGATAGCGCATTTTACGGCTTGATTTTCTCGGCATCGACTCCTGCAAATATCGCCGAATTTGGCGGCTCGTATGCGCCATTTATGATGGGAAAAGTGGTCGATATGTTCTACTTTCCGCTCTTCCAATGGGAAAACCACCCCGAGTGGCTCTCGTTCCTCTTTGACTCGCGCGGATACTTCTTCGGTCCTGTATTCAACCTCGCCGATTCGTATATCTCGGTGGCGGTGGTCTATATGTTGATTTTTCAGTATAAATTCTTTAAATAGAGGGCATTGGCTATGTTGAAGCCTATTCCGAAATTTATTTATAGCAAGGCAAATCAGGTCTTTATGGTACTTTTTGTGCCATTTTTTGCCTTGATATTTATCAACCTCTATCGTCCGCTTGATTTCGACCGCATTGATGATAGCTTTTTGCGGGCGTTTGACATTTCGCGTGAGGCTCGTGTACAACTTATCGCCCTGACAATGGTGCTCGGAGGTATGGTTATCGCTGCGGGTAGTAGGGCCATTATGGGATTCTACACCAAGCGGCACACGATGAGATACATTGACTATATCATCTGGATATTTGGAGAGTTGCTCGCCATGGTTACGGCATTGACGCTCGCAACGCTACTCACCGACACGACAAAAACTATTACGGAGATATTCAAAAACTCCTTTGTCAAGACCTTTCTGATTGTCTTTATTCCGTATGCCTTGTGCTATATATACTTTATTTGGCAGGAGAACTTGCGTGAGTTGGGGGCATTGCGAAAACAGATTGAGCGTGACGAAACTGTGTTGCAGAGGGCTTATGTGCAGATTCTTGACGAGAAAGGGGAGATGCGATTGTCCGTTCGCCGTGAGAATCTTGTGCTGATAGAGTCGGCGGATAACTATGTTTGCGTATTCTATCTCAATGGCGATAAGATAAAAAAGGTGATGGTGCGAAATACTCTTAGTCGTGTTGCAGAACACCTTCAAGGTAGCCGTATAGTGCGATGCCATCGCTCCTATATGATAAATCTCGACCATGCCAAAGTGTTGCATCGCGATAAAGAGGGTGTGTTTGTTGAACTTGGTATTGAGGGGTTGCCGGATATCCCTATTTCGAGAACTTATGCAGATAATATTCGAGAATGGATAGTTGATAAAGCTTAGGGGTGAGTGGTGAAAATCTATTTTTCGCCACTTATTTTTTGATTTTACCCCATATAATAATTTCGCCCCTAAACCTCTTGAATTATACCATAAATTTTTCGGTTCGGATATTGTACCCGATATTTGCAACATCGAAATAAAATCTAAACCGCAAAATGAGACATTATCTTGACCGTTTGCAAGAGTCGATGGTTGCCAAGTGGAATACCGAGGCGTTATCCGACTACAAAGGAGAAACTTTTACATTCGCAAACTTCGCAACTGAAATTGCTCGTCTACACACCATATATCGTGTTCTTGATGTGAAGGCCGGTGATAAAGCAGCGCTTGCTGCAAAGAATAGTTCCCGTTGGGCAATGGCTTTCCTTGCAACTACTACTTATCGTGCTGTGGCGGTGCCTATCTTATGCGATTTTACGCCAGAGGCAATTACAAATCTTACTGCCCACTCCGATAGTGTTGTGCTTTTTACCGAGCCGAAGATTTGGGACGAGATGGAGGTTGAAAAGTTACCCGAACTCCGTATTGCCATTAACTTGGAGGATTATTCTATTCTTTATCTTGCAGACAAAGCAAAAAGCAGCGAAATCGAAGAGGCTCTCTCGAAAATTCCCGCTGTCTACCCCGAAGAGATGAAACACGAGGTGGTTAAGTACGGAGAGTTGAGCCTTGATGACCTTGCTATTATAAATTACACCTCAGGAACAACTTCGCAGCCCAAGGGTGTGATGCTTACATCTCGCAATATCTCTACAAATGTTGATTTTGCACTCAACAATATTGCGGTAGAGGAGGGAGATAAGATTATCTCGATGTTGCCGTTGGCGCACATGTACGGAATGGCATTCGAGTTTATTTATCCGATTTGTGGTGGAGGACATGTCTATTTTCTCGGCAAAACTCCGACTCCGACACTGTTGATGCAGGCATTGGCAGAGGTGAAGCCATATCTCCTTATCACCGTACCACTTGTTATCGAGAAGATTTTTAAGGGCAAGATTATGCCGATTCTCCAAAAACCGGCGATGCGTGTGCTGACACACACTCCCGGTATAGACCGACTTATCTACGGTAAGGTGCGTAAGCAGTTACTTACGACTTTCGGTGGAAACCTTCGTTCGATAATTCTTGGAGGTGCAGCTCTCAACCCATCGATTGAGAAGGTTATGCGTAAGGTTAAGTTGCCATATACGGTGGGTTATGGTATGACCGAGTGTGCACCATTGCTCTCGTATGCTGCTTGGCAGACATTTAAGCCGGGCTCGTGTGGTCGTGCTGTTGATGGCTTGGAACTGCGTATAGACTCGGCAGACCCTCATAAACAGGTGGGCGAAATTCAGGCAAAGGGCTCTAATGTGATGGTGGGGTATTACAAAAACGAGGAGGCTACACGAGCAGCCTTTACCGAAGATGGATTTTTGCGTACGGGCGACCTTGGTATCATTGATAAACAGGGAAATGTCTTTATTAAGGGACGCAGTAAGTGTATGATTCTTACCGCAAGTGGTCAAAATATCTATCCCGAAGAGGTCGAGGCGGTGCTTAACAACCTGCCACATGTCGCCGAGTCGTTGATTGTTGAGCGCAATAAGCACTTGGTTGCGTTGGTAGCTCTTACAGCAGATGATTTGGCGCTTGATGAGGCGACAATAATGGAGGCGTTGGAGCAGACTCGCTTAGAGGCAAATGCTTTACTTCCGGCGTATAGTCAAATCGCTAAAATCGAGATTGTGCGAGAGGGTTTTGCGCACACTCCTAAACACTCGATAAAGCGATTCTTGTACAAATAACAGAGGAGATTTTCTCGGTTTATGGGTGTCCGACCAATAGGGTTGCGACACCCTTTTTTATCGTTTCGGAATAATTCTTAATTTTTAATTTTTAATTCTTAATTTTTATTTGTATCTTTGGTGCGGTATATATAGATTTGAGCCAAGTAGGAGTTATGAAAAGCAAGGATATAATAGCATCTTTGACTGCTGATGTTGAGCGACTGATGAAGTTGCACGATAGTGCAATGGAGGAGGTTGTAGCACTTCGTGAGAAGAGCGGTGAACAGAGCGCAAAGATTCGCACCTTGCAGGAGCAACTTCGAGAGGCAAAGGCCGAGGCGGAGAAGGCGTCATTGCGTGCTGCAATTGCCGGAAGTGTATCAAATAAGGCTGCTGCCCGTTCACATGTCAATCGTTTATTGCGGGAGGTTGATAAGTGTATAGAGATGGTTTCAAATCGAATATAAGAGAGGATTGTTTTTGTTGAATTATGAGCGAAAGACTGTTAAATATAAAGTTGGATATTGCAGGAAAGCCGTACGAGATGACCATTGACGCTCGCAATGAGGAGGTCTATCGTTTGGCAGCTCGTGAAATAAACAATCGTCTTGCTACGGCACAACAATCTCGTGTAGATGGCTTTGGCGTACAAGACTACTTGGCTATTGTTGCGGTAGATTTGATGATTTCAAATATCCGCTTGGAGCGCAAAAATGATGTGGAAGATGGCGACTTGAAGGCTCTTTCGGAGTTGGCAGAGCGTCTGTCGAAACATCTCGAAAAGTAGATTTTCGGTCGGCGTTGCTCCGACAATTAGCAACACAGGTTCTTTATTTTTTGAAAATAGGAAGATTACCCGCATGGATTCCTTTCAAACTTTGCGAAACTGAACACTTTTTATATTGGGGTGTACTCCGTTATTCAAAATCAGGCCTTGTAGCCCTCACGGGTGAGTACTGCGGTACCGGTGGAAGATTGCGATTTTAGGGGAGCCTCACAAATGACGATTTCACAGCTTCGTCAAACACAAGTAAAGGAATTCCTATGCGGTTTTTTATTATAGATTAGACAATTTAGTATTAACTTTAACACAATAGACGAAAGAGAACTATGGAAATGACTATTATTATCGCTATCGCAGCAGTTATCTCAGCTGTTGTAGGTGGTAGTGCAGCATACTACGGAGTTAAGGTTCGTGCCAAGGCTATCATCGACAAGGCGGAGCATGACGGCGAGATGCTGAAAAAGGAGAAAGAGATTCAGGCGAAGGAGCGTTTCATGCAGCTCAAAAGCGAGCATGACCGCCATGTAAACGAACGCAATCAAAAGCTTAACCAGAGCGAGCAGCGTGCTAAGCAGTTGGAGAACAACTTGCAGAATCAGCAGCGTGACCTCGACCGTAAGATTGCCGACAATGACCGCTTGAAGGAGAAGATGGAGAGCCAGATTCAGTCGCTCGAAGAGCGCAAGTCGCAGTTGGCTCAACTTATGAGTGAGCAGAATGCTCGTTTGGAGCAGATTTCGGGAATCAGCTCGGAGGAGGCAAAGAGCATCCTTATTGAGAATATGCGCGAGGTGGCTAAGAGCGAGGCTCAGGCATATATCAATGAGACCGTTGAGGAGGCGAAACTTACTGCTACAAAGGAGGCAAAACGTATTATTGTTGCCTCAATTCAGCGTGTAGCAACCGAAACAGCTATCGAGAATGCTGTAACGGTATTCAATATCGAATCTGATGAGGTTAAGGGACGCATTATCGGTCGTGAGGGTCGTAATATCCGTGCGCTCGAAGCCGCTACGGGTGTGGAGATTATCGTTGATGATACTCCGGAGGCTATCATTCTCTCGTGCTTCGACCCTGTACGCCGTGAGATTGCTCGTTTAGCATTGCACCAACTCGTAACCGATGGTCGTATACACCCTGCACGAATTGAGGAGGTTGTTGCGAAGGTTAAGAAGCAGATTGAGGAGGAGATTGTTGAGGTTGGTAAGCGTACCGCAATCGACCTTGGTATTCACGGCTTGCACCCTGAACTTATCCGTCTTATCGGTAAGATGAAGTATCGCTCGTCATACGGACAAAACCTCTTGCAGCACGCACGCGAGACCGCAAACTTGGCAGGTATTATGGCGGCAGAGTTGGGACTCAATCCAAAGACTGCCCGCCGTGCAGGATTGTTGCACGATGTCGGCAAGGTGCCTGATGATGAACCGGAGTTGCCACACGCAATTATCGGTATGAACCTCGCCGAGAAGTATAAGGAGAAGGCTGATGTTTGCAATGCTATCGGTGCCCACCATGACGAAACTGAGATGACCTCGCTTATCGCACCTATCATTCAGGTCTGCGATGCTATTTCGGGTGCTCGTCCGGGCGCACGCCGTGAGGTTATTGAGTCGTACATCAAGCGATTGAAGGAGATGGAGGGTATCGCACTCTCTTATCCTGGCGTTGTCAAGACCTACGCTATTCAGGCAGGTCGTGAACTTCGCGTAATTGTGGGTGCAGACAAACTTTCTGATGCAGAGAGCGAGAGCCTATCACACGATATCGCAAAGAAGATTCAGGACGAGATGACATATCCTGGTCAGGTGAAGATTACCGTAATTCGCGAAACTCGCGCAGTAAGTTACGCAAAATAAAAAGCTTTTGCTGAAAGCAAAAGCTCGGTGTGTTACCCACCCCCTAAATCCCCCTCCTGTGAGGGGGACTTTTGTATGTGGGCGCTATGGGGAGGGGTAGGAGTTTATAGGAAATTATAGGAATAGATAGGATATTATAGGATATTATGGGGGCTTTCCTATTTAATCCTATTCATCCTATAAAGTCCTATATAATATATAGGTAATCGATTTTACAACAAATAAGGCTCGGAGCAAAACTCCGAGCCTTATTCAACTATACTAACAAATACTACTTGTTGTACTCCTTCATAACCGAGATGAGGTTAAGAACCTTGTTCGAGTAACCCCACTCGTTGTCGTACCAAGAAACAACCTTTACGAAAGTATCAGTCAAAGCGATACCAGCCTTAGCATCGAAGATAGATGTACGAGCATCGCCGAGGAAGTCAGACGATACAACATCCTCATCGGTGTAACCGAGAACGCCTGCCAACTCACCCTCCGAAGCAGCCTTCATTGCAGCGCAAATCTCTGCGTATGTTGCAGGCTTAGCCAAGTTTACAGTGAGGTCAACAACCGATACATCGAGAGTAGGAACACGGAATGCCATACCGGTCAACTTGCCGTTCAACTCTGGAAGAACAACACCTACTGCCTTAGCAGCACCTGTTGAAGATGGGATGATGTTGCCAGCAGCAGCACGACCACCACGCCAGTCCTTCAAAGATGGACCGTCAACAGTCTTCTGAGTAGCAGTTGTAGCGTGAACGGTAGTCATCAAACCGTCAGCGATACCCCAGTTGTCGTTCAACACCTTAGCGATAGGAGCCAAGCAGTTGGTAGTACAAGAAGCGTTCGAAACGATAGTCTGACCAGCGTAAGTGTTAGTATTAACACCGCAAACGAACATAGGAGTCTTGTCCTTTGCAGGAGCCGACATAACTACATACTTTGCACCAGCCTTGATGTGAGCCTCAGCCTTCTCAGCAGTGAGGAACAAACCGGTAGACTCAACTACATACTCAGCCTCAACCTCGTTCCACTTCAAATCCTCAGGGTTGCGCTCAGCAGTTACGCGGATAGCCTTGCCATTAACGATAAGGAGGCTCTTCTCTGCATCGTAGTCGATAGTGCCATCGAACTGACCGTGCATAGTGTCATACTTGAGCATGTAAGCCAAGTAATCTACTGGGCAAAGGTCGTTGATACCTACTACATCATACTTGTCAGTCTGTGTGCAAGCTGCACGGAATACCATACGGCCGATACGTCCGAAACCGTTGATACCAATCTTAATTTGTGCCATAATTTTGATAAAATTTTATGTGTTTAGAAAACCTGTTTAACCTTTTTCTTTTGAGTATTACGGTGTTGCACCACTCCGCATACTCTATTGTTAATTTTTTAACGGTGCAAAGGTATATACTTTGTATATAATAAGCAAATTTTTTGCCGATTATTTTATTCATCGCTTTTTTAGTCCCCTCTCCGCAGCAAGTTTTTGCATCAACTCAAACGCTGCATCGTATTCATTCGGTATCTCCCCATCGAGAATGGCATTTTTGATTATCTCCTTTATCTCGCCAAGTACAGCGCACGGCTCGACATCGTACTCGCGCATGATAATATCGCCATTAATAGGTGGTTGGAAATTACGAATGCGGTCGCGCTCTTCGAGGTCACGCATCTTCTCACGCACCAACTCGAAATTCGCCAAAAAGCGTTTCACCTTGCTCTCGATGCCAGATGTAATATCCGCTTCGCAGAGTGTCATCAACTTCTCGACATCATCGCCCGCCTCAAAAAGCAGACGGCGCACTGCTGAGTCGGTTACCACATCCTCCGCCAAAATAATTGGTCGCAGGTGCAAAAATACCATCTTTTGCACAAACTTCATAGTCTCGCCCAACGGCAATTTCAGACGGCGGAAAATCGGTTGCACCATCTTCGAGCCGAGTACCTCGTGACCGTGGAACGAGAAGCCGATGCGAGGGTCATACGACTTGCACTTCGGCTTTGCTATATCGTGCATCACAGCTGCCCAGCGCAACCACAAATCATCACTCTTACGCGCCACATTATCAAGCACTTTCAGCGTATGTTTGAAGTTGTCTTTATGGGCGTGACTGCCTCTGCGCTCCACACCGCAAAGTGCGTGCATTTCGGGGAAGATTATCTCCAACAAACCGGTCAGTTCGAGCAGTTCAAAACCAATCGAAGGTACGGGCGATGCGACAATTTTATTCAGTTCGGTGATGATGCGCTCCTGCGACACAATCTTTATGCGCTCGCGGTTGCGCTTCATCGCCTCGAAAGTTTCGTCTTCCAACTCAAAGCCGAGTTGCGAGGCGAAGCGAATACCTCGCATCATTCGCAGAGGGTCATCGGAAAATGTTATATCGGGGTCGCACGGGGTGCAGATTATGCAATCTTCGAGGTCGTACATTCCGTCAAACGGGTCCACCAACTCGCCAAAGGTATTGCCATTGAGCGACCATGCCATAGCGTTTATCGTAAAGTCGCGGCGGCGCTGGTCATCTTCGATAGTGCCATCTTCGACATGCGGCTTGCGCGAATCGGGCGAGTAGGACTCCTTACGCGCCCCCACAAACTCCACCTCGTAGCCATCGGCACGCAACATTGCCGTTCCGAAGGTCTTAAATACCGAAACTTTGGTTTTCAACTCCCTGCCAAGTGCCTCGGCTATCTCGATACCGCTACCCACAACCACCACATCAATATCGGTGCAAGGGCGATGCAGATAGTAGTCACGGACATATCCACCCACAACATACGCCTCCACACCTCGTTCATCAACAAGGCGAGAAATTCGCTTAAAAATCGGTAGTTGTAGTGGGTTCTTCATTTAGTTTTCCGCTTTAACCCTGCTTCGCAGGCTTTTCCTCCTTCTTGCAAGGCATAGTCTGCAAGCAGTCTCTGCTCTTGCTTCGTGCGTCGGTTCCGTTTTCCGTTTTCAGTTTATCGCAAACATCTGCGATAGAGTTGTACCGTATTTTCCAAGCCGTAGTAGAGGGCATCGCTGATAAGTGCGTGACCTATCGAAACCTCATCGCACCATGGAATTTGCTCGGCAAAGTATTGAAGATTTTCGAGCGAGAGGTCGTGACCTGCGTTTAAGCCAAGACCGCACTTGCGAGCCTCCTCCGCAGCAGCGATATATGGTGCAATAGCAGCCTCTCTATTTGCCTTATAGTGAGCGGCATACGCCTCGGTGTATAGCTCTACTCGGTCTGCTCCACAAGCGGCTGCTCCGGCAACCATTTCAGGTTTCGGGTCCACGAAAATCGAAACTCGAATACCCTTCTCGTGGAAGCGCTTTGTGATATCGGTCAAAAACTCCTTGTTGGCGATGGTATCCCAGCCGGCATTTGAGGTAATGGCATCAACCGCATCGGGAACGAGTGTTACTTGTGCCGGTACAACCTCCAACACCAAATCGACAAACGAGCCTATCGGATTACCCTCGATATTCAACTCGGTCGTGATAACCTTTTTCAGCTCTCGCACATCGGAGTAGCGGATATGGCGTGCATCGGGGCGTGGGTGTACGGTAATGCCTTCGCCACCAAAACGCTCTATTGCCAATGCCGCAGCAATCACATCGGGGGTATTTCCGCCACGCGAATTGCGAATTACTGCAATCTTATTTACATTTACGCTTAACTTTGTCATAAAAATCGCTATATTTGCAGATGGATTTTGCACACTTTGCGCCAAAATCGATGTAAAGTTAATTAATTTCGCCGAAATAAGAGATGAAAATTATACTTTTTTCACGCAAAAGCATTGCGCTCCGCACCGAGGATATTGACGAAATCTTCGGAGCCATAGAGCGTTACGGCTTCGAATACGCCATAAACAAGGCATTTGCCGAAAATATCGAGGAGCACACTTTGCGTATAATTCCGACCGAATTTATCTATGACGGAGAGGTTGGTGAGCAACCAGCCGACTCGGTGATGGTCTGCTATGGCGGAGATGGTACACTGCTTGAAGGGGTGCATCGCCTCGGTGGTGCCGATATTCCGGTGGTGGGTATCAATGGCGGACATCTCGGATTTTTGGCTCTCGCTCCCCGCGAGAATATCAGAGAGGTTTTCGAAGGTATTGCATCGAAAAATCTCAACTTGGAACAGCGCGATATGCTCTGCATTGAAGGTGTCGGCGATACCAAACTCTACGCCTTGAATGAGGTGTCGGTACAGCGTCTTGGTGCAGCGATGATTTCGGTTGAGGCGGCGATTGACGGCAATATGGTGTCGACCTACAATGGAGATGGAGTAATCATCTCAACGCCAACAGGTTCAACAGCGTATTCGTTGAGTGCGGGAGGTCCGATTGTTGCCCCTTCGTGCCACTCGTTTCTGCTCACTCCGCTTGCTCCGCATAACCTTACGATGCGACCTATTGTAATGCCCGATACGAGCATGGTGAAATTGCATATAGACACTCGTGGCAACGATGCTTCGATTTCGATAGATAACCGCACTTTCAAGATAGAGAACAATGCCGTTTTGACCATCAAAAAGGCAAAAAGATATATCCGTTTGGCCGTTCCGCACAATATATCGTTCTTCGATTCGTTACGAAATAAGATGATGTGGGGAGTGGACATAAGATAAACGGAAAACGAAAAACGGAGAACTGAAAACTGAGAGCTGAGAGCTGAGAACGGAGGGCCGGAAAAGTTTAAGTTAAAAGTTCTGTTTTCTTCACAGTCATCGACTTTTGTTATTTTCTATTAAAAATAGAAGTTTTCCGCTTTCCGTTTTCCGTTTTCCGTTTTTAATTTGTATATTTGCGCCCTATATGGGTAATGAAAAAAACATACCGACACACATTGCTATCATAATGGACGGCAATGGCCGCTGGGCAAAGTCCAAAGGCAAAGAGCGTTACGAGGGACACATCGAGGGTGTTGTTTCGGTAAAGGCGTGTATAAAGGCTGCCCGTAAGCGTGGTGTGCGCTACCTGACTTTATATGCCTTCTCTACTGAGAATTGGGGCAGACCGCAGGCGGAGGTAGATGCGTTGATGCAACTCTTCTGCAAAAGCGTAACAAAAGAGACGCCCGAACTTATCGAGCAAGGTGTTCGAGTGCAGATTATTGGTCGCCGTGACCGCTTTTCGGAGGAGGTGCGTGAGCGATTACTGCATATTGAAGAGAGTACAAAGTGCGGCGATAAACTGACACTTGTGTTGGCATTCGACTACTCGTCACGAGATGAGTTAGTGCGAGCAACCCGTACAGTGGCAGATAAGGTGCAACGAGGTGAGTTGCGCAGCGAGCAGATTAACGATGAGGTTATTTCGGCACACCTCGATACGGCGGGTATTCCCGACCCCGACCTCATTATTCGCACAAGTGGTGAGTGCAGGTTGAGCAACTTCCTGTTGTGGCAGGCTTCGTATGCCGAGATGTACTTCCCTCAGACAATGTGGCCTGACTTTCGTGAGGAGGAGTTTGATAAGGCGTTGGAGGTGTATGCGCAGCGTGAACGCCGTTACGGAGTTTTGTAGTTGATTTTGAAAAGTGAAGAGAAAGAGAAGAGAATGATTCTGTTTGTCAAGATATTTTGCCTGTTTACGATGCTCTTTTTTGCTACGGAGGCTGCTGCTAAGGCGGAGCCAACGAACAAAGAGGGCTTTCTCGTTGATACCACCGATGTCTTTGTGATGCCGAAGAATGCTCCATATTTTGACGAATCGGATAATCGACCTTATATTCTTCGCAAGGTAAATATTCACGGCGTAAAGCATATTAACCACGATATAATTCGTTCGTCATCGGGCTTGGTTGCGGGTGATTCGATATATCTTTCGGGCTCGTTTATCCAAAATGCGATGATGCGCCTTTGGTCGCAACGCTACTTCGAGGATATTCAGATTGGTGCAACGATTGATGGCGACAGTGTCGATTTGGAAGTTATGCTTCGTGAGCGTCCGCGAGTGATGAATTGGGCGGTAACGGGTGTTCCAAAGGGTAAGTCGAAAGACCTTGTCGATGAGGTGTTGAAACTCAAACGAGGACACGAACTCTCGGACCACATCATAGACCGAAATATCAAACTCATAAAAGAACACTTCGGAGAGAAAGGATTCCTTGATTGCGAGGTTGGGGTTAAGATAGAGCCTGATACCGTGATAAAACAGGCGGTAAATGTAACCTTCGATGTAGAGAAGAAACAGCGAGTTCGCATCGGCGAAATCATCTTCGAGGGCAATGAGGCATTCCCCGATAAGCGTCTTGCAAGGACATTCAAGAAGACTCATAAGGTGAGCCCTTGGTTTTGGCAGAAGACCAAATTTAACGAGAAGGAGTATGAGGAGGACAAGGAGTTGCTGCTCGACTTCTACAACTCGAAGGGTTATCGTAATGCAAATATCCTCTCCGACTCAATCTACCGCATGGTCCCTAAAAATCCCAAGAAGAAGCGAATGGGTATCCGTATAGAGCTTGCGGAGGGTAATAAGTATTATATCCGAGATATCAATTGGGTTGGCAACTCAAAGTACGAGACCGATATGTTGCAGCGCATGCTTGGCATGAGTAAGGGCGATGTGTACGATAAGAAATCTATTCACAAGCGACTCGGCATCGGTAAGGAGCAGAATCCAGACGATATGTCGGTGTCTTCACTCTATCAGAATGAGGGCTATCTGATGTCGCAAATTGAGCCCTCCGAAACGATTGTTGGTGCGGACTCTTTGGATATCGAAATCAAGATTTTCGAGGGTAATCAGTTTACTATCAATAATGTCGGTATTTCGGGAAATAACCGTGTGAATGATGAGGTTATTCGCCGTGAGATATATACTCGCCCGGGAGAGTTGTATAATCGTGCTTTGATTATGCAGACTATTCGTACCTTGGCGGGCATGCAACACTTCAACGAGGAGGCTCTAATGCCGGATATCAAGCCCGTATCGAATGATTTGGTGGATATAAATTGGCCACTCGAAGAGAAGGCATCAGACCAATTCAATGTTGCGGCGGGTTGGGGTTCAGGTACTTTTGTCGGCTCAATTGGTGTTACGCTGAACAACCTTTCGATACGCAATATGTTCAAGAAGGGTGCGTGGAAGCCATACCCGATGGGACAAAATCAACGCTTGTCTATCTCGGGACAGACCAATGGTACATACTATAAGGCTATTGCCCTCTCGTTCCAAGACCCTTGGCTCGGAGGTCGTAAGCCTAACTCGTTCACTATTTCAGGACACCTCTCCGAGCAGAACAACGCCTACTATATTTGGCAGTCGGCAACGTCGTACTTCCGTTCGTATGGTCTTTCGGTCGGTTTGGGTAAGCGATTGTCGTGGCCTGACCCATACTTCACATTCTACGGTGAGTTGGCATATCAGCACTACGGCTTGAAGAACTACTCTTCGTTCATTATGCAGAATGGTAAGGCTAATATGTTATCGTTGCGACTGGTGTTGGCTCGAAATTCTACCGACCAACCAATCTATCCTCGCCGAGGTTCGGATATTTCGGTGTCGTTGCAGATTACACCGCCATTCTCGGCAATGGACGGCAAGGACTACTCTAATCCGAATATGAGTGACCAGGAGCGTTATCGTTGGAGCGAATTCCACAAGTGGCAGTTCAAGGCGCAGTGGTTCCAAGCACTTACGCCGAACAACAATCTTGTGTTGATGGCGAAGGCGGAGATGGGATTCCTCGGACACTACAACAAGAATAAAATATCGCCTTTTGAGCGTTTCCAGGTCGGCGGTGACGGTATGTCGGGATATACGATGTATGGTGTCGATATTATAGCGTTGCGTGGTTACGAAGATGGCGATTTGGACCCTGTGGGTAGCAACTATTCGATTGCTTACAATAAATACACTTTGGAGTTGCGCTATCCTGTAATCTTGAAACCTTCGTCACAGATTTATGTGCTCGGCTTCTTGGAGGCGGGTAACGGTTTCACCTCGTGGAAGGATTTTGCGCCTTGGAAGGTTAAGCGTTCAGCAGGTCTTGGCGTTCGTCTATATCTCCCTATCGTGGGTATGCTCGGTATTGATTGGGGTTGGGGATTCGACCCACCGGCAGGCTCTACCAAACGCAGCGGAAGCCAATTCCACTTCGTTATCGGACAGAGTTTCTAACGAAAAAGGTGTGATTGGCAACAAATTTGATGATACTTGTGTTTAACATATAAATAAAGATAAGTATGAAACGAATTATTTTGACAGCAATGTTTGCTTTGGCGACACTCGGTATCGCCTCGGCACAGAAGTATTGTGTGATTGATAGCGAGAAGGTATTTAAGTCGCTCGATGAGTATAACAAGGCGATGACAACCCTTGACGAGTTGGGCAAATCGTACCAAGCGGAGGTTGATAGCAAATATAAGAGCATAGAGAGTTTGTACAATAACTATATGCAGCAGAAGGCTTCGCTTGCAGCATCAACTCGTGCAAGTGTTGAACAACAAATTTTGCAGAAAGAAGAAGAGGCTCAAAAATATCAACAGGAGCTCTTTGGCGAGGATGGCAAACTGATGCAAAAACGCATAGAGTTGATAAAGCCTATACAGACAAAGGTGTTTGCTGCAATAGAGGCATACGCCAAGGCAAATGGCTATGACCTTGTACTTGACAAGGCCTCAAATGCTTCGATGCTCTATGTCAATGATGCTATCGACCACACAGCGCAAGTGATTGAACAATTAAAGAAATAGAATAATAACTCAAAAAACAGATTTGAAGATGAAAAAACTTTTTATTTTGGTTGCCGCATTGTTCACCATCGGCACCGTATCGGCACAGAAGTTCGCCCGTATCAATGTGCAGGAGGTTGTAATGGCAATGCCGGAGTTCGATGAGGCGCAGAAGAATTTGGAGGCTTTCGGTAAGGACTTGAACGAGCAGATGGAGCAGATTCAGGTAGAGTTTAACAACAAGTTGGCAGATTTTCAGAAAAATCAGGCTACCATGGCTGCATCGGTGAAGCAGATGCGTCAGCAGGAGTTGGAGCAGTTGCAGCAGCGTTTCAGCGAGTTCCAGCAGATTGCACAGCAGGACTTCCAGAAGAAGCAGGCAGAGCTGATTGAGCCTGTACAGAAGAAGGCTCAGGAGGCTGTAAATAAGGTGGCTAAGGCAAATGGCTATATCGTGGTATTCGATGTTTCGGTACCAAGTCTTGCTTACATTGATGAGGCACAAACTACCGATATCGCTCCGCTTGTAAAGAAGGAGTTGGGCATTGTTGCTACTACCGCTGCACCGGCAAAGTAAAGTAGAGTAATACCAGATTACGAAATAAGTGCTGACTTTCGAAAGGAAGGTCAGCACTTGTTTTATGTGGTTTGTTGCCTGGTTAAGCGATGTTATCTCTACTTTTTCGAGGTCATTATTTCGAGAATCAGGCGGTCGGTTTCGCTCATTCCCGAGCGACCAATTTCGGTGAGATTGCGAATGCAGTTATCGACATTGTCTTCTATAATTCCCTCCAACGAGGTTGTTACACGGTGATTCATTGCAAGTGTTGCCGAGAGTACGGCTGTGGCAACTCCGCTCGTTACCTTCAACGAGCAGGAAGGTTTTGCGCCATCGCAAATCATTCCCGTAAGGTTGGCAACCATATTCTTCACTGCACCCGAAACCTCTTCGTAACCACCGCCCATCAAGCGGGTAATTCCGCAAGCCGAGCCTGTTGCTGCCACTACGCAACCGCACAAAGCCGACAAGCGACCAAGGCTCTGCTTAATATATATAACGGTAAGATGACTCAACACCAAAGCTCGCAACATCTTTTCGTGGCTGACCTTGTTGGCGTTGGCAAAAATAGCCACCGGAACGGTTGCCGAGATACCCTGATTGCCACTGCCCGAATTGCTCATTACGGGTACCATTGCACCACTCATTCGTGCATCGCAAGCACCGCTTGTATGCGCTAAAATATTGGTAAATAGCGTGTCGCCAAAGATGCTTTTTGCTACTCCGCTGTGGAGCATTGCGCCCAAGCCGTGACCATAATCCCCGGTGAAAGAAAGTTCGGCTGCTGCAATATTCTTCTCTGCTGCTTCGCCTATAAACTCAATCTTTTCGAGTGGCACCTCCTCGGCAAAATCGTAGACCTTGCGCAACGACAACTCCAAATCCTCCTCTGTTGTTATTTCGCTCTTTGTTGCCTCGTTTGCGGCGACCTCCTTACCATTGCGGCGTATCGATGAAAAGTTGGTGTGTGTGCCTGAAATAATTACCTCGGCAGAGTCGTTTCCCGCCTTGACGTACACCTTGATAAAGAGAATGTCATCGCTCTCGTCAGTTACGAAAATAGAAGGCTTTACCTCCTCCAAAAACGTTTTTGCTCGTTCTACGGCTGCACTATCGACATCGCGCAATACCTCCAAGCCGTACTCCGAACGCCCTGCCACGGCACCGAGTGCCACGGCAATCGGCAGACCTGTCATTCCACTATTCGGAATACCCACGCCCATAGCATTTTTGAAGATGTTGGCACTGAGTGCCACCGAGATATACTCAGGCGTTGTGCCGAGAGTCTCGCAAGCCTTTGCTACGCATAGCGACACAGCCATAGGCTCGGTGCAACCTATCGAAAGGACCACCTCTCGCTTGATAAGGTCGATGATTTTGTCGTGTTCTTGTGCTGTCATAGCGCAAATATATAAAAAATCGTTCTGATTGGCAAATTTTGCACCTTGCTTCGGACTTCAAATTCCTCACATACGCCAAAGTATATTGTGGATTTAGCGCCTTGCAACGCACAAAATTTTCTCAATCATTGACGATTTTGGCGTATATTGGACTTGTTTAATCAAAAATTAAATTAAAAGTTAAAAGTTTTTCTTATCTTTGCGAGTTAGAAGCGAAGAAACAAAATAAAACAGATACAAATATGAGAATTGCTCAATTATTGAAATCTACCGAATACGGTGCAAAGGTTACCGTAAAGGGTTGGGTGCGTACAAAGCGTGGAAACAAGAATGTTGCCTTCCTTGCGTTGAACGATGGCTCGTGCGTGGCAAACATTCAGATTGTTGCCGACCTCGCAAAAATCTCGGAGGAGGAGTTGAAGCCTGTGACCACAGGTGCTTGTGTGGCTGTTGAGGGTACCCTCGTTGAGTCGCTTGGCGCAGGTCAGGGCGTTGAGGTGCAGGCGGATTCAATCGAGGTCTATGGCACTGCCGACCCTGCAACCTACCCATTGCAGAAGAAGGGGCACTCGTTGGAGTTCCTTCGCGAGATTGCCTACCTCCGTCCTCGTACCAACACCTTTGGTGCTATCCTGCGTATCCGCCATGCTATGGCGTACGCTATCCACAAGTATTTCAATGATAAGGGTTTCTACTACTTGCATACTCCGCTTATCACCGCTTCGGACTGTGAGGGCGCAGGCGAGATGTTCCAAGTTACAACCCTCGATTTGAACGATATGCCTCGTACCGAGGAGGGGGCAATCGACTTCTCGCAGGACTTCTTTGGCAAGCCTTGCAGCCTTACTGTATCGGGACAGTTGGAGGGCGAGTTGGGAGCCTTGTCTATGGGACAGATTTACACCTTCGGTCCTACTTTCCGTGCCGAGCACTCAAACACTCCACGCCACTTGGCGGAGTTCTGGATGATTGAGCCTGAGGTTGCATTCTTCGACCTCAAAGACAATATGGATATGGCGGAAGAGTTCTTGAAGTACCTTATCCGCTACGCTCTCGATAACTGCAAGGAGGACCTTGAATTTATGAATAAGATGTGGGATAACGAGTTGCTTGACCGCCTCAACTTCGTATTGGAAAACGACTTTGTACGCCTCGACTACACCGAGGGTATCGAGATTTTGAAGGCTTCGGGCAAGAAGTTCGAGTTCCCTTGCGAGTGGGGTAGCGACTTACAGTCGGAGCATGAGCGTTACCTCGTAGAGGAGCACTTCAAGAAGCCGGTTATCCTTATCAACTATCCAAAGGATATCAAGGCATTCTATATGAAGCAGAACGAGGACGGCAAGACTGTTCGTGCTATGGACGTTCTCTTCCCGAAAATCGGCGAGATTATAGGCGGTTCGGAGCGTGAGGCAGACTATGGCAAACTATCTGCAAGAATCAAGGAGTTGAACATTCCTGAGAAGGATATGTGGTGGTACCTTGACACACGCCGTTGGGGCTCTGCACCTCACTCGGGCTTCGGACTCGGTTTCGAGCGATTGTTGCTCTTCGTAACAGGTATGAGCAATATTCGTGATGTGATTCCGTTCCCTCGTACACTTAAAAACGCAGAATTCTAAAAAAAATCGTTCTGATTAGTTCTTTTTGCACGAAACTGCGGATAGCAAGATGCTCACATACGCCAAAGTATGCTCCGCTCTTGCTACCTTGTTTCGCACAAAAATAATCTAATCATCTCCGATTTTGATGGATATAAAATTTTGCATTCTGCATTTTGAATCGCAAAAAAAAGCTAATGGCCAATGGCTAACAGCCCCAAAACAAACCCCTACTTAAAACTTGAACAGACCTATTTTGTAAGTTGCAGTAGGGGTTTTTATATAGTATGAAATTATCAAATGCACAGCTGCTCTCGTTGCAGCAGAAACTCTCGCCACAGCAGATTCAGATGATTAAACTTCTGGAGCTGCCTACCGTTATGCTCGAACAGCGCATAAAGGAGGAGATTGAGGAGAATGTCGTTCTCGAAGAGGAACACCCTGCCGAGAGCGAGGAGGAGCCTCAGCAAATCTCGGTCGAGGAGTATCTGCGCGAGGACGATACACCCGCCTATAAGAGCCGCTTGAATCACTACTCGAAAGATGACCAACCCCGAAATATCCAAATCTCGGGCGGTCGGTCGTTGCAGGAGTCGCTTATTGAGCAGTTGGGCTACAAAAACCTCTCGGAGTTCGAGATGCAACTCGCTACATTCCTTGTCGGAAGTATTGACGAAGATGGCTATCTGCGCCGAGATTTGGAGTCGCTCGCTGACGATATAGCCTTCTCGCTCGGTATCGAAACGACAAGTGAGCAGTTGGAGCGATTACTCTCGATAATACACCGCTTGGAGCCTGTGGGCGTTGGCGCACGAGATTTGCGAGAGTCGTTGCTGTTGCAGATTGAAGCACAACCTCTCGACACTCCTGAGCGTGAGTTGGCGCATAAAATCCTGCAAAACCACTTCGAGGAGTTTGTCAAAAAGCACTACGAGCGATTGATGACACGCCTCTCGGTTACGGAGGAGGAGTTTCGTGATGCGGTGCAGGAGATTCAGCACCTCTCGCCAAAGCCCGGAAATCTCTTCTCGGAGGGTGGCTCGGAGGCTGCGCCATATATTATTCCCGACTTTCTGCTCGACTACCACGATGGGCAGTTCGACCTATCGCTCAATTCCTACAATATCCCCGAACTGCGTATCAATCGCCACTATGTCGATATGATTCGCGATATGGCGACACAGAAGGGCGAAAAGAGCGATAGCGACAAGGAGGCAATACAGTTTATAAAGAGTAAAATTGACTCGGCAAAGTGGTTTATGTCGGCGATAAAGCAGCGTCACGATACGCTGATGCGTACGATGCAGACCATTCTTGACTATCAGCGCGAGTACTTCCGTGATGGCGACCGCAGCAAATTGCGCCCTATGATTTTGAAGGATATCGCCGACCGCACGGGGCTCGATGTCTCGACCATCTCGCGAGTGGTAAACAGCAAATATGTTCAGACACAGTTCGGCATTATTTTATTAAAATCGCTCTTCTCGGAGGCTATGCAGACGCAGAGTGGCGAGGAGGTGTCATCATACGAGGTGAAAAACATCTTGCAGGAGGCTATCGCATCGGAGAACAAGCGCAAACCTCTGACCGATGAGCAGTTGATGAATATCCTCAACGACAAAGGGTACTGCATCGCCCGCCGAACGGTCGCCAAATATCGCGAGATGTTGGATATTCCCGTAGCCAGATTGAGAAAACAAATATAATTGAAAATTGAGAATTAAAGGTATCGCCAAGCAGAGAAATTTGCTTGGCGATAGTTGTTTATAGAATGGTTGTGCGACTATTATTTACCGAAACGAACTCCTAATTTAATATATCCACAACTTGCTGTGCCATATTTTACAAGTCCAGAATAGCCTATGCCAAATGTAAAGTGTTTGATGTCAAATCCTGCTCCTGCTTGGCAGTAAAAGCCATTAAATCCCCTCATTGCATCTCCTACTCCGAAAAATCCACCTAATGAGCAGTTTATGTAAGGGTTGATAATCTTGTTTTTAGTAATATATCCTTTCATGTTTACGCCAAGAGGAATATAGCCTTCAAACAATGTTCCTTCTACATGTCTCCAACTGCCATCAGAGTGAGTGTATTCATAATCGACATGTGTAAGCAGTGAATGAAATCCTGTTTCTGCACCTATGTAAAAGTGTTCATATATCTTGGTGCCTACGCTAACATCTAATGTAGGACCGCCACCTATTGAGTTGAATATACAACCAAGTGTAGCATATCCTTGGAATTTTATTTTAGAGTTATCGGATAATCTATTCGAACTAGTCATAAGATTCTGCATGACCTCTTTTTCTCCATTCTGGTATTTGATGTAGAATACATTTGATTTTGGAATGGTGTATGTCGGACCTTCGAGATTGCTCCATTTTTTATAGGTTACAGAATTGGGGGTAATAGAGATTACTTTTACTTGAATCTCGTCTGCATTTTTTAATACTACAAGGTCTTGTGCCTTAACCGATGAAAAGGTAAAAATAGTTAGTGCAAATAGTAAAAATTTTCGGAATTATATAGTTTAGTGTTGTAAAATAAAGAAATATAAGATAAAAGCACTTGCATAATGTAAAAATGCAAGTGCTTTTATCTATTCTGATTTTCTTGTTGCCCTTAAAGGTATTAAGTCAAAAATCATTAAACGAGTTTTTATTGAAGATGATGTTACTCTACAGAATTTTGATTTTAGTTTATTTATCCAACAATCACAATGCAATTTATTACCCAAATACTTTAATTCCTCTTCATCTGATGAAAAGATGAGGTCAAAACCATTGTCTATGTAATATTGTATGACCTTGGGAGTATTTGTTGCATCAACAATTAAATATCTACACCCTGTTTTATTTTCTGAACTGATAAACCACGCTTTTATAAAATCCATTAATTCATCACCTATATTACAATGATTATAACCATTGAATACTGCTAATTGCCCTATTAATACTGCAGGATATTGGGAGCGTTGTTTTGAATGTGGAATTTTTCGATTGAGTTTGTTTCTTTTGCTGTTGGGAATACTACTAATATTTATTGCTGCATTTGCAACTGTAAAGGCACATACAATCTTATTAGATGCTCGTTCATCAACAAAACAATATGATTTACCTAATAATTGTTCTGCGTAACCACTATATTCATTGTGAAAAAAGTTGTTTATTTCTTTATCTTTTTCACAAACGAATTCTTCGCATTGTTCTATTAAGTCTTGGGTTAAAAGACGAAGTACGCAGTGTTGTTCTAAGAAACTCACTTCTAAAATTGTAGTTGAGATTTTTTTAATATGGAACGAGCAATCTCAACTTGTTCCGAAAAATCTATAGTAGCACGTTTAGACTCATTACTCATAGCATTAGCCATGAATCTACTTGCAACATCCCCATCTAATGTTGGAATTGGTTTAACATAAACTGCCATAATCTCAATATTTTGGTACAAAGTTATTAACAATTTTTTAATCTACAAAATATGTAGTAATAAATGTAGTATTATCTTTTTTACTATAAATACGAAAAACACTACCATTTTGTTGCATAGTAACAACAAATTTTGCACCTTTTTTATCTTTATTACTAAATAATTCTGGACTTTTATCTCATTTTCTGTATCGTTTGTTTAAATACACTACAGAAATATTGAAAAACTAGTAAATATCTAGTATCTAGATAGTTATGTGACAAAAGTTGTCAAAATCACGCTCTATCTTTGTAGTGTAAACAATAAAACAAACAAAGATAATGACACTTTTTGAGTTTAATAGACGATTTCCAACAGAGCAAGATGCTATCGACTTTATTATTTCTTCCAAATATAAAGATGGATTCTATGTTTGCCCTAAATGCGGTTGTATCCATAATATATATCGTTCCAATATCAGAACTCGCAACCTTTATTGCAATAATTGCAATAATCATTTCTCGGCATTGTCAGGAACTATCTTTGAAAATACCCATCTTGACCTTCGTATGTGGTTATACGCTATTAATCTTGTGCTTGTTGCGAGAAAAGGAATCTCTGCTTGTCAGTTGCAGAGAGAATTAGGTATGAAATCATATGTATCTGCATGGAAAATGCTACACAAAATCCGTGAGGCAATATCCAAAGAGCAGTTTAATGAGGTATTTGAAGCTGTGGTTGAAATAGATGAAACTTATGTAGGTGGCAAACCTCGTAAAGAGAATAAACACGATGAACGAGAGACTAATGAGAAACATCACAAGCGTGGTCGTGGCACTGCTAAAACCCCTATTGTGGGTATCAAGGAACGCAATACAGGCAGAGTTTGCGCTGTTGTGGCAAATAGAAATGAAGATGGTAAACAGATTAGTGGTAAGCAGTTGTTTAACATCTTGAAGAAGGTTTGTAAGGATAATACCACCGTTATGACAGACCAATTATCAAGTTACAATATCCTTGATAAGGAGAATGAAAAGCAGTTTATTCGATTGAAGGTAGACCACAATGTGATGTATTCATTAGGCAATGGAATACATACCAATGGTATTGAGAGTTTTTGGGCGATTGTTAAGCGTGGTGTGTATGGGGTATATCATCATATCTCAATTAAGCATATGCAAGCATATATGAATGAGTTTTGTTTCAGAATGAATTACAGAGAAGTTGATACAGCATTTAATAGATTAGTAAGTCTAATGGTTGCATAATTTAGAAATTGTTTATAATTTTGAAGTGATGTTTAATCTTTAAATTTACAACCATGAAAGATTTTTTGTCTTATATCGAAAACCTATCCATTAAAAAAATAAACAAGACTTATTCCCTTTGCGGTTATAAGTTTGAGTTATATAAAATTATTAATATTGATAAAATAAAGAAGTCAGATTTACCTAAATCGGAGGGGCTTTATTGTTTCACAAAGAAGGAGGAAGTGTTTAATGTCAGTTCTTCTACCCCTCATTATTTTCAATCCATTCATAAACTTATATATCTTGGAATGACTGAAGATTTTACAGATAGGCTACCATTTCATAACAAGCAAGGTGAAATTAAAAAAGCAGGTGCAACTCATCTTGGGATATGTATATTAGATAGAAAAACAAGAGATGAAATCAAGTCAATTGAGTCTTTACTATTAGATAAGTATTTCTTTCAGGAGAATGAGAAAGAAAATGAATCCAAACAAAATAAAAAAACTAATGTAGTAGAAGATTAGGGAGTTTCTTTAATTCATTAAACATCTCAGGAAATATGTAAGATGTCTCATATGCACTACATGTACCATCGCTATTTTCTTTATACATTTTATAACAATGATCATCCTCGCCTATGTGAAATGTAGAAACACCATCGCTAATGCAAACCAAACTTGTGGTGTTAACACCATTATCAAGCGTTATTTCTGTATTGTGAGAAATTGGTAGTAATGCTGTTTCTTGTAATAGTTGTTTCCCTTCCATCCTCTCCATCAATGAGAGGATTTTCTTTTTTGTTTCTTCTACCTCTTTGATTACTATATTTGAATTACTCGGTTTATGAGTGTATTTAGTATCCTCTTTTCTAACTCTAAACTTATTTTTGCATTTAGGGCATGACATCTGCATTCCCCATTCTGACGAATGATGCACATAGGCCATATCATTAAATATCCATTTCCATCCACATTTTGGACATATTATATCACTCTCAATATTCGGTTCAAACATACTTTAATTATCTTTACTATAAATACTATAACCTTCTTAAAAAGGACTCTAATTCGGTATGCAGTATAGAACAAACTTATTTTTTAGAACAATGCTTCACCGTGGGTGTTGTTCGTTTTGAAAATTATTTCTACTTTTGTACTATCAAGTAGCAGGTAACTTGGTGAACATATAGAAAGTGTTTTCGCTATCCTTCTAAGAAAATGTGGAAGTTTTCAGAGCTAAAGGATAATCGAACAGCACTCATTTCTTGTATATGTAATAGATATATGGCATATTCCGTGCTGTAATGTTCTATGCTATACGAGTGTGGGGCATTGTGTCGTTTATTTTAGTTCGGGTCATTCCACAACCTTCTTAGAAATAAACGAAAGTCATCTCCACACTTTCTGTTTATATACTAATGCCCATATAGGAGGTGATATGGTTGCAACATTGTAGAAGACAATGATGAACAAAACCTATTTTCGCCCTGAATGGACTTGTGGCAGATATAATCCATCTGCACAAGTTGCACTGATGTACAACCTTATCGAGGGAAAATCGTTTTTCTTTGAATCCCATTCCGCCAATGTTATTGCCGAAGTACTTGCCGTAGGTCGCAATGGCGTGTTAGATATAGAACGCATATCTCAAAAGACGAATATCCCCACCGAAAGCATAATTGAGTTTTTCGATGATGTTTTAACAGATGTCGGACTTGTTACCACAAAGATATTCTCCAAAGATGAGATTCACGCAATGCGTAAAAAATGGAGCAGAGTCAATAAGAAAGAGTCTCCGCACTATCATCTTGCTAATCTCAAAAATGAGGGAATAATCGACTCCCAAACAGCAGAGATTGAATATAACAAATATCTCAACCCCGATACAAATATCTACTCGGTAATGCTTGAACTCACATATAATTGCAGCGAAAAGTGTATTCATTGCTACAATATGGGAGCAACACGCAATGATGACGAGAAGAGTGGCAGATGTTGCCTTGCAGAGATGGATATCAACGATTATAAAAAGTTGATTGACGAATTAGATTCACTTGGTTGCTATAAGGTTTGTCTGTCGGGTGGCGATCCATTTGCAAAACCTATCGCTTGGGAAATAATAGACTACCTGTATCAAAAGGAGATTGCGTTTGACATCTTCACAAATGGATTGGCAATTACTAACAAAGTTGATAGACTCATTGATTACTATCCTCGTTTGGTAGGCATATCCATATATAGTAGTATCCCCGAAATTCACGACAAGATAACTCGCATTAAAGGTTCATTTGAAAAGTCTATATCTGTGGCAGAAAAGCTCTCAGAATATGGAGTGCCGATGACATTTAAATGTGTGGTGATGAAACCTAATTTAAAGAGTTATCATTTTGTTAAGGGATTGGCGAAAAAATATGGTGCAGTATTTCAGATAGAGGCCAACTTGTGTATGGGTGTTGATGGCGATATGTCAATGATTAACCACCTAAGACTATCCAAAGAGGAGTTTGAGATATTACTATGTGATAAGGATATTCCTCTGTATGTTGGGCTTGATATGCCAAACGAGGGAAGAGTGCCAAAACCCGCAGATGCCTATCCGTGCAGTGGAGGTTGGGGAGCATACGATATTACCCCTGATGGTAATATGGTGATATGTTCAAGTATGCATTGGATATTGGGAAATGTTACCACTCAACCCGTAGCAGAGATATTAAAAAGTGAACGCTTGCAAGAGTGGAGAAACACTAATATAGGCAAGATTGAGGGTTGTGGAACAAAACCTGAATGTGATTATTGCAACTTATGTAGTGGAAACAATTATAATGAACATGGTGTATTAACAAAACCTTCATCTGTAAATTGTTGGTTAGCAAAGGTTAGATATGACCTAATGCAAAAACTCAAAGAGGGATATGATCCTCTATGTGGACTGCCTGTTGAGACACGATTGGCAATAATGGGAGATTACGAAGTAGAGAGATTTGGCAAAGAGATAATAGAGCATTGAGATAGATGCAGGGAGAAATGGATTGACATCCCGAACTAATCCTATAACTTAAAAATACGAAGAAATTATGAAACTTGGTATTTCAAAGCAGTCAAGCGTTAAGGTCGTTCCTGGTTGTGCACAGGGCACTGAGCACAATTGCGGTATTATGTATCGTTCTACTTGGTAATGCTTAATTGGTGGTTAGCAACCGAAGAATAGTAAGTTGCTAACCTATTTTTAGAAAAAATTAGTACATTTGTAATATGTTTAACAAATAAAATAATTGATATATATGATAGACCAAAAATTAGAGAATGAGGTTTTTATTGCGCTACTTAACTCATTGAGAACAACAAAAGAAACAGAAAGTCGTCAAAGGTTGGGTAAATCATTACAATGTTCTCTTGAAATCATGATTAATGAGAAGAATCTGCACCCAACAATTTATACTGTAAATATTGAAGATGATAGGCATCATCGCTATAACATTGTAAAAGATAAAAATGATGGTATTTATTACCTTCAATGTAAATGCGACCCTAACAAAATATTTTTTCCAAACAAGGACATACAAGCATTGCGTGAGGAATTATTATACTTGGAAAGTAATATTTAGGTAAATGAATATGCAAATAATCTATCGAAATTTATTTTTCCATCAATGAGAATTTTACACATTGCATCATAGTATGCTGCGTGGTAATGCATGAAATCAGGACGACCATCAGTTATGCCCTCCATTTCTAAGTATGCATAGCATTTACTATACCATCGTGAAGAGTTTGGTTGTTTTACTAATCTATCGGTAATCGTGTTATAGATAAAATTAGACCATTCATTAACTAATTCTAAATTAATTTCTCTTTTATTATCTGTATTCATATCTTTTTTCTTAAAAATACAGATTGTATAATTAATAGTCAATAGTTATTAAAAAACCGACTATCTATTTTATTAGATAATCGGTTTTTTCTTTTTATTATTTATTTCTCCGAAATGATTTGTATATTTTTTTACAACACTAAACTATATAATTCCGAAAATTTTTTCATAACACTTTGATTTTAGTTAAACATAATTGTAGTTGCTGTCAGATAGCAACCGCTTAACTAAAAATAAGAAGCGTGGGTATTTTGCTTACCGTGAAGATGGGACGACCAAGTACCCAAACGAACATAAGCACAACCCACGCCAAGGAGGCGTGAGCATTTAGCGTGCCTATTGTCTGTTCGTTGTAATAATTTGGTCGTTTTACTTCACGAAACAATAGCCTAAATGCCATCTACAAGAATTGCGTATCCCGCAATCCAATTACAAATTTATAAATTATTTTCGATTATTGCGGTTTTGTGGGCGAAAAATTGCTAAATTTGCAAATAGAAAAACATTCCGTCATTGCGAGAGCCACTAGGCTCGTGGCAATCTCCCGCTTTTTCTTTAATGACAATAAGGGAGATTCCCACGCTCATTTCATTCGCTCGGAATGACGATTATTAAAAAAGCTAATGGCTAATGGCCAATGGCTAAAAGTATAATTTTGAATTTTGCATTTTGAATTCTGCATTCAAATATGACCTTCTCGTTGTCGGTGCCGGATTGTATGGTGCTGTCGTGGCGTATCGTGCCCATAAGGCGGGTAAGCGAGTGCTTGTGATTGACCGCCGCAGCCATACGGGCGGAAACTGCTACTGCGAAAATAACGGTAACATCTTCGTTCACAAATACGGTGCGCATATCTTCCACACATCGAACAAGGAGGTTTGGGATTTTGTGAGCCAATTTGTTGAGTTTAAGCCATTTATCCACTCGCCACTCGCAAATTATAAGGGCGAGATATACCCTCTGCCGTTTAACCTAAACACCTTCGATGCGCTGTGGGGAATAAAAACAGCAGAGGAGGCGAAGGCGAAGATTGAGGAGCAACGACTACACCTCGACCATGAGCCTGCGAACTTGGAGAAGCAGGCGTTGTCGTTGGTCGGCAAAGATATATTCGAGAAACTTATCAAGGGCTACACCGAGAAGCAGTGGGGGCGCAGTTGCGAGGAGTTACCGGCGTGGATAATTCGCCGCCTGCCACTCCGCTTTGAGCGCAACAACAACTACTTCAACGATACCTACCAAGGTATCCCTGTCGGTGGTTATAATCCGCTTATTGAAGGGTTGTTAGAGGGCGTTGAAGTGCGCCTTGGAACTGACTACTTCGACCATCGTGAGGAGTTTGATGCGATGGCGGAAAAGGTGCTATATACGGGCGAGTTGGACCGCTTCTACAACTACCGCTTCGGTAAGTTGGAGTATCGCTCATTGCGCTTCGAGGAGGAGCAGTTGCAACAAAAAGATTTTCAGGGTGCTGCGGTGGTAAACTATACCGACCGTGAAACCCCATTCACACGCATTATCGAGCATAAACACTTCGAGGATAGGGGCGCAGAGCATACCGTTATTACACGCGAATATCCGATGGAGAGGAGCGAAGGTGCAGAGCCATATTATCCTGTAAACAACGAGCGCAACACCTTGCTATATGCCAAGTATCGCGCCCTTGCCGATGCCGAAACAAAGTATTTGTTTGGTGGTCGACTTGCCGACTACAAGTATTACGATATGCATCAGGTTATAGAGAAATCGTTGGCGATTTCTCTATAACCTGATAAATGGTAATTACAATAAAAGCGATGAAATCTTCATCGCTTTTATTAACTCTCAACTCTCAACTCTTCGTTATCTCCTCGGTCCCCACCAACCGCCTGACGAGGTGCCACGATTTACCCCCACCGAGCCGGTAGACTCCTTGTAGTTGTAGTCGGACATCTTGGTTGAGCCCTTCTTGCCGAAGTGGCGGAGGTTATAGACGAACTGTACCGAGAAGTAACGACCGATACAGCTGTTCCACGCATTCTGCGTATATCCCGAGCCGGTCGAGCGAACAAACGATGTATTCTGGTCGAAGATATCGTTTACGCCAATCTGCACCTCGCCTCGCTTATTCTTAAACACCTTGCAACCGAGATAGACGTTGCACAATACATAGTCCTCGTTGTAGTTGGTAGAGATACCTTTATACTGCACATACGAAACTGCTGCGGTCAAGGTCAAGCGCTTCAAGAAGGTCCACTTGATATTTCCGTTTGCCGAGTGGTTGAAGTAGTCGTTCTTGGCAGTTTGACCAATGGTGTTCCAAGCTTGGTTGTATGTACCTCGCCACGACAGCGTGAAGTCGAGATTTTCCGATATGTTACTACCGAGTGTTACGCCTGCATCGTAGCCGATATTGTTGGCATAGTTGGTCTGGAACTTGTGGTCAATCATATTTTGCAATACATTGCCACTCTCCGGAGTTACATATATTGCCGAAGGTATACGATTGTATGTAACACCTCCGAGAATATTGAGGTTACACTTCATAAATGACAATGGCACTCCGAGCGACACATGGGTACGTACCCAATAATAACCGTCCATATTTTCGTAGGAGGTAACCTCCTTTGGACGATACTTGTCGCCATTCTTGTCGGTAGGGATTGTCAAGTCGCCAAATTTGTCAGGCAGGTCAAATCCTTGCGGATTGTTCCAAGTTGATGCCGAGATATAATCTTGTTGGTACTGACCATTGAACATCCACATAAAGGTTATACCCTTATCCACCTTCGAGAGGTTGTAGTGCATACTTACATCGTGGGTGAATGATGGGTCGAGATTTTTGTTACCAACACTGATATATTGCGGATTCGACACATCGAAGATACTCTGCAACTGCGTGACAGAAGGGTTGCTCGACCACGAACGTAGGAAGATTCGTAGCGTATTTTCGCGGTTGAAAGCAATGTTTGTCATGCCGAAGTAGGAGAAGTGGTTGTAAACCTTGTCAATCTTATCGCCCTGCGAACCTACGATATTACCATTTAGAATATCTCGCTGGTATTGTAGATTTATTACTACGGTATTCTTATTCTTTGCATAGCGGAAACCCGGACCGATGCGGTGTGTCCAGAACCCACTCTGGTACTTCTGCGACATATTATCGTTCTTGACAAGGTTACCATATTGTGCATCTGTGTAGTAGGTGCTCTTGTCATTCATCTCATGCTCGTACCACAAACGATACTGCAATGACAACTGTGCATACTGCGAAATAGGTTCGTTGTAAGTTGCATTTGCACGTACCGTGTACTCCTCGCTTGGTCGGTGCACATATTGATAGAGTGGCGAGTAGAGTAGCGGATTATTTACCATATCCTGCCACAACTTGCCATCACCGAAGTAATCATTATAGACATTCTGATAATCTGAGCCGGTGGCTTTGTCATAGCGAATGCCGTTGGCATCATTGGCTGCGGTACGCTGCTTACGCTCGTTATTTTGGTAACTGATTCGACCGCTTACAGTCAAAGTTCTGCCAGGCTTGCCCAATTTGGTGCGCAACTGCAAAAACTCATTGAAGCGGAAGGCGTCCATGTGGCTCCAATTATATGAATTAGTATAAGCCAATGACTGATGTTGCGAGCCTTCCAACTCTTCGGCATACTCATTTTCCCCTATGGTGTAGCCTTCATTCCATGACTCAGGGTTGTTGCCCTGATATGAGAACGATGTTCGCGACATTAATGATGCGCTGCGCGAAATCTTCCAATCGAGGCGAGCGTTGAAACGAGCGTTGTAGTTGATAGTATTCGATACGCCCTGTTGCCACATATAGCCGATAGGCATCGGGTTTTCGTACCATTTCTCGGTGCGCGAGTTGTTGTCGGTGTCGGTGTGGTTGAAGAACAACGAGCCCTGGAACTTTACATTCTTGCGGCGTCCCCACTCGTCAGAATAGTTTGCACCAATCGAATTTACAAGGGCAATACCACTCTGTGGGCGTACCATATATTGTCCTACGGCACCACGGCGACCACGACCACCACCGCCACCTTGCTGTCCGCTTACGCCCAAGATATCCTCGAACGAGAAGTTCTGCTGATTGACATTGTTGAACAGACCGATTAACGATACACGTGAATCACCGTGGAAGAAGTTTACGTTTCCGCCAACAATCCACTTGTGTCCCTTTGCCAACTCATCATCAGAGTTTGGCTCGTAGCCATATCCGGCATACATCTTTCCGAATTGACCCTGGCGCATGCCCTCCTTTGTCACGATGTTGATAGCCTTATAACCTTCGCCATCGTCCATACCGGAAAACTCTGCTTGGTCGCTCAACTTGTTGAATACTTCAATACGGTCTACCGCCTCGGCAGGCAACGACTTAATGGCGGTGCTGACATCCTCACCGAAGAACTCCTTGCCATCGACAAAAATCTTCTGAATGGTCTCACCCTGTGCCTCCACAGCACCATTGGTAATGGTGATACCCGGCATCTTCTTCAACAAACCTTCGACATCGGCATCGTTCGACACTTTGAATGCTCCGGCGCTATAACTCAAAGTATCTCCATTCTGCGATGTACGCAACGCCTTAACGGTCTTAACAACTGTTTCGATACGTTCCGCCTGCTCGGTCATAACGAGCTTGCCGAGCGAGAGAGATGCTCCCGACAGACGAAACGTCTTTGTCAAATCCTTGTAGCCGATAAAAGTTGCTACGAGGGTGTAGTTACCATACGACAATCCCGAAATCGATACATATCCGTTTGCGCCCGAAGTGTAGTACTTTTTGTCATTCGGTTTTGCGGTAGGGTAGACCTCCACTACGGCACCCATCACACCCTGCTTGGTCTGCGAATCAATAAGCGAGAACGACACCTTGCCCGTTTGTGCAAAGGCAGAAACAGCGAGTGCAACTGTGAAGATTAAAACGATAAGACGCTTCATTATGTAGTAGTTTTTGTTTGCTTTATTCTATGTGGTTTACGCAGAGAAAATCCCTAAACTTAAAACCGCACAAAGGTAGTGAATATAATCCATTATATTCAACTCAAATAGCGTGAATTTACCAAAATTGAGGGGCGAATCGACCTAATTCTCGGTTGAAGTAAGCCAATTCTTAAATTCATGAACCCTCGCTTTCGGAATAATGATGCGTTCGGGTGTATCGATTGCGAGATTTACGGTGAGGCGGCTGCCAAACCATACCGAAATATCCTTGACCGCCTTGCGAGAGATTATGAATTGGCGATTGGCACGGAAGAACTCTCTTCCCGACAGTTTCGTCTGCAAGGCTTCGAGAGTCAAATCTATCTGGTACTTGTTGCCATTGTGACAATATGCTGTCACACGCTCTTCGAATGTGTGAAGAAAAGCGATATCCTGACTATTCAGCGGAATAATTTTATCGCGGAAATGGACAAGAAAAATGTGTTGTTCCGGTTGTTGAGAGTGTTGTGCCACCCTGCTAACACGAGAGGTGTACTCCTGACGCTCAATTGAGGTGAGTCGTTGCCACTTGTCGATAGCACGCTTGATATCCGCTTCGTTTATAGGTTTGAGCAGATAGTCAATGCTGTTTACCTTGAATGCCTCTATGGCATATTGGTCGTAGGCGGTAGTGAAGATAATCGGCGTTTCGACTGTCACATTGTCAAAGATGCGGAACGATGCACCATCTGCCAAGTGTATATCCATAAATACAAGGTCGATGGCAGGTGTCGAACGGAAAAATTCGACACTATCGACTACGGTGTCGATAGTCTCCACGATTTCGATATCGGGATAAATCTTTTGCAATATGGCAGAGAGATTCTGCGCAGCAGCGGTTTCATCTTCTATAATAACAACTCGCATGGGCTCTATTCGTTAGGTTTTTCGAGAGGTAGACAAACAGTAAACTCCTTGTTATTATCAATGATTTCAATCTCTTGATTCAGTAACAACTGATAGCGACTGTTGAGGTTTGATAGCCCGACACCGGTACCCGGATTTGGTTCGAGCATAGGGCGTTTTTCGTTCGATACAATCAGATAACCATCTTTCGTATAGATGCGTACACGGAAGAGTTGCTTGCTGCTTATCGTGTTGTGTTTTACGGCGTTGCCGATAAGGGGTTGTAGCGATATCGGTGGCAGTTTGTAGTCGAGATACTGCTCCTCAATGTCGAAATCGAATACAATTTTGTCGGCGTAGCGAATTTTGAAGAGGTAGCTGTACGCCTCGGCAAACTGAATCTCCTCACGCAAGGCTACAAATGTCGAATTAGAGCCATTTTGCGAGAGATAGCGGAATGTGTAGGATAGTTGGTCTATGTATTTCAGTGCTCGCTCTTCGTCTTTTTCTCGTACCAACATCGAGAGAGAGGATAGTGAGTTGAAGAGGAAGTGCGGATTGATTTGACTTGCCAACATATTGTATTTTGTGGTGAGGTTTTCGTTGCGGAGCATCTCGTTTTCGAGCGAAATCTGTTGCTCACGATAAATAAGGGTATATATTCTCGAATAGAGAATTACTACCGCCAACATAAAGCACGACTTCAATACCACGACAAACTCCACCAATTGACGGCTCTTGTAGACGGGTATTACCTCGCCGGAGTGCATCAGAGGTACGGGTGAGATGAAGTATGTTGCAAAGGTTATAAGTGCGCAAATGGTTGAACGCAGCATAAATTGTTGCCATGTAGCATCACGCCCTTTGGCATTCATTATAAGCAATAGAACGAAGGCGAGAATAAAGTAGAATATGAACTGATACAATACAACATGCCACTGCTCTGACCCTCGGTAGAGAGCGCCATAGTCAAAGTCCTCTCCGTTGCGCTCCAATACACGGCGCATGATGAGGTGCTCGGCTTCGATATATTTTTGCTCCGAAGCCTCAATGCGCAGGGAGTCGTTTTCTTGGAGATTGAGCCAATGCACCTTCTGTCTATCGATATAGATGCTGTCACCCGACTCGGTTATGATGTAGCCGAAACCATCTCCCGAGATGGATAGTTTGCCACAGACCTCTATTATTGTGCGGTTGTCACGAATTCGTGCATTGCGGCGCTGTCCTGCATCGGATTGGTTTGCCACAAGCAACAATAGGTACGAAAAGTTGCAAACCAAACTCACAACTATTGCCACGAAGGCATATCCCACATAGGGCGAACGACTCTTTAATCTCTTTATCATATTTAGCTTTTAGCCATTTTGCATTTCTCTACTCACTATCAATTACTCCTCGTACCACGAAGCGTAGAGGCGGTAGTCGTTGGCGATACGTTTGATAATCTGCTCTCTCTGCTCGGGAGTAACCTCCTTGACCTTCTTGGCGGGTACTCCTGCATATACCGAATTTGGCTCTAACTTGGAGTTAGAGAGAACAAGCGCATTTGCTGCGATAATGCAGCCCGATGCCACAACAGCATTGTCGAGAATTGTTGCACCCATGCCGATAAGGCAGTTATCCTCGATAATTGCGCCGTGAATTGTGGCATTATGACCTACCGACACATCGTTGCCGATATGCGTCTGCGAAGGCTTTGGCGACTTGTCGTATAGAGTGTGGATTACCGTTCCATCTTGAATGTTTGTACGGTCGCCGATGGTTATTTTGTTCACATCGCCACGCAACACTACATTGTACCATATCGAAGAGTCCTTACCTATGGTAACATCTCCAATCAACACAGCCGTCTCGGCTACAAAAGTTCCCTCGCCAACTTGCGGAGTAGTCCCCCTAACAGATTTTATATAAGCCATAAAATAAATTCTTAATTCTCAATTCTTAATTTTTAATTAGCAATAGCCATGCTATTGCTTCGCCTCTTGCCAATAACCTTCCAACTCGTCAAGCGAAGCCTCGCTAACCATCTTGCCCTGCTCGGCTACACGCTTTTCGATATGGTTGAAGCGGCGAATAAACTTTTTGTTTGTCGCTTCAAGGGCATTTTCAGGGTCGATGCCACTCTTGCGACAAGCGTTGATAAGGGCGAAGAACAAATCTCCAAACTCTGCCTCCAACTTCTCCTTATCGCCACTCTGCATCTCGGCTTCAACCTCATGCATCTCCTCATGTACCTTATCCCAAACCTCCGCTGCCGAGTTCCAATCGAAACCTACCGCAGCAGCCTTTTCGCTTATGCGGAACGCTTTGACCATTGCGGGCAGTGAGCGTGGCACACCTCCGAGGACACCACTCTTGCGAGCCTTCTTGCGGAGTTTCAATGCCTCCCAATTTTGTTTTACCTCCTCAGGGCTTTCGGCAAGAACATCGCCGTAGACGTGTGGGTGGCGGTAGATGAGTTTGTCGCACACTCCATTTGCAACATCAGCGAGGTCGAATGCACCCTGCTCCTCGGCAATCTTCGAGTAGAATACGATGTGAAGGAACAAATCGCCCAACTCCTCCTTGATGCCCTCCATATCGTTGTCGGTAATGGCATCTGCCAACTCGAAAGTCTCCTCGATGGTGTTGTTGCGAAGCGAGTGAATAGTCTGCTCCCTATCCCATGGGCACTTGACACGCAGGCGATTCATCACCTCGATAAGCCGTGCGGTTCCCTCCAATTTCTTATCCATATTGTTTGTTACTTTTAGCTATTAGCCAAACTCTATGCAAAATTACAAAATTATCTACATTTACTACATTATAGAGTGTGAAATGGCAAAATATATGGTTAAATTATTTTATTTCGAGAGGCTGAATGATTACTTTGTTGTTGGCATCACTTATGTGGTCGGCAACAATACGCAGTGCATGTATCGCCTTCTTTCGTGGTCGTAGAACGAAAAATCCGTTGTATAAATTGCCTCCACGAACAAACTCCTTACCATCGTAGCATATTTCGATATGTCCCTTGTAGATAAGGCAACGATGCAGGTGCTTGCGCCCTGTTGCCACTTTGATATAGGAAACTTTTATCGGCTCCTCGAAGCGAAATTCCACCCAGTCACCCTCTTTGGCGCAGCGTGTTGTGTAGGCCGGACCATTATATGACTCACACGCCTCCGCAGTGCGTTTCTGGCTGAATGGTATTGACGAAGTGAGTTTCATTTTCGGTTTTGCGAAGTTGTAAAATTCGGCTGTTCCCATATCATCGCTATAACCTGTCATCAATCTACTATGGAAGGTTACGAAAGGAGCCATATTGGCATTGAGAGGGGCCTTGTACTCATGCGTCTTGTTTGTGCGTATGTCCTTATAGTATAACTTTGAACCATCATCTGTTGAAACGAAAATTTTGCCATTTTCAACCTTGATAGTAGGAGGTTCAAGACGGAATGTTGCGCTCATGGCCTGCAATTTGTAGAAGAAGTTGTCCTTCAAAACCTTCATCATATCGTCATACGAACGGCGGGTGCTACTCCATGCCACCTCTGCTACACCAAACAGACGCGGAAAAAGCATGTACTCCAAGTAGTCTGAGAAGTGTCCTTTGGGGTTGATGTGTGGGAGGTATGTCTCTCCCCAAAATGCACCCTCAATACCTGCAATATGTTTGCGTTGCTCACTGCTGAAACCTGCATTCTCGAATGTGAAGTCGCAGATGGTTTTGAGCGATATACCCTTTGAGTAGTGGTGTCCTCGCTCATGTAGCGCTTGTCGCTGGTCAAGATAGAAGATACTTGCCGGCATTATGATAGTAGGATAGCCGTTGGCTGTGGAGTTAAGGCACTGCTTTATACCTCGCCAACCCGAAACCAAAGTTGTCTTCGGGAGTAGACCACCATCAACAGCTTCGTCCCATACCACAGCCTTGCGATTATACTTTGTGAGAATATCCGATACACGGTTGAGGAAATGCTGTTCGAGCTGCGCTCCACTTTTTAGTCCCTTTTCCTTCATCAAACGCTGACAGTCGGGGCAAGGCTCCCATTGTGCATATTGCACCTCATCGCCACCTATGTGGAGGTATTGCGAAGGGAAAATTTCGACCATCTCTCGTATGATATCTTCAATAAGGGCGTAGTTTGACTCCTTCGCAACGCACCATACATTGCGGTTATCTATTCCGTTAGTGCATGAGGTGTCGGGCGTGTAGTTGCAGAGAATTGTTGGGTGAATTGCTCCGAGGGCCTTGCTGTGTCCGGGCATATCAATCTCAGGTATCACCTCGATATTGCGCTCGGCGGCATAGGCTACTATATCTCGCAACTCCTCTTGGGTGTAGTAACCACCATATTTTTGGTTGAAGCGACCATAGATGGGGTGAAGCGGCGAGTCTCCACCTCGAAAACCTCCGATTTTGGCAAGGTGAGGGTATTTTTTAATTTCGATACACCATGCCGAGTTATCGACCAAATGGAAGTGAAATTTATTCAATTTGCAGTATGCCATGTAGTCCAATACCCGCTTAACTTCATGCACAGGCTGGAAAGTTCGTGCAACATCGAGCAGAAGACCTCGATAGTGATATTGAGGGGCATCTTTAACTTCGATGTAAGACACCTCCATTGGTAGTTGGGCAGTTTTTGAGTAGACATTGTGTGGAAGAAGTTGTAACAACGATTGTATGCCGTTAAATACTCCTCCATAGTCGCCTCCACATATCTCTATGCCGTTTTTGTCTATCGAGAGAGTGTACTCCTCTTGACCGAGTTTGTTGTTGAGCAGAAGCCGTATCGAATTGCTCTTTTTGCCTTTGGTACGCTCCAAAGGGAGGTATAGACGCAAATAGTCGGCAGCCTTTGTAACCTCCTTATCGCAGATTATGGCAGTGCGCTCGTTGATAGTAAAACGTTCCTCGCCCTTAACTACTGAGAGTGGTTGCGGGATAATATCTGTGAACAATGGTGCAGGTGTAGCAGGTGGTGGTACGACATTGACGGTATCCGCTATTTTCCTTTGTGACTTTACCCTCGTAGAGTCGCTGGCACACACACTTTGCGAAAACAGTAATAGGATAGAAAGAAGTAAAAATTTCATAGGTAGATGGTTAGTTTTTGCAAAGGTACAAAAAATATGAAATAAAAACAACGAGGGTATTTTTATACCCTCGCTGTCGATTGTTTTGTCAAGTTTCGACAATTAGTTCAAACTTGGCAAGAACGAGTAATCCTTCGAGTAGTGGAGGTGCTGCTCGATGTAGTTTGCAGGGTACGAAACCTTTACATCCACAATCTTGTCACCCTCCTTAACCAATTCGTACTCAGGGTTTACGAAACCTCCGTAAGGCTCGATGTTGAGAGCGTAGTAACGCTCGCGCACCTCCTTGTGAAGCTCTTGGTCAATCTTAACGGCATACTTCTCAACCAATGCCTTACCAGCCTCGAAGTCGCCCTCCGACTTGATGCGCTGAATCTCACGGAGCTGCTCGCCGAAGATTGTGCGCAACTTCTGGAAGTCGTTTACAACGATATAACGCTTGCCATCTTTAACTACCCACTCGATAACATTATCCTCCTTGCCGAGGTCGTATGCCCAGCAAGAGATGAGTTTGCGGTTACGCATGTGAGCCTGCTCGACATCCTTGCCCAACTCGATACGAGAGAGTTGTGTCATAGCACCGTTCATAATGTAAGATGCGTACTGTGCCCACGCTGCATCGAGCGAAGGAATCAAGCCAATCTCAATCATCTTCTCGTCAGCGAGATAGTAGAGTGCGAAGAGGTCTGCACGAGTCTCTTCGAGAGCCGAAGAGTAAACACCCAACTCTGTTCCGGTAGTGCCCGGAGCCAACTGACCTGAGCCGTGACCAAGACACTCGTGAAGGTCGGTGTGGAGGTCGTCAGAGAGCTTGCCGTACTCCTTCATGCGAGTGCGGTCCTCCTCGCGAAGTACGAACTCCTCCGAGAAGCCATTGCCCTGTGCAGCCTTCTTGTATGCGTAGGTTATATTGTCGATAGTCACCGACTTCGAGCCGTAGTCCTTACGAATCCAATCGGCATTTGGAAGGTTGATGCCGATAGGGGTTGTAGGGTAGGTGTCGCCACCGAGCATTGCCACGGTGATAACCTTTGCCGAAACACCCTTCACAACCTCCTTGCGGTATGCAGGGTTGATTGGCGAGTGGTCCTCGAACCACTGTGCATTATCCGAGATAATCTGTGTACGCTCGCAAGCCTTCTTGTCGCGGAAATTGACAACCGACTCCCACGAAGCCTTATATCCGAGTGGGTCACCATAAACCTCGGTGAAACCATTTACGAAATCGACATTCGACTCGGTGTCCTGTACCCATGCAACATTGAACTCGTCAAAGTCGCGCAAGTCGCCCGACTTGTAGTACTTGATAAGTTTTGCGATAATACTCTTGGTAGGCTCGGCAGCAACCTCTTGTGCCTTCTCCAACCAATAAACAATCTGCTCCAAAGCCTCGGTGTACATACCGCCAATCTTGTAGGTCTTCTCTACGATTTTGCCATTCTCCTTTACGAGTTTCGAGTTCAAACCGTACGAAATTGGGCGTGGGTCATTACCTGCCTTCTTAATCATCTTGTTGTAGAACTTCTCAACCTCCTTCTGAGTCAAGCCCTCATAGTAATTGCCTGCCGATGTTGCGATAACATCTGCGCCCTTAGCCTGATTGAGGCGGGTAGCGTAGAGTGCAGGGTTGAAGATAGCCTCCAAGATAACCTCTTTCTCAACAGGTGACTCAACGCTGTACTTGTCCCACTGTGCCGAGAACCACTCGCGCGAGAACTCAGGTGCGAACTTGTCATTCGAGTAGTGGTGGTGGATACCATTAGCCAACCAAACCTTCTTCAAATACTTCTCCATAGCCTTGAACTCAGGACACTCCTTGTTGCCATCGTACGAGGTGTAAATCTTCTCCAACGCACGGCGGATTGTAAGGTTGTACTTGAAGTTCTGGTCGAACAAGATGTCACGACCACACTTTGCAGACTCTGCCAAGTAGTAGATTAAGAGTTTGTCGTTGAGTGACTGATTCTCAAACTCAGGCACCTCGTAGCGGATAATTTTGACATCGTCAAAACGGTCAACAATCCAAGGCTGCTCAGCCTTCTCCTTACACGAGGTAAGTGCCATTGCAATAATTCCCATTGTTACAAAAACGATTTTTTTCATAATTACATATATTTATTTAAGTGTTGTGTCTGTTTTTTTAGACGAAAGACGAGAGATGAGAGACGAGAGTTTTTAATTGATAATTATTCTTCAATAATTTTAGTTTTCCGTTTTAATCCCACTGCGTGGGCTTTTCACTGCTCCGTCTCGGCATAGTCTGCAAGCAGCCTCTGCTCTCGACTTAAT
>SUZE01000002.1 GCA_015060075.1 Rikenellaceae bacterium | reverse complement strand
GACCAACCCGAAGTCTGCGAGTGGGTACGCAATGCGAGCGACTTAGGATTCTTAGGCTCGAACTGCTTAACAATCTTTGCCCACAACATACGAGCTGCACGCATCTTGGCAATCTCCATAAAGTGGTTCATACCGATAGCCCAGAAGAACGACAAACGTGGTGCGAAGGCGTCAATCGACATGCCTGCGTTGATACCTGCACGCAAGTACTCCAAACCGTCAGCCAAGGTGTATGCCAACTCGATATCGGCGGTAGCACCTGCCTCCTGCATGTGGTAACCAGAAATCGAAATCGAGTTGAACTTAGGCATATTCTTCGAAGTGTACTCGAAGATGTCAGCGATAATCTTCATCGAGAACTTTGGAGGATAGATATAGGTGTTACGCACCATAAACTCCTTCAAAATATCGTTCTGGATAGTACCTGCCAACTGGTCGAGTGTGCAACCCTGCTCCAAACCGGTAACGATGTAGAATGCAAGAACAGGAAGTACAGCACCGTTCATTGTCATCGACACCGACATCTTGTCGAGTGGAATGCCGTTGAACAACACCTTCATATCCTCAACCGAGCAGATAGATACACCTGCCTTACCGACATCACCTACTACACGTGGGTGGTCAGCATCGTAACCACGGTGAGTAGCGAGGTCGAATGCAACCGAAAGTCCCTTCTGACCTGCTGCGAGGTTACGGCGATAGAATGCGTTAGACTCCTCGGCAGTCGAGAAACCTGCGTACTGACGGATAGTCCAAGGACGCATTACATACATAGTAGAGTAAGGACCACGCAAGAATGGTGCAAGACCTGCTGCATAGTTCAAGTGCTCCATACCCTCCAAATCTGCCGCTGTATAGTTATCCTTTACGGGTATCTGCTCGGCAGTGAGCCAAGGCTCCTTAGCCTCAGCGTGGCAAGCAGCTGCGCCGCCTGCATATTTCAATTCTGCAAATTTTGCTCTCATGTTAATTTCCTCCTTCGATTAGATACCCATCTGTGCCAAGTAGCCCTTCAATGTTTCGAGGACATTGCTCTTGACGCTGATAAAGTTGTTAATACCCTTTGACTGCAACTCCTCGGTGCAAGCAGGTGCGCCGGCAACGACAAGGATAGCCTTGCCACCGAGCAACTCCTTAACCTTTGGAGCAACCTCTGCGTAGTCATCGTCAGAAGCACAAACGACTACGATTTCAGCCTTCGATGCGAGTGCTGCCTCAACCCCCTCCTCAACCGACTTGAAGAAGTTGTTGTCGATTACGCGGATACCTGCACATGCGAAGAAGTTACAAGAGAACTGCGCACGTGCACGAGCCATAGCCAAGTTGCCGCAAGTGAGCATAAATGCCTTAGGCTCTTTACCGCTGCGGTCAACACCCAAACGCATCGACTCGAATGCCATAGCACCACGATATGGGGTAATTACATTCTCATTCTCTACGCGAGTTACAGCCTCTGCCGAAACAGCAGCGTCAGCAACCTCGGTGAAGTTAGGATACTGGTTTGCACCGAGCAAAATCTGACGGCGAGTAGCCACAGCCTTATCCTTTGCAGCAGCCGAAGCCTTCACGCGCTCAACGATGAAGCCTGCATTGAGAGCCTCCTCATAGCCACCCTTCTCCTCAACTTCGAGGAAGAGTTTCCAAGCCTCGTTAGCGATGCTGTTGGTCAAATTCTCGATATAGTACGAACCTCCGGCAGGGTCGATAACCTGGTCGAAGTGCGACTCATGCTTCAAGAGGAGCGACTCGTTACGAGCGATACGATACGAGAACTCCGAAGGCTCTGCGTACGAATGGTCGAATGGAAGAACCTCCAACGAGTGAACACCTGCGATAGCAGCCGACATAGCCTCGGTAGTACCACGCAACATATTTACATAAGGGTCGTATGCGGTTTGGTTCCATGCCGAAGTGCGAGCGTGAGCGTACAACTTGCAAGAGCAGTTGCATGCAGGCTCATACTTCTTCACGATGTTCGCCCACAAAAGACGAGCAGCGCGGAACTTAGCCATCTCCATAAAGTAGTTCGAAGTAACGGCGAACGAGAAGCGAATCTTGCGAGCCACCTCATCAACGGTGCAACCCTCCTCCATCAACCATACGAGATAGTCGTGAGCAGCTGCCAACGAGAATGCCAACTCCTCAACGATGGTCGAACCGGCATCAGAGAAGTAGTGTCCCGAAACGGTGATTACGCGCACCTTCTTGTACTCCTGTGTAGCCTTAACGAGCGAAACCAAAGCCTCGCAGTCGCAGCAAGCACCATTCACGGTCATACCCTTAACGAGTGGGTCCAAGGCGATGTTAAGACGAAGGTCAGCCTTTGCCACACCCTCCTTCTCAGCCTTTGCTAAAATCAACTCGCCAGCCTTTGCAGCGAATTTTCCGCAAACTGTTACATCAACAGCAGGGAGTACGATACCTGCCAAGAGAGCGTCAATGCTCTCTGCGGTAGGCTCAACCTCAGCCTCGCAGAAGCAGAAACCGAGCGAATCAACACCCGACTCCAACATTGCAAGAGCAGTAGCGTTAGCCTCCTTAGGGCAAGCCACTTTGATAGTTTGGTGAGTAAGCCAAGTGTTGTCAGTGCTTACACCACGCAAATAAGGGAACTCACCGGCACCTGTGCCAAGTGTTTCAAGACCTTCAAGGTTCTCGGCGCGGTAGTATGGGCGAAGGTTGAAACCCTCGGTTGTGCGCCATACCAACTTGCGCTCATAGTCGGCACCTTTGAGGTCGGCAGTTATCGCAGCCTCCCACGCCTCGGTCGAAACCGGTGGGAACTCGGCGAATAACTTTTCACGATTGTTTGTTGCCATAGTTTTTGTTAGAATTTAGTTTAAGGTAAAAAATTGTATTTTTTAGTCACTTTTTGTTACTACTTCTCTAAAATCGTGTAAAGGTAATAAAAAAAACGGAAAACGGGAATCTGAAAACGGAAAACTTTTAATTTTTTTTTGGGGGGGGGGGCTGGGGATTACTGGGGATTACTGGGGGCGCACCTTCGGTGCTTACTGGGGATACTGGGGGTACTGGGGAAGGAATTCGGGGTAGCGACAAACTTTCAGCGCACCCCATAAAGCGAACGGAGTGAGCGCCCCCATTAAGGGCGTAACGCCCGCCCCCATAAAGCAGTCGTAGACTGCGCCCCCAGAGATGTTGCGCCTTGACCACCCTCGGAGTTTAGGTGAGAGAATAAGACCAATAGGCATTTTCTAACCTTACTAATTTATCCAATTTCCCCATTCGTCTCATTTGTCTCGCCCACCATTGTTTTATTGTTTTTCGATAAACAGACTTACTACAACCCCATAAACGCACTTTATTTATTATCGTTTTTCGATAAATCGAATATTTTTTTTAACCCAAAACTACAAGTTTCCCGTTTTCCGTTTTCCGTTTTCCGTTTTTATCTCTATCTTTGCATCACACAAGCAAAACAGAAAAGTTATGTCGTTACTACGATTCAAGATGTTCGAGAAGGCTCTCGACCACAAACCGGTCGAGGTGAAAGCCCCTTCACGCAATCCGTCTGACTACTTTGGCGAGATGGTTTTCGGTCGCCAGCAGATGCGCAAGTACCTCAACAAGCAGATTTACACCGCACTGCTCGACACCATCGAGAACAACACCCCACTCTCGGCAGATATTGCCGATGCGGTGGCTGCGGGAATGCGTCAATGGGCTCTCGAAAATGGCGCAGACCACTACTGCCATTGGTTTCAGCCACTTACGGGTGGAACGGCAGAGAAGCACGACTCCTTCTCCGAGCCCGATGGTACGGGAGGTATGCTCGAAGAGTTCTCGGGCAAGGTGCTTGTTCAGCAGGAGCCTGACGCATCGTCTTTCCCAAGCGGTGGTATCCGTAACACATTCGAGGCACGAGGTTACTCGGCATGGGACCCTACATCGCCTGCATTTATCGTAGATACAACGCTTTGTATTCCAACGGTTTTCATCTCTTACACGGGCGAGGCGCTCGACTACAAAACCCCTCTGCTTCGTTCAATAACCGCAGTTTCAAATGCCGCAACAGAGGTGTGTCGCTACTTCGACCGTAGTGTTGAGCATGTGAAGGTCTTTCTCGGTTGGGAGCAGGAGTATTTTTTGGTTGATGATGCCCTTTGGTCGGCACGCCCCGACTTGGTGCAGACAGGTCGTACCCTTATGGGACACGAATCGGCAAAAAATCAGCAGTTAGACGACCACTATTTCGGAGCTATTCCGCAGCGCGTACTCGCCTTTATGAAGGATTTGGAGTACGAGTGCTTAAAACTCGGTATTCCACTCAAAACACGCCACAACGAGGTTGCACCAAACCAATTCGAGTTGGCTCCGATATATGAGGAGGCAAACCTTGCGAACGACCATAACCAATTGTTAATGACCATTATGGGCAAGGTCGCAACACGTCACCATTTCAGAGTACTTTTGCACGAAAAGCCATTCAAAGGTATTAACGGCTCGGGTAAGCACAACAATTGGTCGCTCGGAACAAACACTGGCGTAAACCTACTCAAACCCGGGCGTACGACCTTCGAGAACTTGCAGTTTATGACCTTCCTCGTGAATGTTATTGCTGCCGTACATCGCCACAACGGATTGTTGAAGGCCTCGGTGATGAGTGCATCGAACGAGCATCGTTTGGGTGCAGGCGAGGCTCCTCCGACAATTATATCAACCTTCCTCGGAACGCAGATTTCGGAGGTACTCGACAAGATTGAACAGTCGCTCGACAACGAGGATATCCGCTTCGACTCGAAGAATGTATTTCGCATGGGCGGTTTGACGCAGATTCCATCGCTCCTGCTCGATAATACCGACCGCAACCGCACCTCGCCATTTGCCTTCACGGGTAACCGTTTCGAGTTCCGTGCGGTAGGCTCTTCGGACAACTGTGCCGATGCGATGATTGTACTCAACACCGCTGTTGCAGAGGCACTTATCGACTTCCGCAAGAGAGTTGATGCCCGTATCGCCAAGGGCGAAAAGAAGGATAAAGCGATATATGAGCGTCTGCGTGAGTTGATTCGTGAGTGCAAGGCGATTCGCTTCGATGGCAATGGCTACTCGGAGGAGTGGCGCAAGGAGGCGGAGCGCAGAGGGTTGGATTGCGAAACATCTGCCCCACTCGTACTCGACCGCTACCTCGACACTCGCAGCATTGAGCTATTTGCCAATATGGGTGTTTACAACGCCAAGGAGTTGGAGGCTCGTACCGAAATCAAATGGGAGCATTATGTAAAGAAGATTCAAATCGAGGCTCGTGTATTGGGAGAGTTGGCGATGAACCATATTGTACCTATCGCCTCTCGCTACGAGGATATTCTTTTGGACAAGGTTTGGAAGATGCACCAAATAGGCATGAAGTCGAAGAGCGATGAGGAGTTAATTCGCCTTATTCAAAGACGCACCGCCCTGATTCAGAAGTTGGTAGCGGATATGATTGAGGCTCGTAAAAAGGCAAATATTATCGAAAATACCCGTCAAAAGGCTATCATCTACCACGACACCGTAGCGGTCTATTTCGACAAGATTCGCACCGAGGTCGATAAACTCGAAGAGGTTGTAGATGACCAGATTTGGACACTGCCTAAATATAGAGAAATCCTATTTGTGAAATAATTTCACAAATAGGATTTCTTTGCCAATAGCTATGGCTATTGGCTTTTTTTGTTTTGCGAACTCCGAGCCTTGTCAAGGCGCAACCTTTCTGGGGGCGCAGTCTACGACTGCTTTATAGGGGCGGGCGTTCCGCCCTTAATGGGGGCGCTCCCGTTGGTCGCTCTATGGGGTGCGCTCTCAGTTCTCAACTCTCAGTTCTCAACTCTCCGCATATACTAAAACAATTTTCATCTTCGTTATACTGCCGAAAATTTGTATAATGGAGATGAAAACTAATATTTCTAAGAGTTTGGAGAGCGCAATGGCGCAGGCGGTATTTAACGCAGCGCAAGTCGATACAAAATGCTCTCTCCGAGATTGTTTAATGTTGCAGATACTCTCCTCGGAGGGGTCAATGGCATACAAAATATTCAATCAAATATTGCAAGATTGGCAACTCTTTCAGTTAAAGTTGCGATTGGAGCGTGTAGCCTATCGTATGGGGCATGATACCCTCTCGCCCGACATCTTCTACAAGGAGTATTCCGACCATCTTGCAGAGCGTTTTCCCGATGCAGGAAGGATTTCGACCATACATGCCGTAATTGATATTTTGGAGGATACGACTACCCTATCCTCTCGAATATTCGCACTCTATAACATTACGGCAGAGGTATTCTCCATGCAAGCGGAAAACGGGGAACGAAAAACGGAAAACGAGAGTAGCAACGACAATACGACAGAGGCTAATTTGACAACAACCGAGAAGATTGAAAACTCTGTTTTGGAGCGATTTGGTACGGACCTTACCGAGCAGGCACGACAAGGAAAAATAGACTCTGTGGTAGGTCGCAAGCGCGAAACGGAGCGTGTAGTTCAAATTCTCGCTCGCCGCAAAAAGAACAACCCCGTACTTGTTGGCGAGGCGGGTGTGGGCAAAAGCGCCATTGTGGAGGGGTTGGCTCTGCGCATTGTCGCAGGAGATGTTCCGCACACCATAGCCGGCAAACGCATCTTTGCGCTTGATGTCGCATCGCTTGTTGCAGGTACGAAGTATCGTGGAGAGTTTGAAGAGCGACTCGAACAGGTGCTTGACGAACTGCGAAGTCGTGGCGATACGATTCTCTTTATTGACGAGATTCACACCATAGTAGGTGCAGGAGCAACACAAGGCTCGCTCGACACGGCAAACATCTTGAAGCCTGCTCTTGCGCGTGGGGAGATTCAGACCATAGGAGCCACCACTCCCGATGAGTATCGCGAAAATATTGAGTGTGATTCAGCCCTCGAACGCCGCTTCCAGCGAGTGATGGTTGAGCCGACAACCGAGAGTGAAACGCTTGATATTCTGCGCAATATCGCACCACTCTACGAGCAGCACCACTCGGTACGCTATACCGAGGAGGCTCTGCGTGCCTGCGTGGAGTTGTCTGGGCGATATATCACCGACCGCCACTTTCCCGACAAGGCGATAGACCTTTTGGACGAGGTCGGTGCTACGGCACACCTCAACCACGAAGGGGCATTTGTCAAGATAGGCAAGGCGGAGGTGGCGAAGTGTTTGACAGTTGCAACAGGCATACCTGCCGAGCAGATGACAACCTCAACGGCTCTCCATCTGCAAGGTTTGGAGCAGCACCTGACCTCTCGCATTATCGGTCAGGAGGAGGCTTTACGCCGTATCTCACGCCATATTTGTCGCTCCCATTCCGGATTGCACGATGAGCGCAGGCCTCTCGGCGTATTTCTCGTGGCTGGACCTACGGGCGTAGGCAAAACACTTATGGCAAAGGAGTTGGCACACCACCTCTTTGGCTCTCGGAGTGCGCTTATACGATTGGATATGTCGGAGTTTGGCGAGGCTCACAATGTCGCACGCCTTATCGGCTCGCCTCCCGGATATGTAGGTTATGGCGAGGGTGGACAACTCACCGAGGCGGTACGCCGCAAGCCCTACTCGGTGGTACTGCTCGATGAGATTGAGAAGGCACACCCGTCAATCTTTAACACTCTGTTGCAACTCTTCGATGAGGGGCGACTGACAGATGGCTCGGGGCGCACGGTTGATTTTCGCAATACCATTGTTATAATGACCTCGAATATCGGCTCGCGCGAGGTGGCGGAGCGTGGCAACAGCATAGGTTTTGGCACACCTTCGCGCCAACTCCACACCACAGCCGAGGCGGAGTATCGCCGTGCTGCCGAGCGTACATTCTCGCCCGAGTTTCTCAATCGTATTGACGAGGTGATACTCTTCGCTTCGCTCTCCGAGTGCGATGCCGAGCAGATTGTGCGGTTGGAGGTTACTACGCTGCGCCACAGGCTCGAAAAACTCGGTTATCGTCTGCGTGTAACCCCTACGGCACTGCGCGAGTTGGCTCGGCTCGGCTTTTCATCGCGCTACGGAGCGAGAGCCATTCGCCGTACGGTTGTCAGCGAGGTTGAGGAGCCGATTGCTGCGATGATTGTCGCAGGCGAGATTGCGCCAAATGTCGAGATTGTTGTCGGGGCAACAAAAGGAAAGATTACAATTCGGCAGAGCCGTGCAATGGCGGGATAGAGTTGAGAACGGAAAACGGAAAACGGAAAACGGAAAACGGACCGCTGCGATTAAGTCGAGAGCAGAGGCTGCTTGCAGACTATGCCGAGACGGAGCAGTGAAAAGCCCACGCAGTGGGATTAAAACAGAGAACTTTTCGAGTTGAGAGTTGAGAGAGAAAAATAATTCTTAATTCTCAACTCTCAATTCTCAATTTATTGGTATCTTTGCGACCGATTATGGCATTTAGAGCAAAATATCTATCCAAGGTGGGCGAGATTCTGCGCCTTGCCCTGCCCGTAATGTTGGCTCAGTTGGGCTATATTGCGGTGCAGGTGGCGGATAGTGCCATGGTGGGAATGTATGGCGGTGAAGACGCTGTGCCATTGGCTGCCGTGGCATTCGGCTCTACTATTGCGTGGGTATTCACTTTTTTGTGCATGGGGCTCTCGATTGGTCTTACTCCAATAATCGGAGAGTTGTTCGTGCAGGGGCACAAGCAGAAGATGGCTCACTACCTCGAAACGACACTACTCTTCTATCCGATTTTCGGTCTGGCGTGTATGGCTTTGCAGATTGCAACCGAGCCTCTGCTCTACCGCCTGGGGCAACCTATTGAGGTGGTCGATATGGCTCTGCCATACTACCGACTGATGGCGTACTGCTTGCCATTTGCGATGTTCTACGGTTCGTTCAAACAGTTTTTGGAGGGCGTGGGCAACACCAAGTCGGCAATGATTGTTGCCATCATTACCAACATCATAAACATAGTGCTGAACTATGTCTTTATCTTTGGTAAGTGCGGTTTTGAGCCGATGGGAGTATATGGAGCAGGTTTGGCAACTCTTATCTCCCGTATTCTCAACCCGATACTGCTCGGCGGATATTTTATCTATGCAAAGCGTTACAGAGAGTACCTATCGCTATTCTCACGCAAGGCAAAGCATTGGAAGAACTCGCTGCATCTGCTGAAAATGGGACTTCCAATTTCGGGACAGATGGTGTTGGAGGCGTTGGCGTTTATCGTTACGGGCATCATGATGGGTTGGTTTGGTGCAGAGGCGATAAGTGCAAATCAGGTGGGCAACACCTATGGTAATTGTACCTTTATGCTGATTCTATCGCTCGGCTCGGCTACAACTATTTGCGTATCACACGCCTTCGGTCGCAGGGATATCAACGAGATATGCGATGTGGTGCGCTCCTCGCTCTCGATGGCGATAGTTTGGGGTATCTGTGTAATTGCAACTTTTGTATCGCTACGCCATATTATGCCGTTGCTCTTTACCAAAAATGAGGAGGTCATTGTCCTCGCCTCGCAGATGCTAATCCTCTATGGAGCATTCCAACTCTCTGATGCATTACAATGTATTTTAGTGGGTGTCTTACGAGGATTACAACAGGTGCAAAGTATCGCCGTAATATCGTTTATTGCCTACATCGTGCTGAATATACCGGTAGGCTACTTTGTAGCGTTCCAACTCGGAATGGGTGCTACGGGATTGATTGTCGGCTATATAGTTGGACTCTCAACCGCAGCCATTCTCTATGGCGTTCAGGTTGCGCGTTATCTGCGTTATCTGCGAAAAATATCGTAGGATTTGTTTTCTGGACTCCGAGGGTGGTCAAGGCGCAACATTTCTGGGGGGGGGCGCTCCCGTTGGTCGCTTTATGGGGTGCGCTGAAAGTTTTTCGCTACCCCGAATTCCTTCCCCAGTACCCCCAGTACCCCCAAAAAATTAAAAGTTTTCCGTTTTCCGCTTTTCGTTTTCCGTTTTTTTCTCTATCTTTACGCAAAATATTGACTTTTGCGAATTATGGATTACACAAAATATGATAAACCCGAAGTTGGTCGTGGCGTTGCATTCGGTGTAAATGAGGCTGGTGAGCCTTATGCAAGAGAGGCACGAGGCTGTTTCCGCTTGCACGAGGAGCCTTGGCTCGGCGAATACCCCGACAACTTCCCGACAGATATTTTCGAGGTACGTTTCAAGAATACTCGCCGTTCGTTCTATCAGAATGTAAACAACTTATCTTTGCAGGTTGGCGATATCGTAGCGGTGGAGGCTTCGCCCGGTCACGATATCGGCATCATCTCGCTCACGGGCGACATGGTGGCACGACAGATGAAGCGTATCGGCTTCAACCCTCACAACGGAGAGTTCAAGAAGATTTACCGCAAGGCTCGCCCTTACGACATCGAGAAGTGGCAGGAGGCTATCGCCCTCGAACACGAAACGATGATTCGCTCGCGCCAAATCGCAGCCGACATGGGCTTGGATATGAAGATTGGTGATGTGGAGTATCAAGGCGATAAGATTAAAGCGATATTCTACTATATAGCAGATGGTCGTGTCGATTTCCGTGAACTTATCAAGGTATTTGCCGAGCAGTTCCATATCCGTATCGAGATGAAACAGATTGGTGCTCGTCAGGAGGCAGGTCGTATCGGAGGTATCGGAGCGTGTGGTCGTGAGTTATGTTGTGCATCGTGGGTATCGAGTTTTTCGAGTGTAACAACAGGCGCAGCCCGTGTGCAGGACCTATCGCTTAACCCATTGAAGTTGGCAGGACAATGCTCGAAATTGAAGTGTTGCCTGACCTACGAATACGATGTATATGCTGATGCTCGCCGTTCGATGCCTCGTTTGCGTGAGCCGTTGCAGGCAATTGATGGCGAATACTTCCTCGTAAAGAGCGATATCCTCGCTCACACAATGACCTTCTCAACAAGCAAGGATTCGATGTCGAATTTGGTAACAATTCCGGTATCGCGTGTGCGTGAGATTCTCTCGGTAAATCGCAATGGCGGGAAGGTTGAGTCTATCCTCGGAGAGGATTTCGAGCCACAAGTTGAGGAGCCAACATATCGCACCGAGGAGGATAGCATCACCCGTTTCGACAAGGCGAAGAAGCGCAAAAAGAAGAAGAATCGCCACAATTCAGACGAGAGTAAGACTGCGCAAGATAGCGGTCAGAATACTCAGCCTGCTCAGCAAGGCGGTCAAGGCGGTCAAGGCGGTCAGCAGGGCAACAATCGCCACAACAGACCGCACAGACACCACCATAATAACAACAATAAGCCTAAGCAAGAGTAGAATAATGAGAGGCAGTGTGCGTATTATAGTGGCTGTTTTGGCGATAGCGATGTATGGTTGCCTCGCTCCACAAAATACGCAGATGGTGGGCGTAGATGTACAGTCGTGGGATAGTGCAGAGAGCATTACATACGACAATAGCGATACAATCTCGTTGCGCAACATCAACATTGCATTACGCTATAACGACAACTTCAAGCAGGCAACCCTACCACTAAAAGTGGCGATAACGACACCCGATGCCCGCCACTTTGAGGAGGAGATAGTATTGGCGTTACACCACCCTCGCACTGCTCTTACGGTAGCAACCACCGAGAGCCTACCATATCGAGCAGATGTTTTGTTGAGCCAAAAAGGGCTCTACACCTTCTCCTTCGAGCCACAATCGGCAGTACGAGGCATGGAGGCAATAGGAATAGAATTAAAATAGAGATGGGAAAAGATAAACTCAGAAAATTTGCAGAAAACCTGACCTTCGAGTGTTTCGTGCAACCGGCATTCGAGGAGATGTTCCGCACCGACCACCCTCTGAAAGGTAATTGGCGCAAGGATTTCTTTCACAACGACAACCCGATAGTTCTCGAACTCGGTTGCGGAAAGGGTGAATATACCGTTGCCCTTGCAGAACGCAATCCCGACAAGAACTTTATCGGCGTGGATATTAAAGGTGCCCGTATATGGCGTGGTGCAAAGACTGCTACGGAGCGCAAGATGGGTAATGTAGGTTTCCTGCGTGCCCGCATCGAGTTTATAACATCACTCTTTGCCGAGGGCGAAGTCGATGAGATTTGGATAACATTTCCCGACCCGCAACTCCGCACCAAGCGAGCAAAGAAGCGTCTAACAGCACCTATTTTTTTAGAGTACTACGCAAAGTTACTCCGCAAAGATGGTTGGATAAATCTCAAAACCGATTCACAACACCTCTTCGCCTACACCTCGGCGGTGATTGATAAGTTCGACTTAAAGTGTGAGGTGGCAAATAACGATATCTACGGTTCGGGGTATGCTGACGAGGTTTTGTCGGTAAAGACTGCCTACGAGCAGATGTATCTCGAACGAGGTCTGCCGATAACCTACACCCGTTTCCAATTGGGCGAACGCACCGAGTTCCCGATGTTTGACTGGGAGGGCGATGATATCCTCGAAAAAGATGCCGAGGAGGAACGGAAAACGAACCGCTGCGATTAAGTCGAGAGCAGAGGCTGCTTGCAGACTATGCCGAGACGGAGCAGTGAAAAGCCTGCGCAGCAGGATTAAAACGGAAAACGGAAAACTAAATAGGTTGAGAAAAATTCTCAACCTATTTTTACGATTACCAACAGGGATAAATAGGGAATTTAATTTCTTGTCAGAAGTCGTGAGATGTGGTACATCGCAAAAGAAAGACCTTCGGGATTACGAAGGTGCTTATTTTGTTGTATAAAAAAGTCCCCCTCACAGGAGGGGGATTTAGGGGGGGGGTGGGTAACACACCCGTCGCATAAAGAAAATTGATTTTAAGCAGATGAGAGCAAGGCAAACAAGGAGCCGAGTGCGCAGCATACTTAGGCGTATGTGAGCAACTCGGCTACCGATGTTTAACGCAGCTATCGCTGCTTAAAAACGATTTTACTATGCGACAGCGTTAGAGATAAGGAAGGTAGCTGCTACGGTCAAGATAGCATACAACTCTGGGAACGCTGCGAGGATAAGGGTTTTACCCATAACATCGTGACCGTTACCGATTGCTGCGATACCGTTAGCACAGACCTTACCCTGATAGATAGCAGCTGCAAGGTTAACGATACCAACGAGCAAACCTGCACCAAATACTGCGGCTGCCTGGAACATCGAAATCTCAGGAGTCAAAAGTCCCTGAACCATGAAGAAACATACGAAACCGTAGAGTCCCTGCGAACCAGGAAGCGCCGAAAGAATCATGTAGCTACCGAAAGCGCCACCATTCTTCTTCATTGCACCTACTGCGGTCTGACCGCAAATTGCTGTACCAACTGACGATGCGATACCTGCCAAGCCTACCATAAGTGCTACACCTACATAGGCCAAAATCAAAGCTGAATTCATAATTGTAATGTGTTTTAATTAGTTATTAAATTGTTTGTTATTTCTCTTTTGTAAGCGGCTCGAATGCGCGTGTTGTCATCTCGAAGCCTGCATTTTTATAAAACTCCACGAAGGTCAAACGCATTGGGTGTACGAATGACGAAATGGTGGACATAAATAGGTTGATGGCGTGTCCGACCAAGAGGATTGCCGTAGCACCCAGAATCTGGAACACCGTACCAACCGTAAACTGCTCGATACCTGCATCAAGACCTGTAAGACCCATAGCCAACGAGTTGAAAACCTGTGCCAACACACCACCCGACAAGCCGATAGCAAAGAGTCGGATATAGGAAAGCACATCGCTCAACAAGCCCGTTATATTATTATAGGTATCCCACAAGCCCGAAGCAAAGTTTTTCAAGAAGCCATAGAGCAAGATATACTCGATAGGCTTACGGCTCAAATCGTTCAGGAAGAGCATCATAAACAAGCCTACACCCATAGCCACATAGAAGGCGATAGAGGAGGTCGTAAAGCCCGGAATTACCCACGATTCGTTGAGCAGTTGCAAACCACCCGCCAAGCAGCCCGACACAAGCACGATAAACCAACCCAATGTAGAGAAGGTCGATTTAATGCCGAAGTGGCTCGCCTTGAAGATAATGTTAAGCAACATACCGAACAGAATCTGGAATACTCCGAGAGCCAATGCCCACGAGAAGAACTCCGCCTGGAAATCGAACAGCGCAGTAGGTATAGACAGTCCGAACAGTGAGCCCGTAGCCAATCCGAAGAGGGTTGTTGCGCCACCGCAAATCATCGTGAGGTAGGACATCTTGCGCATCTTCTCGCCCATCAAGAATCGCATCAAGATACCGAGCAAGAGGATTATCGCACCATAGCCCGCATCGTTCAAACAGATAGCGAAGAAGAGCATATAGAACGGTGCAAAGAACGGTGTCATATCCAGCGTACCATACTTTGGAAGGGCATACAAGCCACCAATCAACTCGAACAAGCGAGCAAAGCGGTTGTTCTTCAACTTAACCGGTGTTTCGTCCTCCTCGGTTGGATTCTCCTTGATATAGACAACATTCGGATATTCGTTCAAAGCGGCATCAACCTGCTCCGAAGTAGCCTTCTCTGCCCAGCCCTCCATAACGAGCAACAAGCCCTCGGCAGCCTTATCTGCGGTTGCTTCGATGCGAACATCCTGCATTTGGCACTTCAAAGCCGCCAACTCAGCCTCAATCTCGGCACGAGCATCAGCCACTGCACTCAAAACTCCATTTTGAGCCTTTATGGCAGCCTCGTTTTGCTCGATTTGAGCCTTCAACTCCGAGTTGTTCATCGTTGGAGCCTTCTGCTCCTGCGCATCAATTGCAATCTCCTCCGAGCCGTTGCCGATAACGACAAAGCGAACTGTCGAGTCGTCCTCGCCTACGACAGCGATATTGAGGTTTGCGCCCCACTCCTCGCTGCTCTTCTCGAAGGTTGCTCTTTGAGCCGTGAAGTAGCGCAACACCACCCCACTCTCTGCCAACTTGACAAGTGTCGAGCAGTCGAAATCGCCCCAAGCAAGCCACTCGTCAAGCATCTTTTGCAGACGAGCATTCTCCGACTTGGCAGCAGCAATAGTATTCTGAGCCGACTGATAAGCCTCGAAGACCTCGCCCTTTTCAAGTCTTGCACCACCAGCCAAATAGTCCTCACTATTGGCAAACTGCTCCAACGCAGCGAGTGCCTTTGTACGGCTCTCGATAGCGGTAACGAGTTCTCTATCCGCCTCGGTTGGCTCCCAACCCGAGGTGGTGATATCGACCATTCCCAACTCACGCAAACGCTCCACGAAACGCTCACGCTCTGCCGAGAACAAGACGATATTGTATTTCATCATCTTTACAATCATCTCTCTCCGCCCTCCTTTGCGGCAGCCTGCTGGCGAGTTTTGACGATTTTCTGTGCCGATTTAGAGAGATTCTCCTCATCCTCCATAAATCGCTTAATCTTTCGTATAGCGTCCTCATACCCTGGTATCTGCACCTTCTCGTAGAGGTTCACCTTTTGAGTAGTCTTTCGGCGTGCATAGTCCAAAAGTGCGGTCTTGCGGTTGTAGACCTCGAACTCAATGCCCAAGGTTGCAATTCTCTTCAAGAGCTCTACGCCATCGCTATACCACGCAGGCGAAGAGAACAAATCGAATGGTTTGCTCTCGAATTTCACCTCGTGAAGTACAGGGATACGAACTCCCGCAATCTTTTGTGTTGTTAAATCGACATCTGCAACGCTGACAAGGGTACAATCAAACTCTCCCCACAGAGCCACCATATAGTCGTACTCGGCTATGAGCGCATCTAATCGCTCGCGGTACTCTGCTGCGGAGTCCTTCGCACGCTTAACCTCGGAGCGCAGAGCCGACTCCTTACTCTTGATGGTAGGGAGTGCCTTCTGGCGCATTTTCAGCTGTTTGCCGAGTTCGCCGAGCGAAGTCTTGTTATATTGAAATTTGATTGCCATCGTTTAGTTATGCTTTCCAATATTTCTCGATAAGTTCTGCCTTGATTGCAACCTCCTCCTTCGAGAAGTACTTTGCAAACAACGACCACGCAGTGTCAAGCATCTCGGTAATATCGATATTTACATCGATAGCCAACAACTTCTCCGAGTAGTCCTTTGCAAACTTCAAGGCACGCTCGTCATACTCCGACAAGTCGAAACCGTTCTCCAACTTGGTCTTTGCATTCGCTGCATCGGCATACAGACGCACACAAGCGTTCATCACCTGTGGGTGGTCCTCACGAGTCTTCTTTCCGATAACCAACTGCTTCAAACGCGACAACGAACGGAATGGGTCAATGATAACCTTACCCGTATCGGAGTCGTTACGCAAGAAGAGCTGTCCCTCGGTGATATAACCCGTATTATCCGGAATAGCGTGTGTAATATCGCCACCCGACAAAGTGGTTACGGCAATAATGGTGATTGAGCCGCCATTAGGCAACTGAACCGCCTTCTCGTAAATCTTCGCCAAGTCCGAATAGAGCGAGCCCGGCATAGAGTCCTTCGATGGAATCTGGTCCATACGGTTCGACACGATAGCCAAAGCATCGGCATACAAGGTCATATCGGTCAAGAGTACCAACACCTTCTCGCCCTTATCCACTGCAAAGTACTCCGCTGCGGTCAAAGCCATATCAGGTACGAGGAGTCGCTCCACAGGAGGATTCTCCGTAGTATTTACGAACGATACGATACGGTCCAACGCTCCTGCATTCTCGAACACCTGCTTGAAGTAGAGGAAGTCATCGTTTGTCAATCCCATACCTCCGAGGATAATCTTGTCAGCCTTTGCACGGAGTGCCACATTCGCCATAACAGCGTTGTAAGGTTGGTCAGAGTCTGCAAAGAACGGAATCTTCTGACCGGTTACGATAGTGTTGTTAAGGTCGATACCTGCGATACCGGTAGCAATCAACTCTGATGGCTGCAAACGGCGGAATGGGTTTACGGTAGGACCACCAATCTCTCGCGCCTCGCCCTCGATAGGCTCACCGCCTTCGAGTGGCTCACCATAAGCGTTGAAGAAGCGACCTGCCAAGTTGTCCGAAACGCGCAACTTTGGTGGCTCGCCCTGGAAGATAACCTCCGAGTCGGTAGCCAAACCCTCCGTACCTGCAAAGACCTGCAAGGTAACGCTGTCGCCCATAATCTTTACCACCTGTGCGAGGCGACCACCTACGGTAGCCAACTCGTCATTACCTACGCCCGTAGCACGGAGCGTTACGGTAGCCTTGGTGATATTGTCAATCTTTGTATATATTTTCTGAAATGCTCGTGTCATAACTTTTTATCGGTTTATGTGGTTAGCGATGTAAGCATCAATTTGTTTGTCGTAGTCGTAGAACTTCTCGCTCTTCCACTCCGCATAGTTCATCTGACGGAAGAGGTTAATCAAGCCCTTGAAGAACTTTGAACACTCCTCAAAGTCAGCAAAGTCGAAGTCTTGCTCGCAAATCGAAAGCACCTTCTTGTACATCATCTGCTGACGCTCCATTGGGCAGTTTGCATCGATATCATCGAATGCGTCCTGCTGCAAGATAACGAAGTCTATCAACTCCGACTTCCAGAAACGCTCGTGGTAATCAACAGGTACACCGTCATCACCCAAGATGTTAATCTGGTCGTTTGCCTCCTTACCACGCTGAACAAGTGTCTTACCGCGATATACGAGCTGTACCCAATCCTTCTCAATCTTCTCGCCGAGATAAGCCTCAACCTCAGGATACTCCAAATACTTCGAGTACGAATCGAGTGGGTCGATTGCAGGGTAACGCTTCGAGTCGGCACGGCCCTGCGACAATGCGTAGAAGCATCGTGCAGCCTTCTTGGTAGATTCGGTTACAGGCTCCTTCAAGTTACCACCCGCAGGCGATACTGTACCGAGGAAAGTTACCGAACCGGTCTCGCCATTGTTCAACTTAACCAAACCTGCGCGAGCGTAGAAGCTCGAAATAATTGCCGAGAGGTCCATAGGGAACGCATCTTGTCCCGGCAACTCCTCCAAACGGTTCGACATCTCACGCAACGCCTGAGCCCAACGCGAGGTCGAGTCTGCCATCACCAAAACCTTCAAACCCATCGAACGGTAGTACTCGCCGATAGTCATACCGGTATAAACCGAAGCCTCACGAGCCGCAACAGGCATGTTCGAAGTGTTACAGATGATGATGGTACGCTCCATCAACTTATGACCTGTGTGTGGGTCCACCAACTCTGGAAACTCCTTGAAAATCTCCACAACCTCGTTTGCACGCTCACCGCAAGCAACGATGATGATGATATCAGCCTCAGCCTGCTTCGAGATAGCGTGCTGCAATACGGTTTTACCCGCACCAAATGGACCAGGGATAAAGCCTGTACCACCCTCTGCAAGTGGGTTGAAGGTGTCGATTGCACGAACACCCGTCTCCATCACGCGCGAAGGGCGTGGCTTCTCGGTGTAGCAACGTATAGCCTGCTTAACGGGCCACTTCTGTACCATTGTGATATTGTACTCGTTGTTGTCCGAGTCGGTAACAACTGCGATAGTGTCGGTAACCTTGTACTCGCCAGCCTCGACAACACTCTTTACGGTGTAGTTGCCGGTCATTACGAACGGCACCATAATCTTGTGTGCCACCCACTGCTCCTTCACTTCACCAAGCCAAGCACCTGCCGAAACCTTGTCGCCAGCCTTTGCCAACGGCTTGAACTCCCACTTCTTCTCGAAGTCCACCGGCTCGGTAATCGAGCCACGAGCGATGAACAAACCGTCCATCTTCTCCAAGTCGTTCTGCAAACCGTCATAGTTGCGCGACAACATTCCCGGAGCCAAAGTCGCTTCGAGCATGTGTCCCTCAAACTCTACTTTATCGCCGATTTTCAAGCCACGAGTGCTATCGAAAACCTGCACATAGGCATCATCGCCTATAACCTTGATGACCTCCGCCATCATCTTGGTCTCACCTGCGTAAACATGGCAGATTTCGTTCTGACCGACTGCACCGTCAGCCTTCACGATAACGATGTTCGAGATGATACCATTTACTTTTCCCGTAGTTTTCATTATGTATCGTTATAATTTATTTATCATTTCCTTACCATCGAGTTCTGCCACAAGGCGGTCGAACATCTCGCGACCGACCTTTCTATCGAGCAGCGCCCAACGGGCCACCATATTCACCTTCACCAAGTATGCGATGACGGCGTTCAAGTCAAAGTAGTCGAAGGTCGATAACTCCGACAACTCCGCCCAGCGGATATTGTCGATTTTGCGCTCCTTCTCAATCATATTATGTTCATCGGCAACTGCGGCAACCAACTGCTCCACAAATGGCAACTCTGCACGCAATCCGAAGTCGGCAGCCGAACTGCGAGCCAACGACTCCGTTACCGAATCCTCGCCAACAACAACCGTATCGATAGCCACACCCTGCTGACGAGCCAGTGTCGCAGCCACAATGTTGCGGATTGTACGGTCGATGTTCGACCACTCTCGCAAAAGTCGTGAGCCCGATACTGCACAAGCCTTGTAGTAAGCAGTCATCAGAGCCTTTGCAAACGGCTGTGCAAGGTCCATATCCTCCGCATCCTCACTCTCTGGCGAAGCGTACGCACGCACCACCTTTGCAAGTGGCTCGATAAGGCGCAATGGGCGTTGCAACTCCTCCTCAACCTCCTCGTTCGTCAAGCGACCGAGTGCATTGTGGGTTGTGGAGCCGTTGTGACGACTTATAAGATTCTCGCAGTCGTAGTAGGCGTAGAGCAACTCCACCGTCTTCCTGTCTGACGATGAAAGCACCTCGAAAACCTCCGCCAAAATAGCCTCAATATCGAAGCCCTTGGTCTCGGCATCGAGCGTGTACTCACGAAAACCCGCTACTAATGCGTAATAGGAATTTGCAAACATAATTCGGTTTAAGCAAAGAGTAATTGTGAAACCTTCTCGCGCAAGTACTCATCGAGCAGAGCCTCGAATGACTCATCGGTGAATGCGATGTAGTAACCTCCGTCCTTTGCGCCTACCTTGAAGCCCGACTTAACCTCCTTCGAGTAGCCTACCTCAACACCTGCTGCAAGCAACTCCTTAGCCGAAGCCTCGAACACCTTTGCAAACTCCGCTTCGAGAGCAGCAGGAAGCAACGCTTTGAGCGACACCTGCTCGGCATTGCCACTCCAATTCTTGGCAACCTCCAAAAGCATCTTCTTAACGAACTCTGCATCTACGCAAGCAGCCTTAACTGCCTCGCTTGACGACTTTGCGATAATAACGCTCGCCAACTCGCTCTTAATCTTGGCAACAGCCTGACGACCCGCCAACTGAATCTCGGTCATCGAGTTCTTCTCGGTATCGGCAGCCTTAGCCTCTGCCTTCTTCACGATTTTCTCCGCCTCGGCATTAGCCTCTGCCAAAATTGCAGCAGCCTTCTCCTTCGCCTCGGCAACCAAGCGGTCCGCCTCCAAGCGTCCCTTCTCCAAACCTTCGCCATAGAGGCGCTCGGTCAACTCTTTCAGTTTATTCTCCATAGTGTTTTTAGATTGATTTTGTATATTTATGTTCGTTATCTCCTTCTTTCCCTGTTTCCGTGCACGCGCTCACGCACAAATTTCTTGCAAAGATAGTAAATTTTCGATTAATATACCATAGCATCACACTAAAATTCAGAACTTTTAAATCTAAGTCTAATTTATATGATTATTCAGGTGAATTATTCGCACAATAAGAATTTATTTTAAGACTCTTTTATAACTCGATTAAATTATGCAACTTTGTACTTGCCATTCACTTCTAAAAAAATTTGCCATCGCAATAAATTTTAGTAGTACTAAATTAGAAATTTTCATTATATTTGCAGTATAGTGCAAATTGTCAATTTGTATAACCCTAAAAATAGGCTACTATGAAGAAATTTTTTATTCCAATTATTGCATTGCTTATTAGTGCCTGCCAACCATCAGACAATGTCGTATTGGACAATGGCTTGTTGCGCTTAACATTTGACCGCACAACAGCAAATTTAATCTCAATGATTGACCTCGAAACCGGTTACGAATATCTCGATTCGACCACAGCCCCAAAGACTCTGTGGGAACTTGTACCGATAGAGCAAGGCTATGAATTTGACCTGCCAACAAAAGCTTCTGTTTGCAGTTGGACGAAGAACAAGGCTGTTTTGAAATGGCGTCAGAGCGATAATGACGGAGTGGAGGTGACTGTAACTGTATCGCTCGACAAGAAGAAGCCGATGTCATATTGGGATATAGAACTTACATCATTCGAGGGAGATAAGTTGATGGAAGTATATTTCCCACGCATCAGTAACATCAAGGAGTTTACCAACGAGGAGGTTGCCATTGCCCCTTGGACCGGACACCTCTACAAAAACTATCGAAAAGTTAGCAATGTACTCTCTCAACGCTCGACAATTCGTCCTACAATGCAGGTCGAAGTTATCTATGGAGAGGAACCAAGTGGTCTTTATATTGCGACCAACGACACCAATAGCATGGCGAAAGGCTCATATTTTGAGTTTGAGGGCAACACTACAACTTACAAGCATGTCTATATGTTGCCGATGTCTGCCGAGAATAGTTCATTCTCTTCTTCGTATCAATCTATCATCGGAACACTGCATGGCGATTGGTATGATGCGGCACAAATCTATCGCGAATGGGCATTGCAGCAGGAGTGGGTTAAGAACAACCGCCTCCATAGTGGAAAAATGAATCAGTGGTTGCCTGAAACCGATATCTGGATGTGGAATCGAGGTCGTTCAAACAATGTTTTGACCGAAGCAGCCGATTTGAAGGAGTATCTGGGCGATTATAATGTAAGCGTCTTGTGGCACTGGTGGCACAATGGACCATACGATGATGCCTTTCCTGAATATCTTCCACCGCGAGAAGGCCGTGAGAGTTTTATGAAGGCCGTAGCCGAAGCGAAGGCAAAGGGTATCAATATGACTCCGTATATGAACTCTATACAGTGGGGCGAGTCCCGAAAGTCGTGGAAAGAGTTGAACATTAGTCAATATTCGGCTCGTAAGGCCGATGGAACCACCCACGCAAAAATGTATAATAAATATACAGAAAACCCTATTACACCGATGTGCATGTCGCAGGAATTTTGGCACGAGATTTACTCTAATCTCTGCGATACCGTGGTTAATAGTTATGGTAGCACAGGTGTCTATTTGGACCAGGCATGCTTACACTACTGGTGTTATAATCCAAACCATGGACACACGGTTGGAGGAGGCAACTATTGGGTAAAGGGATATCTCAAACTCGTAGAACTAATACGCAAAAAGACCAAAGAGGCAAATCCTGTCCTTACAGGAGAGGGCTCAGGTGAAGATTGGATGGCACACCTTGACGGTTTCCTCACCCTCGAAGCAAGTACAGAGCGTATGGAGGGGATTGTTCACAAAGAGATTATTCCATTCTTCAACGCTGTATATCACGAGTATGCAATTACTTTTGGTCAGTTCGGAGGTTTTACTTATCCGCCATACGACGAATATTGGCCAAAGGAGTTTCGCTCACCTAATACTGAAACGCTGCTACCAGCAAAATACAATACACAATTGCGTATGGAGCAGGCGAGAAATTTCGTGTGGGGCATTCAACCTACAATTGTAAATTACCATGCTTTTGCTCGAAAGGCTCGTCCTGTCGAGATGAAATATATTGCAGAATTGGTAGCAAAACGTAAGCAATATAAGGACTATATGCAATATGGCAAGATGATGCGAGCCCCAAAACTTGCGAATGATTACGCTACCGAGATAGAGATAGCGCAGATGTCTACTTACAGTTACAGAAATGAAGGCACAAACCTCTTCCCTCACAAGAAAGTTGTACCATTGCTCTATTCAAGTGCTTGGCGCAATAAGGAAGGTAATATTTTGCTTGCCTTTACCAACATAAGTGAAGAGGCAAAAGAGTTATCTTTCTCCATTAACCCTATCGAGATGGGACTCGATGAGCATTTTACACTATATATTGACGGGCTTGCACAACATGGAACGCCACAATCAAGTTATAGTAACATAGTAATAGATGGTTGTTCGACAAAGATATTTGAGTTCAAGAGCAATTAAGAGCAAACAAAATACTTAAAAACAGAGTGTTATGAAACGATTTATTGTAATAGCAGCACTTGTATTATCGGTGTTTACATTCAACTCCTGCGAAGAGGATAGATGGGGTTTCGATAATCGTGTGGTATTTTCGGCAGCTGGAGGCGAGGAGGATGTTGATGGTGACGCTACTATTTACAACCTCTCGATTGGCACCTATGGCGGCGATGAGAGAAATGCTGTTGAGGTTGCAGGCGTATTGACTGTTACCTACGATTGGCTTACAGCGACTGCGGTGAAGGGCTCTGATGAAATTCACCTTATCGCATTGCCAAATAGGACAGGTAAGCAGCGCAAGTTGATTGTCTATGGTGCGATAAGTAATAGATTTACGGATATTACGGTAGTACAAAACAAATAGTACAGAGGTATTATGGTATCAATATACGGAATTATATAATTCCGTTAATATATCAAGTTTTCCCTAATCTCTAACTTATTTCAGAAATTATATTCGGGGGGGGTACACCACAAATTACAAAACAGACAAAAGGCGAGAAGTTGTAACGAACTCCTCGCCTTTTGGATATTATTAGTGTTTTTTACAGCCCAAATTCAGCCTTAATTGCCTCAACTGCATCGAGTCGCTCCCAACCGAAGAACTCCACCTCACGCTCAATCTCCGCACCATTCTCAACGAACTTAACCGCCTTGGTATATGGGCGATTACCGAAGTGTCCGTACGATGCCGTAGGCTCGAAAATAGGATTTTTCAGACCAAAACGCTTAACGATGGCGTGTGGGCGCAAATCGAACAGTTTACCGATACGCTCGGCGATTTCACCCTCGCTGATTGAGAGGTGGTTTGTGCCATAGGTATCGACATATATCGACAATGGCTCGGCTATACCGATAGCATAACTCAACTGCACCAATACCTCGTCTGCAACGCCTGCGGCAACCATATTTTTTGCGATATGGCGTGCTGCATAAGCAGCCGAACGGTCCACCTTCGAGGAGTCCTTGCCCGAAAAAGCTCCGCCACCATGCGCTCCGCGACCGCCGTAGGTATCAACGATAATCTTACGACCTGTCAAGCCTGTATCTCCGTGAGGACCACCGATAACGAACTTACCCGTAGGGTTTACATGGAGGATATATTCATCACCGAGAAGGTTTGCCAACTCATCGCCTGCGCGCTCCAAACGAGCCTTTACACGAGGGATAAGGATTGTGCGTACATCCTCCTTTATCTGCTCTACCTCAACATCTTCATCGTGTTGTGTCGAAACTACGATAGTATGCACACGCTTTGCCTTGCGGTCATCATCATACTCGATTGTCACCTGACTCTTGGCATCGGGGCGGAGATAGGTCATAACCTCTCCCTCACGGCGAATAACAGCCAACTCCTTCAAAATGACATGCGACAGAATCAACGTTGCAGGCATCAACTCTCGTGACTCGTTCACCGCATAGCCGAACATAATACCCTGGTCACCTGCACCCTGCTCCTCCTCGGTAGCACGCACAACGCCCTGATTGATATCCGAAGACTGCTCGTGAATAGCCGACAAGATACCGCACGACTTAGCATCGAACTGCAACTCGCTACGATTGTAACCAATGCGGTCGATTACACGGCGCGCTGTGCCCTGAATATCGACATAAGCGTCCGAGCAAACCTCGCCCGAAACAACTACCAAACCTGTGGTACAGAGGGTTTCGCAAGCAACTTTCGCCTGAGCATCACGGCGCAAAAACTCATCGAGAATAGCGTCTGAAATTTGGTCGGAAACCTTATCAGGGTGTCCTTCCGATACCGACTCTGATGTAAATAAAAATCCCATATCTTTATTATAGTTAAAAGTTAAAATTGCAAAGTTAAAAATTGGACGAGAGACGAAAGACGAGAGACGAGAGAAAAGCAAAACATCAAAACGATTTATCGTTTTACTTTTAATTGTCAATTATCAATTGTCAATTGTCAATTTTACAATGTTGGGATTTATCGAGCAGAAGCGCCTCAAAAAAGAGTTGCCGGTTTAGCAATTTTTTATTGTGGTTGCAATCAGTCCAAATCCCTCCACATTTGCGGGGGCAAAGATACAACAAAAAACTGAAAACGGAAAGCGGAAAACGGAAAACTTTTAGTTTAGTTAGGAGTTAGGAGTTAGGAGTTGGCGCAAATTTTAATAAAGGCAATCATCTGACGAAGACAAAGATTTGCGCAAGCAGACAACAGCCCCACGCAGACAAGTCACCCGAGGCGCAACAAGCTGAACAACCATGCCAACAACAAAAACGCCAACAGCCCAGAATCGAACGGCGGCAGAAGCCGAGAGGTGACCGAAATGGGGCTGTTGCAATCGGAGATTGTTGGGTTTAGAAAATGCGGTGGCGAAAATTTATTTTCAGACACAGCATTTTATAAAGACAATTATCTGCGCAAGCAGACAACAGCCACACGCAGATAAGTCACCCGAGGCGCAACAAGCTGAACGATTCTGCTCGGGAAGAGAAGATTGCAAAGGGAGATGCCATACATCTGTACGCACCTCCCATCATGTTAAATCGTACCCCCGAGCAGAATCGAACTGCTATCTAAGGTTTAGGAAACCTTCGTTCTATCCGTTGAACTACAAGGGCAGAAATAATTAGTAAAATAATTACCCTTTTACCTCTTCGGTCGGGCAAAGATAAGAAAAATTTAACTATATTTGCACGAATTTACAAAGAAACCCAATTAATTTATGAAGAAGATACTCTCTACTATCGTTTTTGCGGCAATCATGCTGCTCTGCTCTTGTGGCGGTAAGGATATCATCGAGGAGCGATACCTCGCATCTGCAACTACCGAGGTAACTCTCTACTCCATTGACGAAAACGGAGTTGTCAGTGAGGCACAAACCATGGTGCGTGGTCGTAAAGTTAAGGCTAACTACGGCAAGGGTGTAAAGGTTGAAAAGCAACGATACTACCCTATCGAGATTACCCGCAAGCAGTATTTCTACGCCAAGGAGCAGTCGCTCGTTGCTACCCCGAAAGAGGTGGTGCAGGAGAGGGTTGTTTGGGTGCGCACTCCCGCATCTATCATCACCGACCGTGAAACTTCACTTATCGGTGGTCAGGCAAAGAAGGGCGAAAAGTTGGCAGTTCTCGACTTCGACTCGTTGCGTGCTGATGGTGTTGTAAATCGCTACAAAATCAAGCAGGGCAAGTTGGAGGGATATATCTATGGCAAGTATCTCGTATTCTCGAAAGAGGAGGCTGAAAAGCGATACAAGGCTGAGCAGTACGACAAAGTACACAAAGCGATAAAGAACCCATTTGGTGGTGGCGAGGCTTTCGGTTGCGACTTCTACCCTACCGAACGAGTCATTTTCCCGAACAACAAGATGCCTGAGGCTTGCTACTCACTATATCTCAACATCTCGCCTTCGGTAATCGGCAATATCGAGAAGTATATCGACTTTGCAAAGCGGACCAAAATCAACACCTTTGTAATAGATATCAAGGACAATGAGTGTCCGGGTTACAAGGCAGAGGCGATGGCGAAGTACTCGCCAACAAACCACCGCTACGCAGGTAAAAACAAAGAGGCGATGTACAAGAATGCCGTAAAGCGTCTGCATGAGGAGGGTTTCTATGTTGTAGGTCGTATCACCTGTTTCAAGGATTCGCACCTTGTAAAGGACCACCCTGAGGTTGCCATTACCGAGAAGGCAACCGGCAAGCCATTCAAGCACAACAAGGCATATTGGCCAAGCCCATACAACCGTCAGGTTTGGCAGTTCAATGTCGAGTTGGCAAAGGAGGCTGTGCGCAAGTTCGGCTTCAACGAGATAAACTTCGACTATGTGCGTTTCCCCGACCGAATGACAAAGATTGAGAATATCATCGACTATCACAACCTCTACGGAGAGTCGAAAGTGCAGGCTATTCAGCGATTTGTGCAATACGCTTGCGATGAGATTCACGCCGTAGGTGCCTATGTATCGATTGATGTCTTTGGCGAGGCGGCAAATCCTGGCTATACAACAGCCTACGGACAATATTGGCCTGCTATCTCAAACATTTGCGATGCTATCTGCGGAATGCCATATCCCGACCACTTCTCGAATGGATACTACGGCATCAAGAAGCCTTGGAACCACCCTTACGAGATTTTGAAGGCGTGGGGTGAGCGAGTACAAGGTCGTCAGGCGGTAACGCCTACCCCTGCGGCAGTGCGTACATGGGTGCAGGCATACCCCGTTATGCGCCACGTGGATAGAAATGGTCTGCGCTACGATGCCGAGGATGTAGAGAAGGAGATTAGAGGTCTGTACGATGCCGGTTTGACAGGCGGTTATACCACATGGCATTCGGGCTCAAACCTCGAAAAGTACAAGGCTCAGAAGGAGGCATTCTGCATCGACTACCTCAAAGAGTGGAAGAGAGCGAACAAGAAGTAATTGACAATTGATAATTGACAATTGATAATTAAAGGTTTCTAAATTATATGAAGAGAGTTATATTACTTGCTATTGTTTTGGTATTCGGTGTGGCGGTATCGGCGCAAGAGGCACAAGAGGCTACGACAGAGTCTATTGAGGCTCGTTTGGCAAAGACCGAGAAGCGCACTGCCGCTTTGGAGAAGATAAAGCAGTATGTAAATCTGTCGGGATTTATTCAGGGCGAGTACGATTGGTTAGATGATGGCACTAACGGCAATACCACAGGTAGTTCGTCATTTTACATTCGCCGACTGCGCTTTACGGTATCGGGCGATTTGTACAAAGGCAAGGCGGGAAAACTCGACTATCGAGCATATTTCGACCTCGCACGCATTAAGAATGGCTCAAACCCTAACCCAATCCTTGATATGTGGATTCGCTACCAGCCTGTTAAGGAGTTCGGTATCCAGTTCGGACAATTTAAAAACCCGATAACATTCGAGGCAAGTATATCACCTTCGAAGTACGACTTTATCGACTTCTCGTATGCGGTAAGCAACCTCGCAAAGATGAGCAGTAACGATGTTGCAGGATTGAATGTAACGGCTCGTGATATAGGATTCCAGCTCTTCGGAGGTTTCATTCATCGTGACGGATATAGCATACTCAACTATAATGTAGGTCTGGTGAATGGTAGCGGAATTAACACCAAGGACAACAATAAGTCGAAAGATATCTTTGCTCGCTTGACCGTAAAACCGACAATAAATTTTGCAATTGCCGCATACTATCAGTGGGGCGAAGCAAACATGTCGAACTTCACAGCAGAGAAGTATGCCGAGTATGGCTGGACAGGCAGTCCTGAATACGTCACAATGCACCGTTGGGGTGGAGGTTTTAACTATGATGGCAAGAAGGCGTTTGCACGAGGTGAGTATATCGCCGGACTGACCGGCTCGCTCGCATCGGAAGGAGCATACATCGAGGGTGGTAAGCGTTTTCATCTCCCTAAAAATGCAGGTATGTTGTGGGCAGGTGCAATGGTGGATTACTTCTGTCGCAACTGCTTTGATTATATCCATCGTGACACTAAAAATGCGGCAATCGACATGCGTTATTCAGTCTGCGTGGGTTATACTCCGTTCAAGTATTTACGCATTCAGTTGGCATACTCGCTCGAACATCGTATCAATTATACTCTCGGTAATAATCGATATTTTGGCAATGGAGTTAAGTTGATGGTTACGGCTGCGTTCTAAAAGTACCATAATCAGTCCTATAAGTAGCCATAATAGGCTTTTTCGGTATAAATACTTAACACGGCAAGGGTAAAATTATATACCTTTGCCGTACATTTTTTATACATAATCGAATATGAAGAAGAGAATATTTACTACGCTCTTGGTTGCTGTTTTCGTTTCGCTCTCCGTGTCAGCGCAAAACGAGAAGGCTCAAATTGACTCGTTGCAACAACGCATCGCTAAACTCGAAAAGCGTGCCGTAACTTGGGATAAAGTGAAGCAACACTTCAAGATTTCGGGATATATTCAGGCGGCATATTTCGCCGATTTTACCGATGGCAAAACCGATGCTTCGTACTTCCGTATTCGCCGTGCCCGTCTATCCCTCGCAGGGAAAATAGTAGATAACGAAAAGGTCGGTATGGCAGATTACCGCTTGCAGGTGGATTTTGCCGAGAGTCCGAAGATTGTAGATGCGTGGGTGCGCTATCGTCCATTCAACCAACTCGGCTTGCAGGTCGGACAGTTCAAAATTCCGCTTTCGATTGAAAATTCGGAGTACAACCCTCTCAAACTCGAATTTATCGACTACTCGTTGGTCGTTCAGCGTTTGGTACGTATGAGCAGCCACGATGTTACGGGCATCTCCTCGACCGGTCGCGATATGGGTGCTCAACTCTACGGAGGTTTTATCAAAAAGGAGGGTTACAACATCATCAACTACAACCTCGCTGTCTTCAATGGTTGTGGTATCAACCAAAAGAAGGATAACAACACAAGCAAAGATTTCGTAGGTCGTGTAATGGTCAATCCGATTAAAGATTTAACTCTTGCTGGTTACTACCAATATGGCGAGGGTAACTTCAACGGTTTAGACGGAATTGAGAATGGCAAGTTCGTAAAATATCATCGCTACGGAGGTGGTGTGGCGTACAACGGCAAGCACGCCTTCGCTCGTTCGGAGTATATTCGTGGCAATACGAGTGCGCTCGTATCGGAGGGTGCCTACGCCTCGGCTGGTTGGAAGTTCCACACCGCAAAGGCGGGTTATGGCTCATTGGGCGTACGCTTTGACTACTTCGATGACAATGTTTTGACCAAGCAGCGTGAATTCAACTACACCATAGGTGCAGCGTACCAACCTTGGAAGTATATGCGTCTGCAACTCAACTACACAATTAAGCAGTATCAGCATTTCAACCAACCACTCACCCACTCGTTGATGGCGATGGTATCGGGAATCTTTTAGACGAGTTAGGAGTTAGAAGTTTAACTTTCAGCGCACCCTATTACCCCTATTGCCCCTATAACCCCTATTATCGTTGCGCCGTGATAATGGTAGGAGTTCAAAAAACAGACAAACAAAACACAAACAATATGAAAAACTTTTTCAAACAATTTCTTGTTGAGGATTGGGTGGTAACATTCTTGGCTATTCCACTCCTTATAATTGCAGGTTTGGCGGGCGAGTTCCCCGCTATCAAAAAGGTTATTGCTATACCTTCAACCCTCGCAACCACAGATGCGTGGATTAGCGTAGGTGTTCTTTTTTTGATTGCGCTCGTGGTGCTATACATCGGTAACCGCCTACTCTCACGACCTCTCAAAGGTCTGTTTTGGTCATTCGTGGTGGTATTTGCAGTATCGCTCTTGGCGCAGTATATCGCAAAGATTCCTGCCGTAAAATACTACGGTTTCGAGGCTGTATTCTTCTCTGTTATCTTCGGCTTGATTATCCGCAACTGCTTCCATATTCCCGATTGGCTCAAACCCGCAATTCAGGGTGAGTTCTTCATCAAGATTGGCGTTGTCTGCCTCGGTGCTACAATCCTTATTCGTGATTTCCTCACCTCAGGTGCAGCAGGTATCGTGCAGGCGTGTATCGTGGTAACTTGTGTATGGCTGTTCGGATTCTGGCTCTCTCGCCGAATGAAGGTCGAGGAGCGTGCCGGAATGACTATGGCAAGTGGTGTGACAATCTGTGGTGTGTCGGCTTGTATCGCAACGGGTGGCGTAACAAAGGTACAGGAGAAACACCTCTCTTATATTATCTCGGTGGTGCTGATTATCGCCGTACCGATGATTTATTTGATGCCGTTGTTGGCAAAGTGGATTGTGCCGCTTTTGACCGATAATGTGGCGGTGCAGAATGAGATTATGGGTGCTTGGATTGGCGGAACGGTCGATACAACAAGTGGCGTGGCGGCTGCCAGCGATATGATTAACGATGCGGCGAACAAGACCGCAATGATTGTGAAGGCTACGCAGAATGTGTTGATTGGTGTTGTGGCGTTCTGCATCGCAACCTACCTCGCATCGAAGGGTGGCGATGGCAAGTTGCACCGCCCATCATTGAGCCTTGTGTGGGAGAAGTTCCCGAAGTTCGTGTTGGGATTTGTGCTTGCATCGCTGGTATTCAGCCTGTTGCAGAGCAACCAGATATTCCCCGATTGGGAGGCAAAGAAGTTGGCAGAAACATCTATGGCAAAGACCTTCTCGACATTCTTCTTCTCGTTGGCATTCGTCTGTATCGGTATGGATACACGCTTGAAGGATATTGTTTCGAGAGATAACCGCAATATTCTCTACGCCTTCCTCGGTGCTCAGTGTTTCAACATCGTTGTAACTTTCCTTGTGGCGTGGTTGATGTTCGGTGTTGTAAAACCTGCACTCGGCTGGTAGAATTATAGGCTCTTTTGGGCGAAGACGACATTTTATTCGCATTTTGTTTGCTCCAAATTTGGAGGATATAAAAAAAAGCATTACTTTTGCCCTGCTTTTAGCGGATAATTGCTGTTGTAGCTCAGTGGTAGAGCACTTCCTTGGTAAGGAAGAGGTCACGAGTTCAAGCCTCGTCAACAGCTCAAAATGAACAAGACAAATGCCATCGCAAGATGGCGTTTGTTGTTTATATATGATGGGAGCGATGCTTGCATCAGTGAGTAGCATATATAAACGACAAACATAGGCGCATAGCGACATTTGTCGCAGTGAGTTTGAAAGCGCCCCCGTGGAGCGGAGAGGCAAAACAGAGCGAAGCGGCAGTTAAGTCTCGTCAATAGCCTATCAATCAAAATAACATATATAGCAGATATTTCCTTTTTAATTTTCAATTTTTAAGCGGATTTATTACCTTTGTGAGAAAGGTAGTGAATTTATGTGGTTAGAACGCAGCATACTCCTCTTCGGCGAGGAGAAGATAAAGACTCTGCAAGAGGCAAATGTACTTGTTGTAGGTCTTGGTGGCGTAGGTGCTTACGCTGCCGAGATGTTGGTGCGTAGCGGCATAGGCAAGATGACCATTGCCGACTCGGACTGCGTGGGCGAGAGCAACATCAATCGCCAACTCATTGCCCTCCACTCCACCATTGGTCGTCCCAAAAGCGAGGTGCTGGCAGAGCGCCTGCGCGACATCAACCCTGCGCTCGATTTAAGGGTTGTGAACGACTACATAAAAGATGAAAAAACCGACCTCCTGCTCGATAGCGAACGCTTTGATTATGTGGTAGATGCAATAGACACCTTATCGCCAAAACTTGCCCTGATAAAGGGCTGTATCGACCGTGGATACCCCGTTGTGAGTTCGATGGGGGCAGGAGCAAAGTTGGACCCGACAAAGGTGGAAGTTGCCGATATTTCGAAAACACACCACTGCCCTTTGGCGCATATGTTGCGTAAACGACTGCACAAGATTGGCATTCGCAAAGGTTTTAAGGCGGTATTCTCGGCAGAGCCGCCCGTTGAAGGGGCGATGGTGCTGTGTGAGGAGCAGAACCACAAGTCGCAGGTAGGCACGGTGTCGTATATGCCGGCAACTTTCGGCATTGCGTGTGCTTCGGTAATTGTGAGAGAAATCACCACAAGAACGGAAAACGGAAAACGGAAAGCGGAAAACTAAAATATTCAAAATCATATGAAAATAGCATTTCTTGACGAGTATTCATTGGGTGATATGGATTTAACTCCAATTAAGGAGTTGGGCGAGTATGTTGGTTATGACCGCACCTCGAAGGAGCAAGTTTTGGAACACTGCAAGGGGGCAGAGGTTGTAATTTGCAATAAGACCGTATTGCGTGCCGAGACGCTTCGTGCGCTACCAGACTTGCGCTTTGTTGCTATTGCCGCAACAGGCATGAACAATGTCGATTTGGATACAGCAGCCGAATTGGGCATAGGTGTCAAAAACGTTGCAGGATATTCAACTTACTCGGTGGCAGAGGCAACCATAAATTTTGCACTTTCGCTTTTCAAGAATACCAAATACTTTGACGATTACTTCAAAAATGGAGCGTACGCTGCAACAGATGACATTTTTCATTTCGGTCGCCCTGTACGCCAACTGCGTGGCTCGAAATGGGGAGTAATAGGCATGGGTGCCATAGGTCGTGAGGTTGCGCGACTTGCAACGGCATTCGGTTGTGAGGTGGCATATACCTCAACTTCGGGCGCAGTACGCAAGGAGGAGTATCCGCAAATGGCTCTCGAAGAGTTGCTCGGTTGGGCAGACATCATCTCGATTCACTGCCCTCTCACCCCTGCAACCAAGGGGTTGATTGGCGAAAAGGAACTCGCAATGATGAAGCCTACATCGGTGATTATCAATGTTGCACGAGGAGGTATCATTGACGAATCAGCACTCGCAAAGGCGTTGAACGACAAAGTAATAGCAGGTGCAGGCTTAGATGTATTCTCACGCGAGCCGCTACACTCTTCGCCACTCTACGACCTATCGGACAAATACTCGCTTGTCGCATCGCCACATACAGCATGGGCAGCAGATGTCGCCCGTAAGGTCCTGATTGAGCGCATCGCCGAGAACATCAAAGAGTATATCAATAGCAAGTAACAAAATATGCGTGTCTAAAAGTTTATTAGACACGCATATTTTGTTAGAGGTTGTATAACAAGAGGGATTTCAAGGCTTGCGTAGCCCGAAAAAGCGGAGTTTACTTGGCGTAAATGAGCATTTTGAGGGCAAGCGTAACGCAGAAATCGCCTTGTTAGACAGCCTCTTTTACCACTTAGGATAGATGATTGGCGAACATATTCGCAGTTGCGAGCCGGGTACATCGTCAGAAGTTGCAACAATACGTGCCGCCTTAATCGGCTTCGGATTGAGAAGTTTTGCTCGACCATAATTCAATTCTGCAACATGGTGGAATGTCTTACCATCATGGCTGACTTCGAGATAGCCCTTTGTGATAAGTCGTGAAGGAACGGCATGGCTACCCGTAACAAACTCTATCGAACGACACTCCACAGGCTCCTCAAACTCAAAGAGGAACCAATCGCCCTCCTTATAGGTTCTCGATGTTCGCATACTCATATAGTAGTCGGCAACGCGATGATAACCATGTTTTGGTTGGTCAGGAATTGACGAGGTGAGAGTCACTTTCGGCTTGATAGTCTTATATTGCGAAGAGTGTGCTACCTCCGGAGATTTTGCCCCACGATACTCCGCCCAAAAGAGATATCTGCCTGGTTGCGAAGTGCGGATTGCACCTCTATAAGACAACCTCTTATCCGAGCCCTCCATACGGTAGTAGACTGCACTGTTGTCAATCTTCTCAATCGACAACAAACCATTCTCATACTTAACATTCGGCGGTGTAATACGGAAATTCAGCCCCATATCAGCCATACGGTCGTAGTGGCTTTTGTAGAGGCGATTATGAAACTCCTGCCACTCGCCACTGCCATTCTTGCCCCAAGCCAACTCGGCAAGGGCGCAAAGACGAGGGAAGGTTTGATACTCGATGAAGTCAATCGACTTGTCACCACCTTGCGACAAGAACACCTCACTCCAAGCTGCTGCTTCAAAACCCTTAACCTGCGCAACCTCCTCAGGAGTGAAACCCTCCTTCGCAAAATCGAACGAATAGACTTTACGAATATCGAAACAACCGCCCCAAATAGCACCATTTTCGTGCTCACTCTGGCGCATATCGAAGTAGAAGAATTGCTGTGGCATAAAGATAGTCGGATAACCCTCAGCCATAACCTGCTTGCAGACCTTCGGACTCTTCCAGCCATGTACCCACGCCTCTTTCGACAGTCCACCGCCAAAGGCAGCCTCGTTCCACACCGAAGGAGTTTTGCCATATTTAGCGAGGATTGTCTGGATACGACCTATAAACATATCCTCCAACTTATGACCATCGGTATAGCCATTCTTCTTCAACCACGCCGAGCAGTCAGGGCAACTCTTCCACTGCGACATATTAACCTCATCGCCTCCAATATGGAAGTGTTTTGAAGGGAAGAGAGCGCACACCTCTGCCAAAATCTCTTCGAGGAGGAGGTAATTACTCTCTTTGGTGGCGCACACCACAATACCCGTATTGCGAGGTGTGCCATCTGCCTTTTTACATAGCACCTCGGGATATATGGCAGCTAATGCGCCACTATGCCCCGGAAGGTCAATCTCGGGAATAATCTCAATATTGCGCACCTTTGCGTATTCTACAACCTCGCTAATCTCCTCTTGGGTGTAATAACCGCCATACTTTTCATCCCACTTACCAAGAGCTGCATTTATAGGCGAGTCGCCACCTCGAAAGCCTCCCACTTTGGCGAGATTTGGATGCGATTTAATCTCAATGCGCCAACCCTGATTATCAGTGAGATGCCAATGTAACTTATTGATTTTATGATAAGCGATATAGTCGATATAGCGCAAGACATTCTCCTTGGTCATAAATGTACGTGCCACATCAAGCAAAAAACCTCGATAGGCAAACTTTGGTCTATCCTTAACGTTACAACCCTTTACCACTGCCGGCAGTCGCATCTGCTTGGTATATACCTCACTCGGAAGAAGCTGAAAAAGGGTTTGCACTCCATTGAAAGCACCACCATAACCACCTGCTACAATCTGCACCGAGTCGTTAGACACGGCAAGATGATACTCCTCCTCGGCAAGCAACTTATCAAGCGAGATGGAGATATAATTGTTCTTTGGCACCTTTGTCGCCACACCTACTTTCATATACTCCTGCGAGTATTTCACAATCGGAGCAAACTCCTCAACATCGCAGACAATGGTTGTCGAAGGGAGTACAACAAATGCGTTGTTGTGCTTTGAGAGCGAAAGTGGCTGCGGAATTATTGCCACCTCGTTTGTCTGATTCGATGTTGTCTTAGAACACGCAACAGCGAAAATCACCGCTATTGCCAAAAGGAGTCGTTTCATATTAGTTTGGTTTTAAGTTGTTCTACAAAGATAGGCAAAAAAGCGGAAAACGGAAAACTTTTTTGAGTGGAGAGTGGCGAGTGGAGAGTTAGGCACGAAGCAATGAAAGCGGTGCCAAAAAAGCGGGTTTAATTTCAACTACTATAAAAACAGATGTCAGCGAGGAAATTCTGCGCCAACACATTACCAAAAAATTGGAATTTAAGGAGGCAGTTGCAACGCTATCAAAGAAAAATGAGATGGGAGCATACTTGAGCGTATGTGACCATCTCATTTTTTGAAGATAAGGAAGCAAATGCCCCTTAAAAACAATTTTTACAGTTCGTCTGAATATACTGCGCCCGGCAAATCGTGCTGATTGTATCGTGAAGCCATCGACATTCCGTACGCCCCCGCCGTTTTGAGGGTAAGCAAATCGCCTCGCTTGGTGATAGGGAGAGATACATTCTCATCGAAGACATCGGTACTCTCGCAGGCCGTACCTACGATAGTATACTTTTTGCGTTGCTCGCTATCCGAGGTGATATTCTCGATATTGTGATACGAACCGTAGAGAGCAGGACGGATAAGTTCCGTCATACTTGCATCTACAATCACAAGGCGGCGTCCCGTTGCAGTGCTCTTGTTGAAAAGCACCTTGGTAATCAACTCACCACACTCGGCAACGATGGCGCGACCAAACTCGAAATGCACCTCGCGCTTGCCTACCTGCAAGTGCTGTTTGATAATCGCAAATACCGAAGCAAAGTTCGGAATTGGCTCATTCTCAGGCATATCATAGTTCACGCCAAGACCTCCACCAACATCTACAAACTCCAACTCGAAACCGAGGTCGGTGAGGTTTTTCACGATTACATTCACCTTGTTGCACATATTCTCGAACACGTGCAACTCTCGAATTTGCGAGCCAATGTGGATATGCATACCCACAACATCAATATTCTTCAACCCTTTGATATCCTCCACGCTGTCGAGAATCTCCTCGTACGAGATACCGAACTTCGAGTCTGCCTGACCTGTATCGATGCAGTGATTTGTCTTTGGGTCGATATCCGGATTGACACGAAGAGCCACACTCACCACCTTACCCATATCGCCTGCGATATCGTTTACCACATGCAACTCCTCGATAGACTCGCAGTTGATGGCAAAGATACCCTGCTCGATAGCGTAGCGAATCTCCTTATCTCGCTTTCCAACGCCTGCATAGACGATGCTCTTTGGGTCGAAGCCCGCCTCAATGGCACACTTTACCTCGTTACCGCTTGCGCAGTCAATACCCAAGCCATGCTCACGAATAATCTGCAAAAGACGAGCATCGTAGTTCGCCTTGATGGCATAATGCACCTTATAGCCATAGCGATGCGCTACCGACATCAAACTATCGAGAGTCTGGTGCAAGAGGTCTACATCATAGAGGTAGAATGGGGTTTCGTATGTTGCCAACTTTGCGGCAACTTGTCTGCTTAACATATATACCTATTATTATATACTATTTCAAAGTCACGAGTGAGTGTCCGTCCATCTCAGCAGGTTGTGGTACACCCATCAACGACAAAACGGTTGGAGCAACATCTGCCAAAATTCCGTTCTCGACCTTTGCGACACGCTCCGAAACTACTACGATTGGCACCGGATTCAATGAGTGAGCAGTATTTGGAGTGCCGTCCTCGTTGATAGCGTTGTCGGCGTTGCCGTGGTCGGCAATCAATACCACCTCGTAGCCATTTGCCTTTGCCGATGTAACAACCTTCTCCACGCAAGCATCAACTGCCTTTACAGCCTTCTCGATAGCCTCGTAGATACCTGTATGACCTACCATATCGCCATTTGCGAAGTTCAAGCAGATAAAGTCATACTTCTGCTCGTCCAATGCGCCAACCAACTTGTCGGCAACCTCGTATGCGCTCATCTCAGGCTGCAAGTCGTAGGTAGCAACCTTTGGCGAAGCGACCAAGATACGCTCCTCGTTCTCGAACTTCTCCTCGCGACCTCCGTTGAGGAAGAATGTTACATGGGCATACTTCTCGGTCTCAGCGATACGCAACTGCTTCAAGCCGAGCGATGAAACATACTCACCGATGGTGTTCTGAACATTCTCCTTGTCGAACAAGATGTGCAAACCCTGGAACGAAGCATCGTATGGAGTCATACAGCAGTAGTAAAGCGGCATGGTGTGCATACCTGCCTCAGGCATATCCTGCTGTGTAAGAGCCACAGTAATCTCGCGTGCGCGGTCGTTTCGATAGTTGAAGAAGATAACCATATCGTTTGGTTTGATAGTGCCGATAGCGTTACCCTCGCCATCTACCGCTACGATAGGCTTGATAAACTCATCTGTTACACCCTCGTCATACGACTTTTGAACGGCAGCGACCATATTGGTAGCCTTCTCGCCTACGCCATCAACCAAGCAGTCGTAAGCAATCTTTACACGCTCCCAACGCTTGTCACGGTCCATTGCATAGTAGCGACCAATAATCGAGGCAATCTTGCCGGTTGATTGAGCCATGTGATTCTCCAACGCCTCAACAAAGCCCTTACCACTCTTCGGGTCGGTATCACGACCGTCCATAAAGCAGTGAACGAAGGTATTCTCAATGCCGTAGTGCTTCGAAATGTCGCACAACTTGAACAAGTGGTCAATCGAAGAGTGAACACCACCATCGGACAACAAGCCCATAAAGTGAACATTCACGCCATTCTTCTTTGCATACTCGAATGCCGCCACAATCTCCTTATTCTCCAAGATAGAGCCACTCTTGCAAGCACGGTTAATCTTCACGAGGTCCTGATACACGACACGACCTGCGCCAATATTGAGGTGACCTACCTCCGAGTTACCCATCTGTCCCTCAGGCAAACCTACATTCTCGCCATCGGTACGCAACTCTGCGTGCGGATTTGCAGCAGTCAATGCGTTGATAAACTCAGGATTTGTCGAATAAATTGCATCGGACTTGGTGTGGTTACCTATTCCCCAACCGTCCAAAATCATTAACAAAACTTTATTTGCCATATCTTTTTTTGCTTTTAGCCATTAGCTGTTAGCCATTGGCTTTTTTTACAATTTATAAATTCTATATTTCTTCGTATTTATAGCTAATGGCTAATGGCCAATAGCTAATAGCTTATTATTTGAGCGCAGCGAAAATCAACGACTTTGCCTTTTCTATCGCCTCTGCCAAGCCGTCAGGGTTCTTACCGCCTGCGGTAGCAAAGAACTTTTGACCGCCGCCACCGCCTTGGATAGCCTTGGCTGCCTCACGCACTACTGCACCTGCATCTACGCCCTTCGCAACAACATCATCACCGAGCATAATGGTCAAAGTCGCCTTGCCGCCCACGTTCGAGCCTACGACCATCACAAGGTTAGACTTACGAGCGCGCAAATTGTAAGCCAAATTCTTTACAAATTCGGTTTGGCGTGGCAACTCTCGAGCAACAACGAAGTAGCCGTCAGTCTCAGGTGTGTTTGCCAAGATACTATCGGTAAGGGTATTCAACTGCTCCTTCTGCATAGCCTCAACCTCCTTGGCAAGCGCATCGTTACTCTCAACCAAACGCTTAATTGCAGGGACAAGTTGCGAATTGCCGAGCATCTCGCCGAGCGAAGTAATCAAATCTTGTGCGGTATAAATCATCGCCTCAGCCTTCTCGCCTGTAACAGCCTCGATACGGCGGACACCTGCCGAGATGGCCGACTCTGACACAATCTTGAACATTCCGATATTTCCGGTTGCCGAGGTGTGGGTACCACCACACAACTCTACCGATTCGCCAAAGCGCACCATACGCACCTTGTCGCCATACTTCTCGCCAAAGAGCATCATTGCGCCTGCCTTCTGTGCCTCCTCCTGCGTAGCCTCACGATTCTCATCGAGTGGCGAGTTCAAGCGAATCTTCGCATTCACCTCGCGCTCCACAGCACGAATCTCCTCATCGGTCATCTTCTGGAAGTGCGAGAAGTCGAAACGCAACGCATCGGGCGATACCATCGAACCCTTCTGCTCTACATGTGTACCCAAAACCTTACGCAATGCTGCGTGAAGAAGGTGGGTTGCAGTGTGGTTGTTTGCCGAACATTGACGCTTTGCAGGATTTACTACTGCGTGGAACTCTGCCTCCAAGTTCTCAGGCAACTGATTTGCGATGTGGATAATCAAGCCGTTCTCCTTCTCGGTAGCGACAATCTCAATCTTCTCGTTTGCCGACTCGATATAGCCCGTGTCACCAACCTGACCTCCCGAATTTCCGTAGAATGGAGTCTTGTCGAAGACCATCTGGTACGAAACCTTATTCTTCGACTGCACCTTGCGCACACGAGCGATGCGGATATCTGCCTCCAAAGTGTCGTAGCCCACGAACTCCTCGTTCTTGGCATCGGCGATAAGTTCCTTCCAATCGTCAATATCTTGTGCTGCGGCATTGCGCGAACGCTCCTTCTGAGCCTGCAACTCCTTCTCGAACTCCTCCAAATCAACCTCTACGCCCTGCTCCTTGGCAATAAGTTCGGTCAGGTCAATTGGGAATCCGTAGGTATCGTAGAGCAAGAATGCGTTTTTACCCGAAATTTTGCCGTTGCACTCCTTGATAACGCCCTCCAAGAGGTTGATACCCGTAGCGAGGGTACGGAGGAACGATGCCTCCTCCTCCTCGATAACACGCTCCACGAGCGACTGCTGCGCCTTCAACTCAGGATACTGCTCGCCCATCTGCGCAACCAAAGTTGGCACCAAGCGGCAGATAAATGGCTCGTTGAAGCCGAGGTAAGTGTAGCCGTAACGAACGGCACGGCGCAAGATACGGCGGATAACATATCCCGCCTTAACATTCGATGGCAACTGACCATCGGCAATAGAAAAGGCGATAGCGCGAAGGTGGTCGGCAATAACACGCATTGCCACATCGGTAGCCTCCTCCTTGCCATACTCCTTGCCCGACATCTCGGACAACACCTTGATGGTCGATTGGAAAACATCTGTATCGTAGTTCGACTTCACGCCCTGCATAATCATACACAGACGCTCGAAGCCCATACCCGTATCGACATGCTTTGCAGGCAGCGGCTCCAACGAACCGTTAGCCTTGCGGTTGAACTGCATAAAGACAAGGTTCCAAATCTCGATAACCTGTGGGTGTCCCATATTTACCATCTCACGACCAGGTTTCTCGGCAATCTCCTTCTCGTCACGCAAGTCGAAGTGAATCTCGCTACAAGGACCGCAAGGACCTGTCTCGCCCATCTCCCAGAAGTTGTCGTGCTTGTTACCACGAATGATGTGGTCCTCCGGAAGGCGCTCCTTCCAGATATCGTAAGCCTCTTGGTCGAACGGTACGCCGTCCTCCTCCGAGCCCTCGAATACAGTGGCATACATGCGCTCCTTTGGTAACTTATAGACCTCTGTCAGCAACTCCCACGCCCAAGCGATAGCCTCCGCCTTGAAGTAGTCGCCGAATGACCAGTTACCGAGCATCTCGAACATGGTGTGGTGGTAGGTGTCGTGTCCTACCTCCTCCAAGTCGTTGTGCTTACCCGATACTCGAAGACACTTCTGCGAGTCGGCAGCACGAGGCGACTTGCGCTCGGCATTGCCCAGAAAAATATCCTTAAATTGATTCATACCCGCATTGGTAAACATCAATGTCGGGTCATTCTTAACTACCATAGGTGCCGAAGGCACAATCAAATGCTCCTTCTCGGCAAAAAAGTCGAGAAACGCTTGGCGTATTTGTTTGGAATTCATCATGTATAATAATTTTAATCTCGATTCGTTATAGTATCAACTTGCACACGCCTGCACGCACGCATGCGCCAAATCGGTTGCAAAAGTACAAAATTATAATTAATTTTGCGCCATTGTAAGAAAGTTTTTCGCATTGAAGGGGAATAAAGAGTGTATTCAGGGTGTAACAAGCACCTCCAAACGAAGAAACCGATACAACATTTTACGACAAGTGTTGATTGGTTTCATCGTTATTTCGCTACTCAATATGGCGATTTCGTACCTCTTCTACACCCCCAAGATGCACCGCATAGCGGCAGAAAACCGAGAACTCGTATTAAAATACGAGATTTTGCAGGACCGCATCGCATCGATGCAGAGCAAAATCAAGGAGATACGGCATCGTGACCAATATGTTTATCGTCCGCTATTTTCGAGCGACACACTCGCCTTGCAGGGTGTCTACACGCCATATCCCGACTCGAAATACTCTTCACTTTCGGGTGACGAATACTCCGAGTTGATGACCTCGACATGGCTCTCGCTCGATGCCGTAACACGACAGACCTACGCCGCATCACGCTCGTTAGACGAGTTACAGGTACTTGCCAAAGATAAGGAGCAGATGTCGCTCGCAATACCTGCCATCTGGCCAATCGACCGCACACGACTAAAAGCCTTTTACGCTTTCGGCGTACGCAAAAAGCACCCTATCCTCAAAATTCGCACCATGCACAAAGGCGTGGATATGTCCACCGACTATGGCGTACCTGTCTATGCCACGGGTGATGGTGTGGTCGAAAAGACCGAACAGGGCAAACGCCGCAGAGGTTATGGACGACAAATTCTTATCAATCACAAATTTGGTTACAAAACCCGCTATGCCCACCTACAAAAGATGTTCGTCAAAGCAGGTGACAAGGTGCAAAGAGGGCAACTTATCGGCGAAGTAGGCTCCACGGGAGGTTCTACGGGACCTCACCTTCACTACGAAGTTTTATACATGGGGCGCAATGTAAACCCCGTAAACTACTTCAACCGCAATATGACAAGCGACGAGTATCGTCAGCTGATGGAGAATATGAAATATAACTCCGACCTCGAAACCAATGAGGGCACTTCAAACGAGGAAAATTAGTTATGACGCAGAAGGAGAAAAATACCATACGAAAGGGTAAAAACCGCCGTGCATTGCAAGCGTTGGCTTGGTTTGGTGCGGCTGTGCTCTACTATGCAGTATTCTCGCTCCTCTTCGACACACCCGCCGAATACGAATTGCGCCACTCTACCGACCGGCTCAAAAAGGAGTACGAAACACTACTCCAAGAGTACGATTCATTGGCCTTGGTCGTGGATAATGTGGTGGAACGAGATAGAAATATCTTCGCCATAATGTTCGACTCGGAGCCATACGATTTCGACTCGGAGTACAACAATCAACGAGTGGAACTTCACGAATCCCTACTCGCCAAGAGTAACCGTGAGATGTCGGCAACACTGCAAACTTCGCTCGATGATTTGGAGAAAAAGTTGGTCGAGCTCGAAACGAGCTATTCGGAATTGGACAACGCCCTGAGCGAACTCGGCTCGAAACGCAATAACATACCATCTATTCAGCCGGTTACGAACCACGAACTCACCCTGCTGACAGCTGCATACGGAACATTGATGCACCCATTCTACCGCACCCTGCAATCGCATCAGGGTGTCGATTATGCCATACCCGAAGGCACCCGCATCTTCGCTACGGCAGATGGTATAGTTAAGGAGGTTAAAGGTAAAAATTCGACATCGGGAGTAACCGTAGTGATAGACCATCGCAACGGCTATACAACCTCGTACAGCCACCTACAAAGTGTCAAAGTGAAGCGAGGTCGCAGAGTACAACGAGGCGACATCATTGCTCTCTCCGGTAACTCAGGTCTTTCACTCGCCCCACACCTCCACTACGAGGTACGCTATAACGGTATGCGAGTAGACCCGATACACTACTTCTTTATGGAACTTACACCCGATGAGTATCAGCGTATTATGCGCATCGCACAATCGGGCATGCAGTCGTTCGATTAATCTCTTATATCAATGCAATTAAAACTCATTCTACTCGACTTTGACGGCACACTCGCTTCGACCGAGGAGGCAAACATGGAGGCTTATGTTTTGGCTCTTCGTGAAGAGGGGGTAGAACTCGACAAAGAGGAGTATAAACGCCGCTATTTCGGTATGCGTTGCCCCGAATTTTTGAGAGAATTGGGTTTTACAGATGCAGAGGATATCGACCGTATTCGCCGCCGAAAGATTGAACTATACCCCACCCTTTTTGATACGGTGCGACTAAACGAGCCGTTGTGGAACTTTGTACAGGATTTCCGCGCGCAGGGTGGCAAGGCTTGGATTGTCTCAACGGGGCAGAAGGATAATATATGTAATGTAATGCGACACCTCGGCATTGAAGGTAAGGTCGATGGCGTTATAACTTCACTCGATGTCGTTGAGCCTAAACCCTCTCCCGAAGCCTTCTTGAAAGCGATGGAGATTGAAGGGGTGACTCCTGCCGAAACCCTCATCTTCGAGGATTCTCTTGTTGGCTTGGAGGCCGCCGCTGCCAGCGGAGCAGCGTATATAAAGGTAGAGTTATAAGAAGTGTATCGAGGCTCCGACTTCACCCCTCCTCTAAAAAACAAGAGAGCGCAAATCAATACGCTCTCTCATAATCCGCAAACTTCAACAAATTAGGCCTCTTTCGGTACGATTTGAACATTTATAGCCTGTTCGCCCTTATCGCCATTGCCTATTTCGTATGTAACGAGTTGTCCCTCATTCAAGGCCTTAAAGCCCTCCTTTACGATTCCCGAATAGTGGACAAAAATCTCTTTACCGTCCTCTGCAATAATAAATCCGTACCCCTTCTTAGGGTCGAACCATTTTACTTTTCCGTTCATAGTTAGATATTAGGTTTTGGTTTGTGTAATACAAATATAACAAATTTTTCTGTCATTGTACTCGAAATGGGCAAATATTTTTCGTAAAGCCTGCAAAAAAGGGGTATTTTCATGGTTTAATTTAGTGCAGGCTCAAAAAAATATCAAAAAAATAATTAAAAAAGTTTGCAGATTAAATTTTTTGCTTTACCTTTGCACTCGCAATACAGCAACGGGGTGTAGCGCAGTCCGGTTAGCGCATCTGGTTTGGGACCAGAGGGTCCCAGGTTCGAATCCTGGTACCCCGACAAAACAAGCGAAGCAAGGAGATGTCATTCGACATCTCTTTTGTTTTTGGCGACACGACACACAAATCTATTTGTGGGGCGTGGTAACGAAAACAGAAGAGGAGTTGATTCATCAACTCTTTGCGGAGCGCAGTTTTAGTCAGCCCTGCGGCGAGCATACAGGAAAGGCGTTAAGCGAAGCGAGCATAAGCGAGCGGAGTAGCCAATCCTGGTACCCCGACAAAACAAGCGAAGCAAGGAGATGTCATTTGACATCTCTTTTGTTTTTGGCGACACGACACACAAATCTATTTGTGGAGCGTGGTAACGAAAACGAAAGGCGAGTTGATTTATTAACTTCTTGCGGAGCGAAAAAATCATAGGCACGATATTTGGCGTAATTGTACAATCGGACAACTCCTATTCACATGGCTATATCGAAGATACAATCTGCACATCTTGCCCTCATACTTTGTAATATCGTATGGGCTTGCGACTATCCATTTTACAACCTTATTCTTGGAAAATACATCTCACCATTAGCCATGATTTCGGCATCGTTAGTGGTAGCGGCTTTATGGTCGTTAATACCGCTTATATGGGAGAAGCCCGAACGGGTAGAACCTAACGACCGCATAAAGATATTTGGTGCAGCCGTGCTTATCGGTATTACCCGAAAACTATGTATGATGTTCGGTCTATCCCTCACATCTCCTATTGATGGCTCTATAATTAGCACCACAACGCCATTGATAGTGCTAATAATATCGGTAGCGGTAGGTTTTGAACATCTCACAAAGAGTAAAACTCTCGGTCTGCTACTCGGAATGGCGGGAGCTGTGACAATAATTATTACAAGTAACAGCAACTCTCATGAGCAATCAAGCATGATGGGCAATATATTGATACTCTCCTCCGCATGTATATCTGCCGCCTACATGGTTTGGTTCAAGAAGTTGGTAACCAAATATCGTATTACTACACTTTTGAGGTGGATATATTGCTTATCGGCAATCATTATGCTACCCATAGGTGCGCACGACATCGTAACAACCAATTTCTCTGCAATGGACACAAATATTCTATTGGCGACTCTCTTTGTGCTTATCGTGCCGACATATATACCGAATCTGCTACTAAACTATGCTCTTAAATTTGTAATGCCAACAATTTCAAGCATATATTCATATCTACAACCCATAGTAGCAATTTCACTCGCTGTCGCCATGGGTTTGGATAGGTTACACTTCGATATGATACTCTTTGCACTTATGATATTTGTTGGCGTGTGGTTGGTAATAAGAGGAGATAAATTGGCAGGGAGTTAGAATCGAGAAAAGAGATAGCCATTGACCTCAAAGTCAATGGCTATCTCTTTTGTACTGCAATAGAATACTATTTCTTTGCAGGGTAGGTATATGTCTTATGCAACGAACCATCTTTATTTATCAATTTGATGGTAAGGGCCTCTTTATTAGCCACTGCATCAACATACTTGTCTGCTCCAATCACAAGGGTTGGGAATGTACGATTGTGAGTACCCTCCTTATAGAATCTGTGCTTATGGAGGTGTCCCGAAATCATGATATTAAATCCCTTGTCCTCGCAACGCTGTGAAAGATGTTGCCAAGCGTGACGACCACCGTGCCAAGAGTTTTCGGTAAGCGGAATATGCGAAATGATAACTCGATAGGTAGCTGTCTTACACTCCTCGCTCTCCAACACCTTCTCCAACCACTGACCCTGCTCTGCACGATAGAGGTCGAATGCTGCCGTACCATAGTACTCTATATCGCTATCCGGCTTATCCTCGCCCGCATCGATAGCAAGGAAGAATACAGGACCATGACGGAATGCATAGTATGGCATATTTGTCCAAGTTGGATAGTAATCCAAGAAATACTGTGCATGGTTTCCACGAGCATCGTGGTTACCACGAACAAAGTAGAACTGTGTATTGTTATAATCAAATGTTTCGTGAATCTTGTTAAAGAGTCTGTCGAAGTGACTCTTCTCGTTCGAGAAAGTGGTTACCATATCGCCATCGAACATCACAAAGTCCTTATCCTTGATGCGCTCCAAGGTGTAAAGCTCACTGAAAAGAGTAGGGTTATAGTGAGTATCGGCAGTTATCATGAATGATATCTCCTCCTTGTTGCGGTCGTTAGTACGGAATGTAAGTTTGTTGCCATGAGTATTCTTGTCCTTCGAGATTGGCTTCGACAATACGCCACCCTTCTCCTCTTGCTGTGAGAAAATCTTATACTCGTAGAGAGTTCCCGCCTTCAATCCCTTTACAGGTACACGGTGTACTCGACGATTATATCTCAAACCTATATGGCTCTCAGTATAAGCAACAGGTTTCTTCTCGCCTTCACCCTTAACCTCTACCCAACCGTATGTTGCCTTGTCGGTTACCCATACGATATAGGCAGCATCCTCAGTTATAGCCTGGACATAAGGTCCATAGAGAAATTCAGCAGCCTGCGCAGCAAATGCAGTGCAGAGTGCCAAGCAAATGATAAATAGTTTTTTCATAGTAGTTTTATTTTAGTTATTAATCCATCTCCACTTATTCCTCTGTCGGTATCCATTCTGGCAATGTTGCACGAACATAGACCTGCACAAGACTATCATCGTCCACTGCAACCCATGTCATACTATCATTCGTAAGATTACGTACATAGTACTCGTGTTCCCAATCTCCACGACCAAAGTCGTATGCTCCTCGAATGACAGCTGCGCCATCTGTTACAATATCATATCGACCCGAACTCTTGTACGCACCCATACTGCCGAGGTTGTCGTAAGTAACAAAGGTACGCTCTGCACGGTCGAACACGATGTAGTAGTAACCTCCCTCCGGCAGTTTGGCACCATTGTCATAGCTCTCCATTCGCCACACTCCCGCAATATTGTTGGGCGTAACATCGAGATAAGCTATTCCGCTATGGTCCGGTTTATGGCAGCCTACCACCACGATAGCAAACATTACCATTGCAAAATTAACAATTTTTTTCATATTTTTAATATTTTACATCTATTTCTTTTCTACAAGTACCTCAACTACGCCATGGCGAGGTGATATGCCGGGCATTCTCAGGTATATTTTTTTTGTCATTGTCGCAGCATCTGCTTCGTGCGGAACATACTCCACAACCATATCACCTTCCTGCTTTGACGCAAGCTCTTTCGGTTCAAAGCGAACATTTAACCACTTAGGAGTCAGCAATGTATCAACCTCCGGTCGCAATACTGTTGAACCTCCATTCATACAGGCTACTCGCACAATTTGTCGTTTTTCACCCTCAAATCTCACCATATCCTGACGCAAACGCAGTGTTCCACGAGTGTAAGGATAGTCATCGCTTCTATCAACTGAGGCAGTAACCACGCCTCTCAGTTGCAAGATAGCCGAGGGGTGCTCTTTCGATAGGTTAGCATAGACCAACACCCTCTGCATAACATTTCCCGCATGCCCACGAGGGTAGTATTTCAGAACAACAACGACACTATCTTTTGGAGCCAGCACTCTCTTATGCACTTCCGCCTTCAAGCAACCACAAGTGCTCTTAATCTGCGTGACAACCACTGTATCCGCCCCTGTGTTCACAAGTTTGACACTACCCTGCCATGCACCCGACATCTCCTCTATCGCTCCAAAATCCACCTTGCTCGGCACAAATTGCAACGGCGAGGAGGACTCTGCCTTCGGATTTGCAGCTTCGAGTTGTTTCTGCGGGATAATACGTATCTGTGCAAACGCCAATTGCACAGCACAAAGCATTACCACAAAAACACAAACTTTACGCATTTTGATAGTTGTCAGTTCTCCGTTTTTACAGCCAACCATTCGACTTGCGAATGGTAATGCTGAAACTCTGCTCTTTGCCGTTGCTTGTCTTGATAGTAGCGGTAGTAGCACCACTCTTCAAGCCCTTGAACAGCAACTTATCGCCACTCTCTTCGCAGGTTGCAATCGTTGTATCGGCAATTGTAACTGTGTAGGTTAAATTTTCGCCATCTACAAAGTACATTGCAGGGGCAATGGCAACACCTCCTCCGACTTTAACGGTAATATTCGGGAAGCACATCGCTACGCCTACATCTTCGCCACCAATAGCTGCCAAGAATTTCGCTGCATTGACCTGTCCTGAGCCCATCTGCCCCTTAAATGGAGCAAGAGGCAACTGCATAGGCTGAATAGGTCCCATATCGGCAACATAGCGGCGATACTCTTTATAACCCTTCATATACGAATCTATCGGCGTAACATTCTCTGTCGCCTGCAACAGTTCTCGAATCTCCTCCGCCTTGAAGTGCTTGCGCAGCTTCGTAGCATACGACAATCCGAGTGCCACTACCGCCGATACATGAGGACACGCCATAGAAGTTCCCTCCATATAGCCATAGCCCGATTCGCTGATATGCTCCGGCAAGGTCGAAAGGATACAACCTACATCGCCATACGCCTTGGTTTCGGGGTTATAGTAGTTGAAATAGTAATCTTGGTCACCACCCGGGGCTGAAACAGTTGTTCCCGGACCATAGTTGGTATAAGTTGCAGGGGTGAAGTCTGCCGATGTTGCTGCTACCGACACACAATACTCTGCTGCACCCGGATAGCCCGCCATAGCGGCGCACTCATTACCTGCGGCAAAGACTGCAATACCTCCCTCGACAACGCCATTTGGCGAGCCTGCATTGTTGATGAAGTAGTCCAATGCCTCTTTCTCGATTGGAGAGCCAGCTATCCATGCCTCCTCCGAAGCGTAACCTGCTTCGCCCCAATCGTACTCGTTTGCTACACCCGAAACATAGCCCCAACTACACTGCAAAACTACGGCTCCATTATCCGCCGCATACTTCATCGCACGAACAACATTATACAGACCTGTCGATACATTACCTGAGAATATCTGACAGACCATAATCTTTACTCCACTATCGGGTGTTCCATCTCCTCCTGCTATCGAACTTACACCGATAGAGTTATTGTTCACCGCAGCGATAGTTCCTGCGACATGCGTTCCGTGTCCCGAATCGTAGTAATCGTCCCAAGTTATCTTTCCCGTATCGTGAACGAAGTTATAACCATTCTTGTCGCCCTTGTAGCCATTGCCATCTTTGTCCTCATCAAGTGAGCCATTTTCATCGTCATTCACCCAGATATTTGCCTCCAAATCGGGGTGTTTAACATAGATACCTTCATCAAGCACCGCCACAACAACAGATTTGTCGCCCGTGCTCTTTTTCCAAGCCTCAACAACCTGAACATCAGCACCTGCAAGGCTCTTGATTGAATCGCCCTTGATGAAATGCGAGCCATTGCTTTCCAAGTTCCACTGCTTTTCGTACAACGCATCATTAAAAGGTTGTTGCGAAGCGGCACGAGTACCCTGCATACGCTCATACTCCGCCTTCGATAGCGGCATAGCCTTACGGGTATTGGCGCGCTTGATAGTGCGATTAACATCAACCTTCTGCACCTCGCCCAACTGTGCAAAGCGGCGAGATACCTCCTCTACGGTATAGTCATTGCTATATCGCACGATATACCAACAATTCAAGCCATCACGCACAGTACGCTCCTCGTGACGAGGGTCCACAGGAAAGACACGAGAAATCTCGAAACCTCCAACCAAATCGAGCAACTCGTCTACGCTGCCTACACCGCTGCGTGTCGAAGTAGAGCGTACAATGCCCGACTCTTCAAGCAACGAAGCCACATCGGGGGTGAATTTCACCAATATCTCACCAGAAGCATAAGAGTCGCCCTGCGAAGGTGTCTTGATAACCTCCGTCATATCTGCCGTTACGCACGATGTAATTGTCATCGTCACGCACAACAGCACCGCTATAATTTTACTATATCTCATCTTCGTCATAATCTTTACCTGGTTAGTATTTCGCTATCGTCCTCGGGAATCTCCTCCTCAATCGAGCTTGCCAACTTCTTATTTGGATACCAATTTTTGTAGTAATCCACAAGACTTGGCGGCTCATTTGTGAAGCCGGCCTTTGTACCTTGCGCATCGCGTCCCTCCTGCGGGAAAACCAAACTAAATGGCACCCACCAGTCAAGTGCAGGGTGCATCAACAGCCACTGCGGAGCCTCGCCCGACAATCTATTGTGATTGATACGGAAAGTCTTGGTCGTAGGCATAATCTTAGGTGTACCTATCAACTCACGAGGTAGAGTGTCCGCTGCAATAACCTCTGCCTCACTCCAAGTAGGAATATCATCTCTTCCCTCGAATGAAGGCAACTCTCCATGCAAGTAATTCACACTCAACACCAAAGTATCCAAGCCCCAAGTGAGCAGACGCTCAGGAAACTTCTCCTCGCCAATAAGACCGCCAATCTTCTCCATATCATGCACCGTATTGCTCAAATCCGATACTGCATGACGCTGCTGCGCATTCATAACCAAAGCTCGCAACTTAGGTAGATTCTGCGGATTTATCTGTTCCGGCACTCGTTGGAAGTTGTTTGAACCAAGGTCAAGATACTCCAAATTCTCAAAGTAGAAATTATCCGGCAACTCTGTCAATCCGAATGCTCCAACGGTCAATCGTTTCAAATTTGTAAGTTTGAGAATATCCTCGCCGAGATTAAGGCTCTTCAACATCGAGTTCTCGTTCGAGAAGATGTAAATCTCATCTGCCGCAGTCAGGTACTGAATCTCGTATGGCAATCCTTCAAAAGAGTTACAGAGGAATATCTCCACTCTTTTTACTCGACCAACCCACTCAGGCTTGCAGCCCTCCATGCGTTCTTCCCAAAGGGTGACACCACTCCATGTATCCATCGTTGTCGAGGTGTCGTACTGAGTCCAACACTGCATCGTAGTCGCAATATTGAGCAACGAGAGCGAATCGCCCGCACGAGTATCGGGAACAATAGGCTCGGCTGCCTCCTGACGAACGCTCAGCACATCGCTCTTTGCAACCTGAATATTCTCAATAGGGACAAATTTAACATCGGCAAGACGCTCCTTAGCCTGATTGTTAATCTTCCAATTGAAACGCACCTTCACCTCACGAGGACGAACGCCTCGATTAAGGTCAAGTTTGTACGACTCGTACGACAACCAACTCTTCTCGCTATCGGGAATATCAACCTTGAAGTCGAAGTTTGAACGCACCGTAACATCAAAATATCGCTCTCCGTAATCGGCATATCGTTTGATATCTGCCTTCGTTTTATCAATCTCAACAGAGTAGTCGAACCCCTTCTGATTGATAGTGATATGCTGTCGCTTCTTAGTCGCAACATTCTCAATCGTAACGACCGCAGAGCGAGGGTTTATGGTCAAAGCCGAGTCTATGATAAAGTCACAAGTTACCGAACCTCGACCATTTGCAGGCGACACCGTAATCCAAGGATTCGGCTCACCATTCTGCTGTATACCGACCAAAGCTACCCACTCATCGTCTGATGATATACGCACCTTCTCTACACCTCCGTATGCTCCAACCTCAATGGTATTGCGGTCCGATTTGAAATCTATTACGCCTTCATCTTGCGTACATGCAGCAACAGTGAACGCCACCATTGCCACAATAAGTAGTATATTATATCTCATCTTCATAATCTCTCCTCCTCCGCTTTTACTCCAACATAACATCACAATTCAAAATCTTCTGCGTCTTATCGTATATAAGGATATAGGCCCCTACTTGCCATGCATAGCAGATATCCGATGCATCGAATACAATGTTCGGATTATCGCTGATATCGAGATAGTAGCATAGTGTCGAGATGGTATCATCGATAACACGCAGGTCATTCGAGCCGAGATAGAGACCTCGCAAGCCCTTATGTTGATAGATGCCCTGAGGCCACTCTCGCAAACAACGCTCTCCCTTCTCATTACGCTGGCTACGCACCGCCAACACAGTCAATCCCTCAGCATCAAGCGGATTAAATGGGAAATCCTCGAATCGATTGAACGACAAATCTACACCATAGAGATACGGCATATTGCCGGCATGGAAATCCTTTGGCAACTTCTTCAAACGATTATACGAGAAGTCGAACGAGAAGTGATTTACGGCTTTCTCGTGAGAGAAACTGCCCTCCTCTATCTCCTCTATCTGACAAGCACTGACAACCAAATACTCAAAAATGGAGTTCGAGTCGGCAAATGCCTTCGGATACCTCTTCAATGGATTCAACGAGAGTGTCAAGGTCTTGACATTTATACCCTTATAACTACCATCATTCTCGCCCTCGCAGATTATACCCTCAGCGTTATTACCAATTTGATTACCTGCAAGACTTACCGAGGTCATATTAAACTTACTCTTGGCATTGAAGATATTAGGTATCATTGTAAGTTTATTGTAATTCACCGAGAAGGTTTCGACATCGTCATATCCGCAGAAATAGCCATCGGCATCGTGTGGAATAGACTCGATTTGGTTGTTATCGAGATACAACTGCGTAAATGCCACATCTTTACCAAGAGCCTCGACAGTCGAAATCTTATTGAATGCCAAATCCAACAATCCGATAGCCTCCAAGCCGCCCTCATTCTCGGTTGCACCTGCACCAAACATCTCCTTCGTGAGTTTTGAAAGATTGTTCTCACGAGCGTAGAGGATTTCGATTGTCTTGCGCGACTTACCACGTGCCAAAGCGGTAAAGCCCTTATCCATCTCCTCACTCGACCACTGCTTATTGTTCGATATATTCACCGAGCGCAACGCAGGTAATTCGGCAATCACTGTCGGGAACTTCGTCATCTTCGGGCAGTTGTAAATCTCCAACGAAGAGAGCGACACCAACTGCGCAATCTCGACCGGCAATTCCGTGATAGTAGAATTTGCGATATTTAGTATTTCGAGTTTTGTCAATTTGCCAATCTCGGCAGGCAACTTGGTAAGACCATTCTTCAAAACGCCATGATTCATATCATACTTGCCGATGGTCTGCTTGCCTGTCTTCTTGTCGATAATATCCGACTCCTTGCCTCCCTGCTCGTAAAGCGCAATCGCCGGTGAGGTCAGCCCTTTCTCCATCAATGCACGAGCGCACGGCTCCGACATCTGAATAGCAGGGTGTATCGAGCGAAGATATGCTCGCTGGTCGTCAAAGAGGTTGCGCTGACGCTCTGCCAATGGGCGTTTCAAGTCGAGCGATGGGTCGTATATTATATTGGTATCGTTGTGGGTACCAAAATACAACTCAGCCAACTCGGTAAGTTGTCCAATCGCAGGCGACATCTCGCCTCTGAAACCAAAACCACTCAAATCGATACGTGCAATACGACCATTTGAGTGTACTTGCACACCCGGTTGTTCGCACCACAAATCGACATCTTTATTGAAGTTCCAATTTGTACCTCGCTGATAGTTCTCGCCATCGTAGCACCAATTCTCGCCATCTAACGACACCCAAATCTCGTAGAGAGCGTAGTTGTCTTTGATATACTCATCAGATTCATAGAGCGATACTTTGACCTTTGTGTCGGTGGTTTCATTGTCCTCAACCACAAATTCCGAAAGAACAGGATTGTCATTAATCTCCAACAAGCCGGAGCCCTTCTTTGTCTTGGTAGTATACGAAACCACGCGATATGTATCTGCTTCGAGCGAAAGAAGCGTATCGCACACAATAGACGAGGTCTTCCAGCCGTGATTGTCGTTTTGGTCGTTATCCTCGTCAAAGTGTTGAGAGAACTTAGCAGGCAAATCCGTAAAGACAATCTCACTACTCTCCATTGCCGAACCATTTCGCACCTTTTGGAGCGCAATATCTACATACTTAATCTCGTCAAAAGTATACTCACGAGTAATCTCGCCACGAGTTTTTGGCTGTATATTAGTCAAATCCTTTATCAGCGTAAACTTCACGCTGCCACGAGGTTTCACATCTATCGTAACATCGTGCTGTGTCAATCCGCCTGCCACAACCGTAAATTGGAGTTCGGAAGTAGGAACCTTTCGATATATAACTGCATCTTCGACATCGAAGAGGGTTATCATACCGAGTCTATACTCACCTGCAAGCAACTTTAACTTATCGCTGCGCAGACCAAACTCTGCCGCCTCAGAATTTGCAGACGAAAGTATCAAACTTTGGCGAATTGTTCGATTGTTTGCATCGGTAATATTCACCTCAATCTTACAAGCATCTCCAAGGTAGTCGAGTTCCTCCACCACCGTTGCACGAGAAGATGTTGTAGCCGCAGATGAATATGATGCTGCCTTGTACAACTTGAACTGAACATATCCGTACTCTTTCTCACGATAATCGACCGTTCCCTCCTGCGTACAACCGTACGCCGAAAGAAGAGCAATTACCGCTACAAATATGCCTATTTTCGAAAGTTTCATCATTTGAATTGTGCTGTATTCTTAATTTGTTATCTATCTACTCCTCCGGTGTTACCTCTGGATACTCCTCTCCTTCGGGAGCCCACTCAAAGATTACCGTAATAGTATACTCTTTGGCACCATCGGCATTGATGGCTGCCACCGACAAGGTGTTTGTGCGTACCAAAGCATCGAGTGTTGTACCCTCTGCCAATGCTGTATAGTAGACACCCTCAACCTCACTCTCCAACAGTCTCAGATTCTCTGCGGCATATCCGCCACCCGAAAAGCCCGAAATTTTAAGACTTGCCGCCTTATTGTTCTCGCCAAGGAGGTCTACTGTCGGAAGTGTTAAAGTATATGCAGTACCCTCTCCAACAAAGGTTACACCCTTTGCTGCGGCATCGTCAGGATATGCCAACTCGATAGCAGGTGCAACAGGTGCAACAGCCTCAGGGTTGTAGATGTAATAGACCGAAACCAAAGCATCGCCATTTTCATCTTCGAGATTCACATAAGCCTCATAGCCCACGCCCTCTGTCATTACTGCCTTTCCGTGAGAGACATTCATCTCCAACGCAATATTCTTTCTCCACGTGCGCAAATTAAGCCAATCATTGCTATTATTTGCAACAGGCTCGAATTCGCCACCGGCGGAACTCTTGGCATACACAACATAGTTGTAGAGAAGGTCACAATCGTGTGTCACAACAAAATCTCCATATATCGCATCGGAAGTGTTCAAATATCTTACAGTATAGGTATTTGCTGCCGAAGCAAATGGACCATTCTTAGGGTGTCCGCCCTTCTCGAAGGTCGATTGAACACTATCCTCCATACCGGCAGGAGCGCCACCACTCACGACAATTTCATACGGCGTTCTTGGAAGTGTTAATACAGCCAGGTTTTCGGTTGTGTTCTGCATTGTAATCTCCACATTGAAGACAAAATCCTTTGCATAACTCAACAATCCCTCACGAACATTTACGGTAATTGTCGTCTCGACATTTGCCTCGCCAAAAAACTGCATCTCGGTAACACCCTCGTAGGTCATCGTAGCATATTGCTGCGACTCGGCCGGAAGAGATACAGTCCACGCCTTCTCGGCAGTGAAGGTTATCTCGTACGACTTGCCCGACTCCACGGTCAGATTCTGCACCTCCGGGAATTCGACTTTCTTCTCAGGACCACTATTATTCGTATCATTGCATGCCGAAAGCAACAGCATCGCTCCACTCAAAATTGCTAATATCTTTTTCATAATCTTCTTGGTTTTCTATATTTCTATATTAATTTCACATCTTGAATTCTGCATTCTGAATTTTGAATTTTGAATTCTATAACCCCTCTCGCATTATCTCCTCTGCCTCTTCGTCAGAAATCCACTCCATGATATTATAGAAGTTGCCAACATAATCAACGAGTGTCGAGAAGTCCTTTACATACATCAGCACCCACAACTGCGCAAATTTCTGACACGAATTGTAGTACGACACTGCACTCGGACTGTGTGTACCCAATATTTTGCCATCGCCATACGCATAGCCGAACACCGTCCACTCATCGCCAATTATTTGGTCGTCCTGCATCTTCAACAGAGGCTCGGAAGGGTTGGTTGTATCGAATGTGAGCAACACATCGAAACCATCGTAGAACAAATCGTCCATAACGATTGTGTTCTCCATGCTCTTGTGCTTATAGCATCTAACCAATCGGCTATACGATGTATTTGTTCCAGGGTAACTATACAACAACAGCGATGTCAGCAAACAATACTTTGGTTGCTGTTCCGTACCGCCCCACTCATTGATATCGAATGGGCAGGACTTGAACATCACCACCTTAGTACGGTTGTGCTTCGGATACAAATCCCACTTCAACTCGTCTGGCATAACCAGCTGTAAGGTAAAACCGAGCGAGTCAGCAGGCTCAATGTTGTCATAGTTACCATACACCTCTATATCCGCAGAGCGTTCTCCCGCAGGAATCGTAAATGTATTTGATTTCAGGCGGTAGTGCTTACCCTCAATGGCGTTGCTGCCGTTGTCGATAATCTCCACGGCGTATGTACGGTCGTACTTGCGGGCCACAGTCGAAGATATCGAAACCTTGAAGGGCTTGCCATCCTCCAACACTGCGTTGGTAGTCAGAGTATCTGCAAACATCAGATACTCAGCACCCTCGTATGTGGTGTAGTGCTCGTTACACGACTCTGCACCCACACACAAGACAATCAGCAAAAGTATATTAAAAATTCTCTTCATAATCCCCCTCATTTTAGTAGCCCTCATTCTGTTCAACACGTGAGCCCGGAGCCTCAACCTCATGGCGAGGTATAGGCCATACAAACATATAGTCGTCAGCGCTCTTCTTTATGCTGCTACCCTCGACCAACGAATTGGTCTGTGGTGTACGCTCGAAGCCCTTGCCATCGTTGTAGTCCTTGCCCCAACGCTTTATATCTTGCAAGCGGTGTCCCTCCATATATAATTCACGAACTCGCTCATTGGCGATATTTGTCACCCAATTATCGGCATTGAGAGATATGGTTCCTGAGCCTGACACGAAACGACTCTCACGCAACTTGGTCAAATCCTTCGATGCCTCGGAGAACTTGTTTTGACGACAATACGCCTCGGCACGAATAAGATACTGCTCAGCCAAACGGAATGGTTTCGGCATCGAAATCTCATAAAGTCCCGTGGTATTAAATATGGTAGGATTTCCCTCATACTTCACCAGCAAAGGCCATACAAGTTGATGCGAATGTCCTGTTTGAGTGTTACGGAAATAGACATCATCACGAAGGTCGCTCTGCTCATAGAGATTCAGCACCCACTGCGCAGGCACATAGTCGGGATAGTAATAGACCTTGTCGGTATTTCTGCCCAAGAAGAGCGAACCCAGCATACCACCATACGATTCGGGAGTGAGATAGACACGCCAAATCGTCTCGGTTGCCACATCGTTCGACCACATATACTGAAACGCATTCTCAGTATTCGACACCATCGTATTGACCGAAGAGAGCATAAAGGCCTTATTCTCAATCAGGCGTGTCGAGTACTCGATAGCCTTCTCCCAATCCTGCATATAGAGCGATACCCTCGCATGCAGAGCCTCGACCATAGCCTTTGTGGTGTACATGCTGCTGTAACTGTCATACTCCTCATCAAGCAACTCCTCAGCCTTTGCCAAATCGCCCAACACAAATTGATACGAGTCGTAGAGCGATGCTCGCACAGCCTCCTCAGGCTTCGAGTAGTGCTTACGTAACACCACGCCCAACTCCGACTTGGCTGTATCGGGATTATAAGCCTTGCAATACAACTTTATCAGTTCCGAATATGCCAATGCTCGAATGGCATAGACCTCACCCGTGAAGTAGTCGAGGTCGGAGAGTTGTTTGTCGTCAATCGTATTAGCCTTCACAACCCCGATATTTTCGAGGAAGAAGTTGCAGTTCGACACAACGCTATAAAGGCTTGCGTAGACCGACTCCGACTCCGAAGTAGTCGAGCGAACCTGCCACAACCAGAATGAGCCGAGTTGGTTGCTATATCCATCAACTGCATAGACCAAGTCGGTCTGTACATCAGGCAGCAAGGTCAGATAGCCCGTATATAGAGCCGAACTCTTCAATAATGCATAGATACCTGTATTTATCTGCACGGCATCATCGTAGCTCTTCATCGACTTCTCGGTCTGTATAGCCGAGCCGGGGTATTTCTCCAAACAAGAGGTTGCAGTCGCAAGTGTCAATGCTGCAACAATACCCACTTTTATCGTATATATTATTCTCTTCATCTTCATAGCCGTTTAGAATGTTATGTCAAGTCCAAAAGTGTACTGACGAGCCATAGGATACTGTGCCGCATAGATGTTCGATGTTCCCTCTGGGTCCAAGCCTGAGAACTTCGTGAAGGTGAATGGATTTTGCACCTGTGCATATATTCTCAAACCCTGGAACACTTTGCTCTTCTTCAACAGCGTCTGCGGGAACGAATACGAAAGCATAATATTCTTCAAACGCAAGAACGATGCGTCCTCCAACAATCGGCTGTCGAACTCGGTATATACGCCATGACGAGGGATATCGGTAATATCACCCGGTTTCTTCCAGCGGTCAAGCAATCGAGCCGACTGGTTGTACGACATAAAGCGTCCGTTTGACTCATCGAAGTAGCGGTCGTTGTTTATCATCCAACGGTCTGCCACCCACGCAAATTGTGCGCTCAACGAGATACCCTTCCACGACAAAGCCGTACCGAAACCACCCTGCCAAGGGGCGAAGTAGCTCTTGCCGACAAGTACCTTATCCTCATCTCGCAACTCGTTGGTAATCTCGCCATCTTTGGTGTACCACAAAGCATCTCCGTTGGCAGGGTTTACACCTGCGTAGCGGTTGATGTAGAACTCGCCGAGAGGGCGACCTACAACGAGTTTGGTATTTGTATTTGCCAACTCATACTCCTGCACCCCGTTATAGAGTTCAGTGATACGGTTATTATTATACGAGAAGTTTGCATTTACCGTCCACAAGAAATCCTTTGCCTGAATAAGTGTTCCGTTGAGATTCACCTCAATACCCTTATTCACCATCGCTCCGACATTATCCCATCTGTAACCGAAGCCCGAAGTCGAGTATGGCAATGGTACCTGCATCAACATATCGGTCGTGCGCTTATAGTACAACTCGACATCTACGGTCAAGCGATGCCAGAAGCCGAAGTGCAACGCCAAGTTCGAGGTCCAAGGTTTCTCCCACGAAAGCGACTCGTTACCTGGTTGCAACAGCACCATGCCTGCATCACCTCCATAGTCCACACCTCCGCCAACGAGAGCCAAGTGCTCGTAGTTAGGAATAGAGGAGTTACCCGATGTACCTGTCGAGAGCGAAATCTGAGCATGTGTCAGCCAACGGCGTGCAGACTCCATAAACGCCTCATCACGCAGACTCCACATAAAGCCCAACGACCAGAAACCCGCCCAGCGATTATTCTTTCCAAATCGTGACGAGCCATCGGCACGCACAGCAACCTCGGCAAAGTAGCGGTTATCGTAGTTATACTCACCACGACCAAAGAATGACAAGAATCCATAGTCCGAATCGGTGGTATCGCTCCACGAGGTTACGCGAGTTCCCGAAGATATGTTGGTCAATTTATCGTTGTTCTGACCTCGTGCCAAGAGGCTGAATGCCTCATAGTGGTACGAAATACCCTCTTGTCCGACAAGGAAGTTGAAGTTGTGCTTATATCCCTTCGAGAATCGGTAGTTAATGGTATTGGTAATCGTCAGCGAGCCACCATCAGTCGAAGAGCGCGAAGCCGAACCCTGTCCCTGATTTGGCAGGTAACTCGGATACGACATACCGAAACCCGTAGTATGCGAATAGTCCACAGCCAACTGTGAACGCAACGACAACCCCTCAATAGGAGTAGCCTCGGCAAAGAAAGTTGAGAGCAACTTGTACTTCTTGAAACTTACGGGATTATTCTCAATCCATTCAAGCGGATTCTCCTTGATACCCTTCCACGAGCCATCGTTAATCGAAGCCAGCGAGCCGTCAGCCTTGTATGGCGAGTAATAAGGCAACATAAATCGAGCAGCCGAGATTGGGGTTACAAGGGTATAAGCGCCCTCGTCAGCCTGCTGAATCTGCTGATAGTTGAACATCGTATTTGTTCCGAGTTTAAGCCACTTTGCAGCCTTACGCTCCAAGTTGGCACGGAACGAGAAACGAGCAAAGCCCGAGCCGAGAGCCGTACCCTCCTGGTTGTAGTAGCCACCCGAAACATAGTACGAAGTTTTGTCGTCAGCACCCGAAATGGAGAGTTCGTAACTCTGCAACAAAGCCGCCTTCTTGTAGACCTCGTCCAACCAACGAATATCCGTCTTGCTCAGCAAATCATAATCCTGTCCCTCCGTCAAGCCGACCTCCTTCTCGTACTGAATACGTTGCTCGGTATTCATCAAATCCCAATTATCGCCCGCAATCTGCGAAAATCCGAGTTGCATACGATAGTCGATGCGTGGGCGGTCCGCCTTCGCACCTCGCTTGGTCGTGATAACAACCACGCCATTCGCCGCACGAGCACCGTAGATTGAGGTTGAAGCCGCATCTTTCAGCACCGACATAGACTCGATATCGGCAGGGTTGATGGTGTTAAAATCGCTACTCTCGATGGGCACTCCGTCCAAGATATAGAGTGGAGCTGTTCCCGAATTGATGGAGTTCACACCACGGATAATCAGCTGCGCCGAAGCACTTGGCTCACCCGTAGAGGACATAACCGACAAACCTGCGACCTGTCCCTGCAATGCCTGGTCGAATGCAGCAGTCGGAGTATCGGTGATATTCTCCATCTCGACAGCCGAAACAGAGCCTGCCACAGTACCCTTCTTTCTTACACCGTAAGCAATAACCACGACATCGTCAATCGATTCGGTGTCGCTCTGCATAACAAGGTTGTAAACAGCCTTATCACTGCCTATCGGCACAGTCCAATCCACCGAGCGATAGCCCAAATAGGAGAATGATAGTTTTGTACCTGCCTCGACTTTGATAGAGTAGGTTCCATCAAGAGCAGTCGTAACACCCGACATCTTCTCGGTAACGACAGTAACTCCTATCAGCGGTTGTTTATCCTCGGCAGAGGTCACAACACCGCTCACCGTAACAATAGCACCACCCTGCGCAAAGGCAATACGTGGCACCATCGCCAAGGCGAGGAGCAGACAGGTTAGTATTGAATTAAAATCTCTTTTTAACATAGCGGGGCAAAGGTAGTGATTTACTTTGTAAAACACAAAGAGTTTTATCAAATTTTTTATCGGTTATTTTTGCATATTTATTCACATATTCATTCATCGCATAACAGATATAGGCAGAGTGTGATTTCAAGGGGGTTTGACACAAAAAAAATGATATGACAGATAGTAAATTTGGCTATTCGGGGAATTTTACTTATCTTTGTAAAAAGATTCTCAGTTTTGAATACTATGCAAGGAGATTTATATAGCGATATTCGTCCCTACAACGATGACGAAATCCCTGCTGCATTGGAGCGAATCGTAAATGACCCGTTCTTCGTGCCGGCAGTAAACTTTGCCTTCCCGGAGGCTGACATGGAGCGTATTGCAGAGGTTGTACGAACCTGTAAAACCGTAGACCAGATGCAGGAGCGTGTGATGCTGAGCATCATTAAGCGTATTATTGATGCTACGATTGACAACTTTACCTCATCTGGCATCGAAGGCATCGAAAAGGACAAGGGATACCTATATATCTCTAACCATCGCGACATCACGCTTGACTCATTGCTGTTGCAATATACCCTCTTCACACACGGATTATCAACAACTGCTACAACGCTGGGTGACAACCTGTTGCGTTCGCAGTTTATCATTGATATCTGCCGTATCAATCGTGCTGTGCGCGTAATCCGCAAGACTGACGACATCTCCCCACGAGAGTTCCTGCAAAACTCGCAGCACCTCGCCGAGTATATTCGTTGGTATATTTCGCAAGGTAAGTCGATGTGGATTTCTCAACGTAACGGTCGTACAAAAGATGGAATTGATGCCACCGACCAAGGCGTATTGAAGATGGTCAGCCTGAGTGGTCCGAGCGACTTTGTCGAGAATTTCAGCGAGTTGAGCATTGCCCCAATCGCCATCTCGTACCAATACGAGCCGTGCGACATTAAGAAGGCTATCGAAACTACCGTAAACTTGATGGGTGGCTCCTATCAAAAGGGTAAAAACGAAGATGTAAACAGTATCCTATACGGTATCCGTATGCCAAAGGGCGATGTAAATATTACCATCTGTGAGCCTATCACCCGTGAGGAGTTGGAGGAGTGCGGCAAGTTGCCAAAGGCTGAGGCTTACAAGATGCTCAAAGAGATTATCGACAATCGCATCTACAAGAACTATAAGTTGCATGATACCAACTATATAGCACACGATATCCTGCATCGCAGCAAGCAGTATTCCGAGCATTACACCCCTGCGGCAGTCAAGAAGTTCAAGGGGCGTATGGCGTATGCCGAGGCCCGATTTATGGAGTATGGCCTCGACCTCAAAACTGCCCGAAAGGTCTATCTCGGCATCTATGCCGGTCCGGTGGATACCAAGATATAGACGAGAGACGAGAGACGAGAGACGAGAGACGAGAAACAAGAAACAAGAAAAAGAGTTGAGAACAAAAGTTTTCAACTCTTTCTTTTTAGAGTAGCGAATGAGAGTATGTGCCACGAAATGCCCACTGCAAGCAGGAACATATGTACCTGCGCCCACCACCAAGCATCAACCACTGCAAATATGCAGTAACCTATCGTGAGCCACACGGTAGAAACAGATATAATCTTCACTCGCAATGGTATGGCACGATATTCTCTGAAATTGCGGATATACTCGCCAAAGACTTTGTGGTTTAGTAACCACTCGTAGAGTGCAGGCGAGGCCTTAACCCACACCGCAGCCGACAAGAGCAGAAATGGGGTAGTGGGTAACATCGGGAGAAACATTCCCGTAACACCAAGTGCGAGCGATATGCAACCAATTATGATTAAAAATATCTTCATAAGCGAGCGCAAATGTACAAATTATTTGTATATTTGTAAAGTGAAATGGACTAATCGAATATAAAATAGAACAATATGGAAAAAATTGGTATCGCTTGCGACCACGCAGGCTACGACATGAAAGAATTTTTGACGGGCTACCTCTCGGCAAAGGGCTTTGAGGTGTTCGATTTTGGTTGTCACTCGGAGGAGAGTTGCGACTATCCAGACTATGCTCACCCTATGGCCGAGGCTCTCGAAAAGGGCGAGTTCCCACGCGCTATTGGCATCTGCGGCTCAGGCGAAGGCATGGCTATGACGCTGAATAAACATGCAAAAGTGCGTGCATCTCTCTGCTGGATTCCCGAAATAGCCCACATGACACGACTTCACAACGACAGCAACGTGCTTGTATTGCCGGCTCGCTTCATCTCTAACGAGGAGGCTATTGCCATACTCGATGAATGGCTCAATACCGAATTCGAGGGTGGTCGCCATGAACGTCGAGTTGCAAAGATTTAGTTTGGATAAGCAAACTAACAAAAATGCCCCGAAAATGAGTTTTTCGGAGCATTTTGTCATTTAAGCAGATTTTCTGCCGCTATTTTAACACTATTGTACAGTTGTCCAAACTCTCTATAATGGCAAGGGATTCGACATGTATGCCTCTGCCTCGCAACTCTTCGCCTCCACTCTGAAAGCCCTTCTCGATAAGGAATCCCATACCCTCTAATTTGGCACCGGCCTGCTCAACCAAGTCGATAATACCCAAAGCAGCATTGCCATTTGCAAGGAAATCGTCAATAAATAGCACCCTATCATCTTTGGTAAGATAGTCGCTACTTACACATACCGAATAAGAGCGATTCTTTGTAAAAGAGAACACCTCGGTTACCAACATATTCTCCATCGTGCTTGGTACCTTCTTCTTTGCAAACAATACGGGCACATTCAGATAGTTACCAACCATAATAGCCGGAGCGATACCACTCGCTTCGATGGTAATTACCTTGTTAATCTTATGCTCTGCAAATCGTCTTGCAAGTTCTTCTGACATTTCGCGCATAAGCATAGGGTCCATCTGATGGTTAATAAAGTTATCAACCTTCAAAATTCCGCCCGGAAAACACTTTCCCTCGCTCAGAATACGCTCTTTAAGCAACTTCATACAGAAAACTATTTTTTATTTTGAAGCCCTTTTTCTATCAATTTCATTAAGAAGAATTTTACGAAGACGCATCGAGTGAGGGGTAACCTCAACATACTCGTCCTCCTTGATATACTCCAACGCCTCCTCCAACGAGAAGATTTTTGGTGGTACAATAACTGCCTTATCGTCAGAGCCCGAAGCACGCATATTGGTAAGTTGCTTCGCCTTGCAGACATTTACGGTAATATCGTTGCTGCGGGTATGCTCGCCAATAACCTGTCCCATATAGACTTCCTCCATCGGTGAGATAAAGAAACGACCTCTATCTTGCAGTTTATCAATCGAATAGGCATACGCCATACCCGTTTCGGAGGCGATAATCGAGCCATTTGAGCGCATATCTATATCACCCATATATGGCTCGAAGGCACGCAAGCGGTGTGACATAATAGCCTCGCCCGCAGTAGCGGTGAGCATATTCGAGCGCAAGCCGATAATACCACGCGAAGGGATATCAAATTCGAGGCGAGTACGACCATTTGACGACTCCATATTTGTAAGCGTACCCTTACGGCGAGTAGTGAGTTCGATGACCGTACCTGCTACCTCGTCAGGGCAGTCGATAGTCATCTCCTCGACAGGCTCGCACTTCACGCCATCAATCTCCTTGATAATAACCTTTGGCTGACCTACCTGCAACTCGTAACCCTCACGGCGCATCGTCTCGACCAACACCGAGAGGTGCAACACTCCACGACCATAGACGATAAACGAATCGGCATTCTGTCCCGGCTCGACACGCAACGCCAAGTTGCGCTCCAACTCGCTATCCAAACGCTCCTTGATGTGGCGCGAGGTTACGAACTTACCGTCCTTGCCGAAGAATGGGGAGTTGTTAATCGTGAAGAGCATCGACATTGTAGGCTCGTCAATCTTGATTGGTGGCAGTGGTTCAGGATTCTCAAAGTCGCAGATTGTATCGCCAATCTCGAAGCCTTCGATACCTACCAAGGCACAAATCTCACCACACTCAACCTTCTCGACCTTCTTCTTGCCCAAGCCGTCAAAGACCATCAAATCCTTAATCTTGGTCTTAATCTTGGTTACGCCGTCACGCTTCGCAAGGGTTACATTCTGACCATTTACGAGCGTTCCACGAGTAAGTTTTCCGACAGCGATACGACCAATATACGAAGAGTATTCGAGCGAAGTTACCAACAACTGTGGAGTTCCCTCGCTGACTGCCGGTGCAGGAATTTCGTCAATAATAGCATCCAAGAGTGGTACAATACTATCGGTCTTTTCGTTCCATTTGTGCGACATCCACCCCTGCTTTGCCGAGCCGTAGATGGTTTTATAGTCGAGCTGCTCCTCAGTCGCATCGAGCGTGAACATCAGGTCGAAAACCTGCTCATTCACAACCTCCGGGCGGCAATTCGGCTTATCGACCTTGTTGATTACAACGATAGGTTTCTTGCCGAGTGCGAGAGCCTTCTGCAACACAAAACGAGTCTGCGGCATTGTGCCCTCGAAGGCATCAACCAACAATAGAACGCCATCGCACATATTCAGCACGCGCTCCACCTCGCCACCGAAATCGGCGTGTCCGGGAGTATCGATAATATTAATCTTGTAATCCTTATATACAACCGAAACATTCTTCGACAAAATGGTTATACCTCGTTCGCGCTCCAAATCGTTATTGTCAAGTACGAGGTCGCCCGTCTTTGATGGTTCACGGAGCAGATTGCCCGCCAAAATCATCTTATCGACCAAGGTCGTCTTGCCATGGTCCACATGGGCGATGATGGCTATATTGCGTAATTTTTGCATACCTTTTTATAATTAATGCGCAAAATTACGAAATTTAATCGGAAAATTGTTACTTTTGTAGAAGTAATCGCACAGAAAATTTATGGCAAACAAGATAGATGTAACCGGTGGGAGCCGTGTATATATAGGTTGCGCCAAGGAGTTATTGCAGCAACTATTGCCCGAAAAACGGGTAATAGTAATATCCGATAGCAATATCGACCGTATCCACCACGACCTTATCGCACCATACGAGCATATCCTTATTGGGCAGGGCGAACAGGCAAAGAGCCTTATGACTTTGGAGGAGATATATCGCCGTCTTATCGAACTCGGTGCAGACCGTTCGACCTTTATTCTCGGTATTGGCGGAGGTATCGTGACCGATATTGCAGGATTTGTTGCATCAACCTATATGCGAGGTGTGGAGTTCGGCTTCATAACCACTACCCTACTCGGTGCCGTAGATGCTTCGGTAGGAGGAAAAAATGGTGTAAATGTTGGTGGATTCAAAAATATGGTAGGCGTATTCTCGCAACCTAAGTTTGTGATTTGCGATGTTGCCCTGCTACACTCACTCTCCGACCGTGAGTTCCGTGCAGGGTTGGCAGAGGTTATCAAGACCGCCATTTTGGGCGATGCAGAACTATTCGAAATATTGGAGAACACCTCTTTCGATGCAATTCGCAACGACAACGAATTGCTCGAAGAGATTATCACACATTGCGTGCGTGTCAAGGCTTCGGTAGTAGCAGAAGATGAACGTGAGGGCGGTCGCCGCCGTATTCTTAACCTCGGACATACAATAGCGCACGCCATCGAAAAGTCCTCAAACAAGATGAACCATGGCGAGGCGGTAGCCGTAGGCTTGTACCACATAACACGCTCTGCTCTTGCGCAAAAGATAATTTCGGAGGGAGATGCCAAACGGATATTAGCCTTTATTGAGCAGTATGGTTTTGATATTGCTCTGCCCGTTGAGCGCAAGCAGTTGTTAGACGCTATCAAAGGGGATAAAAAGCGTAAGGGCGACTCGTTGCATCTCATTATACCTATGGCAATCGGCAGAGTTGCAGACCGCTTGTATTCGTTTGAGATATTGAGTGAAATTCTCTAAAATTTCAGTGCATCAAGACGATATTGAACATCTCCGAGAGGGTCCTGTGGTCCTTCCATGGTCTTCATACGGCGTTTCGAACCGCCAAGGCTGCGCAGATTGTAGGTAAATCGCAACAGATAGGTGCGACCAAGAACTGCATTATAACGCAATTGTGAGTAGCTCGCTATCACATAGCGACCAAACGAAGTGTTCTGATTCAACACATCATCGACACACAACTCCACCTCGCCAAGTCCATTCAGCACCTTCTTACCCAACGACACATTCCACAATGTAAAATGGTCGTCAAAGTTATGGGTAAAGACCTTGAAATGGGTGAAGTTCACCGATGATGTTATCGTAAAGCCTAATGGCAATACCGCCTTGATATTGCCTCGCACATACTGCATAAAGTATTGATTGTTGAAGCCCGAAATCGTGCTGTCGTTATAACTGTAATTTCCTCGCCAAGTAACCGTAAAATCTACATTCTCTGAGATATTACTACCCAAAGTCACCTGCGCATATCCGTTGGCGTTGTGCATCATCACATTCTCGCCTCGGGCGATAAATTTGTAGTCCTGATTAGGGTCCACAATCTCCTCGGGTTGCAAATCTGACGACACAACCTCCATAGGAATATCTGAATATGTTCCGCCCAACACAACATTCAAATTCGAGCGCAGATGTTTCAACGGCCAGCCCAACGAAGTACGGAACTCATACGACCAATAGCCATCGAGATTCACTTTCTGCGAAAGCTGTATAGGATTATAGTTGGCATAGTGCCATTCGCCCTTATCATCAAGATAGTCCGGCAACTTGATTTTACCCGGCTCGTAGGCAACCTTCTGACCGACATAGTCTTGAATATGTTGTACCTTACCCATAACCATAAAGGTAGTTCCATAACGTGAAGATACATTTGTATATCGGACAAAGAAGTTGTGCTCCTGCGCAGGTTTCAAATCGGGATTTCCGACCGACAAGTACGAACTGTTATTTACATTGTACATATCGTTCAAATCCCAAACACCTGGCATACGCAACCTCGAATTGAACGAAGCACGCATACTATGTTTATTGTTCGATGCGATATTCAGCGTTGCATTGTAGAGGAAGCGCTGATAGTGTGAGTGTTTCGTAGTCGGTATTTCAAGCAATCTACCCGGTATACCGTAGTATGTGACATCGGTGGTAATATCTCTGAAACGCAGATTTACCGAAAACCAATTTTTACCCTTTCCGTATCGCATACCGGCACTCGCTTCATGGTACCAATAGTCACTCGTATATATCGAAGAACTCTTTGGCTTTATCTTCTCGGCAAGTGTTTCGTGCGAAGCATCTGTCGTGAAATTGTAGGTGTTACGAGTGCGCATCTGATAGTCGCCTTCGTATGACAAATTAACAACTACCCATCGTCCTATTCGCTCACGGAAAGTGGTTTGAAGATGGAATTGGGCCATAGAGTTATCACTCTCATTACGAGAATAGGTATACTTGTTCTGTTCCAATCGCTCCGCTTCGGTTGCCAAAGGACCTGAATAGGATTTATAATTACGCCAACTCTCGTTGCTATTATATCGGGCATCGGCAGAGAGCAGCAAAACTCGACCTCGTTTTAGGAAGTTGTAGTTATATTGCGCACTCAACCTCGCATTATGCGACTCGCTACGTCCTTCATTACGACTTGGATAGTATCGTGGCAATGGTCTATCCTCCTCCTTCACCGACTCCGACCAGCCCGTACGCATTGAGGTGGTATCTTGACGATTTATGGAGAAGTTATTGGAGTATGAATAAGCCGGAGTAAGGAGCAATCGCTGACGCTTCGCCACCTTCCACGACAAACGACCTCGAAGACGAAGAGCTATATTGTTTGGATTGGCAAATTGGTCGTAATGAATGGTATCGAGTTTCGCAGGGCGATTATACCAACGGTCTACTGTAAATTGATTGGAGGTATTGTTGTGATTGAGAAATGCGCTACCATCAAATCTCGCCCTCTTGCGCTTTCCCCACTTATCCGAATAGTTTATCGCAAAGATTTCTGTCGAAGCAACTCCCGATTGGCGATTTACCGAGAATGACGATGAGGCATTTGTGCGATTTGTAGAGCCCGACATCGAAATTCCCTCGTCAGACAAGTTCTGCTTATTGAGATTGTTCGCCAACGCCATAATTGCAATACGGGTATCGGCACGAAAGATATTCAACGCACCGCCTGCTGAATAGCGTCCCTTCAACTTATCAACATATTGCCCCATCGCAGAGCCGGAAGGCTTTTTATCACCACCCAAACCGCCCGAAGCGTGCATCTTTCCAAACTCGCTGTGCGAAAGCGAACTTTTGGTTACAATATTCAAAACTTTACCACCTCGACCATCATCTACACCCGTAATCTGCGATGCCTCGCTCATTCGGTTATAGACCTCGATACTCTCCACTGCCTGTGCAGGAATACTCTGCAAGACCTGTTGTACGCTTCCCCCAAAGAACTGCTCGCCATCGACATATATCGCAGTAACAGCCTCGCCTTGCGCCTCAATTTTGCCGTTATTAATGGATATACCCGGCAACTTACGCAACAACGTTTCGAGTTCGGCATCTACCGTGACTTTGAACTGCGATGCCGTATAGCGAAGAGTATCGCCCATAATCTGCGCACGAGGTACAACTATCTCCTTGACAACAACCCCAATATCGATAGCACCCTGCTGCATCGCCATATCACCCAGGCTTACAGGTAGTGCATCAACCTTGAAAGTTCGTTCGTAATCTTTATATCCGAGAAATGTGGAGGTGAGTCGATACTCGCCACGAGGAAGTGTAGGTGTTTTGAAATATCCTCCATATCCGGAGGTGTAGTGTCGGCGGAAGAGCGAGTCACGAGGCGAAGTAATCTCTATAATAGCCCCGACCACTCCCTCTTTCGTTTCGACATCAAAAAATCGCCCACTAACCACAGCGCCCTGTCCCCATGCCACAAGGCAGGAGATAAGTGCAACAAAGAGGGTTAATAGGCGGCGCATAAGTAAAATTCAAAATTCAAAATGCAAAATGCAGAACCGACGCTGCGGAGCGAGGGCAGAGGTTGCTCGCAAACTATGCCGAGCCGCAAGGAGGAAAAGCCTGAGAAGCAGGGTTAATGCAGAATTAGTTTTTCTTTGAAAGAAGGGGGTATTCTTTTTATTGGAACACCCCCATCATTTATATAAGGTCTAAAAATTGTATAACGAGAGGAATTTTAAGGCTTGCAAGGCGTTGAGCCCGCAGCATACTTGGCGTATGTGAGGAGCTCAACGACCGAAGTGTAACGCAAAAATTACCTCGTTAGACGGTTTTTATTTTAGTCCTCCAACTTTGCACACAAGAACTCACGGTTCAAGCGAGCGATGTGAGCAATGCTAATCTGCTTAGGACACTCTGCCTGACAAGCACCTGTATTGGTACAGTTACCGAAGCCGAGTTCGTCCATCTTTGCAACCATAGCCTTTGCACGGCGTGCGCCCTCAACTCTACCCTGTGGCAACTTCGCCAACGAAGATACACGAGCAGCAACGAACAACATTGCCGAGCCGTTCTTACAAGTTGCAGCACAAGCACCACAACCTACGCAAGCAGCTGCGTCCATAGACTCGTCCGCATCTGCCTTTGGAATTGGAATAGCGTTTCCGTCAGGTACCGAGTTGGTACGAACCGAAACGAAACCTCCTGCCTGCAAAATTTGGTCGTAAGCACCACGATTTACTACGAGGTCCTTGATTACAGGGAATGCTGCCGAACGCCAAGGTTCAACGGTAATGGTAGCACCATCTTTGAACTGACGCATATAGATTTGGCAAGTAGTAACAGCCTGCGATGGACCGTGTGCGTGTCCGTCAATATGCAACGAACACATACCGCAGATACCCTCACGGCAGTCGTGGTCGAATGCCACCGGCTCCTCGCCTTTGTGTACGAGGTCATTGTTCAAAATATCGAGCATTTCGAGGAACGAGGTATCCGAAGATACATTCTCAACCTTGTACTCCTTGAATGCGCCCTTCGACTGAGCGTCTTTCTGACGCCATATTTTCAATGTGAAATTCATAATCTTTTCCTTTCTAAAAATTTAACGCCAAAAAATTAATCCTTATAGTTTCGCTGTGCGCGGTGAGTAAACTCGTAGTCGAGTGGCTCCTTGGTAAGTTCAGGAACCTCGTTCTCGCCCTTGTACTCCCAAACCGAAGCATAAGCAAACTTGTCATCGTGACGAAGTGCCTCGCCCTCCTCGGTCTGATGCTCCGAACGGAAGTGACCACCGCACGACTCCTCACGGTTGAGAGCATCGCGAGCCATCAACTCACCGAGTTCGAGGAAATCAACCAAACGCAAAGCCTTCTCCAACTCAACATTGAACGAGTTTGCTGTGCCGACAACCTTAACGTCTGCCCAGAACTCCTTACGCAAAGCCTGAATCTCAACGATAGCCTTCTCCAAAGACTCCTTTGTACGAGCCATACCCACATTGTCCCACATAATCAAACCAAGACGCTTGTGAATATCATCAACCGACTGCTTACCGTTAATCGAGAGCAACTTCTCAATCTTAGCCTTAACAGCATTCTCTGCCTCCTCGAATGCAGGAGTATCGGTCGAAACCTTCGGAGCCTGAATCTTCTTCGAGAGGTAGTCGCCAATGGTGTAAGGCAATACGAAGTAACCATCAGCCAAGCCCTGCATCAATGCCGAAGCACCGAGGCGGTTAGCACCATGGTCAGAGAAGTTAGCCTCACCGATAGCATACAAGCCCGGAACGGTTGTCATCAAGTTGTAATCAACCCAGATACCACCCATTGTGTAGTGAACAGCAGGGAAAATCTGCATTGGCTCATCGTATGGATTAACATCGGTAATCTCCTTGTACATATCGAACAAGTTACCATAACGCTGCTTGATAACATCTTTGCCCAAGCGCTCTATTGCGGTCTTGAAGTCAAGGAATACAGCCAAACCTGTCTCGTTTACACCATAACCTGCATCGCAACGCTCCTTTGCAGCACGCGAAGCAACATCACGAGGTACCAAGTTACCAAATGCAGGGTAACGGCGCTCCAAGTAGTAGTCACGGTCCTCCTCGGCAATCTGCGATGGTTTCAAAGTACCCTTACGCAAAGCCTCGACATCCTCCAACTTCTTTGGCACCCAGATACGACCATCGTTACGCAACGACTCCGACATCAAAGTCAATTTCGACTGCTGTGTGCCGTGTACAGGGATACATGTTGGGTGAATCTGAGTGAAGCAAGGGTTTGCAAAACCTGCACCCTTACGGTAGCACTGGAATGCTGCCGAGCCATTCGATGCCATAGCATTGGTCGAGAGGAAGAATACGTTTCCGTATCCACCGGTTGCGATAACAACTGCGTGAGCACCATGACGCTCAATCTCACCAGTTACGAGGTTACGAGCGATAATACCCTTAGCCTCGCCGTCCTCGATAACGATATCGAGCATCTCGTGACGAGTGTAAGACTTAACAGAGCCTGCTGCAATCTCCTTGTTCAATGCAGCGTAAGCACCGAGCAAGAGCTGCTGACCGGTCTGACCACGAGCATAGAATGTACGCGATACCTGCGCACCACCGAACGAACGGTTTGCCAACAAGCCGCCATACTCACGAGCGAAAGGTACACCCTGAGCAACACACTGGTCGATAATAAGGTTAGAAACCTCTGCCAAACGGTAAACGTTTGCCTCACGAGCGCGGTAGTCACCACCCTTGATTGTATCGTAGAAGAGGCGATATACCGAGTCGTTATCATTCTGATAGTTCTTCGCAGCGTTGATACCACCCTGTGCAGCGATAGAGTGCGCACGGCGTGGCGAGTCCTGAATACAGAAGACCTTTACATTGTAGCCCAACTCGCCGAGCGAAGCAGCTGCACTCGCACCACCAAGACCGGTACCTACAACGATAATATCCAACTTACGCTTGTTAGCAGGGCTAACAACCTTGATAGCCGCTTTGTGATTGCTCCACTTCTGAGCCAACTCACCAGCAGGAATTTTGGAATCTAATTTGAAAGCCATATTTCTATAAATTTTGTTATTTTTCTAAATACTCAAATTGCTAATCCTGATTAACAAGCAGCGCAGCAAGGGCATACGCTCTGAATGTAGAACCAAACTACAACAACAGCAAAGCCGCCGAAGATAAGGGTTGCTACGATACCCGAAAGGCACTTTAAGCGTGGATACCACTTGTCGTTAGCCCAGCCTACGGTCTGCAACATCGACCATACGCCATGAGTGAGGTGGAACCACAAAGCAGCAAACCACACAAGATACAAAACAACATTGTACCACTGCGAGAAGGTGTACTGAATAAGAGCTGCACCATCGGTTGGAGCGAGTCCGAGGTTATTCTCATGGTGACCGAGCAACTCAACCAACTGCATCTTAGCCCAGAAGTGCGAGAGGTGCAATGCAAGACCGAGCAATACGATTACGCCCAAGAGGAGCATATTCTTCGATGCCCACGACACACCCTTCTCCTTTACGGTAACAGCATAGCGCACATTACCACGAGCCTTACGATTCTGCCAAGTGAGCCAGAAAGCGTAAGCAAAGTGAACAAATACTCCGAGTGCCAAAACCGCAGTACCCACCAAAGCGTACCAGCTTGCACCCAACATTGCGCAAATCCAGTTGTAAGCATCAGCCGAAAAGATTGCGGCGATGTTCATTGACATGTGGAAGAGTATGAAAAGCACGAGGAAACAACCCGAGATGCTCATCACCAACTTTCTTCCGAGAGATGAATTAGTTAAAAAACAGCCCATAATTTTAATTAAATTTAAGATTTGTGTATTTTTGTAAAAAGTTTTGTGAAAATTTCGCCTTCAATTTACTCTCTGTTTGCGGTATCGCTCGCACACACGCACGCATACCTAACTACAAAGATACGAATTGTTTGCGAAATAACAACACTTTTGACCGATTTTTTGCCACTAAAAACAAAGTTTTTATGACAGCACCCGACAAACGCTCCATGCGCCGAGCCATAAAAGGCGAGATAGCGAAACTTTCGTCTTCCGAGAAAAAGAGTCTATCCTCACAGATATTCAGCGCAATAGCCGAATTACAAGAGGTTCGGCAGGCATCAGTTGTGGCTCTCTTTGCATCACTACCCGATGAACCGCAAACCGCTGCAATTATCGAGCAACTTGCGCAGTCAAAGCGCATTGTTCTACCACGCATCAAGGGCGATGAAATGGAGTTTTACGACATCTCGGAGGGATTACACGAAGGGGCATTCGGCATTATGGAGCCTATTGCCACAACTCCTATTGAGCCGAGCGAAATAGATGTAATGATAGTTCCGGGTGTAGCATTTACACGCAGTGGTGCCCGCCTTGGACGAGGCAAAGGATTTTATGACAAGTACTTGTCACGCAAAGAGTTTCATGCTTACACAATAGGTGTTTGTTATCCGTGCCAAATCACTGATAATATCCCCGTAGAGCCTCACGACAAAATAATTGACCGTGTTGTTTCTGTTTGAAAATTTTTATATCTTTGCTAAAAATAAACAAAAATCTATGAAACTTAAACTTACAACACTCTTTTCGTTATTCGCAATTCTTGCAATTTCGGCATCTGCACAGACTCCCCAAAATGAGGTAAACCTCAACGAGATGACCTTCGTGCGTCAATCTTTTGTGCGCAATTTCTACAACTCGCAAAAAGTTATGAGCCAGATAAATATGGAAGGTACAGACCTCTTCCTGAAAAACTCGGCAAATATCGTTATTGAGCATAGTGCTGTTGCACCAAAACTTACCCAAGATGGTCGCACGCTACTTATCGAAGCAGGCAAAGAGGCGACATCGGCAACCTTGCGTGTAGGAGCATTTCACCCTTACCTCTGCTACGATGCTGCATTTAGCGAAGTGGATAAAAACGAGGAGGTAGGCATCATCTTCTACCCCAACAATGGCGGTAAGGACGATATTGTAAAGACCATATACAAAGATGGCAAAATCCTCTCCGTTTTGGTGAGTGGGGGCACCGAGAAGGTGTTAGCCGAAACCGTAACCGAGAAGAGCAAAGCAATATCGTTGCGAGTGCAATATACAGGTATGCGTTTCCACGTTTTCCGTCTGTACGACAATGGCGTAGTTAAGTTACTATACAGTGTTGCACACGACAAACGAGCAATTGATAGTTGCATAAAAGATTCGTTCGGTCTGACCGTATCATTGCCTAAGAATGGCGAGGTAACACTCCACAAGGCGCAGAGCCTTCTCACCTGCGGAACCGGTCAAGCAGACCCTCAGATTGTGCAGAATGTTGATGGTACACCACTTATTCGTGACGGAAAGTTGTGGGTATGTTTCACTTCGCGCGGCTTCGAGCAGATTCGTGACTCCTATCAGGGCGTCTATTCGCTCGACATAGACTCGTACGAGTTGCAATTGGAGGGTGCACTCTTCTTCGGCAAGGGCGATGGTAAGATTTACGGCTTCCACGCCACAAAGGTCGTCTACGATGAGGCAAATGGCGAATATTTGGTCATGACAACCACTCATGCCGACACCCATATTCTTGCCTACTGCTCGACAAAGAGCGACATTCTGCACGGCATACACTTCTTGGAGTGCAAGGAGTTAGACTTCCCTCACAACTACTCCCGTGCAAAGCACAAAGGCACAGAAGACCCCGATTTCTTCTACGACAGTGAGGCAAAGAAGTGGCGTTTGGCATATTGCGCCATGAAGAACAGGTCGTGGACTACATTCCTCTGCGAGAGCGATAATTGGAACGGACCTTACGAGATGATTGCCGAGTCGCCAAAAAACAACAATACAGGTCTGCGTATCACTACCGTAGGTGGTCGCCGTTATGTTTTGAGTGGAGGTCCAGGCACAACATATTATATATACGACTACCCTACACTCCGCTACGAGGGTACATTCCAGCAGCAGTATGCCAACGGAGGTTTCCGTGGTTGGCCGACAATCGTGCCGATACCGTATGGCAACTACGAGCGTTACCTATGGATTACATTTGACCGAGGTGCGCAAACAGGTCGCTACTCCTACGGAACGCTCTACTTCTATTTGGGCGACAAGATGTGGTTAAAAGAGAGATAACAAATAGAAAACTTGGGTTTTCTGCCATTAGCCATTAGCTGTTAGCTATTGGCTATTTTTTTGTGCGTTACGCAGTGGCGGAAAGCGTAGCATACTAAGCGTATATGAGCATTTGCAAAGCGAGCATAACGCAGAAAACACCCTATAAAAACAATTTTAATTTCTTGTCAGAAGTCGTGAGATGTGGTGTATCGCAAAAGAAAGACCTTCGGGATAGTACTCAATCGTACAGCCCGAAGGTCTTTACTTTTTGGGATATGCCACAGATTGCGGCTTATCACAAGAAATTCTTACAAATTCTCATTAATCTTATGCCAATCCTCTACTGCCGGAATAACACCCATAGCGATAACCTCATCACGAAGTGCGCAGAGGTGCTTGTACGACTCTACGAGAGTTGCGTGCTCCTCCTCGGTACCGTGAACAGGGAGAACTTCAACGCCATTAGCATCGAGTTTGGTCTCCATAGCCATCATGATATGGTTAAACTCACCATTGTTCACATAGCAACCAGCAGGCCAACGGAATGGCTCACCACCCATAGCAGCAGCAATCATCTGGATAGATACGAGTGCCGGGCTCTGGAACGATGAACGGCCACGAAGGTCGATGATGTTCTTACCACCCTGAATTACGCGCTGACGGAGTGCGTCCCAATCAGCCTGTGGCATACGGTCAGTGCCGATAATGTCGGTAAGCGGTGTGCCATCAACGGTTGTAGTCGATGCAAATACTGCCATCTGCTCGCCGTGACCACCATAAGTACGAGGGTTTACAACCTTGTCAGCAGGTACATGGAGGTACTTTGCCAACTCGCTACGAAGACGAGTAGAGTCGAGAGCAGCCAAAGTGGTAACCTGCGAAGGCTTAACACCTGCATAAATCAAAGTGATAAGACCGGTGATATCGGCAGGGTTGAAGATAACAACGATGTGCTTTACATCTGGGCAGTACTGCTTGATGTTCTTACCGAACTCGGCAGCAATCTCTGCGTTACCCTTCAACAAGTCCTCACGAGTCATACCTGCCTTACGCGCTGCACCACCCGAAGATACTACATACTTAGCATCGGTCAAAGCCTCCTTGATATCCGAAGTGAAGGTAAGGTTGATACCATCGAAACCGCAGTGGAACAACTCCTCTGCTACACCCTCCAATGCAGGAGCAAATGGGTCGTAGAGGCAGATGTTTGATGACAACTTCATCATCATAGCGCACTGCGCCATGTTCGAACCAATCATACCGGCTGCGCCGACAATGGTCAATTTCTCATTTGTTAAGAAGCTCATAGTAATTTGTGTTTTAATTAGTTTGTAAATATTGTTTATGTAAAAAATTGTTTCTTTTTAGACGAGAGACGAAAGACGAGAGTTTTTAATTCAAAATGCAAAATGCAAAATGCAAAATTATTTTTTTAACTACTCACTAATTAAAGTTTTCCGCTTTCCGTTTTCCGTTTTCCGTTCTACTCTTCAATGGGAAGGTGCACCAACTCGACACCTACCTTTGCAAGAATATCCAAACCCTCGGTATTGTGGTACTTCTCCGAAAATACCACACGCTTAATACCCGCCTGAATAATCAGCTTCGAGCACTCCATGCACGGCGAAGTCGTAACATAAAGCGTACCTCCATCGCAATTATTTGCCGACTTGGCGACCTTTGTAATGGCATTTGCCTCGGCGTGCAAAACATAAGGTTTGGTCGTGCCCATATCGTTCTCACAAATATTCTCAAAGCCCGAAGGCGTACCGTTGTAGCCGTCCGAGATAATCATCTTATCCTTCACGATAAGCGCACCTACCTGACGGCGTACGCAGTATGAGTTCTCTGCCCAAATGCGTGCCATCTTCAAGTAGCGAATATCCAACTGTCGTTGTTTCTCCTTTGCGTATGCTCCCATCGTTATCTTCCGTGACAATGTTTGTACTTCTTACCGCTACCACAAGGGCAAGGTTCGTTTCGTCCGACCTTCTTCTCAACCTGAATAGGTGCCGGCTTCGACTTGTCGCCCTGACCTGCTGCTGCCGCTGCCGCCATACGCGATGCCTGCAACTTATTCACATCGACCTTGGCGCGATTTTGTCTTGCTCGCTCCAATGACTCCTGATTTTGTTGCTGAACAGGAATATACGACTTACAAAGTATCGAAACAACCTCACGATTTACCCTCTGCAACATCTTCTCGAACAAGCCAAACGACTCAAACTTGTAGATAAGGAGTGGGTCCTTCTGCTCGTACGATGCATTCTGTACGCTATGGCGCAACTCGTCCATCTCGCGCAAGTGCTCACGCCAAGCATCGTCAATTGTGGTAAACATCACCACCTTCGAGAATACTCTGTATATCTCTGCCCCATCGGTATCCTTACACTTCTGCAACTCGACAGGGACATTATATCCGAGATGTCCGTTAGTGAGTGGGAAGTACATCTTACTATCTGCCAACTGTCCCTTACGCTCCTCGTAAATCTTGGTCATCACAGGGCGTACAGTATCAGCAACAGCCTTTGCTCTGCGAGCCACCAACGCCTGCAAGTCGGCAACAAGCAACTCTACCAACTCCTCACGGCGAGCCTTCTTATACTTCTCCTCATCGAACGATGGTTGCAAACCGACCTCTCGAATCAAATCGAACGAGAACTCCTCGAACGGATAATCCTCATGCTCATTGAGGAACGTCTCAACATAGTCGTACATTGCGTTATTGAGGTCAATCTCTACGCGCTCGCCATACAACGCATTGCGGCGGCGGGTATAGATAACCTCACGCTGCGAGTTCATCACATCGTCATACTCCAACAACCTCTTACGAATACCGAAGTTATTCTCCTCAACCTTCTTCTGTGCGCGCTCTACGGCGCTCGACATCATACCTGCCTGAATAGACTCACCCTCTTGGATACCCATTCTGTCCATCATCGCAGCGATACGCTCCGAGCCGAACAGACGCATCAAATCGTCTTCGAACGACACAAAGAACTGCGAAGAGCCGGGGTCACCCTGACGACCGCTTCGACCACGCAACTGACGGTCCACACGGCGGCTCTCATGACGCTCTGTACCGATAATTGCAAGACCTCCTGCTGCCTTCACCTCCTCGGTGAGTTTAATATCGGTACCACGACCTGCCATATTGGTTGCGATAGTAACCTGTCCGGGACGACCAGCCTCGGCAACAACCTGAGCCTCCTGTGCATGGTGCTTAGCATTCAACACATTGTGCTTGATACCCTTCATCTTCAACATTCGGCTCAACAACTCCGAAATCTCTACCGAAGTGGTACCCACCAACACAGGTCTGCCCGCCTTGACGAGTTCTACGACCTCCGCTATAACGGCATTGTACTTCTCTCGCTTGGTTTTGTAGATTATATCGTCACGGTCATCACGCAAAATTGGTCGGTTTGTAGGAATTACCACCACATCGAGTTTGTAGATGTTCCAAAACTCCGATGCCTCGGTCTCGGCAGTACCGGTCATACCGCCCAACTTGTGGTACATACGGAAGTAGTTCTGCAAGGTGATGGTTGCGAAGGTCTGCGTTGCCGCCTCAACCTTTACTCGCTCCTTCGCCTCGATAGCCTGATGCAGACCGTCCGAGTAGCGGCGACCGTCCAAAATACGACCTGTCTGCTCATCGACAATCTTCACCTTGTTGTCCATCACAACATACTCAACATCTTTCTCGAACATTGCGTATGCTTTGAGCAACTGGTTTACGGTATGCACTCTCTCGGAGCGAATAGAGAAATCATTTAAAAGTTCGTCTTTCTTCTGCGCCTTCTCCTCCAACGAGAGTTCCTGCTGCTCCAACTCGGCAATCTCGGCACCAACATCAGGCAACACGAAGAAGCCATCTTCGCCTACACGCTTCGATAACGCCTCGTGTCCCTTGTCGGTCAATTCTATCGAGTTCATCTTCTCGTCAATAACGAAGAACAACTCGTCTGTCACCTCCGGCATACGGCGGTTGTTGTCCGCCATATAGATATTCTCGGTCTTCTGCATCTGCACCTTGATACCCTGCTCCGAGAGGAATTTTATGAGTGGCTTATACTTTGGCAAACCCTTGTATGCACGGTAGGTCAAAAGACCACACTCCTCCATCTTGCCCTCAGCAGCCAACTTACGAGCCTCGGCAACGAGATTTGTCACAAAGTCCTTCTGCAAGCCATACAAGAATTCAATCGCAGGGCGGTACTCCTCGAAGAGTTGGTCCTCGCCCTTTGGCACAGGTCCAGAAATAATGAGTGGCGTACGCGCATCATCAATCAAGACCGAATCGACCTCATCGACAATGGCAAAGTGGTGCTTGCGCTGCACCAAATCCGATGGCGAAGATGCCATATTGTCACGCAAGTAGTCGAAACCGTACTCGTTGTTTGTTCCGAAAGTGATATCTGCAAGGTAGGCATTTCTACGCTCCTCCGAGTTTGGTTGGTGCGAATCTATACAATCCACCGACAAACCGTGGAACTGATACATAGGTCCCATCCACTCGGCATCACGCTTTGCGAGGTAGTCGTTCACCGTAACCATGTGAACACCCTTGCCTGCCAACGCATTCAGGAATACAGGCAGCGTAGCCACGAGGGTTTTACCCTCACCCGTAGCCATCTCGGCAATCTTACCCTTGTGCAACACAACGCCACCGAACAACTGCACATCGTAGTGAATCATATCCCACTTGATGTCGTTACCACCGGCGGTCCAATGTGTTTCGTAGATAGCCTTATCGCCCTCGATATTTACAAAATCCTTTTTTGCTGCGAGGTTGCGGTCAAAGTCGTTTGCCGTAACCACAACCTGCTCATTTTGCGTAAAACGGCGTGCTGTATCCTTCATAATAGCGAACGCCTCCGGAAGAATCTCATCGAGAACCTTCTCAATCTTCTCGTCAATACGCTTTATGGTCTGGTCGATATCCTTCGAAATCTTCTCCTTCTCGTTGAGCGAGATATTCACATCCTCCAACTTAGCCTTCTGCGCCACGACATGTGCCTCGTCCTCAGCGATAAAATCTGCTATTCGCTTGCGGAGGGCTGCACTATGCTCACGCAACTCATCATTCGACAACGCCTCGATAGATGGATAAACAGCCTTGATTTTATCCACATACGGCTGAATCTCCTTGCGGTCCTTGTCCGCCTTACTACCAAACAGAAATTTGATTATACTTGTTAATGCACTCATATTATCATTTATTGTTATTCAATTCACATTATAAACGCCTCAAAGGTACGAAAATTATGCTGAAAATACAAATGTATTTTGCAGATATACCCTACTTTGCATCGACATAGCGTCTGAACGGACACTTTTCGCACTTTAATTTATGGCAATATGCCTGCGAAAGTTGCAGTAATGCTTGCGATTCGAGAGCATTCTTGGCTACGACCTTAAACCTTGCCCAACGGCGTATATATCCATTATTTTCAGCAGGCAGTTGTTCGAGAAGGTCCAACCCACGACTATCTAACCCCTCTCGCAGTGTATATTCCGAATAGAATATCTGCATCTGTGCCACAACATTGATGCCCAACATATAGGCTTTATCCCTCGAAACAACACCACTACGCCCCTCTGCCATCAAAAAATTGTGCGCCCATCGAGGTATGCCGTCACATCTGAATAGGTGTTCGACATCTCGTATGGTCCTACATTCGAGAAGTGTATCAAGCAGATGTTCGCATCGAGAGAGGACGTCCGCCACTTGGAGCAAGCGGACTATCGGGTGGTTATCGCCATAGAGGTTGGTAAGTTGCCAATCCTCAATGCGCATTTGCGACAGATTGTACTTGTGTGAATCGTAGTCATATATGGCAGCCAAGTCGGCTATATCCTGATTGTCGGGATATAACTCCACCAATCGTGGTAACAACCCCGCACAACCAAGCAACAACGCCTCGATAGAGCCTCTGTTATGTCCGACAAGATTTATATAACGATACGGCAGAATACGTGCCAACATCTCATAAGACTTGCGGTTGGCACCGATATCAAGCGCCCTCATCAGCATAAAATATGCCGTTTCGTTCCAATCTTTCGTATCGTGATGGCGCTCAACGATATACTCCTGTTTCTGCGCTATTCTGTCAAAACAGAGTTGAGCCATAACCTCTCGGCGATACGAAGGAGAGAGTGCCGCAAGTTGCTCGGCACAGATGTTTTGCGCTGCTGATGTTACCGACTCCGTTCCAAACATAGCCATAAATAACTACAACACAGCAAACAGACAATTAGAAGAGGTTGAGTTCCAATAGAGCCTCTTCGCTCATCATCGACTTATCCCATGCAGGCTCAAAGACAAGAATTACATTCACCTTCTCCACGCCATTAACCTTTGCAACCTGCGTATTGACATCTTCGACCAACATATCAGCCATAGGGCAGTTCGGTGCAGTCAAGGTCATACGGATAGTCGCCTCACCCGAAGGGTCGAAGTCTATCTCGTAAATCAAGCCCAAATCGTATATATTGACCGGAATCTCCGGGTCGTAGACATTTTTGAGTGTCAGTACAATATCTTTTTCAACTCGTAATATTTCTTCGGGAGTCATACCAATTAAAAATTAAGAATTGAGAATTAAAAATTCACCTATTTAATTGTGCCATCTTAAAAATCGGAGGTGATTGAGCTACTTCTTGGACAATGCAATAGCGTAAAGACGCATTTGCTTAATTGTTGCCAATAAACCATTGCCTCGTGTTGGCGAGAGATTCTCTTTCAAACCTATTGCATCAATAAAGTACAAATCGGTATCAACCACCTCCTGTGGAGTGCGACCACCCATCGCCCTTATAAGCAACGCCAACAACCCCTTGATTATTATTGCATCGCTGTCTGCCGAGTAGTATATTTTTCCATCCTCCAACCTCGCATCAACCCACACTCGGGATTGACAACCCTCGATGATATGCTCATCGGTTTTATGTTCGGGTGCAATAACTGGCAACGATTCGCTCAACGATATCAGATAGTCGTACTTATCCAACCAATCGTCAAACATCGAAAACTCCTCAATAATCTCCTCTTGTATGCTATCTTTCATCATAATCTCACTACTTTGCTCTCTCCACAACAATAACCTCGGAATCGGAAGATTGAGGGCGCTCCACACCCAATATAACCGCCAAAGTTGGAGCAATCTGCTCATTAGTAACACGCTGCATTACCAACTGCGGTGTAACACCCGCACCGCTAATCACAAATGGTATATGGCGGTCGTAATTATAGACCGAGCCCGACATCGCCACACGCTTCGAATCCAACTCGATGCGTTCCGCCTCGAATGCCAACAATACATCGCCCGAACGGCGAGGGTTGTAGCCATTCTGCAACAACGACACCGCACCTCGCAAGAACTGTGCTGAGCGTAATGCCGTAGCGGTAACCGCCGTAGCGACACCTCGGTATTGCAAGGCAAACGATGCAACCTCATTCTGAATCTCCTCAACTCGCTGCTTATGGCGATAAATCACATCGTGATTCAAGTACAACGAGCCATCTGCATATCCAAGCACCCATGCATCTTGTCCATATCGCGCACCAAGAAAGGCATTCATTATAACCTCAAACTGACGAGTATTGAAGCGTGACGAATCGCTATTATCCTCCTTCGTTGGACTCATACCGCTATCAGATGTAAGCAACACAACCACATCGTTGCGTGAAGGTAACTGTGCATACAAAAATGTCAAAAACTCCGCCAAAGATGCGTCCAACGAGTAGAGCATATCCTCGTACTCGATGGAGTCGGTACCGTAACGCTCCGCCACACTGCGAGGCACATCTAAACAGATATTCAGCACCTTGCACTCATCTTCGACATGCAGTGGCAACAACGAGCCCAAAGCCCTCTTCGCAAACTCCAATATTGCAAGGTTACCCGATGGTGCCAAGCGCAAGCCATTCACCCAATTCTCCGAAATTTTGCGTTGGGTGCGTGGGCGTTTCGTATTATCCTGCTCATAAATTGTGATATCGGTCGTGCGGCTATTGCGGTAACGGTCACGAGTATATCGTCCATACCACGTATCGGTAGCAAAAACGCGATTCATATCATCGTTATTGTACGTACGTACCCACGATGGAAGCTCCTCCATATAGCAATCTGCCGATGTCCACTTTCCTCCATCATCAAGCCAATAGCACTCTCCACTGCGACCTGCCAAAATCATCGCCGATAGTGCATTATGAGCGATAGTTATCGTACGATTACGCTCAGACGATGCCAACACCGCTTCGGACAATGTTTGTGCAACAAATGGTTGTGTCGTATAGCACTCCTCGACCTCTTTGCGCATAAGGCTTGTCTGTATTGGCTCTGCTTTTCGACACAAAGACATCTCCTTGCCCGATGTGCGGTCGAACACCACAGATGAGAATATGCCATGTACAGCAGGCATTGCTCCCGTGGCGAATGTTGCCAAACCCGCCTCCGAGGTTGTCGGTGCGTAATCGACATAGCACTCGACAAACGCCACACCCTCTCGGTATAGGCGCAAAAAACCCTCTGTACCAAAGTTCTTTTCGTAGCGTACAATATCGCCTTGACGCAGACCACTCACCACGATATTCACCGCCAAACGAGGTTGCGCCGTGGTGGTCGCAATCGACACCACTGCTACAAAAAAGGTTGATATTAAAAGTCGAATCTTCATCTATCGTAAATATCTTTCAAACGCCTCTTTTTCGAGAGCAAAATCAATTTCGTGCATCTCCTCTGCCTTTGCCAACATCTTGCGACAAAATGCCCGATGTGCATCACTTTCGGGGTTAAATGGTCGATGCTCCGCTGCCATGACAATCTGCTCGATTTTGGGCAGTAATTCCCGTGCTTTGTCCGTCAAGGCATATTCGCAAAACCGCTCCCACACATACTCCACCGCCATCTTTGATGGGTGTGCCAAATCTTCGGCGTAGTAGCGATAGTCGCGCAAGTCGTCAATCAAAATCTCGTACGAAGGAAAATAATGTGCATTTTCATATTTCGCTACCAACTCCTCCACCGCCAAGCGCAATATCGCCTTGCTGAGGCTATTCTCCTGCAAGCCATCGCCCAAATGGCGCACAGGGCTCACGGTCAAAATAACCCTCTTATCTCGCAAAACGCCATCGAAAAGTGTTTTGTATCGCTCCACAATCTCTGCTACCGACAATCGTCTGCGCTCAAACTCCGAGGCAGGTTGTTTGTGGCAATTCGCCACCACCTTGCCCTCACGCTCATAAACCCACGCAGTGCCGAAGGTCAAAATCACCCACTCGGCTTCGTGCAGAACCTTCGAGCCTTGCGCTACTGCCTGATTGAGGTTTGCAAATATCTCGGTTTGTGTCTTGCCATCGAGCGAGGAGTGTGCTTCGAAGGAGAAAAAACCCTCTTTGCCCTCACGAATATCGCACACCGCAAAAGCCCTTGTGTCGTCTAATCGCTCAATCGCACTTGCAATCGAAAGCGGATTAAACAGCACCCCGAAAGGATTTGTCGTAACCGAGAACTTCGCCCTCTGCAATCGCTCCGAGATACTCTCGGCAAAGCAGGAGCCCAGCGCAAAAATTTTTGCGCTATGGTCTATCCTTTCTGCAAGCGGTGTCAGCGATATTTCGGTACGAAACCTCATCCTCATAATTGAGAATTAAGAGTGGAGAATTAAGAATTATTTTTCAACTCCTATCTCCTATCTCCTATCTCCTCACTCCTATCTATTTGTTGATTTTCGCCCACGAGTCCTTCAACGTTACGGTGCGGTTGAATACCAAGTGCTCCGCAGTCGAGTCGGTATCAGGGCAGAAGTAACCCACACGCTCGAACTGGTATGTTGTGCCGATAGGTGCTTCTTTCAATGCAGGCTCCAAGTAGCCCTTCGTAACAATCAACGACTCCGGATTGAGGTTATCCTGCCATGAGGTCTGTCCCTCCGAAGTGTCGTATGGGTCCTCGGTCTTGAATAATGGGTTATAGAGGCGGATTTCAGCCTCAACAGCATGCTCTGCCGACACCCAATGGATAACACCCTTTACACGGCGACCATCGCTCGATGAGCCCTCGCCCGACATCGGGTCGTACGAGCAGCGCAACTCAACAACATTGCCCTCCTCGTCCTTGATAACCTCATCGCACTTGATAAGATACGAGTAGCGCAGACGCACCTCGTTACCCGGCGAAAGGCGGAAGTATTTCTTTGGAGGATTCTCCATAAAGTCGTCACGCTCGATATAGATAACCTTCGAGAATGGCACCTCACGCATACCTGCCTCCTCATTCTCTGGATTATTGACAGCCTTGCGCATCTCGACCTTACCCTCCTCCCAATTTGTGATAACCACTTTGAGAGGGTTTAATACTGCCATACGGCGCTCGGCAACCTTGTTCAAGTCCTCACGAACGCAGTACTCCATCTTTCCGAGGTCGATAACATTATCACGCTTTGCAACACCCACCATCTCGGCAAATGCGCGCACCGAAGCAGGGGTATAGCCCTTACGGCGCAGTGCGCAGATAGTCGGCATTCGTGGGTCGTCCCAGCCCGATACTGCACCCTCCTGAACGAGTTTCAAGAGGTTGCGCTTCGACATCATCGTATAGGTCAAATTCAGACGAGCAAACTCGTACTGGTGCGATGGGTATATCTCCAACGCCTCGATAAACCAATCGTACAATGGGCGGTGCACATCGAACTCCAAAGTACAAATCGAGTGAGTGATATTCTCAATCGAGTCGCTCTGTCCGTGAGCGTAGTCGTACATCGGGTAGATGCACCATTTATTGCCTGTGCGGTGGTGCTCGGTGTGCAAGATACGGTACATAATAGGGTCACGGAAGAGCATATTAGGGTGCGCCATATCTATCTTGGCACGCAACACCTTCTCGCCATCGGCAAACTCGCCGGCACGCATACGCTCGAACAAGTCGAGGTTCTCCTCTACCGAACGGTCACGCCAAGGTGATGGCTTTCCGGGCTCGGAAACAGTACCACGATTCAGGCGAATCTCCTCCTGTGTCTGGTCATCAACATACGCCAAGCCCTTCTTGATAAGGACAATCGCCCACTCGTAGAGCTGGTCGAAGTAGTCCGATGCATAACGCTCGATAGCCCAATCAAAACCGAGCCACTTGATATCGCGCTTAATCGAATCTACATACTCGGTATCCTCCTTCACGGGGTTGGTATCGTCAAAGCGGAGGTTGCACTTTCCGCCATACTTCTTCGCCAAACCGAAGTTGATGCAGATACTCTTTGCGTGTCCGATATGGAGGTAGCCGTTTGGCTCCGGTGGAAATCGTGTCTGCACATGCGACAAACCATTCGCAATAGACTCCTCGATAATCTCTTCAAGGAAGTTCAAATACTTCTCCTTGACTTCAACATTCTCATTAGCCATAATTTTCTCCTTTATTTTGTTCGTTTGTTTGCTTTATCATATAGTTTCGGGGCAAGATTTACCGCCAACGAAATAATCTGCTGATTGTATAACTTCTTGCCGTCTGTCTTCAATGCAAATTCCGCCTTGACCTTGATGCGCTCCTTCCAAAAGTTGCGCTCGTAGCCAATGCCCGTGCGATTGTATATTCCGGTTGTTGTTCCATAAAACGGGTCCGAGGCGTAGAGGTCTGCACCATATATCGTACCCTCCTTGCCCACCGAGTTGTATAGTGGTTGTAAGTTTTTGCCTACATAGATATTGTTCGAGATAAAGACTCCCCAACGGCTCATTCGGAAGAACAATTCTCCACCCATAGGAGTTTGCCAGCCCCCCCCCGTAAGTCTGTCACGCTGCAACGACTGCAAATAGCCCAAACGAATGTCGAAGTCGAAAAAGGCGTTGAAATCGACACCGATGTATGGGTTTATAGTGAAGTTATCCACAACATTGTGCTGAAAATCGGCTCGATTGGCGTAGTGCTGCATCGCTACCGAAGCACCTGCATACATCACCTTCGCAAAGCGACCTTCGCCCGAAAAGAGGATGCGGAACTGCTCTCTTGTTTCAAGCGAGTACATACCGTTCCAATCGGCAACCAACTCGGCATATCCCACCTTGTCGTGATACTGCAATGCCAAACCCTGCACCAAGCGGTTGTCCGCCAACCATGCACTGCTGAAAAACGCCTCCGAGTAGCGACCTATCATCTTCTCGCGGCGGAATAATCCCGCCACTGCGCCATACTTTTCGCCCTTGAATTGGTAGTATGCCACAAGGTCTATATCGTCAAGAAAGCGCACCGAGCCAAACATCTTCTGCATATTGACACCTGCACCGAGCGAGTGTCTTTCGTTCCATTCGTAGCGCAATACGGGCGCAAGCGATATACCGAAGAGCGTTTCGGAAGCACCCAGACCGCTGCCCGAATACTCCGTATTGTCGAAATCGAAGTCGAAATCGGTATCCAAATAGAGCCTTTCACTCTGCGCCAAAGCGCTGAGTGATAACAACAAAGCCACTATAAGTATGACACTCTTTCTAACCATTTCGCCTATGCGTGCGTATAAATCGGTCAAAAATAGTGAAAATTTTTGAAATAATGATTACTTTTGTGCGAAAAAATTAGACGAGAGTAAACTTTCAGCGCACCCCAGCAAGCGAACGGAGTGAGCGCCCCCAGTAAGGGCGGAGCGCCCGCCCCTAGTAGCCCCCAGAATAGTTGCGCCGTGACAACGCTCAGAGTCCGCAAAACAAAAAATTATGAAAAAGACAACCAACGCCGAACTTGGTCGCCCCTCGGTCGAGGAGTTCCGCAAGATGGAGAAGATGCCCGTAGTGGTGGTTTTGGACAATGTCCGTTCCGCCCAAAATGTGGGTGCATTTTTCCGCACGGGCGATGCTTTTGCGGTCGAAAAAATAGCCCTCTGCGGCATCACCGCAACGCCCCCTTCGAGGGAGATTCACAAAAGCTCTTTGGGTGCAGAATTTTCGGTTGAATGGGCTCACTTTCCAACCACTGTCGAGTGCGTGCAACAACTTAAAAGTGAGGGATATACCATTGTCGCTATTGAGCAGATTGCAGAGTCTGTAATGTTAAACAAATTCGAGCCTGTTTCGGGCGAGAAATATGCCCTTGTTTTCGGCAACGAGGTGGAGGGCGTAGCGCAGGAGGTCGTGGATATGTGCGACTCGGCAATCGAAATACCACAGCTCGGCACAAAGCACTCGCTGAATGTCTCGGTTTCGGGCGGCGTAGTGCTGTGGAAATTCTTTGAGCATTTCCTCAATTAAAAAATTCCACGAATTATATGCTGACTATTATCTTGTAATCTTGAAGCCCAACTTACAGATAAGTCTCAGAGTACCGAGTGCACTCTCTCTATCATACATTTTCTCCTCTTCGGGAAGTTCCTCGTATGGAATCAGGCAAGGGTGATGTTTCAAAGCATCACTACGCTCCTCACCATAAGTCCAACCTTGCTCCATACGGTTCAGAGCCCATACATCATGGACATTCTTAGCCATCTGCTCTACCAACCCATTTAGCTCCTCCGGTAAATGGATATCGCTCGTATTCACAGGTTGCGGTACATAACTCTTTCTCATTGTTCTCTCATTTCGGTTTTATTATAGAACAACCATCTTGTATAAATCAATCTAAGATTTCAATATTACCGGCAACGACCTGACAATCACCTCATCATACTCATTGGCCTTTCTTCCTCTATTATCCGTTTTCAATCCTCTAAAAGGTCTGATATCGTAATGTATGAAACGAGTGCGATACTCCTTTTTCTTGGTTATATCGGCATCTATATCCCTATCTTCATTCTCATATACAGGGCGATATCCGAGTAGTAGCTCCTCGATATTCCAACGATTATGCTCTATCTCTGCCAACAACGCCACCTGCTCTTCCGTAAGCACACCCAAATCACAAGGCTTCTCCATATCCCAACTAACGCCTATGCAACGCAGTTTTGTCGGAATTGAGGCCGCCGCAAATATATTAGACCACCGCTTCGAGGTAACCGTATCATTCCAAATTTGGTTAGCCTTTGCCATATCAATTTGCTCAGCCAGATTGTCGTGTGCAAAGAAGTGGTTGTAGATATATGATATCTTTTTACAAATCTCAATCGAAGAGACCATATGCAAATCGTAGCACTCGGTAACCATGCCAAACGGTTGGACATTCTTATACATCAAATTCTTCCTGTAATCCTCAGCAAAACCCTCTCCGTTCAGTGTAGAGACCATAGTTGAGGTCTTGCGCTGCTGAACAAGAATCGGAACACTCTTTTCGTAATATCTCTTCGGCAAGCCCATCGCCGAGCGCAATGACACATGGGTTATATTCAAGCATACAGCAACGGTAATTATGGCATTCTCGTCATTAACATACTCACTCAAACGGCGTTGTACCACAGGATTATGGTCGTGACCTTTGATAAACTCCCACTCGATATCAATAAAATCCTTATCGGTATCGCCCTCCTCAACAAGATGCCTATACTCGTCAGCTATATGGTACTCGGTTATAAACTTCTCTGCAAATTTCTCATCTTTGCCACCCACAGCATTGAGTTCTGCCTCCAACCAAGCATCTGCATCGATGAATGTTGAGTGAGAAACCTTGAACAACTCTCCGCACTTCTGCTTAAATTCATTCATCTCCACTTTGCCATTAGCATCGATAAATGTAATCTTTGTCTTTTTTCTTTTATAGTTAGGAAAGTGTGCAATATGGGCAGCCTGCAAAGCTAACGCCTGTCCCATTTGCGACATACCTATCACGATAAAATGGACAAACTTCTCACTATCCTTGGAGGTTATTGGAATATAATCCAATGGCTTATACGATATATTACCCTCTTTACTACGACCTGCAACCAACACCTTCCTTGCCCAAAAATCGTAAAAATTGAATGGGTGGAAATCGATATATTTTGTTATTTCGGAGTTCAAATCGGCATATTGGAATATGTGATAAGTTGTTTTGTAATCAAACAATACATGACATTTCAGGCGGTCTGTACGACCAATCGCTTTACATTGTTTGGCGATTAATGTAAGACTTTGCACATTTAGCGAATCGTGATAGCTCTCTATGTTATCAAACTCAGAGGTATCGCCCAACAGATACACCTCACTTGCATACGCAACATTTATCTTTTTCAGGAAAATTTCGGAGTTGCGATGACCATAATTTACGATAACTCTGTTTTTATCGCCCTTATTTTTCAGCGATGCCCACAGAGCATTTCTCATCTGTTCGACATTGGTAGATGTCATAACAACGATAGATTTATTTGAACTCTCGCATAACTGATTTACCAAACCATAAACCATTTGGTCGGTTCCGATTATGACAATGTGATTTTTCAGTTTATAGTAGCTGAATCCCGAACGCCAATTATCGGACATTCGCTCAAAGCTATTAGTGATGGTCGAGATTAGTATACCTGATAAAAAGATAGAACCAAGCGTACTAAATACCAGACCCACCCATCGTGCGCCACCTTTACCGGACATCTGATTTCCCGGATCGGCAAAGTAGTAGTATAGTTGCCATAACGCATCGTCACCGTCCAACACATCATAGTAAGGAATGATATGTTCTCCGCACACCTTTATTATTACTCCTGCAGAGATAAAAAATACACCAAATGAGATTAGGACAACCAATACAACTTTCACCCAAAATCCCCTGTTAAACCAACGGTCCAATATTTCACGAAATTGCGGTATCATAATTACATAAATTTATCGAATGAGCTATTATGCTTTCGCAAATTTACTAAAATTTACTCAACTAAATATGAAAAATAGCGATTATTTTCTTTCGCAAGAAACAATTAATTCCACACTAAACTATCGCCCCTGCAAAAACCTGACGACCATTATTCAGATTAAATTTTCGCCCAGCCACATCTTTATTGTGTAATTCTTCGTATATTTGCGGCAATTATACAACAATCCTATGATTGCGAATGAACAAATTAAAGAGCTTGTAAGGCGTCTGGATACGCTGGGGAGGTGTCTTTGACATCGAACAGAGAAAAATAGACCTCCAAAATGAGGAGGAGAAGACGCTCGAACCCGACTTTTGGGAGAACCCCGAAAAGGCGCAGGAGCAGTTGCGCAAGGTTGCCTCGATAAAGAGTTGGGTTGAGGGTTACGAGGAGGTGCGTAAAGCGGTTGATGAGGTGGAGTTAATGCCCGAATTTATCTCCGAAGGGCTTGCCTCCGAAGATGATGCCGAGCGAGCCTACGCCCGAGCCGCAGACCTCGTAGAGAAACTCGAACTTCGCAATATGCTCTCCGGCGAGGAGGATAAGATGGGGGCGATAGTAGATATCAATGCCGGTGCAGGTGGCACGGAGGCTCTCGATTGGGCTTCGATGTTGCTCCGTATGTACACCCGTTGGTGCGAGGCTCACGGCTACAAAGTGAAGATGCTTGACTTTCAAGAGGGCGATGAGGTGGGTGTAAAATCCTGCACAATGGAGGTCGAAGGCGACTTTGCCTACGGATATCTCAAAAGCGAAAACGGAGTGCATCGCTTGGTGCGTCTTTCGCCATTCAACGCCAACAACAAACGACAAACCACCTTTGCATCAGTGGCGGTTACGCCTGCCGTTGATGACTCTATCGAAGTAGTTGTAAATCCTGCCAACATCGAGTGGGAAACCTTCCGTTCAAGCGGCGCAGGTGGTCAGAATGTAAATAAGGTAGAAACGGCTGCACGACTTCGCTACCACTTCAAAGACGAGCAGACGGGCGAGGAAATTTCTTATGTGATTGAGAATCAGGAAACTCGTTCACAGTTGATGAATAAAGAGAATGCGATGCGTATTCTGCGTTCGAAACTCTATCAATACGAACTCGAAAAACGCCGTGCCACACAGCAGGCTATCGAGGCGGACAAGAAGAAGATTGAGTGGGGTTCGCAAATTCGCTCCTATGTGCTTGATGATAGGCGAGTTAAGGACCACCGCACGGGTTTCCAAACCACCGATTGCAATGGTGTACTCGATGGCGACTTAGACGGCTTTATCAAGGCGTACTTGATGGAGAATTAACAGCTCCTATATATTTGTAGTAACGGGTGCAATATCGAAATAGGTATTGCACCCGTTTATTTTGTTCGGACATCCCATTTCCCACTTCACACGCCCAAATAGTCGTTTCACACACTCGTTTGGGCGATTTATCGGTTGCACGGAATACCCGAAATGGCTTTTAGGTAAATTTGTGTAACGATATTAAAATTTATTTGTCTTATGAAGGATTTATACAGACCTATTTTATTATCATTTGTACTACTCTTGTTTGTGATTGGAAGTGCTGATGCCAAGCCAGCCACTCCACAAGAGCAGGTACGAATCAACGGAGCAGTCAAAGACGAAGCAGGAGAGTCGATAGTTGGAGCAACGGTCTTTGTCAAGGAGAATAGTGCCATAGGTGCTGTTGTTGATGAGCAAGGACGATACACGCTCACCGTACCTGTCGGCACTACGCTAAATGCATCATTTTTGGGCTTCGAAACACTGGAACGCAAGGTTGTAAAGGGTATCTTGCACTATGATTTTATTTTGAAGGAGGAGAGCCACAAACTTGATGAGGTTATTGTCATCGGTTATGGAGAGGTCAAGAAGAGTGACCTTACAGGCTCTGTTTCGACAGTCGGCGCTCGTAACTTTGGTGACCAACCGGTCAAAAGCGTGTCGGATATTCTGCAAGGGCGTAGTTCGGGTGTCGAGGTTACAACCGTAAGTGGTATGCCCGGTGCTTCGGCAAAGGTGCGTATTCGTGGTACGACCTCCATAAATAAGAGTAGCGACCCGTTATATGTGATTGACGGAATAATCTCTTCGAGTGGTCTTGATGGCTTGAATCCACAAGACATTCAGTCGATGGAGATACTGAAAGATGCCTCCTCCACGGCTGTCTATGGCTCACGAGGTGCAAATGGTGTTGTACTCGTAACCACCAAAGGGGGCGAGCAAGGAAGAGCTCGTGTATGGCTCGACACAAAGGTCGGGGTATCCGATGTTCGCAAAAACTACAATCTACTCAATCCCTACGAGTATGCTCTTGCGTTGAATGATATTAAGGGTGCAGGCATGGTATCTGATGATGATTTGGAGGCTTATCGCACCGGTGAGAAGGGTATCAATTGGGTTGATTTGATGACTCGCACCGCCATAACACAGAACTACAACCTCGGCATCTCGGGTGGCGCAAAGCGTGTCCGCTACCTTATCTCCGGAAATATGCTCGACCAAGAGGCAGTAACCATCAACTCGAAGTATATGCGTTACGGTGTTCGTGCCAACATCGATGCCGATGTAAGGCGCTGGCTTTCGGTGTCGATGAAGCTGAATGGTTCGATACTGCATCAAAAGAACGGTGCACCAAATTGGTTTCATGTCTTGAACTTCTCGCCTACAATGGAGTTGCGTGACCCCGTGACAGGTATCTATAATAACGACCCTTATAACATCGGTACGGGTTATAATCCGTATGGTGTGATGACCGAAAATTATAGCGATTCGTATAGTTATAACCTCAATGCTAACGCACGCTTGCTCTTCAAGATTGCCAAAGGGCTTACACTCTCGGTGCAAGGAGGTTACGACTACGACCACGCTCCTTCGTACGCCTTCTCTTCGAGCAAGCTGGCTCCCGGAGCAACAAGTTCGATGTCGAACGCCTCGGCGATGCATCGCTATTGGCAGAACACCAACAACCTCGCATATAGCGGTACATTCAACGGTCACACCATCTCGGCAAATGCCGTATGGGAGATGAGTGGTGTTGTAGATACAGCTCTCTCAATAAGCGGTTCGGGATTGAGCAACGAAAGCGTAGGTTATTGGGATGTGGGAAATGCCGCAGTGCGAAGCGAGAGCAACGGCTACACCGAGTCCTCACTGCTGTCGGGCATTGTGCGACTCAACTACGACTACAAGAAGCGATATTTCATCACGGCAGCCTTTCGTGCCGATGGCTCTTCGAAGTTCCAAAAGGGCAATCGCTGGGGTTTCTTCCCTTCGGCTGCTGTGGCGTGGGATATTGCACAAGAGAACTTTATGAAAAACCAAAAGGTGGTCGAGCACCTGAAAATCCGTGCAAGTTATGGTGTTACGGGCAACGAGGGAATATCGGCTTATAGTACACTCGGAATGTTGTCTGCAACCTCCTACGGCTGGGGTACATCGACCGGCTATACGGGTTATTGGGGCAACACTTTTGCTACGCCCAACCTTACTTGGGAGAAGACTACGCAGTACGATGTAGGTTTAGACTTTACAATCTATGGAATCAACTTCTCGTTCGATTGGTTCAAAAAGAGTACGGTGGATTTGCTCTTCCAGAAACAGGTACCTTACTACAACGGAGGTGGCACATTTTGGGTAAATCAGGGTGCACTTGATAATACAGGTTTCGAGCTCTCGCTAAATACCTTTGTGGTAGATAGAGCCGTGAAGTGGGAAACCTCGGTAAATGCCACCTATATCAAAAATACTATTGTCGATTTGGCAGGCAACGACTTCGTACTGACCTCCAATTACAGCGACCTTGGAGGAGCGATGTCGATAATGAAACCCGGCTATCCACTCGGCTCGTTCTATGTTTATGATTGGGTGGGATTTAACGATGAGGGTGCAAACCTCTACCGCAAAGCAGATGGAACACTAACCACTGCCCCAACATCGTCTGACCTCGTCATCAAGGGGCAAGCAACGCCAAAATGGACTCTCGGCTGGAACAACACCATATCGTGGCGAGGTTTGTCGCTCAATATCTTCTTCAATGGAGCATTTGGTATGGATAGGTTGAATATGAGCCGTTTCACGACTGCCTCAATGAGTGGAGTATCTCGTTTCATCACGCTGCGTGATGCCTATTTCTACGGTTGGGACCATGTCGAAGATAAGAGCAAAGCGAAGTATCCGAGTGTAAAGAACTCCGACAATAAAAGTTATGCAAATTCGGACTTCTGGTTGGAGGACGCATCTTTCTTCAAGTTAAAGAACATTACTCTCTCATATATGATACCTCGCTATGTGACTCGCTTTGCCGAGATACATCTCTCGGTAAGTGCGCAGGACCTCTTCACCATCACCAAATATCAAGGTATGGACCCTGAGGTATATAACGGAGGTGACGGCTTGGACTATGGCGCATATCCTGTACCTCGAACATTTACTTTTGGCGTAAAACTCGTATTCTAAAACTGATGATACTATGAAAAAGATACTATATATACTATCATTCGTTGGGGTAATAGCATTTACCACCTCCTGCACCGACTTTTTGGAGGAGAACCCTTACGGAAAGCAGTCAAGCGACAACTTTTTCTCGCAAAAAGAGGATTTGGCAGCATCGCTAAACGCTCTCTATTCGGTGGTTGCTACTTCGCAAGCACAGAATAACTATATTGGCACAAATTTTCTTGCGGGAGATGATATCACAACCCATCCTGCCAGCAACAAACAACCACTGCGTGAATACGACCAATATAGCGTAAATGATAATAACTCATGGATGCTATCCTTGTGGGAGCAACGCTACAAGGTTATCAAGGCGGCAAATTTCATCATCAACAACGCCTCGCGCACTCCTGATGTATCGAAGGAGGCGATAACAGAGGCTGTTGCACAAGCGCACTTCTGGCGTGCATACTCGCTATTCTATCTCGTTACTACATGGGGCAAGGTACCCGTGATGCTCAACGAGGAGATTAACTACAACGCCAAAGTGTGGTCTATCGAGGATATCTACACTCAAATACTCTCGGACTTGGAGGTTGCCGAAGCAGGTTGCCCTGTAATCTATTCGAGCGCACCATATCATAATGGCAGTATGAATGTAGCGGTATCGCAACCTGCTGTAAAGGCTGCAATGGCGTATGTCTATATGTGTATGGCAGGCTGGCCTCTCAATAAGGGCGTGGAGTACTACACCTTGGCAGCCGATAAGGCGGAGGAGGTTATTGATGCTGTTGATAGTGGCACATACCAATATCGTCTGCTCGACAACTATGCCGATGTCTATTCTGTGAAATACACTCAGGCTAATCCAGAGGTTCTGCTCGGCATCTTCTACCATCGTGACCGTACTCCGCAGATGATGCCACTTACCGACTTGCCTGACGATATAGCTTATGGAGGTTGGGACGACACGCATGGAGAGATTAAGTTTTGGAAGGAGTTCCCCGATGGACCTCGCAAGGAGGCAACATATCTACCGAAGTTGCCATTCAAAGATGGCGAAAATACGGTATTGCGTGATTGGTGGTACGACAACAATGGTACGCGAAAAGCCGTTGCCCCCGTGTTTAACAAGTCATCAGAGTCCTCAACTCGTGGCGAAGAGTTCGATTACACCTCTCCACTTGCTCCACCACAGTTTGGACAGAAGACCATTCAGGTTATTCGCTTGTCTGAGGTATATTGCTGGTATGCCGAGGCTTCGGCTCGTGCAGGTAAAGTTACAAGCAAGGTTGTGGAGGCTCTGAATCGTGTGCGTAATCGTGCCGATGGCGCACAAACCAACCGCTACTCAATGTCAATGTCGGCAGAGGAGATAGCCGAGGCGGCATACAATGAGCACGGTTGGGAGATGGCGGGCTACTACTGGTGTGGATTTGCCCCACGAGCAAGAGATATGTTCCGTATGAATCGCTATAAGGAGCATTTCGAAGTTCGCAAGAAGAATGAGCCTATCGAGGTTGTAGAAGGCTCGGGAATCTTCCGTAAGGAGGCGGTGTCGGCAACGGGCGAATGGGACGATAGCAAGATGTATTGTCCTTATCCATACACAGATACGACCTATAATCCGGGATTGAAAAATTGATATATAGAACTTACAAAAGAGAATTCTTACTTTTTTGTGCAAAGGTGGTGAAATAGATTGATATATTCTCAAAATTTCACTACCTTTGCGCTTGATGATAGATAGAGATACCATAGATAGAATCTATGCCGCAGCAGATATTGTTGAGGTGATAAACGACTATGTTACGCTCAAAAAGAAGGGCGTAAACTATCAGGCGTGCTGTCCGTTCCACAACGAGAAGACGCCTTCGTTTGTCGTATCTCCATCGAAAGGTCTATATAAATGTTTCGGTTGTGGTAAGGGTGGAAATGCTGTGTCGTTTGTAATGGAGCACGAAAATATCACCTACCCCGAGGCGTTGAAAATAGTAGCCAAGAAGTACGGTATCGAGGTTAAGGAGCGAGAGGAGACCGAAGAGGATAAAATCCGCAACAACAACCGTGAGAGTATGTTTATGCTCAACTCATGGGCTGCGGAGTACTTCGTGAACACGCTCCACAATACCGATGAAGGTATTAGTGTAGGTCTGTCATATTTCCGTCAGCAGCGAGGTTTCTCGGAGGCGACAATCAAAAAATTCGGACTCGGTTTCTGCCCTTCAAGTGGCGATAAGATGTCGCAAGATGCCTTGCGTGCCGGTTACAAGGAGGAGTTCCTGCTCTCGACAGGTCTTTCGCTCAAAAGCGAGCGTGACAACTCACTTTTCGACCGCTTCCGTGAGCGAGTGATGTTCCCCGTACACAATGTTTCGGGACGCATCGTAGCATTCGGAGGTCGTACACTTCGCACCGACAAGAAGGTTGCCAAGTATCAAAATTCGCCCGAAAGCGAGATTTATAGCAAGAAGAACGAGATTTACGGCTTATTCTTCGCAAAGAAGGCTATTCAGCAGCAGAACTACGCCATTATGGTCGAGGGTTACACAGATGTTATCTCAATGCACCAATCGGGCGTGGAGAATGTTGTAGCATCTTCGGGAACATCGCTTACGACCGAGCAGATACGACTTCTCTCCCGCTTCTCGAAGAATATTACTGTGATGTACGATGGAGACTCGGCAGGTCAGAAGGCATCGTTGCGCGGTATTGATATGATTCTCAAAGAGGGGTTAAATGTTCGCGTGGTGCTTCTGCCGGTTGAACACGACCCCGACTCGTTCGCTCGTTCGCACTCCGCCGAGGAGGTGCGCGACTATGTGGAGCGTAACAGTCAGGATTTTATCTCCTACAAGGCGAAATTGCTCCTCTCCGATGCAGGCGAGGACCCGATAAAGCGCAGCGAGGTTATCAGGGATATGGTACAGTCCATATCGGAGATTCCCGATACGATTCAACGCTCACTATATATTAAGGAGTGCTCTCGCCTGATGAATGTAAGCGAGGATATTCTGTTGCGAGAGGTTGCCAAGGGGCGTATGCGCTCGTTGGGTGACCGTGAGGCGGAGGAGTTTGTAAATCGTGAGAGTCGCAAGTATTGGCGTAAACGAGAGGAGGAGCCTGCTGCAAGCGAAGAGGCGGAGCATTTCGGAAATCTGACTATCGGAAGCAGTTTGGAGTCTATCGAGCGAGAGTTGATATACTACCTTGTAGTACATGGAGTGAAGAATTACGATTTTCGTGAGGGGCGCAAGTTGATACCGATGAATGTTGCCGAGACCATTATTGACGAGATGTCAATGGACAATATGCACTTCCACAACGAGGCGTACAACAAAATTTACGATATCTATCGCGAGGCTCGCACAACGGGGCGTATTCCCCAACCCGATGAGTTTACATCGCACAACGATATAGCGGTTTGCGATGCTGTGACGGACCTTTTGTTTATAGATGACCAATACTCCGAGAGTGAGATTTGGACCAAGAAGGAGGTGCATACTACGACCGAGTCGGAGGTGTTGGGCAAGGGTGTGCCGAAGGCGATACAACTCTTCAAGACCAAGGTGATAACGGGAATGTTAGCCGAGTTGCAGGCAAAGTTGCAAGATGAGAGCCTGAGCGAGGAGGAGCAGTTGGATATAGCCTCAAAGATGGCTCAGCTAAACCGCCTAAAAGTGATGCTCGCCCGCAAAACAAACCGATTGACGATATAGCATTACTCTCCATAAAGAGAAAGATAGCGAGGTTACTCCTCGCTATCTTCTATTTTTAGGCGTTTGGCGGTTTTAACGCCTAACTCTTTAATGCCCTCAACTCGTGAGAGAATATTACCTCTGCCACTCGACAATTTTTTGTACGCCTCCTCATAGACCGCGTTTGCCTTATCGAGGTGTTTGCCTATATCCTCCAAGTCGCCGACAAAACCTACAAACTTGTCGTACAACTTGCCCGTTTCGTCTGCTATCTTCAAGGCATTTTTGGTCTGTTTATCCCTAATCCAAAGTTGATACATCAGTTTCAGCACCGAGATAAGGTGTGTAGGGCTGATTATCACAATATGACGCTGGTAGGCACTCTCCCACAACTCTTTATCGGCATTCAATGCCGCCAAGTATGCCCCCTCATTCGGTACAAACATCATCACAAAGTCTGCCGCATTCTGAACATATTTCGGATACTCCTTGCGTGCCAACTCGTCAATATGCTGCTTCACCGAACGCAAGTGCGCTGCCAATGCCGCAGGTTGCTCCTCTGCCGAGGCATTTACATAGTCGGTATATGCCGTAAGTGACACCTTCGAGTCTATTACAAGGCTCTTACCCTCAGGCAGATAAAAGACCGCATCGGGGCGCAACTGTCCGCCATCTTCGCCCTTAATCTTGGAGCCGTCTTCATTCTCGGTCGCTTGCAGAACATAGTTCACACCCTCCTCCAAGCCCGACTTTTCGAGCAGTTGTTTCAAGAGCATCTCGCCCCAATCGCCCTGCACCTTCGAGTTGCCTTTGAGTGCCAAGGTGAGCTCCTTCGCCTCACGGCTGATGGTGTTGTTCAAGTCGGTCAAATCCTTGATTGTATCTCGCAGAGATTTAACCTCACTAACCTCCCCGGTATAGCAGTCATGAATGGTCTTTTTGAGATTTTCGAGGTCGCTCTTGAAAGGAGTAAGTATCTCGCCGAGTTGGTTGCGGTTGCTCTCGCGCATAACCTTCGACTTCTCATCGAAAATCGAAGCGGCAATCTCACGGAAAACCATCTCCGACTCGCTACGCAAGTTTTTTCGCTCCTCTGCCTGTTGGCGCAACTGCTCGTCAAGACGGGCATTATCGGCTCGCAAAGAGATGTTTTCAGAGCGACACTCCGCCAACTCCGACTTTGTCTGCTCTGCCTCTGCCTGCTTTTGGGTAAGCAGTGTTTCGGCTGCCACACTACGAGTACGAGCCACAAAATAGCCACACACTGCACCCACACCGAGTGCCGCCACTGCAACTGCAAAGATTATAATAGTCTGCATAGTTCCTCCAACTTTTTTACAAAGATAGTGATAAAACGGAAAACGGAAAGCGGAAAACGGAAAACTTTTAGTTTTTTGGTTTTCGCTTGGAGTGGGAAAACGGACCGCTGCGATTAAGTCGAGAGCAGAGGCTGCTTGCAGACTATGCCGAGACGGAGCAGTGAAAAGCCCACGCAGTGGGATTAAAGCGGAAAACGGAAAACTTTTGTTTTTCGTTTGGAGCGGAAAGCGGAAGCGACGAACGAAGCAATGGAGAGAGACTGCTCGCAGGCTATCTCTTGCAAGGAGGAGCAAAAGCCTGCGAAGCAGGATTAAAACGGAAAACTTTTAGTTTTATGGCTTTTAGCCATTAGCCATTGGCTTTTTTTAGAGAGTAGTTAGTAGTTTTTTAATCCCTAACGACCCTATAAAAAACCAAGTTCGCCCCTTGAAATGTGATTTTAAGCAGATGAGAGCAAGGCAAACAGCTTAGATATATGAGAGGAATAATTTTAAGGGTGCAGTTGCAACGCCATCAAAAGAAAATGAGATGGGCGCATACTAAGCGTATGTAACCATCTCATTTTTTGAAGATAAGGAAGCAAATGCCCCTTAAAATTATTCCTCGTCGCCTGGAACAAGTATACGACCGCAATACTCGCAAACAATCAACTTCTTACCAAGACGAATGTCTGCTTGACGCTGTGGCGGGATACGGTTGAAGCAACCGGAGCAAGCATCGCGCTTTACGGTTACAACAGCCAAGCCGTTACGAACCTTCGAGCGAATACGACCGTATGCCGAGAGAAGACGCTCGTCAATCTTTGCCTGGGCAACCTTTGCCTTCGCTGCAAGTTCCTTAACCTCATCTGCGGTTTCGCTCTCGATGCTGTCGAGTTCCTGACGCTTAACATCAAGGTCTGCCTGACGCTCGGTAAGTTCCTCTTTTGCACTATCCAAAGCAGCCTTCTTAACCTTGGTTGCTGCTGCATACTCCTTCAAACGTTTCTCTGCAAGGGTAATTTCGAGCAACTGGTACTCAATCTCCTTCTCCAACGACTCGTACTCACGATTGTTGCGGACATTGTCCTGCTGCTCCTTGTAGCGAGCGATGAGTGCATTAGCCTCCTCTATCTCACGCTGACGCTGCTTGGTAAGCGATGCCAACTCGTCAATCTCACGGTTGATATTGTCGAGGCGGGTGTTCAAACCCTCTACGGTATCCTCCAAATCCTCAACCTCCAAAGGCAACTCACCCTTAACCTTATTGATTTCGTCAATCTGAGAGTCAATTTTCTGCAACTCGTAGAGTGCAACAATCTTCTCGTACATCGAGTAATCTACCTCTGCTGTCTTTTTCTTTGTAGCCATATATCTTAGTTTTATCTTTATCTTCTTCCCGAAAACAACAACCTAAAAGCCCCAATCTCCTATACATCAACTCTTTACACAAAGTAATGCGCCGGATTTTTCGATTGAGCGCTCTTATGGAGCGCAAAGTTAATAAAAATTTTTGATAAAATATCAAATAAAATTGCAATTGCGCAAAATTCGCTCTCAAAATGTCCCATATCCACAACCACGAACTTGGAGTCAGGGGTATAGAAATCGTTGTATTTGAGGTCTGCCGTCAGGTAGATATCGCAACCCGAAGCCTTCGCCTCCGACATCAACGATGCGCCTGCTCCGGTACAAATTGCAACACGCTTAACCTCTCGACCAAGGAGTGCGCTATGTCGCAGAGCCTTAACCGAAAAGGTTGTCTTTACTTGTCGCAAAAACTCCTCTTCGCCAACCCCCTGCGGCAATGTTCCCACAACACCGAAACCTGCATTTTCGGCTGTTGGTTGCAGTACCTCCAAATTCTGCAAGCCAAGCATTTCGCCCACACGCCAACTCATTCCGTTTGGAGCAGAATCGAGATTGGTATGACAGGCGTAAAGTGCTATATTATTGCGTATTGCCATCTCCACGCAACGCTCCACCACAGATGCTGAATTGAGGCGTTTCAGCGGGTAGAAAATTATCGGGTGGTGGGTGATTATAAGACCGCAACCCTTCTCTATCGCCTCCTCGATAACCTCTTCGGTAACATCTACGGCAAGCAGAACACCACCCTGCAACTCATCGTCAAGGCGACCAACCACCAACCCCGAATTATCGTACGACTCCTGCAACGAGAGTGGTGCAAACTCCTCTATTGGAGCAATTATATCTCTGATTTTCATTATCTTTCGATTTAGAAAAGTGTCTGTTCGTAGAATGGAAAGAGAGGTCTTTCGACAACACCCTCCTCACCTATCAACTTACGGCGTGGTGTTCGCTTTTTCTTTGGAGTAGGCTCGCTCTGTTCGCCATCAGCAGAATGTTGTGCCACACTCTTCTCGACTGCAACCTCCACAGGTTCTTCCTCGCCGATGCTCTCACGCATCTCGACCAACATGGCACGCAGCGTCTGCAACTGCTCCAACAACACCATGTCGTTATCGCTAACCTCCTCGGCAGATATTGAGCGTTTACGCATAGCCTTTTGCGCCCCCTCAATCGTCAATTTGCGCTCCCTCAACAGGTGATGAATACGCTTCAAACGTTCAACATCTTGTTGCGAAAACATTCGGTTACCCTTGGCATTACGCTTCGGGTGCAAGCAACTGAACTGCGTACACCAATAGCGTATAACGGTTGGTTCGACATCGAACATCTCCGTCACTTCGCCCATAGAATAGTAGAGTTTTTCAGCCATATTTTTACATGTTCATAATTTTCAACGAATTGGGATAGAGATTATTACACCTCGCACCCACCTTTTTTGCAAAGCCCAATGCACTACCTTTGCAAGTCAGCAGATTTATGCCCTCCGCCATATCTCCGACTGCAATATCTCTCTTGCGGAGATAGTCCAACGCTCTCGCCTCGTCCAACTCCTCAACTGCAACGGCCGTGCGTTCCAGCCCCACATACTGCGACAATGCCCAATCGGGTTTCAGTTTACCCTTAAAAATCTGCCCCATTGCCACGCCCGAGTATATCGCCGTCAAGTTCTCTGACAACGCTTGTACAGCCTTAAACTGCTCTGAACGATAGGCGTATATTGTCTCTCCAATCTCGGCAAAAGTATATTTATCGGACTCTTTCAGCCACTTCGACAACTCTTTTCGTGCAGAGTTATCAACCTCTTGCATAACCCTCTTTCGGGCTTTCGGAGTGCGCTGCGTTGTCGGCTCTGCTTTGCGCACTACCGCCACAAACAGACCTTCGCTATCGGTCTTGTGAGGGAAAAATCTGAAAGTCTGAAACGCACCGACCTCTCCCCTGACAACACCCCACTTCTCGTCTACCTCAACTCTCTGTGATGGAGCAAAAACATCGCCCATCTCCTCTATAAAGGCTCGCAAAACGCCTTCGTCTTCATCTTCATTGAAAGTGCAAGTGCTATAAACGAACAATCCGCCATCTTTGAGCGACTGCCACGCCTCGCGCACGATAGAGCTCTGTCGTGCTGCGCACATCTTCACCGCCTCCTCGCTCCAATCCGTACGGGCAACCTCCTCCTTGCGGAACATTCCTTCGCCCGAGCATGGTGCATCGACAGCGACCACATCAAACCACCCTTCAAACTGCGCCAAGTGTTCGGGTGCGTTGTTGGTAACCAACACATTACCCATACCCCACTTGCGCACATTATCCGCCAAGATATTCGCCCTTGACTTTACATACTCGTTGGCTACGACCAACCCTTCAACCCCCACGGCAGTCGAGTATATCGTGGTTTTTCCGCCGGGTGCAGCGCACATATCAAGCACTCGCCTACCCTGCAACTCCTCACCTGCAATTACATGGTCAATAAACTGCGATGCCGCCTCCTGCACATAGTAGGCTCCTGCGTGAAATGCCGTATCGAGGGTAAATGATGGGCGTTCCTTCAATTTTCGACCGTTCTTGCTCCATGCTATTACCTCGCCATCGCTCCACACCCCCTCCTCGCCACACTTGGCAGGATTTAGGCGTACGGCAACAGGCGATACAGAGTCGAGGGCAACAAAAAGTTGCTCCGCCTCCTCTGTTCCCAACTGCTTACGCATACGTTCCTTAAATGCGACAGGTAGTGGTGTCTTCATTGACTACTTCTTCGAGGCTTTAATCTCATCAAGACGCTCGTAGAGAGCCTCCAACACCTTGACATTCTCCACAAAGTCTTCGGTATCCTTATCAATAACAAAGACCTCGCCTTTGTAGTGATTCTCAATCCAATCGTTGTAGCGATTGTTCAGACGGTCGAGATAACCCACCTCTATATTCTGCTCATAGTCACGACCACGCTTGCAAATCTGTTTCACCAAAGTCGGCACACTCGCCTTCAAGTATATCAACAAATCGGGCTGCGGAATAAGGTTTGTCGAGATGTCGAACAACTTCATATAAGTCCCGAAATCTCGTGAGGACATCGAGCCCATTTGATGAAGGTTGCCTGCAAAGATATGGGCATCTTCATAAATGGTACGGTCCTGAAAAATATCCTCCGAGCCATCAGCCAACATATCCATAGTTTGACGAATACGGCTTGCGAGGAAGTGTACCTGGAACTGGAATGCCCAGCGGTTCATATCCTCATAGAAGTCATTGATATAAGGATTGTCTATATCCTCATAGTACGCCTTTGCGCCATAATGTTTGGTCAAAATCTCGGTCAAGGTCGTTTTACCACTGCCGATATTTCCTGCAATTGCTATATACATGGGTTAATTATTTTATTTTATTTTGTTTCGTTTTCTACAACTAATTGAAGAACTCTCCGACCTTCGATATCGCCGAAGGCATGGCAAAGACCACTACACGGTCGTATGCCGCAATCTCGGTCTTACCCGAAGCGATAAATACCTTATCGCCACGCACAATACCTCCGATTGTAACATCGCTCGGCAAGCCCAAATCCTTAATCGGTGCCTTTGTAGCAGGCGAATTAGGCTTGACAATAAACTCCAAAACCTCGGCATCACTACCTGTCAGGCACTTGATAGCCAATACATCTGTGGACATTGTGAATCGGAAGATATTTGATGCCGACACCATTTTTTTATTGATAATTGTATCCACACCTACACTATCGGCAAGGTTGATGTAATTTAGGTTTTCAACCTCGGCAATAACCTTCTTCACGCCCATACGTTTCGCCAACATTGCGGTCAGGATATTTGTTTCGCTACGCCCCGTAACTGCAACAAAGGCGTCCATATTCGACAACCCCTCCTCCATCATCGCCTCGGTATTTCGACCATCTTCGTTGATGATAAGTGTTTTTTCAAGTTGCTCAGCCAAACGATACGCCTTATCGGCATTGTAGTCGATAAGTTTGATATTCACATCCTCTTGTACAGCCTGTGCAATCTGGACACCAATACGGGAGCCTCCCAAAATCATCATATTCTTGATATCGACATTACCCTGCCCCGACAGAGCCATAATCTCGCCCACAGAGTCGTGACGAGCGATAATATAGACCATATCGTCTACCATGTAGGAGTCGGTACCATGCGGAATCAAGGTCTTTCCATCACGGGAAATTGCCACCGTACGATATGAGGCGTTCTCATCAACCGAGAAACTTGACAACTCTCGTCCGACCAATGGTGAAGTAGGTTCCAATCGAAATACCACCAATGAAAGGCGACCACCCGAGAAATCCACAAACTCCGTAGTCGAAGTGTGACCGAGCAGCGTAATAACCTCCTCGGCCGCTATCTTCTCGGGATAGAACATATAGTCTATACCCATGTTGATAAACATCTCCTTATTGTTAGGTTCGAGGTATTCGTTATTGTCGATACGTGCAATGGCCTTCTTTGCTCCCAACTGCTTCGCCATGATAGCAGCAAGGATATTGTCATTTTCAACAGGATGTACCGCAATAAAGAGGTCGCACTTACGCACCGATGCCTTACGCAACACAGCAAAAGTGGTCGAGTCGCCCTCCACCGTAATAACATCGGCAAGACTCGCAACCTCCGCCAGCGCCTTCGGCTCGGCATCAATAACCGTAATGTCATGTCCATTACCACTCAGCAACTTTGCCAAATGGCTACCCATCTCTCCAACTCCCGCAATAACGATTTTCATACGCTACAATTTATTCGACTGCGCACTCTCACGCAATTTAACTCACAAATATAACGAAATTTTATTACAAAGTACGCCTATAACAAAATAAAAATCTTGTTTTTACGGAAATTACCTACACCTCTACATCAATTAAGGCCGACTCTAAAAAAGAGTCGACCTTAATTTCTATTGTTTTCTATTTTTTGTTTAGAAGAAACCTACTGTCAAATCCTTAACCTCTGCCTTATCCTGTACAGCCCACATTGCACGGCGTGATGCCATAGACTCTGCCTCTGCCTGAGCCTTAACACGCTCTGCATCTACGGTCTGCTTATCCTCTACGGCAACCTCATCAACAACTACGGCATAAACACCACTGTTGCCCTCAACAAGTGGAAGTACAGCTCCTGTTGCATCTGCCGAAACTGATGCTACCGCACCAAGTACTCGTGGCTCTACGCCCAAGCCCTTAACATAGTATGCCGAAGATTTTGCATCAGAGAACTCCTCAACCTTCGAACCTGCATTTGCCGCAATCTCCTCCAAGGTTGCGCCCTGCATCTTCTCCTTCAAGAGAGCAGCCTTCTTCTGACGAAGCAAGGTGTTTTTAATCTGAGCCGAAACCTTATCGAGTGGCTTGTACTCTGCATCGTCAATAGCGGTAACAACTGCTACAACATATCCATCATCGAGTTTGATAATATCCGAAACATCGCCAACCTTAGCATCGTTAGCCCAACGAACAACCTCCAACGAGTTAACCAAGCCAGGGACATTGCGACTATCGTACTCTACGTTCATGGTCGAGGTCATTACAGACTGTGCATTTGCAGTCTCCTCAAACTTCTCAACCGAGCCCTTAGCCTCAACAGCAAAAAGACTTGCATTCTTGTGAACCTCACGCTTAGTATCCTGTGAAGCCTCAACAGGGTAGGTCAAAGTAGCAAGACGATAGTGACGAGTTACGGCGCCTGTATTCAACACTTTGAAAATCTGGATTGCATTGCCGAAAGCGACCTTTACAACAGCACCTTTCTTTGCATTCTTCAAAGCATCTGCAAGCTCAGGAGCCAAAGTCGAGTATGCAACATTTCCTATTACACCACCATCAGCAGCAGTCTCTGCAACAGAGTGTTGTGCAGCCAAAGCAGCGAAGTCTGCACCCTTCTTGCGAGCAACAGTATAAACACTATCAGCCAACTTGTTATCCAAGTAAGAGATTACGATATGCTGCAACTCAATCGAATCAGGCACATTACGTACCTCTACAACACGAGAAGCATACCACTCATCACCCTGCAACTCAGGACCAAAGGTCTTACCTGCACGGAGAGCCTTAGCCTCGTCAGATGGGAGCGATTTAGCAGCAACATAAGTACCTGCCAACGATGCGTGAGCCTCCTCACGAACATAGCTCTTAATATCCTTTGTAGCCGCAAACACTGCACCTGCACTCTTTGCAGTTGCCTCAACAGCCTTCTCGTCTGCCTCGGTAGGCTCAATCTCGAAGTGTGCATAATTCACAGTGCGATATGGAGTCTGCTTGTACTGCGACTTGTGTGCCTTGTAGTACTTTTTGATATCACCCTTCGAAACGGTAACAAGCGAATCTGCAACCGAAGAGTACTTGCAAGCAACGAAGTGTCCCTTGTAGGTATTGTTCTCTGCGGTGATACCCTTGTTCAAAGTTAGAGCATTTGCGTATGCTCCGCCACGAACGAGGTCCATATACTTGTTCATTGCACGCTCAATACGAGCCTGCTTATCAATCAAGTTCCAGATACGCTGTACCTCAGGATTTCCATCAGCCTGCGCCAAGAAATCGGTCACAGCAGCAACATTATAGATACCTGTACGAGGGTCAGCAAACACGCTACTGAAAACACCCGAAGGCAACTCGCCCTGCAACATAGCCTTACGCTCGACAGGAACAACAGTCAATCCGAGTTTCTCAAATCCCGGTACAAATACACGGTCTGTCAAGAGTGACTGCCAAGCCATCGAAACAGCCTGAGCCGACTGGTCATAGTCGAAGTTATCGCCACCCATCTGAGTCTTGACATTCTCATACGCAGCCAAGAACTCCGAATAGTGAACCTCCTCACCATTAACCTCTCCAACCTCCGGGTCGTTACCGGAGAATCCCATCTCTGTCTTCAACGAGAGAATGAACGCCAACAACGCACCACCGATAATAACCGACAGTAACACGCCGAATTGGGTTCTTAAAGTATTCAAACTTACCATAATGACTAATATTTAATATTTAATTTTGTCTATAAGCTTCCTAAAAATTGTCGTTTAACCTCCAAAGATAGTGATTTTATTTCTATTTCCGCCTTTTTTTGAGATTTTTTTATCTCTCGGAACCATTTTTGCCTATTCGTTCAACTCTTGCCAGCTCTATACGAGAGCGTGTGGTACTCAAAATCTTGATGCGCAAACCATCAAACTCCATCACTGTACCGGCTGTCGGCAACTCCTCGTAACGAGAGATAATATAGCCAGCAAGTGTATCATACTCATCACTTTCGGGTATATCGACATCATACTTCTCATTCAGATACTCAACCTCCAAACGACACGAAAACACAAACTCTCGCTCCGAGATTCGCTTCTCGACCATATCCTGCTTGTCGTGTTCGTCTTCAATCTCCCCAAAAATCTGCTCCAAGACATCTTCCAACGAGATAATACCTGCCGTACCGCCAAACTCATCTATCACAACAGCGATACTGCTCTTGTTTTTCGTGAATTGCGTGAGCAAATCTTGCAATGGGAGCGTTTCTGCTACATAATCAACCTTTATCAGCGCCTCCTCAATACTCTTCGGACTCTCGAAAAGGCTCTTCGAATTGACATAGCCGATAATGTTATCTATCGAATCACGCCACACGAAGATTCGGGAGTACATCGTATCGACAAACTTCTTGGTCAGCTCCTCCATCGTGCAATCCTCGATATCCACAGCCTCGACATCTACTCGTGACACCATGGCATCTCGCACCCTCAAATCGGCAAAATCCAACGCATTTTGGAACATCTTTATATCGTTATCCGACTCCGCTGCCGACTCTACCGAATTGTTATTTTCGAGCAGGCTCTCCAAATCGCTACGGTCAAACTCTATCTGTCGTTCCGTACCACTCGCCTTGCGTCCGACAAGTCGCAACATTCCATACGACAACATTGTCGTAGCACGAGTTATCGGGTACAACAAAATATAGAAGAAGTACATCACGGGCGAGAGGTAACGATAATAGAAATTGGGGTTATTTCTAAATATCGACTTCGGAAGATACTCTCCGAGGAAGATTATCACAATAGTAGGGATTATTGTTTCGAGAAGTATCGAGCCCTCCTGCACTGATGTCCAACCGAGCATGCGAGCAATCTCACGCAACACCAATGACAGACACATGGAGTAGATGACAAGTGCAATATTATTTCCGACAAGAATTGTGGTGATATATTGCCCTTGATGGCGAGAGAAAAGCCCTGCTATGTAGTCGAACATTCGGCTCTGCTTACGGTCTATTTCGAGGCGCAGACGATTCTTGTTCAGGAATGCAATCTCCATTCCCGAAAAGAATGCCGATAACACCACGGTTATCACCACCAACGATACTGCAACATATATATTATCCATAACTCTCTTGTTTTGCAAACTCCTACCATTGTCAAGGCGCAAGCGATTATAGGATTGAATAGGACTAAATAAGATTCGCTCCCTTTGGTCGCTTAACAGGAGTGCGCTGAAAGCTTTTCACTACTCACTAATTAAAATCTCTCGTCTAAATGTACCACATTTTATTGGGCTCGTTGCGGAGGTTTAAACTCCGAACGACGTTGTGGCAATGGCTTTGAACGAGCCCCCATCTTAGGAGGTTGAGGTCTACGCATCGGTTTAGAAGTAGAGGTTGTAGTGCTTTTAGATGAAGAGCCACTACTCTGCTCCACCTGTTTTTCCTTCGACTTGTCTGCACTCTCCTTGCTCTTCTCCGAAGGCTTTGCCTCCTCTTTTGATTCATTACGCAACTGCTCGGTATCAACCTCCATCTTACCCTTCCAACGGCGGAAACGAGGCTCATTCATCTCCTCGTCCGACTCGAAACCCTCGCCAACAACCTCATCTGTATCGGTAACAAGTTTTGTATCGACATTGGAGTAGATGCGCTTGGTTATCGAGTTCCAAAACAACTGCTGTGTGTAGAGGCGGGTACCGTCATGTTTTGTAATCACAACATCACCCTTCGCCTCCCACAACTTACGGTTTTCGTAGTAGATGGCATAGTTCGCCACCAACACTGCATTAACCGTAGTGAGTGAGTCGTCTTGATAGGTCGTAATCGATATTCCCTTACGAAACTCTCGGTATGGGTCACGTCCCAAGGTGTAACCTTCGAGCAACGGAGTCTTAAAGAGATAGGATTTGCGGCCATTCTCCGACATTATAATCGTGAGGTTCTCGCTCTCCTCCGTCTTAATGGCATCGAGTGACTCCTCCATTGTCGTCTGTTTCGACTTACAAGAGAACAGCAAGATAGCACCTCCCATAATAAGAAGTGCTACCGTTGCTACTCTATGTAGTCTGAACGACATTATACTATATTTATATTATATAGCGAGATTACTGCGCACGATAACGCACCTTAGTAGTCAAGCCCTTTGCCAAGCCACAACCGATAGTATAGGTTGCGCCCTCCTTTAACTCTGCGAAGAAACACTCCTCGGCAGTTGGGAATACCGAGCGATAGCTGTTTGCGAGGTTCTTGGCATTTGCAGCAACTGCCGCATCTGTAACCTCCAACAAAGGAAGAGCCTTCTGTACGAGGTCGTAAGCCAACCAATATACAGAGTGCTTTGCCAATTCGGTCGAACAATCCTTCGAGCCGGCAACATAGCACTGTGCCAAGAAGTAGAGAGCCAAACCATCATCATCTGTCTCGTCAATATTGATTGACTCGTTAAATGCCTTAACCGCCTCTGCATAGTTATTTGCAGTCATTTCAAGAATACCGATACGAGCCAACAACTTCTCGCGCTCCTCAGCTACGGTCTCCTTAGCCAATGCTTCGCGGAGATACTGATTAGCTTTTGCAAAATCCTTCTTATTCTGGAATATCTGAGCCAATAACATAGCAACGCTCGACTGAGGTTTGACACCATAATACAACTCGCCAACCGAGAGGTAAAAATCGCTCTCGCAATTAGCCTTGGTCATGAGTTGGAATACATGCGCCAAGAGGGCCTCATCGTTAGGGGTTGCAGCAACCTTAGGCTCAAAAATCTTCTGCAAGTTCTCGCACGAAGCGGCACCACTCATACCGAAGCAGGTTTCAAATTGGTTCTTAAACTCAGCCTGCGAAGCATCGATATTCTCAAAATACTTAGCATTAGCCTCGTATGTATTAACGATGGTCATCGCATCAACGATATCGTTCGAATAGTCATCGCACAAATTCTTAAAGTAGATAGCCACCAACTCTGGGTCTGCTGTACCATTTGCCTCAACCTGTGCAGCAATTGCCAACTCAAAATCCTTGCGAATACCCTCACGGTCACCCTCACGATAGGTCAAGTGCTCACGAGCCTTGCGGTCGAGGATATATGCCTTGCCTCGCTTTGGATGTGCTCCGAAATGCTCCAAACGAATATCATAAAGAAGCAACAACGAATCTACATAGCCATTCTTCTCTGCCAACGAACGAGCACGATTAATCTTTTGCTTGTAAAGGCGAATACCGTTTGCATAAGTATTCTCCGAAGCAGCAGGACAACGCTCCAACAACTGTTGCAAGTACTTTGCAGCCTGATTGAAGTTGCGATTTGCCAACTCCTCCTTCAAGAAGGTACTTGCCAAAATGTTCTCTTTACGCTGTTCTGGTGTTTCTCCCCACTTTGCGTACTGCGGGTCGCTAAAATCCTGCGCCGAGGCACTGCCTGCAACGAGCGCAAATGCCAAACCGATAAATAATTTTACCACTTTCATAATACTGTTATATTGTTTTGTTAGAAATCGTCATCGTTAATCATACTTTGGTCTTACAAACCAATAATCTTCGCCAAAGAGCGAGAAGCCTAAGCCCACCTTGAAGTAGTCCTGACGAATCATGCCAATCTTTGGTGCTACGTTCATCAAAGCGTGTGAGCCCCTCAAACCGTACTCCAACGACACATCTATACTCGATGTACCCATAAATCGCAACGGAAAACTCAAACCTGCCGTAACAGCGTACTGTGGTATGCCGTGTCCGTTATACTCTTGGTAGTAGTTGCTGTAACGAAATCCTACGCGATAAGATACCCTATTCATGTAGTTACGCACATCAAAACGATTAGGAGTGTAGGAGAAGCCAACCTTTGCCGTGTGGGTATCGACATATTTCACGGTCATATTGTTGTTGATTTTCTCCTCAAATCGTCCATCATTTCCGCTACCCCACGCTTGGAACTCATACTCAACCGCCGCCATATACTTCGGACTTTGGTACATAACTCCCGCCTTTACACTGTGCGGCAACTGCATCTGCGACACGCCCTTCTCGTAAGATACCGTTGTTTCGTAGGTATTGTTCAGTACCAAATTCTTGGTAACCTTTGGTCGCAAGCCACCACCATAGTCGTATGTTGCACCGAAAGTCAAGAGGTGTTTGTCGTTGGCTATCGCACTCCACTGCAAGCCCACTTGGAACTTGAAGTTCGAAATAGCATACTCATCTTCGCCAATTACCGAGAGGTAACTACCATTGCCGACAATGTTGTTATCGACTGCCGAAGCATAGTTGTGGGTAATTTTACCCCAATAGTACTTTGCTGCTGCGCCTATCGAGAAGTTCTTGAATGGTTCCCAGCCGACACCGAGTTTCACCTCCGTAACATCGCCATCACCGGAGTATGTATAAGATGCTGCGCCAATATTTCCGGCAATATCATCGCTCTGGTCAAGGAAAGACATCTTGTAGCCAACGCTACTATACGGCATCAGGCTGATACCCATGCCCAACTTCTTCGCCAAAGGGAACTGCACCGCTATCTCGTGGATATTTACCGAATTTTTACCATTCTTTGCTACTCCGGTATATACACCGTTGGCATCGTATTGTTTTTGGGTATTCTGCAAGAAATTACCCTCAGCTCCCACACTGAACAAAAAGCTCTTCTGCAAAGTTGCGCTATATCCGGCAGGGTTTGCCATGCTCGGCATCTGAGTAGAACGCCAAGCAACACCAACACCGCCCATAGCACGAGATTGTGCTGTACCGATAGTCTGCAACTCTCCAATACCGAACATCGTATATGGCGAATATGCCGTAACAGCAGCCCCACCCTGCGCCGATACCGTACAAATGCCGAGTACCGCACAAGCCACCACTATCACAGCGACACGCAAACTCTTATATATTGTTTTTCGATACATTATACTCCAAAATCCTATTCAATCCCGTAAACATAAGTTTACGAGGTGCAAATATCGCACTTTTAATTCGATTAACAAAACTTTCGGCGTCACCACCGCAAAAAATTATACATTTTTTAACATTTGCTGCCGAAATTCTCTCTGCATAGCCCTCAATTTCGTGCAAAACACCCTGCATCACACCCTGCTCTATCGCCTCTTTGGTAGAGTGACCAAACTCGCCATTCGGCTCGGTAGCCCCACACAACGGCAGTGCTGCCGTAAATTCGTGCAATGCCCTAAATCTCATCGCCACACCAAGCGAAATATTGCCACCCTTGAACACCCCGTTTTCGATAACATCAAAGGTTATGGCACTGCCCATATCGACCACCAGAGCATCTTTCACTCCCATCTCGCAAACTACGCCTACTGCCGTTGCAATTCGGTCAGCACCAAGAGTTTGCGGTGAAGAGTAATCTATTTCGATAGGCACCTCTGTTTGCGATGTAAAGTGAAGTACTTTCTCTATTTTCGAGCGCAGTTGTTCGCAAATGTATTCTGCTCCGCCACGGGTTGATGCGACAATCGCTTTGTCAAGCGAAAATTGCCCCTTCAATTCGGCGACCTTTGCCAAATCGAAGTCGGGCGCAGATACCTCGTAAAGTACCTCACTTTTATCTACAACGGCAATCTTACACAAAGTATTGCCCTCATCTACAATTAAATTTGCCATATTTTCAGCTATTAGCTTTTATAATGCAGAATGCAGAATGCAAAATTATTACTTCTTTTTCTAAACCTTCAAAAAAAATCGTCAATGATTGAGCTATTTTTGTGCGATGCTAGGCGACAAATTCGCAGCATACTAAGGCGTATGTGAGAAATTTGGCGTCCGACGCACTCGTGCAAAAAGAGCCAATCAGAACGATTTTAAGATTTCTACCGCCGAAGCGACACTATCAACTCTTCGCACGGTCATCTGCAACTTGCCATCTCTCTGTTTCAGCACAAAGCGGTCGGGTTGTGCCGTAATTTTGCGCAGCAACTCCATAAAGACCTCACTGCGATAGTATGGCGACTTATCATCACCCACAAAGCGCACTATCATTAAGCCATTTTTAACCTTCACACGCTCCATACCGAGGCGCATAGCCTCCCAGCGCAGACGAACCGCATTCATTAATTCCTTTGCTGCCTGTGGCATCTTGCCAAAGCGGTCTTCCAACTCCGCCTCGAACTTCGCAAGCGAGGTTTCATCGGTCATAGCATCAATCTTGCGATACAATTTCAGACGCTCCGCCTGCTGGCGAACATACTCCTCAGGCAACTCCGCCTCAACATCGAGTTCGAGAGTAACATCATCAACATAGCTCATCTCCTCGACCACCGTCTGCTCCTCGTTGCTCAGCCCTGCAACATCAAGTCCCTCAGCACGCAACTCGGCAATAGCCTCGTTCAAGATTTTCTGGTAGGTTTCAAATCCGATATTGGCGATAAAGCCACTCTGCTCTGCACCAAGCAGATTTCCCGCACCTCGGATATCCAAATCCTGCATCGCAATATTAAATCCCGAACCCAAGTCCGAAAACTCTTCAATCGCCCTCAACCTGCGTCTTGCATCGCTCGACAGCATCTCGTCAGGGCGCGACAAAAGATAGCAGTAAGCCTTTCTGTCGCTTCGTCCGACACGACCTCTCAACTGGTGCAGATTGCTCAAACCGAAGCGGTCGGCATTGTTGATGATTATCGTATTTACATTCGGAATATCGACACCACTCTCCACAATCGAGGTCGCCACCAAGATATCGAAGTCGTGGTAGATAAAGTCCATGATAGTCTTCTCCAACTCGGCAGGTTTCATCTGACCGTGCGCAACCGCTACACGAGCCTCAGGACATAGGCGCATAAGCATACCCTTGATGGTCATCAAATCTTCCACCCTGTTGTGGATAAAATAGACCTGACCATCACGCTGCAACTCCGCCTCGACAACCTCCTTCACCAACTCCTCCGAGAAAGTGTGCGACTCGGTCTGTATCGGTCGGCGATTTGGCGGAGGAGTAGAAATAATCGACAAATCGCGCGAGCCCATCAGCGAGAACTGCAAAGTACGAGGAATAGGCGTAGCGGTAAGCGTAAGCGTATCGACACTCACGCGCAACTGCGTAAGTTTCTCCTTTGCTGCAACGCCAAATCGCTGCTCCTCATCAATAATCAGCAAGCCGAGGTCGTTGAACTCAACACCCTTACCGAGCATTTTGTGTGTGCCGATAAGAATATCAATCTTGCCCGATTTCAACTCCTCCAAAATGCGGGCACTCTCCTTGGCACTCTTAGTACGATTTAGATACTCCACCGTAACGGGAAACTCTCGCAGACGCTCACGGAAGGAGCGATAGTGTTGCAGTGCTAAGATTGTCGTAGGCACCAGCACCGCCACCTGCTTGCCATCGGTTGCCGCCTTGAATGCTGCACGGATTGCCACCTCGGTCTTTCCGAAGCCGACATCTCCGCAGAGCAGTCTATCCATCGGGCGCTCCGACTCCATATCCCGTTTAACCGCCTCGGAAGCCTTCAATTGGTCGGGTGTATCCTCCCACTCAAACGAAGCCTCCAACACCTGTTGCAGGTAACTATCGGGCGAGAATGCAAAACCCTCGCTCGCCTTACGCTTGGCGTACAACGCAATAAGTTCGCGCGAAATATCTTTGACCGCTTTTTTGGCGGCATTCTTAATCTTCTGCCATGCTCCGCTACCGAGTTTATGCACCTTCGGAGCCTCCTCATCGCCACTCTTATAGCGAGCGATACGGTGCAACGAATGGACATTTACAAAGAGGACATCGCCATCACGATAGACGAGTTTTATCGCCTCGTGCATCTTGCCGCCCTCCTCAATCTTCACCAAGCCGCCAAAGCGACCAACGCCATGGTCGATATGGGTAACATAGTCACCCACCTGCAACGAGTTCAACTCGGCAATGGTCATCTGCTCGTCACGCTTAATCTGACCATTTATCTTGTAGCGGCGATAGCGTTCAAAGAGGCGATGCTCGGCATAGAGCGATATTTTGAGGTCGTGGTCGGTGAAGCCGTTGTGGAGCGTCAAGCGTGCCAACTCAAACTTTGCGCCATCACGCCCCGTAGCATAGAGCAACCCCTCCAATCGCTCCGCCTGCGCCCTATTCTCCGACATCAGCAGAGTGCGATAGCCCGCCTCATGGCGTGCAACGAGTTCGTCTGCCAAGACCTCGAAGTTTTTGTTAAAACTATTTTGTGGGGAGGTGTGGAACAGGATTGTTTGCGATGCAGGTCGCTCCGACAGAGTATTTCGTAGCAACACCACATTTGCTCCAGACATATTTTCAAGCAACTCCTTGCGAGAGGTGAGTTTTGCGGTTATCTCCTCCGGCTCATCGCTCTCCTGCAACGCTTTACGGCGCACATCATCGACCTTGCCCAAGACAAAGTCGGCATCTTGAAACCAATAGGTCGCATCGCCCACAAACTCTGCCAACGACACACGCCCGACATCGGCACGATTTATATTCGAGATAACATCTATCTCCTCCAATCGCTCACTCGACAATTGGCTTGACAGCTCAAATCTTCGTATCGACTCTATCTCGCAGTCGAAAAAGTCCAAACGATATGGCTTACTCTCTGAGTAGGAGAAGATATCAAAAATTCCTCCACGCACCGAGTACTGTCCGGGCTCATAGACAAAATCGACCTTCTCGAAACCGAGCGACTGAACCCTCTCTTCCAACTCCGAAACCTCGATAAGGTCGCCCTTGCGAAGATGTAGCGACTCGGCAGTCAAACCCTCCATGTCAGCAACTCGCTCCGACAGAGCCTCCGGATAGGTCGCAACTACCAAAAAGCCTTCGCAATGATTTTTCAAGGTGTTGAGAACCCCCGTACGCATAACCACACTCTCTGCCTCCTCTGCGCCATAGATAACCGAGCGTTTATATGCCGAAGGGAAGAACAAAACCCTCTCCTCTCCCAACAACGCATAGAGGTCATTCAGGGCGTATGCTGCGGCATCTCTATCCTCACAAACGATGACATGCACACCACCCTTTCGGGCGATGGTTGCCGCCATATAAAATAAAAAAGCACCGCCGACCATCTCGTTGAGAAGGACGGTGCTGCCTTTTTTCTCCAACACTTTGCCGAGTTGCTCCACCTGAGGTGAACGCTCGGCAAATCTCAGTATTTCGTGCATAATGTACGGACTTACCTATCCCTACGCTTCGACTTCTCAGCCTTTTTTACATTCAAAATATCGTTACCCTCCTTATCCTCGTAACGCACCTCTATCATGCCGACACCCTGGTCTGCAACAACATTGATGCGAGCCTTATATCGCCATGACCACCTGCGGCGCAACGACAGAAAACCCCTCTTCAAGAAGGCTGCTACATAAGGGCTCACCACAAGGCGGATATATTTATGCCCACGCTCCATGGTAAGCAGCGATATCTGATTTTCAATCTTTCGGTCGAGAAGTATTGTAGGTTCAACTCTTCCCGTACCTCCACAAGTCGGGCAAATATCCTCCGTATTGTGTACCGCCACAGGACGAATACGCTGACGGGTAATCTGCATCAGTCCGAACTTCGAAAGCGGAAGTATTGTATGCCTTGCCTTATCCGATGCCATAAGTCGCTGCATCTCCTCATAGAGGAGTTGTCTGTTCTGCGCCTTATGCAAATCTATAAAATCGACAATCACGAGGCCACCCCAATCACGCAGACGAATCTGTCGTGCTATCTCTGCCGCAGCAGCCAAATTGACCTCCATTGCTGTCTGTTCCTGATTATCCTCGGCCTTGGTGCGATTTCCCGAATTGACATCTATCACATGCATCGCCTCGGTGGACTCCATAATGAGGTAAGCCCCTCGTTTCAACGATACATACTTCGCAAATAACGACTTAATCTGTCGCGAAATGTCGAAGTTGTCGAAAATCGGCACTGTGCCACGGTATAGTTTCACGATACGCTCCTTCTCGGCATCTACGGCACGAATGTAGGAACGAATCTCATTGTACATCGCTTCGTCATCGACACAAATCTGCGAGAACGAGCCATCGAGCGTATCACGAATAATCGTGTTTGCTCGGCTCATCTCACCCATCAAGAGTGCCGGTGCGGTACGTTTACGAATCTGCTGACAGGTCTTGCGCCACTTCTCTACCGCAGCCAAAATATCCTGCTCGACATCGAGGTCGGAGGCATTGACCGCAGCGGTGCGAATAATCACTCCAAAGTTCTTTGGCAACACTCCTGCTGCAACTCGTTTTAAGCGTTTTTTCTCCTCGCTGGAACGAATCTTCTGCGAGAGAAGCACCTTCGAGGTAAATGGTAAGAGAACGATATTCCTGCCTGCAAGCGATATATCTGCCGTCAAACGAGGTCCTTTGGTCGATATTGCCTCCTTGGCAATCTGTACCATAACCAACTGTCCGACTTGAAGATAAGAGGATATTTTTCCTCCCTTTTCCACCTCCGATGCGCCATCAAGTTTCATCGTATCGAGGCGGATACCACGATTGCCGGGCTGATAACTCTTGACAATCTTGCAGAGCGAAGGGAAATGCGTTCCCAAATCTTGATAGTGGATAAAGGCATCACGCTCATGTCCGATATTTACGAACGCAGCGTTGAGTCCGGGCATAATCTTATGCACTTTACCGAGATAGATATCACCAACCGCAAAGCCCGTATGGGCCACCTCACGGTTCAACTCCGCCAAGACTTTATCCTCGCACAAGGCGATGTTTATCTCGGTGGATGTTACATTTATAACTAATTCTCGATTCATTTTCAGTGCAAAAAAAATTCTTGGCCATTAGCCATTAGCTCTTTTTTAGGATTGAGAGGTTGCCCTTATTCAAAATCGGAGATGATTAGGCTATTTTTGCGCGTTACGCAGTGGCAGAAAGCGCAGCATACTTGGCGTATGTGAGCATTTGTGCCACAAGTAAGGTGTAAAAAGAGCCAATCAGAACGATTTTCTTTCTCTCAACCCGAAACTTTCTAAATAGGTAACGCTAAGAGGCATTCCGCACCCTTAGCGTTAAAACCTATGAGAAGTAAAGACTACTTCTTCTTGTGACGGTCCTTACGCAGACGCTTCTTGCGCTTGTGCGTAGCCATCTTGTGACGCTTATGCTTCTTTCCGTTTGGCATAGTTATAATAATTTTGATGGTTTGTCTTACTTAATCTTCGCTGCAAACGACTTAGCCGGCTTGAATGCAGGAATGTTGTGTGCAGGGATAGTGATAGTTGTATTCTTCGAGATGTTACGAGCAACCTTCTCAGCACGCTTCTTGATGATGAACGAGCCAAAACCACGAAGGTATACATTCTCCTCCTTTACGAGCGAGCCCTTAACCTCCTCCATAAATGCCTCTACAATTGTCTGAATCTGAGTCTTCTCAACTCCGGTCTTCTTAGCGATTTCGCTTACGATATCTGCTTTTGTCATAACTATTAGAAATTAAATAAATAGTAAATTTGTTTAGTATCCGTTTTTGCGGTTGCAAATATACATTTAATTTGCCAACCGAGCAAAATTTTTTCGTTATTTTTTACAAAATTAAGCAATTAGGACTTTTTCCTCACCCGAGTATATTCCTTTTTCAACATTAAAAACGATTGAATGCGGCGGCAAAACTCTCAACTGCCTGGTCAAGCCCCTTTTGGAGTTTATTGCCAATCATCATGCGCATCATCATATTGAGTTCGGCATGCAACACCAATCGAATACGGGTATCACCCTCCGAAACCTGATGTAACTGAATCCAAAACGAAAAATCCATCGGTACAGTACCACCATCGCCCGTAATCTTAACATGCTTATTCTCAACCTTATCGTCAATGCGCAACGCCACCGTAAAGCTCTTAAACTTAAACGAGCATCTATCTTCGGTTGCCTGCCACTCCTCAACCTTATCCGCCACTGCGGGCGTGAGAAGCGAAAAGTTGGATATCAGCGGAAATATCTGTGCCGCCGAACGAAAAATCTGTTGTTGTTTCGAAATATACTCTTGCATACCTTCTCCAAATTGACAATTGACAATTGATAATTGACAATTAAAGGATTCTTATTTTTGTCCAAATTTTCAGCGACAAATATACAACTTTTTAATTATTTTCTATATATTTGTAGAGTTTTTGCAACATATTGAACTGTTTTAACTTTAATACTATGATGAAAAAGATTTTAACCGTATTGGTGGCTGTGATGATAGGATTCGCAGCATCAGCGCAGTACAAAGCGCCAAAGATTATCGCCCATCGTGGTTTCCATGCTTCGGAGGGTGCAGCACGTAATTCACTCAACGCCCTCAAAGCGGCACAAGATGCCAACATTTGGGGTTCGGAGTGTGACATTCAGCTCACGAAAGATGGTGAGGTTCTCGTTGTTCACGGTCCAAATCACCCGGGGACTAAGGGTGCAAAGCCAAGGGTTAATGTAAACCGCAGCACAAAGGAGCAGGTGCAGGCTATTCTTTTGGAGAGTGGAGAAACAGTACCTACTCTCGAAGAGTACTTGCAACAAACTGCAAAATCGAAGAATACGAAACTCATCATCGAGATTAAGAACCAACTCACTCCGCAACTTGAAACCGAGATTGTTCAAAAGACTCTCGCTTTGGTTGATAAGTATCAGTTAGGGGAGAATGTCGAGTATATCGCTTTCCGTCCTTGGGTTTGCTGGGAACTTGCACGACTCGCTCCGGAGGGTACAAAAATCGCCTACCTCAACGGTGACTATACTCCTGCATATTGCAAGGCAATGGGTTGCGCAGGTATCGACTACAATTACAAGATATTGAAGAAGAAAAAACATTGGATTAAACAGGCTCACAAGGCTGGTATGTATGTAAATGTTTGGACTGTAAACAAGGACGAAGATATACGTTGGTGTATCCAAAATGGCGTTGATTTCATCACCACCGATGACCCTGTACTCGTTCAGACTATCATTGACGAAATGTGCAAATAAGAGGACCTTTTACTAACTAAGAAATCGTTGAAACCACTATGAAAAGGATATTTTTAGCAGCATTGGCAGCATTTACCGTTCTCTCGGTATCGGCTCAATATAAAGCACCGCAAATCATCGCAAACGCAGGTTTTCACAAACACGCATCAAGCGGTGTAAAGAACTCTATGAGCGCACTCAAAGCTGCGCAGAAAGCAAAGTTTTATGGCTCGGAGTGCGATGTTAATCTCACAAAAGATGGTTATGTACTCGTAGTTCAAAGCGGCTGGCACCCTCATCGCAAAGCAAAGCCAAAGGCTGATGTGCAACGTTCAACCAAGGAGAAGATGCTCGAAATTCCTTACACAAACGGAGAGTATATCTGCACCTTGGAGCAATACCTCAAACGAGCAGCCAAGAAGCCTGCAACAAAGTTGATTCTCGACCTCAAAAATCAGGCTAATCCACAGCGTGAGACTGAACTCGTGGAGAGCGTTCTTGATATCGTTGCCCGTGCCGGTATGCAGGAGAATGTAGAGTATCTTGCAGACCACCCTTGGACCTGTTTCGAGTTGGCAAAAAAGGCTCCGAAAGAGTCCAAAATTCAATATCTTGCCGGCAACTATGACCCTGCCTATGTAAAGGCGATGGGGTGTTCGGGAATTGATTACAACTTCAAGGTTTTGAAGAAGAAAAAGGGTTGGATTAAGCAGGCTCACAAGTTGGGATTGACTGTAAATGTGTGGACTGTAAACAAGGAAGAAGATATACGTTGGTGTATTCAGAATGGAGTTGATTTCATCACCACTGACGACCCTGTACTTGTCAAGAACATCATCAAAGAGATGTGTCCTAACAAGAAGAAGTAGTCCTCTTAAATATCATATTATCAGAATAAGCCGAGTTCGTGGGACTCGGCTTATTTGAAGAAGCCCAAAGCAACCCTATGAGAAGATTAACAACACTATTTATTGCCATTATGATTATGACAACCGCATCGGCTCAATACAAGGCTCCGCACATTATCGCTCACCGAGGTTTCCACGCTTTGGAGGGTGCTGCCAAGAACTCGCTCAACGCTCTCAAAGCGGCACAAGATGCGGGTTTCTGGGGTTCGGAGTGCGACATAAACCTCTCGAAAGATGATGAGTTGCTTGTCATTCACGGGGATTGGCACCCAGCCAGAAACACCTCTCCGAAGGTACATGTTCAGCGTGCCACAAAGGCAGAGATTCAGGCAATACCGCTTACGAGCGGAGAGGTTGTGCCGACACTTGACGAGTATCTTTCGCAACTTCGCACCTCGGTAGGGACAAAACTGATTATCGAGTTGAAAAACCACGCCACACCCGAGCGTGAAACCGAACTTGTGGAGCGAGTGTTGGCAAAAGTCAAGGAGTATGGAGTCGAAAATGAGGTGGAATATATCGCTTTTCGCCCCTTTGTATGTTCGGAATTGGCACGACTTGCACCTTCGGGAACAAAAATTTCCTATCTTTGCAGCGACTATCCGCCATTACGTTGCAAGGCATTGGGTTGCACGGGCATAGATTACAATATTATGGTATTGAAGATTATGCCGCAGTGGATTCGTCAGGCACACGAGTTGGGCATGACCGTAAATGCGTGGACAGTAAATAGCGAGAAGGACATCAGGTGGTGCATCGAGCACGGCATCGACTACATCACTACTGACAATCCGATACTCGCACGAAAGATAGCTGAAGAGATGTGTCGTTAGACTATAATGTTTTGGTATGGATTTTCGATTTAATGTAGATGACAAACCGGGCCTTGGGGCGATACTGCTCTATGGCTTGCAGTGGTTGATGATTTGCCTTCCCGTGGTGCTTACAAGCACATTTATAGCTCCTGCGGGCGAAGTGGTATTCTTTACGCAAAAGTTATTTATCATCTGTGGTATTACAATCATTGTGCAGGTGTTGTGCGGACACCGCCTACCCCTTGTAGCAGGTCCTGCGGCGGTACTCCTCATGGGAGTAATCGCTGCTGCATCGCAAGGACACGAAGCCTCCACAATATACCCTTCAATGGTAATCGGAGGTGCAGTTGTAACACTTTTGGCTGCGGTGGGAGCGATGAAGTACATTCAAAAAATATTCACCCCACGCATCGTTGCCGCTATCGTGATACTTATCTCCTTCACAATGGCAAAACCAATAGTCGGGTTAATCTTTGCGGATAAGGCTCATACTGGATTAGCACTCGTTTCGGCGATTGTCGGCGTGGCACTTATGGCGTGGGCAAATAAGATTCTGCGAGGCGTTTGGAAGTCGATGGTCGTTATTCTCGCCATGATTCTCGGCTCGTTATTCTACTACTGCATGACCGAATTTCCGAAAGAGTTTGTCGGCGATACTGTTGCTCCGCAAATCTTCGCCACCGAATTTAATCTCGATGCCGGTGTTGTCATCGCCTTCTTATTTTGCTATATAGCGCTGCTTATCAACCAAGTAGGCTCGGTGCAGTCGCTTGGTGAGTTTGTTGCAGCACCCGATATGAATCGCCGCCAAAACCGAGGTCTGCTCGTTACGGGTATCATGAATATTGTCGGTGGTGCGGTAGGAGTTCCGGGGCCTGTCGATTACTCACTATCCCCTGGCGTGGTAGCCTCGACTTCGTGCGCTTCACGATACACGATGATACCTGCCGCAGTGGCTATGATTGTATTGGCATTTTTCCCGCAAGCCGTATCCGTATTACTCACTATCCCTCAGCCGATTATGGGAATTGTTTTGCTCTATCTGATGGCGACACAGGTTGCAGCAGGATTGGAGATTATACACTCGACAAAGGCGGTATTGTCATTCAAAGACGGGCTTATTCTCGGTCTGCCGATTATGCTTACCGTTATTCTCTCGTTTGCACCTGCCGAAGCAATGGCGGCTGTTCCATCACTCCTGCGCCCGATAGTAGGAAATGGTTTCGTGATGGGTATTATCGTTGTGTTGCTACTCGAACACCTCGTTTTAAGAGAGAAGAGGTAAAAAAGAATCGGAATCAGAAAAAATTAAGACTGTCAAATAAAATTTGACGGTCTTTTTTTGGTAATTACAAAAATTATTTCATAACTTTGTATTGTGGTATACAGATACTTGACTCATTACAGAAACTTATTTTCAACTAAAAAACATATCAATATGAAGAAAATTTTTGCACTTTTTGCATTTGCAGCACTGCTGCTAACCGGTTGTTATGCCGAAGAGGAGCCTGTCGGACCGGGCTTACCTGAGGATACTGCCGAGGCTGAAATTTATGTCGAGCCTGAAACTATCACAACTACATTTGAGGGCGGTGAGTACCAAATCTCCATTCTCTCGAATGCTTCGTGGGTTATCTCATGCGACCAACGAGATGTCTATTTCGACACTATCTCGGGAGCAGGCAATGCCGTTGTCACCGCTATTATCCCTAAGGTAAACGCAGCTCGCAACTTCTCGATTAAGTTCGAAGCGAGCAAGATGGCAATGGTAGATGGTACCGCCTACACTTCGACAGCCGAAGCTGCAATAGCAGTCTATCAGAACGAAAGTGGCGACACCAGCATTGCAACCAATGTTAAGGAGATGCGTGCACTTTTGAAGGAGGTCGCAACCTCTACTACTACTGCAATCCCAGCCGAAATGGAGTCTATGACACTCACCGGTATCGTTGTGGCAGAGCCAAATGGAAATATGTCCAATAACTACATTATCAATGTGCAAGATGACTCCAACGTTGCCAACTCAGGTCTTACCGTTTACAACGTCAATAATGCAGCCGATTTGGCGAAGGGAGACCTTGTCCAAATTCCTTTGGCGGGAACATCGGTACAGCTCTACAATGGTCTTTTGCAGCTTGTCCTTGCCAAAGACACAAACTTGGTGCCTGTCGTAAGTGGCATGGAGGTATATCCTATCGAGGTTGCTTACGCAGACCTTGCAAATTATGAAGCTCAGTATGTGAAGGTTAGCGGTTTAACCCCAACATCGGGAGCAATAGGCAACGCATGGAATAGTGGAACAAGTGGCATAAATGTCAATTTCTCCACCGAGAATAATGAAACACTCGTTGTTCGTATCAACAAATTCGCATCTTTCAAAGATGAACTCGTACCAAATAAGAAGGGTTCTCTTTGCGGAGTGGTAAGCAGATATAACTCTACTGTCCAACTTATGCCACAGTACGCAAGTGATATCCAATTGACCGAAGATATTCCTGTTGTTGATATCATGCCCGTAACTATCGCCGATGTTCTCGCCGGTGGAGCAGGCAATTACAAAGTAGAGAACGCTTGGGCAGTTGCAACTTATGCAAATGGCGCTCTCTTGACCGATGCAAGCGGTGATTACATCTTGGCATTCCAACCTTCGGAAACTCCTGCCGTAGGAGAGGTTGTCAATATCGAGGGAAGTGTATCTGCTTATGCGGGTCTATTGCAGTTCGGACAAGGCGCAACCGTAACAAAGACCGGTGAAACCAAAGAATTCACTCACCCTACCGCTGAGGTTATGGACGGAGCAAAGCTTGATGCTTACCTTACTGCTCCTGCTATCAAGTATGTTGAGTACGAAGGCTCTCTTACTATCAACAATAATAAGTACTACAATGTAACTGTTGCAGATGCTACTGCACAGGGTTCAATCTCTTATCCTGATGAGGAATTGAAGACCCAGCTTACAGCATTAGACGGTAAAAATATCAAGGTTACAGGTTACTTGATTGGTGTTTCAAATAGCAGTGGTGTGCCAACCTATGCCAACACCATGGCTGTTTCGGTAGCGGAGGTTGCGAGCACTCCTGTTGTACCGCCAACCAACCCTACTATTGCAGAGGTTCTTGCAGGTGGAGCTGGCAATTACAAAGTAGAGAACGCTTGGGCAGTTGCAACTTATGCAAATGGCGCTCTCTTGACCGATGCAAGCGGTGCTTACATCTTGTCATACCTGCCTTCGGAGACTCCTGCCGCAGGCGAGGTTGTCAATATCGAGGGAAGTGTATCTGCTTATGCGGGTCTATTGCAGTTCGGTGCAGGTGCTGTTGTAACAAAGACTGGCGAGACAAGGAGCATCTCACACCCTACCGCAGAGGTTATGGATGGTATTGCTCTCGATGCTTACCTTACTGCTCCTGCTGTGAAGTATGTAGAGTATGAGGGTACTCTCGGTGTCAGCACAAACTCCTCCGGCACTGCAACTTATTACAATGTTACTATCAATGGTGCTGCAACTGCTATCGGTTCAGTACAATACCCAACCGAAGAGATTAAAACTCAACTTTCAGCGTTGGACGGCAAACTTGTTAAAGTTACAGGCTACTTGATTGGCGTTTCATCAAGCAAGTATGCAAACACTATGGCAGTTTCTGTTGTGGAGAGCGAGAACGCTGTTCCTGAGACTCCAAAGGCAACTATTGCAGATGTTCTTGCAGGCGGTGCAGGCACTTATAAGGTTGAAAACGCTTGGGCAGTTGCAACCTATGACCGTGGTAGCCTCTTGACCGATGCGAGCGGTGCTTACATCTTGGCATTCCTACCTTCGACAACTCCTGCCGTAGGTGAGGTTGTCAATATAGAGGGTAATGTATCTGCTTACGCAGGACTCTTGCAGTTCGGAAAAGGCGCAACCGTAACAAAGACCGGTGAGACTACTACCGTAACCCACCCAGCCGCTGAGGTTATGAATGGCACTGCTCTCGATGCTTACCTTGCTGCTCCTGCTGTGAAGTATGTAGAGTATGAGGGTACTCTCGGTGTCAGCACAAACTCCTCCGGCACTACAACTTATTACAATGTTACAATCGATGGTGCAACAACCGCTATTGGTTCAGTACAGTATCCTACCGAGGATATTAAGGCTCAACTTGCAACTTTGGACGGCAAGAGCATCAAGATTACAGGTTACTTGATTGGCGTTTCATCGAGCAAGTACATAAACACTATGGCTGTTTCGGTAGCGGAGGTTGTAGGTAGCGAGTCTAATGGCACCGAGAACATTACTCCTGGAAATGAGCAAAATCCGGGTTGGAATTAATCTATATTGATAATATATAATATGGTATACAAAGTCGCAGGGGCAAACACCTCTGCGACTTTTCTGTTAGAAGTTCGACTACCGAAGTGCAGTGCAAAAAACGCCAATCAGAACTCTGCCTGCTCTCAAAATCGTAAATGATGAGATTATTTTTGTGCGATGCGAGGTAGCGAGTCCGCAGCATACTAAGCGTATGTGAGGAACTCGATATCCGAAGCACTCGTGCAAAAAGAACTCATCAGAACGATTTTGTTTTTTTGAAAAATAGTTGTACCTTTGCCCCCGCATATCAACCTCTTATATAGGGCAGTTAAGCAGGAGGCTTCGAAAATTAGGGCATAAAAACCGTAATCGAGAAGGCGGGATTAGACGGCAGTGTCCGACTATGGTAGCGAGATTGCAGCGATAATGTTGAATGGAAACTTATTAAATTTTTGTTGCAACAATGAACAAGGATTCATTAATCAGACTCGTGAACGAGCAGATGTGGGCAAAAACTGATGCCGACATCCCTCAGTTCAGCGCAGGTGACACAATCACCGTAACTTATCGTATCATCGAGGGAAGCAAAGAGCGTTTGCAGAGCTTCCGTGGTGTAGTTATCCAGATTAAGGGTACAGGCAAGACCAAGATGTTCACTATCCGTAAGGTTTCGAACGGCGTGGGCGTTGAGCGTATCTTCCCTCTCTACTCACCACACATCGACAAAATCGAGGTTAACAAGTATGGTGTTGTTCGCCGTGCTCGTATCTACTACTTCCGCGAGCTTACCGGTAAGAAGGCTCGTATCAAGGAGCGCCGTGTAAACACTAAGGCTGAGTAGTAGCTCTGCGATTTACAGTTTCGGGTTGCCGTTTTCGGCAACCTTTTTTTGTTGGCATTAACTACTGTCTAAAATTCGGAAGCTCCCCCCTAAAAAATCGTCAATAATAAGATTTTCTTACGCTTTGACAAGAATTGTCAAAACACCACCGTACCTTTGCATCGTAAACCAATAAAAAACTATAAAATTATGGCAGAGATAATTATTTCGATAGGTGCAGTTTTGACAAAGGGGTTGGCAATTTGCCTTATGTTGGCGAGTTGCGCAGCGATATATTTGGTTGAGAGTCGCAAATTAAACGAGGAGATGTAATCTATGTTGTTCGGAATTTTAGTATTTATAGGTATGGCTGCCAATGTATTGGGAACAATATGTGGTGGCAGCGATAGTTGGAGCAGATAGTTATGGGTGGATTTCTCTTTTTTATTATAGTGTTGGGTATCGTTGGCTGGGCAGCAGGAAGAGCGGCAAGCAACAGCAACAGTTGCAGCGGTCAAGGTCGTGAGTGGCGATGTCCGCACGGCTACGATGAGTACGCTTGCAATACGGGTTGTCCGCTACACCATCACTGCGCAGGTAGTGGCGAGGAGGCTTTTATTCCGCATATTGAGCCGGATAGTAGCAAGTATGATTATGACACGCTACCTGCGGGAGGCAATGAGGATGGCGATTGGCGCACGGTCTATATGGACGATGAACGCTACGATGACCGCGAGGAGGACGAGATGTACGATGACGACCGAGATGAAAATGGGTGGTAGATAGCACCGATGTTGATTATAAATGAGAAAAAACAAAAAAAGGAAAGACTTTCATCTTTCCCTTTCTGTACCCCCTCAGGGGCTCGACTGCGCTACTTGCAGTAGGCAGTCGTGTGCTCGTTTAGTTTACACCCTCCCAACCTCCCTGGAAGGGAGGCGTATCCAGGGTTCTCACTCCCTGAGGTGCATAAAAAAAGGAAAGACTTTCATCTTTCCCTTTCTGTACCCCCTCAGGGGCTCGAACCCTGGACCCCAACATTAAGAGTGTCGTGCTCTACCAACTGAGCTAAAGAGG
>SUZE01000018.1 GCA_015060075.1 Rikenellaceae bacterium | reverse complement strand
AACACCGCAACCTGCAAACAACGAGATTTGGTATACTTCGACCGATGATGCAGTTGTCGAGCCATACGTAACTGATGCTTTCGGTGCAAATATCGTGTCGAATACCTACGAAAACGGTCAGGGTGTAATCACTTTTGATAACGAGGTTACACGGATTGGAGAGCAGGCGTTCTATAATTGCGCAACTTTGACAAGTATCTCGATACCAAGTACTATTTCCGAAATGAACAAGAATGCGTTTTCTGGCTGTAAAAACTTGAAAAGAGTTGATATTTCGGATTTGTCGGCTTGGTGTAGGATAGCTTTTAAATATAGTACGGCTTCTTCTCCTCTATATAATAGCGCAGATTTATATCTTAATGGAGAGTTACTTACTGACCTTGTTATTCCTTCGGATATTACCGTATTAAATTTTGGAGCATTCTATGGTTGTACATCTTTAGAAAGTGTTACTATTCCAAGTCATGTCACCTCGATTGGCAAGAGTGCGTTTTGCAAATGTACCTCGCTCACAGATGTAACGATAGATTATGGTGTAGTCACTTTGGGCGATTCTGTATTTGCAAATTGTAGCGGTTTAACGGAGATTACTATCCCTCAGAGTGTTACAAAGATTGGTGCTAACACCTTTTCAAGTACTTCGCTGACAAGTGTTACAATTCCTAATAGTGTTTCTTCGATTGGAGAGGGCGCTTTCAGTAGATGCGCTTCATTGGAGAAATTCTATGGCAGATTTGCATCTGCGGATAATTGCTGTTTGATAGTTGATGGAGTATTTCATACATTTGCTGCCGGTTGCGGTAAAACGGAGTACACTATTCCTGCGGGCATTACAGCAATAGGTGGTAGAGCATTTTACTATTGCCAATTGCTGACAAGTGTAACCATACCTGATAGCGTGACTTCGATTGAAAATTATGCATTCTATTGGTGCACCTCGCTGACAGACATCACAATTCCCGATAGCGTGACTTCGATTGGAAATTCTGCATTCCAGAGTTGCAAATCGCTGACAGACATCACAATTCCTGATAGCGTTACTTCGATTGGAAATTATGCATTCAGTGGTTGCAGCTCGCTAACAAATATCTATTGTAAGCCGACCACTCCGCCTACGGCAGTAGCAAGTAGTTCGAATTATTGGAGAGCATTCAACAGCAACGCCTCGGGCCGTAAGATTTATGTGCCAAGCGTTTCGGTAGGTGTATATAGAGCTGCGCAATATTGGAGCGATTATGCCGATGTAATATTCTCGGAAGATGGTGATGACTCTACCACAACGGATTCGGTGGCTGTGCCGGAGGATAAATATCCATCGAAAACCAACTTCAAGCGCCGCATAATGATTACACAATTTACAGGTACGGGTTGCGGATATTGTCCTCGCATAATAAATGCTCTCTACCAATTGAATAGTAGTAGTTATGCAGACGATGTTGTACTGAGTGCAGCACACCTATACAACAGCAGCGACCCTGCCTACCTTTCGAGTGCAACGGCGCTTTCGAGTTCTCTCGGTATCACCGGCTATCCTACCGTGTGTGTTGATATGGATAAGAGTGCAACGACCGGTTCTTCGTATGCGGCTATTGTAAGTCTAATAAATAGCGCCAACAGCCGAGTATCCGTTAAGGGTGGTATTGCTGTAAATTCGAAGTACAATGCGGAGACGGGCAGTATCAGCATAAATGCATTGGTGAAGGCGAAAGAGAGTGCCGAGTTCCGTATTGGTGCATGGTTGTTGGAGGATGGTGTGTATGGTCAGCAGAGCAACTATGGTATCACACCTGTCGATGGCGTAGATTTAAACACTCACAACAACTGTGTCCGTACTGCTTATAGCAACCAAACATCTTCTGACTTTACGGGCTTCTCGCTTGGAACTATCGAGGCGGGCAAGACTGCATCTAAGGAGTTTACCTTTGCATTGAAGCCAAACGGCACGGGTGCACAGGACAAGTGGAATCACGACAACCTTCGATTAATCGTCTTTATCGCAACTAAGGAGGGTAGCAATTGGCTTGTGAACAATGTAGTTAAAGTTCCGAAAGACGGCTCGGTCGATTTCGAATATACGGAATAAGAGGCGAAACAAAGTACTTTTGTTAATGATGGAGAGTGAAGACATAGTCTTTATTCTCCATCTTTTTTATGTTTTTTATGCTATTTTTGTCTTTTTTCTTTGTTTTTGTTGTTAAAAGAGTGTAATTTTGTGCGATTTAATAGGCGATTATTAATCAAACTAATATAAAACACAAGAAAATGCAAAGAGAAAACTTGCTCAAACAACTCGAAAACAGCGATAAAGTATGGGATTTCGTTGTTGTAGGTGGAGGTGCAACCGGTCTTGGTTGCGCTGTTGATGCCGCATCTCGTGGTTACAGTGTTGCGCTCTTTGAGCGTGAGGACTTCGCAAAGTGTACTTCAAGCCGTTCGACAAAGCTTGTTCACGGTGGTGTGCGTTATCTCCAAAAGTTGGAGGTTGATTTGGTGCGTGAGGCTCTTCACGAGCGTGGTTTGATGAAGCAAAATGCTCCACACCTCGTTAAGGACCAGGCCTTCGTAATCTCGAATTACAGCCATTGGGAGAACTTTCTCTACTTCTGCGGCTTGACCGTATACGACATTCTCTCGTTCGGTTTCGGCTACGGTCGTTCGCGCTTTATTACAGCAAAGACTCTTCGTCAGTACCTCCCTACTTCGGTTGCCGAGGGCTTGAAGGGTGGTGTTGTTTATCACGATGGTCAGTTCGATGACGCTCGTATGGCTTGCAACCTCGCACAGACTTGTGTTGAGCATGGTGGTGTTGTTGCTAACCGCACCGAGGTTGTAAAGGTGTTGCACGATGAGAAGGGCAAGGTTGCAGGTGTTGTAGCCAAGGATTTGCTTTCGGGCAAGGAGTACACCGTAAAGGCAAAGGCTGTTATCAATGCTGCTGGTTGCTTTGTTGATGAGATTTTGCAAATGGACGAGCCTGGACAGCCAAAGATGGTTGTCCCTTCGCAGGGTGTTCACATCGTTCTCGATATGAAGTTCTTGCAGAGCGACTACGCTATCATGGTTCCAAAGACTTCGGACGGTCGTGTATTGTTCGCAGTGCCTTGGCATGACAAGGTTGTTGTCGGTACTACCGATATCCAGCGTCCTACCGCAGAGAGCGAGCCACGCCCACTCGATGAGGAGATTCAGTTTATTCTCGATACCGCAGGTTTGTATATGAACCCTGCTCCAACCCGTGCCGATATCGTTTCTGTATTTGCAGGTCAGCGACCACTCGCAGCGCCTAAGAAGGAGGGCAAGAAGTCGAAGGAGGTTTCGCGTTCGCACAAGGTTGTAGTTTCGGACAACGACCTTATTACCATCACCGGCGGTAAGTGGACTTCGTACCGTAAGATGGCAGAGGATACAGTTGATAAGGCTATCAAGTTGGGCAAGGTTGAGAAGCGTAAGTGCGTAACTCGCAAGTTGAAGGTTCACGGCTGGCGTCCAAATCCGAACTTGGCAGACCACATGTACGTATATGGTGCTGACGAGCCAGCAATTCTCGCTATGATTAAGGAGAACCCTGCACTCGGCGAGAAGTTGTCGGAGAAGTATGATTACACAGTAGCAGAGGTTCTTTGGGCAATCCGTCACGAGATGGCTTTGACCGTAGATGATGTTTTGGCACGCCGTGTACGCCTCTTGTTTGTTGATGCTCGTGAGGCACAGAAGGCTGCTCCACGCGTAGCACAGATTTTGGCTGAGGAGCTCGGTCGTGACCAGGCTTGGATTGACGAGCAGGTTGCTTCGTTTACCGAGTTGGCATCGCACTACTACGTAGCGTAAATAACTCCCAAAATTATAGTATTGGTGAAGGTGGCTTGTTTAGTCGCCTTCATTTTTTGTTGCCAACAACCAATGAATTTTATTTCGATTTTTTTGCGGTTTGCACTATCATTGCTACCTTTGTGTTATGGATTTCAAACTTGTATCGGACTATGCACCAATGGGTGACCAACCTGCGGCTATCGAGAGGTTGGTTGCCGATATAAAGCAGGGCGTACCTGCTGCAACACTGCATGGAGTTACGGGCTCGGGTAAGACCTTTACAATGGCAAATGTCATCGCCGAGTTGAATCGTCCTGTGTTGGTTTTGAGCCATAATAAGACACTTGCTGCGCAACTTTACAGCGAGTTTAAGAGTTTCTTCCCCGAAAATGCGGTAGAGTACTTTGTTTCCTACTACGACTACTATCAACCTGAGGCATATATCCCTTCGACAGATACCTATATCGAAAAAGACCTCGCCATCAATGCCGAGATTGACCGTATGCGCCTTTCGGCAACCTACTCGTTGTTGTCGGGTAGGCGTGATGTGATTGTTGTGGCGAGTGTGTCGTGCATCTACGGTATCGGTAATCCAGCAGACTTTCATAGTACGATGGTGCAGTTGAAGGTTGGCGATGTGATGGCGATGAAACATCTGATGTATCGCTTGGTCGAGATTTTATATACCCGTGTTGAGGGCGATTTGGAGGCATCGACATTCCGTGTTAAGGGCGACACAATAACTATCCGTTCATCAATAGGAAACCACTGCTATCGTGTAACATTCTTCGATGACGAAATCGAGGAGATAGCACTGATTGATGCCGAAACGGGGCAGAGGCTCGATTCGTTGGAGCAGGTCAATATCTACCCTGCCAACCTCTTTGTACCGAGCAAAGCACGTATAGAGCAGGCGGTGCTTAATATTGAGGCGGACCTCGAAAAGCAGATTGAGTTTTTCGAGCGAGAGGGGCGTGAAGTTGAGGCTAAACGCATCGAGCAGCGTGTAAACTACGACCTCGAAATGATTAAGGAGTTGGGCTATTGTTCGGGTATCGAGAACTACTCTCGTTACTTCGATGGCAGAACACCCGGTATGCGCCCATTCTGTTTGTTGGACTACTTCCCCGAAGATGCACTCTTCATAATTGACGAGAGTCATGTGACCGTTCCGCAGGTACGTGGTATGTTTGGTGGCGACCGTTCCCGCAAGGAGAATCTTGTGGAGTATGGTTTTCGTCTGCCTGCGGCACGAGATAACCGCCCGTTGCGATTTGAGGAGTTCGAGGCGATGCAGGGGCAGACAATATATGTAAGTGCTACGCCTGCGCAATACGAGTTAATGCGTAGTGAAGATAGTGTGGTTGAACAGTTTATCCGTCCTACGGGAATTATAGACCCTGCATTGAAGGTTTGCGACTCTACCCGTCAGATTGACCGCTTGATGGAAGATATCGAGGATTGTGTGAGCCGTGGTGAGAAGATGATTGTTACGACCATCTCGAAGCGAATGTGCGAGGAGGTGTCGGCATATCTCGAAAAGATGGGTGTGCGAAGTCGCTACATACACTCCGACCTCGATACTTTGGAGCGAGTGCAGATTATCGAAGATATGCACGCCGACTTGTTCGATGTGTTGTGTGGTGTAAACCTCTTGCGTGAGGGTATCGATTTGCCGGAGGTGTCGCAGGTGTCGATTTTCGATGCAGATAAGAATGGCTATCTGCGAAACTATACCGCTATGACGCAGGTGGCAGGTCGTGCAGCCCGCCATGCACAAGGCAGAGTGGTTCTCTATGGTTCCACCTGCACCGAGGCTATGCGCCGTACTGTTGAGGATAGTAATCGCCGCCGAGAGCGACAGATTCGCTACAATATCGAGCATGGCATTATGCCTCGTCAGGCGAAGCGTAATGCGGCACAGCCAAGTCCGCTGCTTGATGGTGTAGCAGGAGATAAGGGAGCAATCAATGATGTATCATCATTATATAACGTAGAGACTCCGCAGGTCGGAATGGTTGCAGATATAGTTGCACAATACAATGCCGGTGGAAATCTTGACTACCTGATAGAGCAGGCTCGCAACAATATGGAGAGTGCTGCCAAATCGTTAGACTTTATGGCAGCGGCACGCTATCGTGACAGAATGTACGAGTTGCAACAAATCAAGGAGGAGCAGTTCAAAAGCCGAATATAGAAGTTGAGAGTTGAGAAATGCAGAATGCAAAATTACTTTCGGCGCACCCCAGTAAGCGAACAGAGTGAGCGTCCCCAGTAAGGGCGGAACGCCCGCCCCTATTACCCCCAGAATGGTTGCGCCTTGACTACGTTCGGAGTTTAGAAAACAAAAAAGCAGGCCTAAGTCTGCTTTTTTGTGTGCCTTTGAATGGGGTTTACTTGCCCAATCCCATCTGGTCAATCAGCGCCTTGGTCTGTGGTTTGTGACCACGGAACTCAACATAGAGGTCCATTGGGTGCTTCTTACCTCCCGATTCGAGCAACTTGCGGAACTTCGATGCAGTAGCCTTGTCGAAGATACCGTTCTCGGTGAAGAGCGAGTATCCGTCAGCAGCCAAAACCTCTGCCCACTTATAACCATAGTATCCTGCTGCATAACCACCCGAGAAGAGGTGCCCGAAAGTTGGCGACATAGCAGTACCCTCTACGACAGGGAGAATCTGTGAAGGAGCCATAGCCTTCTGCTCGAACTCTACAATATCACCCTCGTAAGGTGCTTTGAGTGTATGCCAAGCCATATCGGTCATACCGAACGACACCTGACGAACATTTGCGTATGCTGCGAGGTAGTTCTTTGCTGCGATAAGCTTTTCGATTAACTCGGCAGGCATGGTTTCACCTGTCTGGTAGTGCTTTGCCCAGAGGTCGAGATACTCCTTCTCATAAGCCCAATTTTCGAGAATCTGCGATGGCAACTCCACAAAGTCACGGAATACATTTGTGCCGTTCAACGAGCCATACTTACCCTTTGCTACCATGCCATGACAAGCGTGTCCGAACTCGTGAAGGAATGTTGTAAACTCATCGAAAGTGAGCAGTGAAGGCTTACTCTCGGTAGGTTTTGTAAAGTTCATCACGAGCGATACGAGTGGGCGGATATCCCCCTCAGCACCACGGAACTCGGTCATCCAAGCTCCGGCACGCTTCGAATCGCGCGGGAAGAAGTCGAGGTAGAGAACAGCAAGGTGCTCGCCATTAGCCTCCGAAACCTCATATACGGTAACATCTTCGTGATACTTTGCAACACCTTCGGCTGGCTTGAACTCCAAACCGTAGAGTTTGTTTGCGAGCATAAATACAGCCTGCTTTGCCGACTCCAACTCGAAGTATGGCTTCACAGCCTCATCGCTTACGGCATACTTCTCGTTCTTGTACTTCTCGCTGTAATATGCCCAATCCCAAGGCTGAATATCGCCCTCGAAACCGAGCGAGTGAGCATACTCGTTGATTGTCTGATAATCCTTGTCGGCATACTCCTTGGTCTGCGAAAGCAACTCCGCAAGGAACGAATTCACGGTCTCGGTCTTCTCTGCCATGCGGTTGTCGAGGACATAGTCTGCATAGCACTCGTAGCCGAGGAGGTTTGCAATCTTCAAACGCAAGTCGGTAATTTTGCGAATATTCTCTGTGTTGTCGAACTTACCACCGATAGCGCATGAGTTGCGAGCCTTGTAGAGCTTCTCTTTCAAATCACGCTGTGAAGAGTAGGTTACGAATGGAACATAACTTGGAGCCTTCAAAGTTACGGTCCAACCCTTCTGACCACGAGCCTTTGCCTCCATAGCCAAGCCCTCTTTTACGAAGTCAGGCAACTCGGCAACCTGCTTTGCCGACTTGATGTTGAGTGCGAAGGCGTTGTTCGCAGCCAACGAGTTCTGTCCGAACTGCAAGGTCAATTGTGACAACTCCGAAGAGTATTGACGATACAACTCTTTATCTGCATCGTTGAGGTTTGCTCCGCTGCGTACGAAACTCTTATAAGAGTCTTCGAGCAACTTCTTGTCCTCCTTCGAGAGAAACAATCCGGGATTTTCGTAGACAGCCTTTACACGCTTGAACAACTCAGGATTGAGTGATACATCGTTGCCGAGTTCGGTCAATTTAGGTTGTACACGCATGGCAATATCCTGCAACTCGTCAGAGGTGTTGCATTGCAACATATTGAAGAAGACCGAAGAGATGCGGTCGAGCAACTCGCCCTGCTTTTCGAGGGCAAGAATAGTGTTGTTGAATGAAGGCTTTGCAGGGTTGTTCACGATAGCATCAACCTCTGCACGACTTACTGCAATAGCAGTCTCGAAAGCGGGTTCGTAGTCCGAATTCGAAATCTTGTCGAATGGAGGTGTTGCGTGTGGAGTATCCCACTCTGCCAACAATGGGTTGTTTGTGTCAATCTCGGGCTGCTGTACCTTTGGCATATCATCGCCTGCGCAAGCACCGAGAAGTGCTGATACGGTCATAATTAAAAATAGTTTTTTCATAAAATTATACATTAATTGGTTTCTGCATTATTCAAATTTTCATCCTCCTCAGTTGGCTCCGGCTCCACCCACAAACCTCTCGCTTTGAGCAGTGGCTCGCGACTTGGCTCAGCACCACGGAACTCGCGATAGAGCGACATTCCGTCACGCTTACCTCCACTTGCCAACAACTTGCGGAATGCCTGTGCTGTACGGCGGTGGAAGATATCTCCTGTCTCGGCGAATGCTGCAAAGGCATCTTTATCCAAAACCTCCGCCCAAGTGTAGAAGTAGTAGCCCGAAGAGTAGCCACCTGCGAAGATATGGGCAAAGTACGGCAGATGGTAGCGAGGCTCAATCTCGTGAATCATTCCTCGCTTCTCGTAGAGGGCGTTATACTCGAACGACTCGACATCAAACTCCTTGTATTTCGTCAGCGAGTGAATATCCAAATCGGCAAGTGCGGCAGCCAACAACTCTGTTGTCATAAAGCCTTGGTTAAACTGCGCACTGCGGCGAATCTTGTCGATGAGATTATCGCCAATTACAGTGTTATTGCGGTAGTGTACGGCGTATGTTTTGAGCAATTCCGGCTCCAACGCCCAATTCTCCATAATCTGCGATGGCAACTCTACAAAGTCACCCTCAACATCGAGCAAACCATTGTAAGTCACATCGGAGAAGAGGAAGTGCAGTGCATGACCAAACTCATGGAAGAGGGTTGTAACCTCATCTATCGAGAGCAGAGCAGGGGTACTGCCCGAAGGTCGGGTAAAGTTGCAGACGATACTTGCCACAGGAGCGATGCGCTTGCCGTTACGGTCGTACGATGGACGGCGGAAGTATCCGCACCAAGCACCTTGCGACTTGCTTGCGCGAGGGTGAAAATCGAAATACAACACGCCAAGATGTGAGCCGTCATTGTCCAAAACCTCGTATGCCGAAGCTTCGTTGTGATACTGCGGAACAACCACAGGTCGGAAGGTTAGACCATAGAGGCGGTTTGCGAGGTTGAAGGCACCTTGACGCACATTGTCAAGTGCGAAGTATGGAGAGGTCATCTCTTCATTAAGACTATATTTCTGCTTGCGCACCTTCTCGGCATAGTACCACCAATCCCACGACTCGAACTTGGCATCGCTATCGGTGTAGTCACGCTTGAACATCTTCTCCATCTCTGCCAACTCCTCCTTTGCCTTCTCGTTTGCGGAGGTGAAGATATCTTCGAGTAGAGCATATACCGCCTTTGGCGAGCCTGCCATCTGCTCCGATGTTACATAGTCTGCATACGATTTATAGCCCAACAAGTTTGCCTTCTCGATACGCAGACGCATTATATCGTTGATTATCGCCTTGTTGTCGTGGTCGTTATCGTTGCTGCAACGGTTGAGGTATGCCTTGTAAATCTCCTCCCTCAACTCACGATTTTTCGAGTAGGTCAAGAACGGAATAAGGCTCGGCTTGTGAAGCGTGAAGATAAATCGGTTCTCGTCTTTGCTGTCTTTTGCTGCATCACGAACCGCCTTTGGCAGTTCGGTTACCTCTTTGGCTTTGAGTTCCAACTTGAAATCGTTGGTTTCGGCAAGCAGATTGTTGTCGAACTTAACCGTGAGGAGCGACAACTCCTCGTTGATTTTCTGCAAACGCTCTTTTTGCTCCTCATTGAGCAGTGCGCCCTGACGTACAGCGTTGGTGTACATCTTCTCGACAAGGCGAATCTGCTCGGCGTTGAGGTCTGTGCTGTTGCGCTTATCGTAGACAACCTTTATACGCTTGAACAACTCCTCGTTCATCGAGATAGCGTCATAATGCGCAGTCAACAGAGGCATAACCTTCTCCTGAATCTCCTGCATATCCTCGTTGTTCATCGCAGCGCACATCATGCCGAATACATCGGAGATATTGGCGAGTAACATACCCGAACGGTCGAGTTCGAGAATCGTATTGTCGAAGGTTGGCTCCTCCTTGTTGGCGAGGATAGCGGCAACCTCCTCATTGTGGAGCGACATTGCATATTCAAATGCAGGCTCATAGTGCTTTGCTTCGATGCGGTCGAATGCGGGTACGCCGTACGGAGTTTGTGCCTCTTCGAGCAGAGGGTTGCCCTCTTTTTGCACCTGCTTCGAGCAGAATGTGGTGTTAAGTGCAATCATAAGTAGTGATAATACAAATAGTATGCGCTTCATTTCAATAAATTTTACTAATTTTGCTACGCAAAGATAATACTTTTTCAATCGTTATGCAACTATTCTACGCCGCAGACTTCACTGCACCCGAATATATGCTCTCCGAGGAGGAGTCGCGCCACGCCGTTAAGGTGTTGCGTTTGAGCGAGGGCGATACCCTCCATATCACCGATGGTCGAGGCTCGCTCTACCGTTGCGAGGTGGTGTCGGCACACCAGAAACACTGCCTTGTGCGAGTGGTTGAACACTTCGAGGAGTTTGAGAAGTTGCCCTATCGCTTGACGATGGCGGTTGCGCCTACGAAGAATATCGACCGCTACGAGTGGTTTTTGGAGAAGGCGACCGAGATTGGCGTTGCGGAGTTTGTGCCTCTTGTGAGCGAACATAGCGAGCGCAAGGTTATCAAGGCGGAGCGTGAGGAGAAGGTCATCACCGCTGCCGTAAAGCAGTCTTTGAAGGCGTATCACCCTGTGCTGGCGGAGATTACACCATTTAGAGAGGTGGTGTGCAAAAATTTTGCAGGGCGCAAATTTATCGCTCACTGTGGCGATGCCGTAAAGGAGAAAAAGTATCTCGCTTCGACTCTGCACAAGGGCGAAGATGCGCTGATTTTGATAGGCCCTGAGGGCGATTTCTCGCCTGAGGAGGTGCAGTTGGCGGTAGCCAATGGCTTCGAGGAGATAACCCTTGGCACACAACGCTTCCGCACCGAGACAGCGGCTGTCGTGGCAGCAGATATGGTTTCGATAGTGAATAATTTGTGATGTTTATCCCGAAAATGTTGCTGAAACTCTTTACAACATTCTTCAAAATAGGTCTTTTCAGCTTTGGCGGAGGCTTTGCGATGATACCGCTTATTCAGCGCGAAGTTATCGAACGCCACAAGTGGATTGACAACAAAGATTTTGTCGATATGCTCGTCTTGGCGCAATCGACACCCGGCCCTATTGCCGTAAATACGGCGGTCTTTGTGGGTTACAAGACTCGTGGTGTTGTGGGTGCGATAGCGACAACGCTCGGCACGGTGCTGCCATCGTTTATTGTGATTTTGCTCTTGGCTCTCTTCTTTGCCGAGGTGCGCAATAATCGCTATGTCGATGCAGCCTTTCGTGCAATGCGACCTGCGGTTGTGGCTCTGATTGTCGCTCCATTGATGGGGCTTGTCAAGGGTATGAAGTGGTATCTTCTCGCTACTGCGGCTATGGTGGCGGTGCTTGTGTGGTACTTCGGATTTTCGCCTATCTACCTTATTGCAGGCGCTGTTGTAGTGGGTATCGCTATGGCAGTTTATAACGGCAGAAAGGGGGCGCAGCGATGATTTACTTGCAGTTGTTTCTCTCCTATTTGAAGATTGGCTTCTTCGGCTTTGGTGGTGGCTATGCGATGTTGTCGCTTATCCAAAACGAGATTGTCGAGCAGCGAGGTTGGATTACCGCCACGCAGTTTGCCGATATTGTTGCTGTGTCGCAGATTACACCCGGACCAATCGCCATCAACTCGGCAACCTATATCGGCTATACCGTAGCGGGTGTGGGTGGTTCGGTGGTTGCAACCTTTGCAGTCTGCTTGCCATCGCTGACGCTGATGCTGTTCTTGACAAGATTCTTCCTTCGCCACCGCGAAAATCGCTATATTCAGACCGTTGTCAAGGCGGTAACTCCGATTGTTGTCGGAATGATTGCCTCGGCAGCATTGCTGATGATGTTCCCTCGTACGGGTGCAAACGAAAACTTTACCGATGTGTGGTCGTGGTTACTCTTTGGTGCGGTGCTATACGGCTCGTACCGCAAGGTAAATCCGATATTGATGATTATTCTCTCGGCAGTTGCGGGCGTAGTTATTTACGCCCTTGTGCCGATGATGAGTTGAAAATAGAGATAGAAGAAACCCAAACCAATTTATGACCAACCCAAACGACATTTTAATCAAAGAGGTAAAATCGAAGCGAGCGTTGTATCGCTTTGTGCAGTTCGGAATAGACCTCTACAAGGAGAATCCCTACTATTGTCCGCCGATACTTTTCGATGAGATAAATACCTTCAACCCGAAAGGCAATCCCGCACTCGAAGTGTGCGAGTATGTGATATATATGGCGTATCGCAACGATGAGATTGTCGGGCGAATCGTAGGAATTATAAACCACCGTGCCAACGAGGCTTGGGGCGTTAAGAAGTGTCGCTTCGGGTGGTTTGACTTCGTAGATGACTACGATGTTTTCAAGTCGCTTATCAATGCCGTTGCCGAGTGGGGTAGGGAGAGAGGTATGACCTGCCTGAATGGTCCTGTCGGCTTTACCGACTTCGACCACCAAGGTCTGCTGATTGAGGGATTTAACTACAATGCCCCTATGGCGAGCCTATATACTCACCCCTACTATATGGCGCACTACGAGCGATATGGCTTATGCAAAGAGGCAGATTGGATTGAGTACCAAATTACTCCGCCAACAGAGGCGCCCGAGCGCATGAGGCGTGTTGTGCAACTTGTAGAAAACCGCTACGGGCTACATGTCGTCAAGGTTAAAAATTCGAGGGAGTTGAAGAAGAGATACGGTTACACCTATTTCGATGTTCTCGACTCGGCGTATCAGAAGTTGTATAACTACCAACCGATGACACAGCGACAGAAGCAGTACTATTGCAAGATGTACTTCCCGATACTCAACTTCGATTTTGTGACGATGGTTGCCAACGAGAAAGATGAGATTATTGCTGTGGGTTTGGGTATGCCATCGCTCTCGAAGGCGTTGCGTAAGTGCCGAGGTCGTATGTTCCCGTTTGGGTGGTATCACCTTATCAAGGCTTTGAAGGCTAAGAAGATGACAGATTTCGACCTATTGCTTATTGCTGTGCGTCCCGACTATCAGGATAAGGGAGTTACCGCCCTTATCTTTAACGAGATGACGCCACACTTCGCAAAATATGGTATTCAACGAGTTGAAACAACCGCCATTCTCGAAACCAACCATAAGAGCCTTGCCAACTTTGCCGAGTTTGACCATATACAGCATAAGCGCCGCAGAGCATTTTCCAAAGCAATATAGAAGTTGTATTAAATTATAGGTAGCAACAGGGACAATACGCCAAAGAGAAATGCTGTGGCGATAAGAACAAGAAAGATTGTTCCCAAACAGCCGAACGAGTATCCCAAACAGCCATATTTTGGCTCCGAGCCTGTGGGCAGTGGGTTTGAGATAAGGGCGGCAATCAAGCCGATAAGCGGTGTGAATAGCACCGATATAATAAATGCCCAGCCGAAGCCGATATTGCGGCGACTACCCAATAGTCCTACCAATACATCGAGCAACAGATGTCCCGACAACAATCCAAAAGTTAAAATCGAAAACATATATTTTAATTCTTATTAGTTTTCCGTTCCATTCGATAGAATGTACCGAATGGCAGTTCTTTTCCTGCTCGGTCGGTGAAGAATAGTTCACCAAACTCCTCCTTTGCCGGTGTGCCGAACATCTGATGCACAAGCGTTCGGGCGATGGTCGAAGATAGGCCCATCGAGTACAAATTCAGCACCAAAAAGCCATCTTCGGCAAGCAACTCGGCACACGCCTCCAACATCTCGGCAATGTTTTGCTCCAACACCCACTTCTCGCCATTTGCACCACGACCGTATGCCGGAGGGTCCAAAATTATGCCATCGTAGCGGTTGCCACGGCGGACTTCTCGCTGAACAAATTTTAACGCATCTTCGACTATCCAACGCACACCATCGAGGCTGCTTGACCCCATATTCTCGCGCGACCAAGTAACCACCTGCTTTACCGAATCAACATGCGTTACCTCTGCCCCTGCCGCAGCGGCAGCAAGGGTTGCACCACCCGTGTAGGCAAACAAGTTCAACACCTTTGGCTTTGCGCCCTTGCCCTCAATTTTTGAACGGCAAGTATCGTATACAAAGTTCCAATTTGCCGCCTGCTCGGGAAAGATACCTATATGTTTGAAGGCTGTGCAAGCAAGTCGCATAGTGAGGTGCATCGCCTTGTAGTCGTAGTGAATGTTCCAGCGGTCCTTCATCTGCGGCTTGTTACGCCATTCGCCACGCTCCTCGCTGCGGTCGGTACGGAGGAATGAGGCATCTGCGAGGCGTTGCCACTCGCGCTCATCGAGCGACTTGCGCCATACGGCTTGCGGCTCGGGACGGCGCAGTGTGTAGCGACCAAATCGCTCCAACTTCTCGCCCTCACCCGAGTCAATCAACTCGTAATCCTTAAAGTTTGGTGTTAAGTTCATACCTTTTTATTGGCTTTTAGCCATTAGCCATTGGCTTTTTTCTTTTTGCAAAGATAATAAAAAGACGAAAGACGAAAGACGAGAGACGAGAGAAATTTTATAATTACCTAAAAAAAAGACGAGAGACGACCGCTGCGATTAAGCCGAGCGCAAAGGTTGCTTGCAGACTTTGCCGAGGCGGAGCAGTGAAGAGCCGTGCTTGCACGGGTCAAAGACGAGAGAAATTTCAAAAAATAATAGATTGTCATTCCGAGCGAATGTAATGAGCGTGGGAATCTCCATTATATTTTATTAAATTAACTGCGGGAGATTGCCACAGTCGTTTCACTCCTTCGCAATGACGGATTATTTATTTTTGCAACTATCGAAAAATATTTCTAAATTTGCGGTGCAGTCCTCGGATTGTAGACATAATTACGCAGAAAGTGTAAGTTTATTCTTGGATACGAATCTGACAGTTCAAAGACAAGAGAATAGGCAAACATCTTGCTGCGTCATACCATTTGGTATGGCGTGGAGTTGTTGCTTGTTTTATTGTCGAGGTTTTGTCAGAGCCCGTATCCTAAAATAAGTTTTCAGCACCACGCTTTCTTTTACTGTTTTACGCCATTTGGTGCTGGTGGAGATAAATTTGAGCCGATATGTTCTTCGCTGTCTATACGAATAGGTGTATGATTATGCAACCGACATTTGAGAAGTTGCGTCATAACACCGAAAATGTTCTGTTCTATGTCAAACTCTGCATTTTGGAATCGTGTAAATACTACTATTTATTAAATCCCAAAGGCGAAATATGCCCATTAGAATTGAATGGGGGCAAATTGATATCTATTATCTACAAACACTCTGCTACACCTCCCATAATAGCGTTCGAGATTGAATCACCGGATAGGGGCGTGGAGATAATAGATGTATACGAGCAACCGAACTTCTATTTTCCGCCACTATCCATCTCTGCTGCATTAGTCAATCATATTAATGAAGTTGGACTGAAATCCTTTCTGGGATTGGAATAGTTATAAAATGAAGCTGTCTAACAAGGTGATTTCTGCGTTAATCCCTTTTTAAGGGCTTTTCCTCCTCACGGCTCGGCAAAGCGTGTAAACACCCTTTGCTCTCGCTCCGTAGCGTCGGTTATGCTTGCGCTCGAAATCCTCACATACGCCAAGTATGCTGCGGTTTCTCACGCTTCGCAAGCCTTGAAATCCCTCTTGTTATACAACTTCTGACAAAATTGGGAGTGTCTAAAAAACTTGTTAGACACTCCCACATTTATGGCCATTTAAGAGAAGCCAATGGCTAATGGTTAATAGCCCATATCAAAGATTTTCATTTGGCACTTTTTGCAGTCGAAGCACAAACGATACCTCTTTGTGCCACGCACAAGGTAGAGGTCGCCCTTTAAGCGTGGTTTTTCGAGCAAGCACTCGCCAATCTCTCGGCGTATGCAGTAGTCCGAAACTACCACCTGCTCGCCCGAGGTCGAAGGTCGGCAATCCAAGCCCTCGGCAATATCCGTTACGCCATGGTCGGTATAAAACTCTCTCGCAAGGTGGTTTGTTACATTGTCTTGCGGAGTTAGCGTGTCAGTTGGATATTTTGCATATTGTTTTTCGATAAACTGCTCTTTTTCTCTTATCGAATAACGATATTCCCTCTCTTTTTCGAGCAATTTAAGAGCCTCTCGGCGCAAAGCACCCACTACCGACATCGGTGCAAAACGCAAATTCTCAATGGTAATATCCCGCACCTCGAAAATCGTATCGCCCGAGCGCAACAGCTGCTTGCGCAGAGCCTCCTCGCCACGCTCCTTGTTGCGAGCCTCCTCGGTAGCACACTCAACAGATGCAACCGCCACAACACCCTCCTCGTCAGTGGCGGTGAGGGTTATTTTCTTCTCCTCGAATACCAAAGCGAGGTCGGCTGCGATTGTTCGTTTGATGCGACTGCGCTCCACGGCCTGCGAGAATAGGCGGTTGTAGTTGCGGAACAACTCTGCACCCACCGCCACGCCATCGTAGCGATTGAGTTGTACTCGCTCGCCCTCCACGCCCACAACATTTGTTCCGACCAGCGAGCCATCGGCAATAAAGCATACGCCATCGCCCGTAGCGAGGTCGTGTTTGCGGTCGAGAACTATACCTCTGCGGTCGGCACGAACAACTTTACCAATACGCTCGCCCACAGCCTTCGGAGTGTCAAACGATGCCACGTCACGCTGTTTTCCATCGAAGAAATACTCGGTGGCACCTCGCGTAAAGGAGCGTGAGGCGTTTGGCTCGAAATCTACTGTGCTACGACCTGCCGAACTGCGTACAACATCATTGCGGAGCGAAATTTCTCGGTCGAGCAGTTGGCGATAGAGAGTTACGATATTGCGGATATAGGTGCGGTCTTTCAGCCTGCCCTCGATTTTGAACGAGGTGATACCCAAGTCAATCATCTCGCCCAAGCGAGCCGAGAGGTCTAAATCTCGCACCGAAAGAAGGTGTTTGCTCTTGATAATCGTTTCGCCCTTGTCGTTGCACAAATCGTACTCCAAGCGGCAAGGCTGGCTACACTCGCCACGATTGCCACTGCGCTCCGAGGTTGAGCGCGAGAAGAAGCAACGACCACTCTGCGATACGCAAATTGCACCATGAACGAAAGCCTCCAACTCGATATTTGTCGCCTTGCGAATTTTGGCAATATCGTTTTTCGATAATGAGCGCTCCAAAATAGCCCTTGCGAAGCCCACCTCCTCGAAAAATCGCACCTTCTCTGCCGTTACGCAGTTGGTTTGTGTCGAGGCGTGCAACTCAATCGGCAAACCCATACGGCAGTACGCCATATCCTGTACGATAAGTGCATCAACGCCTGCATCAATCAGCGCAAGAGCCTGACGGCGAGCCTCCTCCAACTCGTTGTCGAAGAGTAAGGTGTTTAGTGTGGCGTAGACCTTTACACCGTAGCGATGGGCATACTCCGCAACGCGGGCAATATCTTCTACGGAGTTGGTTGCCGAGTGGCGCGCACCGAACTTTCCTGCGCCGATATATACGGCATCGGCACCGCAGTCGATAGCATCAACTGCCGTGTCGAAGTCCTTTGCCGGTGCAAGAAGTTCGATTTTTCGCATCAAAATAACTATTTTGTGGTCAATTCGACAATATAGTCTATTCCCGAAGGTACGGTGTCAAATTTAAGAGTAACACCATTGTCGCTTGTCGTAAAATCAACCGCCTTATTATTCTCGAAGGTGCGAGCTTTTACGACCTTGCACGAAAGAGGCAACTGCAACTCCTTCGTTTTAAGGTCGAAGATATGCACAAATAGACGCTTACCCTTGCGGGTAGTCACGCCCCAACTCTGCGCAGGAATATCGCCTGCGGTAGTGCCATAGACGGTATCGCCATATTTGCGCAACCACTCGCCCATCTCCTTCAAACGCATGAGTGCTGTTGCTGGCAACTCTCCGTTTGGTTGAGGACCTATATTGAGAAGCAGATTTGCACCCTTGCCCGAAGTGCTGACAAGATAACGAATAAGTTTTTCCGTACTCTTGTAATTTTGGTCTTTAACCTTGTAACCCCACATTCCGTTCATTGTTTGGCAGGTTTCGAGTGGTAGGCGACTAACCTCCTGACCTGCGAGTCCTGCGGTGTTCTCACCCGGTAGGTCGCGCTCGAAAATCTGGAAATCCTCGCCCTCAATGGCTGCGAGATGGTGATTGTTGCCTACAAGACACTCCGGCTTCAACTTGTGGATAAGTCGGTATTGCTCTTCGAGCTGCCAATTGAAAGGTGTTGCATCTTTGGCATGGTCCCACACTCCGTCAAACCACAACGCATCGACCTTGTAGCGTGTGAGCAACTCGGTGATTTGAGCATTCATAAAGTTGTAGTAGTTTGCCCAACCCCCTTCGTGATGCTCTCGGTCTTTTACCTTTACGGTGGAGTAGCCGGCAGGATAGTCGTCACGACTCCAATCGACATGCGAGTAGTAGAGATGGAATTTTATCCCTTGGCGCTGACATTCACGAGCCAACTCCTTGACAACATCGCGCTTGAAAGGTGTGGCATCGACAATATTGTAGTCCGAGCAGTCGGTATCCCACATCGAAAATCCCTCGTGGTGGCGAGAGGTGAAGCAGATATATTTTGCGCCGGCATCTTTGAACGCCTTAACCCAAGCCTTGGCATCGAAGCGATGAGGATAGAAGGCGTCTGCTGCCTTCTTGTACTCTTCGTGCGATAGTTTGCCCCTGCTCAAATACCACTCGCCTTGTGCGAACATGCTGTATAATCCCCAATGAAGGAAGATGCCGAATTTGCTATCCGCAAACTCTTGTCGAGCTTTGAGATTTCCCTCTGACGGGGTGTAACCACCCTGTGCAAATGATGTTGCGGCAATAGTCAAAAGAAGTGCTGAAATGATAAATTTTTTCATATTTTTTGTATTTTATGTATTGCAAATTTAACAAACTTTATTTTTTAGTGCAAATTATCACTCTTTTTTTATAAATTTGCACGATGTAATCCCTTGAAATAGGAAATTAGGTTAAAAACATATACAAAAATGCTTACACTACAACAATTGCGTGGCGATAAGGAGTTGGCAATTAAGAAACTTGCCAAGAAGGGCGTAGATGCTGCACCCGTTATCGCAAAGATTGAGGAGTTGGACGATGCCCGTAAGGCATTGCAGATTGAGTTGGATAACTGTCTTGCAGAGCAAAATAAGGCTGCCAAGGAGATTGGTATGCTTATGGGGCAAGGCAAGCGTGAGGAGGCTGAGGAGCGCAAGCAGCAGGTTGCCGCTTTGAAGGCTAAGTCGGCAGAACTCTCGGCAAAGCACGAGGAGACCTCGGCTGCATTGCAGGCGCAAATCGTATTGCTCCCGAACTTCCCTGCCGATATCGTTCCCGAGGGAAAGACCGCAGAGGATAATCTCGTGGTGAAGATTGACGAAAATTACTCGGAGTTGCCCGAAAACCCACTTCCACACTGGGAGTTGGCGAAGAAGTACGACATCATCGACTTCGACCTCGGTGTTAAATTGACCGGTGCAGGTTTCCCTGTATATAAGGGTAAGGGTGCAAGATTGCAGCGTGCGCTTATCAACTACTTCCTCGACTACAACACAGCAGCAGGATATCAGGAGGTTGAGCCTCCGGTAATGGTAAATGAGGCTTCGGGCTTCGGTACAGGTCAGTTGCCTGATAAGGAGGGACAGATGTATCACGCTACGGCGGATAACTTCTACCTCGTACCTACCGCCGAGGTACCTGTTACCAATATCTTCCGTGATGTAATTCTTGATGAGAAGGAGTTCCCTGTGAAGATGACCGCCTATACCCCTTGCTTCCGCCGTGAGGCAGGCTCGTATGGCAAAGATGTGCGTGGTTTGAACCGTCTGCACCAGTTCGATAAGGTGGAAATCGTGCAGTTGGCACTCCCTGAGAACTCGTATGAGGCTCTCGATGGCATGGTTGCCCATGTTGAGGGGTTGGTTAAGTCGCTCGGCTTGCCATATCGTATCTTGCGCCTTTGCGGTGGCGATATGTCGTTCACTTCGGCTCTCACCTACGACTTCGAGGTCTATTCGGAGGCACAGCAGCGTTGGTTGGAGGTTTCGTCAGTGTCGAACTTCGAGTCGTTCCAGGCTAACCGTCTGAAACTCCGCTATAAGGATGCAAACAAAAAGACTAAGTTGGCTCACACGCTTAACGGCTCGTCGTTGGCTTTACCTCGTATCGTAGCAGCGTTGTTGGAGAACAACCAGACGCCGGAGGGTATCAAGGTGCCGGAGGTGCTTGTACCTTATATGGGTGGTGTTACAATGATTGATTAAAATAATTGCCAATTAAAAATATCGCCAAGTCGGGCAGACTTGGCGATATTTTATAACTATTCCAATCCCAGAAAGGCATTCAGTCCAACTTCATTAATATGATTGACTAATGCAGCAGAGATGGATAGTGGTGGAAAATAGAAGCCCCCTTCCTCATATACATCTATTATCTCCACGCCCCTATCTGGTGATTCAATCTCAAATGCTATTATACGAGGTGTAGTAGAGTGTTTGTAGATAATAGATATCAATTTGCCCCCATTCAATTCTAATGGGCATATTTCGCCTTTGGAATTTAATAAATAGTAGTATTTACACGATTCCAAAATACAGAGTTTGACATAGAACAGAACATTTTCGGTGTTATGACGCAACTTCTCAAATGTCGGTTGCATAATCATACACCTATTCGTATAGACAGCGAAGAACATATCGGCTCAAACTTATCTCCGCCAGCACCAAGCGGTATTACAAAAAAAAGAAAGCGTGGTGCTGAAAACTTATCTTAACGATGGGGTTCTGGAAAACCTTTGGAATAAAATAAGCATCAATCCCACGCCATACCATGCGGTATGACGCAAGAAGCATACTCATTCTCTTCCAATTAAATTTTCCAGATTTCATCGTGAGAATAAACTTACACTTTCTGCGTAATTATGTCTGCAACCAAAGCGATTGCGATTGCAAATTTAGAAATTATTTCTAAATCAACAAAAAGTCGGCAGTGAATAAATGCCATTTCCGTAGAACTACCCAGATTTTCGGGTGGTAATTGTGGAAAAAGTAGAAAATTTTGCATTTTGCATTTTGCATTTTGAAATTTATTCTCTACCTTTGCACCGCATTATTGCAATTAAGTACTTAATTAACAAAAAACACATTCAAGATGAAAAAGGGAATTCATCCAGAGAACTATCGTTTGGTGGCATTCAAGGATATGTCGAATGACCACGTGTTTTTGTGCAGGTCCGCCGTTTCGACAAAAGAGACCATCGAGGTGAACGGCGAAACCTATCCCGTGTATAAGATGGAAATCTCCAACACATCGCACCCATTCTACACCGGTAAGATGAAGTTGGTTGATACCGCCGGTCGTGTGGATAAGTTTATGAGCCGTTACGCAAAGCGCTACGATAAGAAGAAGTAATCAAGGTATTACTACGGAAAATATAGACACTCAATTGAGTGTCTATATTTTTTTGTAGGAAAATCGTTCTGATTAGTTCTTTTTGCACAAGCCTTCGGATAGCGAGATACTCACATACGATTAGTATGCTCCGTTCTCGCTACCTCGCCTTGCACAAAAATAATCTAATCATTTACGATTTTTATGGGAGAGGGAATTTAATGAGTTTAAGGAACTTAGAGAGCTTAGAGAAAATCCCTATTATCCCTATTACCCCTAAAAAGCTAATGGCCAATGGCTAATGGCTAATAGCCAAAAAAAATGCCGAGCAATCGCTCGGCATTTTTTTTCCGCTTTCCGTTTTCCGTTTTCCGTTTTAGAGTCTTGCCTTAATCGCTTTGCTCTCCTCCTCGTAGCCTGGTTTGTCGAGCAGTGCAAACATATTCTTCTTGTAAGCCTCTACACCCGGCTGGTTGAACGGATTAACCTCGATAAGGTAGCCACTGATACCGCAAGCCTTCTCGAAGAAGTAGAGCAATGCGCCGATTGCCTTCTCCTCGATAGCAGGAATCTGAATCAAAAGGTTTGGCACGCCACCGTCAATGTGTGCGAGCTGAACGCCCAACTCTGCCATCTTGTTAATCTCGTGCAGACGCTTACCTGCCAAGAAGTTCAAACCATCGAGATTAGCCTCGTCAGCCTTAACTTTAACCTCGTGTGCAGGCTTCTCAACCGAGATGATTGTCTCGAACAAGGTGCGCTCACCCTCCTGAATATACTGTCCCATAGAGTGAAGGTCGGCAGTGAAGGTTACCGATGCAGGGAAGATACCCTTGTTCTCCTTACCCTCGCTCTCGCCATAAAGTTGTTTCCACCACTCGTTGATATTCTGCAACTTAGGCTCGTACGAACCGAGAATCTCAATCTTCTTGCCTGCCTTGTACAACTCGAAGCGGGTTGCTGCATACTGTGCTGCGAGGTTGTCATCAAATGCCACGCCCTCGGCAGTTGCAGCCTCCATAGCCTGAGCACCTGCAACCAAAGCTTCGATATCTACGCCACCTACTGCGAGTGGGAGTAAGCCCACAGGGGTAAGTACCGAGAAACGACCACCTACATTGTCAGGAATAACAAATGTCTGGTAGCCCTCTTGTGTAGCGAGGGTTTTGAGTGCGCCACGAGCCTGGTCGGTGATGGCCACGATGCGCGACTTTGCCTCCTCCTTGCCGTAACGCTTCTCAATCTCCTCTTTGAGGATACGGAAGGCGATAGCAGGCTCGGTGGTAGTTCCCGACTTCGAGATTACGATTGTTGCGATTGAGTGTCCTTCGATAGCTGCCAACAACTCTGCCATATAGTCCTCCGAGATGTTTTGTCCGGCGAACAATACAGTAGGGTTTTCGTGCTTTGTGTGAAGCAACTCGAATGGGTTGCTCATAGCATCAAGAACAGCCTTTGCACCGAGGTACGAGCCACCGATGCCGATGCAGATAACTACGTCAGCCTTCGAGCGTAACGATGCTGCGCAAGCGTTGATGGCGTCAATCTGTGCCTTGTCGATAGATGATGGGAGATTAACCCAACCGAGGAAGTCGTTTCCTGCGCCTTTGCCAGAGTGGAGCAATGCGTTTGCAGCCAATGCCGACTGCTTCAACTCCTCCGAAAATACGATGCCGCTTTTAGCGGTATTTAACTTCAAAAGTTCCATGGTTTTTAATATGTTTTTCAATTTAAAAGTATACTTTGCTCAAAACAATGGTCAAAGGTAATAAAAATTTTACGAAAAATTGGAAAAGTTATATAACTTTTCACTATCTTTGTCAAGAGTTGCAATTTGGGACAAAATATAGATAAAAATATAATAAAACTATGGGACTTTTTTCATTGACACAGGAGTTGGCTATCGACCTTGGAACGGCCAATACCCTGATTGTTTACAACGATGAGGTGGTTGTTGATGAGCCATCTGTCGTGGCGGTAAATGTGCAGACCAATCAGTTGGCTGCTCTCGGTCGTGAGGCACAGCCTTATATCGGTCGTACCAATCCGAATTTGCGTACTATCCGCCCATTGAAGGGTGGTGTTATTGCAGACTTCAACGCTACGGAGTTGATGTTGCGTGGTATGATTCGTAAAATTAAGACTCGCAGTTCTCTCTTCTCGCCATCGCTCAAAATGGTTATCTGTATCCCTTCGGGCTCGACAAATGTTGAGATTCGTGCAGTGCGTGACTCGGCAGAGCATGCAGGAGGTCGTGAGGTTGCAATGATTTACGAGCCTATGGCAGCAGCTCTCGGTGCAGGTATCGATGTTGAGGCTCCGGAGGGTAATATGATTATCGACATAGGTGGTGGTACTTCGGAGATTGCATGTATCTCGTTGGGAGGTATCGTAGTGTCGGAGTCTATCGATATTGCGGGTGATGTCTTCACAAATGATATCATGGAGTATGTTCGCCAGCAACACAGCGTGCGTATTGGTGAGCGTACTGCCGAGGATATCAAGTGTAAGATTGGCGCAGCTATTCCTGAGTTGGAAGATGAGCCTGAGGATTATGTAGTAACGGGTCCGAGCATGCTTACAGGACTTCCACAGACTATCACTCTCTCGTATAATGAGATTGCTTATGCTCTTGACAAGTCGCTCGTGAAACTCGATGCAGCACTTATGAAGGTGTTGCAGGAGATGCCTGCCGAGTTGTACACCGATGTTGTTCGCAACGGTATCTACCTTGCAGGTGGTGGTGCTTTGATTAAGGGACTTGACCGCCGTCTTTCGAAGAAGACCGGTATTCCGTTCCATATTGCAGAGGACCCATTGCGTGCGGTAGTTCGTGGAACTAACATTGCACTTAAAAACATTAATCGATTCTCCTTCCTAATGCGATAAAAATTGTTCTGGTGGGTAAATTTTGCACGAGTGTGTCGGACTACAAATTCCTCACATAGGTTTACTATGCTGCGGATTTGTCGCCTAACATCGCACAAAATTTCCTCTACCATAAACAATTTTTGGGGTGGTGGGAGTCAGAAAAAACTTTTAACTCTACACTTTTAATTAATAAAAAGCTAATGGCTAAAAGCTAATGGCTATTTGATATGCAGAAGTTGTTGCTCTTCATACGCAAAACAGGCGTGGCGATAGTCTTTATTATCTTGGAGATTGTCGCCATTCGCTGTTATGCCTACTCTACGCCATATACGCAGGCTCGTCTGCTTGTCTGGTCGAATAGGGTGGTTGGGTATGTACATTCAACTTTTGCAGGAGTGTCGAACTACTTTACGCTGCGCAAGGAGAATATCCGCTTGACCGAGCATATTGCAACGCTCGAAAATCGTATTCGCACCCTCGAAGCCTCCGTGCCGGAGGAGAGGGTACATGTGGAGGGTGTGTTGCAGCGGTATGAGTATCTGCCTGCGAGGGTGATATCCTCAACAACAAATCGCCGCCGCAACTTTATCACCATTGATAAGGGTTTTCGAGATGGTGTGTCGGCAGATATGGCGGTTATGACGCCCGAAGGTTATGCTGTCGGTGTTGTGGTAGATTGTTCGGAGAACTTTGCTGTGGCAAAGACGCTTTTGAATGTCGATTTCCGTATCGGAGGTGTTCTTGCCGAAGATGGTAGCCACGGCTCGGTTGTGTGGAGTGGTGGCGACACGCAGATTATCGACTTTGTCGAGTTGTCGAAATATGCCAAGGTTAAGGAGGGCGATTTGGTGCGTGCAGCAGGTTTCTCGCACTACTTCCCAAGCGAGGCTGTTATTGGTAATGTCGAAGAGGTTAAGTTGGCTGATAACGGAACTTCCTACAATTGTAAGGTGCGCCTTACGGCAGATATGGGACGACTTTTTAATGTTGTGCTGGTGCGCAATACGGGCGCAGGCGAGGCGCAGGCTCTCGAAGAGAAAACTTACTATTAGTTAGGAGTTAGGAGTTAGGAGATAGGAGATAGGAGTGAGTAGTTAAAAATAAAAATACCTATAATTGTCAATTAAAAAACAGCTAATGGCCAATGGCTAATAGCCAAAAACTATGAGGGCAAGAGTATATACAATGCTAACCTTGGTGGTGCTTTTCGTGCAGGTGTTCGTACTGAACAACCTCTCGATATCGCCACTCGTTGCCCCTATGGTCTATATTATCTTGATTGTGATGATGCCTATCGAGTCGTCACAATGGAAGATGCTCGGTGTGGGATTACTGCTCGGTGTTGCGATGGATATAACCATGGGCACGGCAGGGCTCAATACTCTTGTTACTCTGCCGATTGCCTTTTTCCGCCGTCCGCTGTTGTATGCGCTGACAGGTTTGTCGCCGATGTCGAAGGAGGAGGGTATCCCTTCGGTAAAGCGACTTGGTATGCGTTTTCATCGCTACTTTGTCATTATGATAGTACTCCACTCGTTGCTATTCTACTTTGCCGAGTGGCTCTCGTTCGATAATTTCGGTATTCTGTTGCTGCGCATCTTGTGCAGTACCCTCTGCTCGTTGGTGCTCGACTATATTATCATCATGCTCTTTATGAAACGCCTGTCGGCATAGGTCTGTTATGAGGGAGGGAGGATTATCACCACGAGCATTGGTAGCTCGTATTATCGTAATTTTCATATTTGCAGTTCTTGCATTGCGTTTGGGATATATCCAACTTGTCGATGACCGTTACAACGAACTCTCCGACCGCAACTATCTGCGAAATGTTGTGTTATACCCGCCTCGTGGCGAGATTTATGACCGAAATGGTGAGTTGCTGGCGCAAAACAGATTGTGCTACGATGTTACGATTGTGCGCAAGGATATGCCGAAGTCGGGATTTGACACTACTCGTGTCAGTGATATTGTAGGTATGAAGCGAGAGGCTTTGGTGAAGAAGATTAAACAGTCGCCCTATCGCCGTGAAAGCCGATTGACTCGCTACCCGATAACCGTAGAGCAGAAGCTGCTGCTCGATGAGATGAATATCGGAGGATTCTACACCTCGCAGCGTACCGTGCGACAATATCCACGCAAAATTGGAGGTAATCTCTTGGGCAGCATCAACGAGGTTACGATGGCTAAAATCGAGAAAGATGACTCCTACTCCGTAGGCGACTATATCGGTATGGAGGGTTTGGAACTCGCCTACGAAGGTGTCTTGCGTGGAGAAAAGGGTTTGGTGTTGCAGGATATCTACGCTCCGCAAGCCGAGCGAAACACCATCTTAAAAGAGCCTGTGGCGGGCAAGTCCATTGTCTGCACGATTGATGCAGAGTTGCAGCAGTTGGCTGAGGAGTTGATGCAGGATAAAGTAGGTGCAGTGGTCGCCATAGAGCCATCTACGGGAGAGATTTTGACAATGGTGTCATCACCTACCTTCAACCCCGATGAACTTGTGATAGGTCGTGAGCGTGGTAACAACTACGCCAAGGAGATACAAAATCCCCGTATGCCGTTGTGGAACCGTGCCGTAAAGTCACGCTATCCGCCAGGCTCGACCTTCAAACTCGTAACCGGACTTATCGGTATGCAGGAGGGGGTACTCCGACCACACTATATGTATTCGTGCAATATGGGCTACCACCTTGGAGGTGAGCATATCGGTTGCCACGAACATCGCTCACCGCTCGGGCTGCACTACGCCATTGCAACATCGTGTAATGCCTACTTCTGCTATGTTTTCAGAAATATTCTCGAAAATAAGCGAGAGTACGAGATTGCCAAAGATGGCTTCGAGGCGTGGCGAGACTATGTTCTCTCGTTTGGCTTTGGTCGCAAACTCGAATCTGACTTTTTGGGCGAGGGTGCAGGATATGTTCCTACACGAGAGTTTTACGACAAGCGCTATCGCAAATCGTGGAATGCGCTGACCATTCTCTCACTCTCGATTGGTCAGGGCGAGTTGGGCTGTACGCCGTTGCAGATGGCAAACTTGGCTGCGATAGTAGCGAACAGGGGCTACTACTATATTCCGCATATTGTTCGTGAGATAGAAGGTCAAGACTCGTTGGATATGCGTTTTTACCAGAAACAGTATACTAAGGTAGATACCAAGCACTTCGCTCCGATTGTCGAGGGTATGTGGCGAGGTGTGAATAAAGATGGTACTTGCCAAGGTGCCTACCTCAAAGGCTTCGATGTCTGCGGTAAGACGGGTACGGCACAGAACTCGAAGGGCGAGGACCATTCGACTTTTATTTCGTTTGCACCCCGCAATAATCCGAAAATTGCTATCGCCGTATATGTGGAGCATGGAGGCTTTGGTGCCGAGATGGCGGTGCCTATCGCATCACTGATAGAGGAGAAGTATCTGACCGATACGATAAAGCGACCGCACCTTGTGGAGTATGTCAAGGGGCGAAAAATCGCATACCCGATGTATAGAAAGAAATGATGGAGTACAGACAGAGAAGAAAAGAATCGTTGTTCGGCAGTGTCGATTGGGTGGCACTGTTGCTCTACCTACTGCTTGTTGCGGTGGGTGTGGTGGCTGTGTTCTCTGCATCGTGGGTGGAGGATAGCGAGAACTTCTTCGCCTTTTCACACAACTACGTGAAACAGGTCGTTTGGCTCGGTATATCATTGGTGATAGGAGTGGTGATAATGCTGCTTGACCGCAGTCTGTGGCATAAGATAGCCTACTACCTCTATGCTGTTGCTATATTGGCATTGTTGGCTACGCTTCTCTTTGGTCGTACCGTTAATGGTGCGAAGGCGTGGTTTGAGTTCGGACCGATACGCCTGCAAACCATGGAGTTCGCCAAAATTGCTATCGCTTTGGCTACTGCACGATTAATGAGTGAGTACAGCTTCTCGATATCTTCGTTCAAGAGTCTTGTAAAGGTGGCGTTATTATTGCTTGTGCCGCTTGCAATAACCTATCTGCAAAACGATACGGGTTCGGGATTGGTCTTGTGTTCCTTTATCTTTATGCTCTATCGTGAGGGGTTGAACAAGTGGCTCTGCATACCTATTATATTTATAGCGGCACTCTTCCTCTTGTCATTCCTCTACTCGCCTACGATACTGCTCGTAGCGTTGATACTTGTATTTACCATTTCGGAGTCCTTCGCCAATCGTAATTGGCAACACGGTATAATATACCTCGCCTCGTTGTTTGGGGGTAGTACGGCAATATTCCTTGTGCTGAATGCTCTGCCTGCCGTTTCGGTCAATTACTATATTATCCTGCTCTCAACAACGCTGCTCTCGATGGTTGGAGTTTGTCTATATGCCTATCGTACACGCCTGCGCAATATATATATAATGGTATTGCTCTTTGTGGTGTCGGTGATGATAACGCCAACTTCGAATGCGATGTTCAATGTGATGAAGCCACACCAGCAGAATCGTATCAAGACCTTCCTCGGTATTACCGATGACGCCTCGCTCAACTACAATGTGCGCCAATCGAAGATTGCTATCGGCTCAGGAGGATTCTTTGGTAAGGGCTATCTCCAAGGCTCACATATCCGCTACGGCTTGGTACCCGAGAAACATACCGACTTTATCTTCTGCACCATAGGCGAGGAGTTTGGCTTCTTGGGGGCATTTGTGGTGTTGATGTTGCTTCTGGCGTTTATCTTCCGCCTAATGCGTATGGGCGATAACCAGCGAGAAACCTTCGGGCGAGTCTATTGCTACATCGTGGCGTCAATACTCCTCTTCCATACCCTTATAAATGTGGGTATGACCATAGGAGTCGTGCCTGTTATGGGTATTCCACTTCCTCTTATCTCTTATGGAGGTTCATCGTTACTCGCCTTTTCGATAATGATATTTATAGCGTTTGCATTCGATGCGCAGACAAATCGTTCTGATTAACTCTTTTTGCACAAGCCGGCGGTCTTTGGTTTTGCGGACTCCGAAGATGGTCAAGGCGTAAGCGATTATAGGATTGAATAGGATTGAATAGGATTCGCTCCCTTTGGTCGCCTAATAGGATTGCGCTGAAAGTTTTTAGTTCTCCGTTCTCTCCTCACTCCTCACTCCTCACTCCTCACTCCTCGTAGTAAAGGCTATCCATCAGGGCGTCTATCTCACGGCGCTCCTTCTTGGTCGGGCGACCGGTACCTCGCTCGCGAAATACGAATATTGTTTCACGAGGTTTGTTTAGTTTGTCCAACTCGCTCTGCGGTGTGGTGTCGATACAGTAGTCCGGCACTTTTGCAGCAGGTTGGCGATTGATAACCAAATCTTTTACAAGATAGGAGTATGTTATAAGCGTGCGTTTTACGCTTATTCTATCCCCAACCTTCACTTCTCGCGAAGGTTTGGCGTAGGCGTCATTCACAAGAACGCGATTATTGCGCACAGCATCTGCTGCATCGCTGCGTGTCTTGAAGATGCGCACCGCCCACAAATATTTATCAAGTCTTACCTCCATCTCTTAAATATGTTTATTGTTGGGCTGTTGCGATGGCGGAACAAGTGTCCCTTGCTCAACCTGACGGCTGATACCCAGAATTATACCTACGGCTATCGAAGCACAGAACATACCCGTTCGACCTTGTGTCAGGAATGGCAGGTTTTGTCCGGTCTCGGGAAGAATACCGATAGTAACTCCGACATGCAGAAAACCTTGACTTGTGACAAGCAGAGCCAATCCCACAGCGAGCAATCCGGCATACAGCCATTCGCACTTCTCGAATATTCGCAAGGCTCGGAAAAAGAGCCAGAGATAGAGGAGTACTATTACAAACGAGAACAACAAACCGAACTCCTCGACTACGATAGCAAAGAGATAGTCACTTTCGGGGTGGGTAAGGCGAGCACGCATAACGCTACGCCCCGCACCAACACCGAACAGACCGCCGTTTTGAATAGCCATGCGGGAACGGTCCGAATCAGAGTACCTCTCCATAATACTGCGATGTACCTGCTCGGTTTGTGCCTCTTTGCGCAAACCGGTAAACTCCATTATTCGGTTTATTACGACACCGCCACGACCTACGGTAAAGATAACCAACAGACCTGTTGCGGCAGCGATGATGGTCAATTTTAGAATCTCCTGCCAGCGAATACCTGCAATAAACAACATCACGATAGATACGATAAAGAGGTGTATCGCCGAGGAGGTGTGTGCCGGAAGAATAGCCATACACGACAACGCAATCGGCAAGACTATCGGAAATATCTCGTCAAAGATAATATCTCGTTCCCGAGGTGTTGCCCACTTGCGCACATCGATAGTCGATGGCAGCAGATGTATCTGCTTGATGCGATGATGTTTGGCGGATAGTTTTGCTGCGAGGAGCATAATTGTTCCTATCTTCAACAATTCGGAGGGCTGGAAACGGAAAAACCCGAGGTCTATCCAGCGGTGAGCATCGTTTGTGGCATCACCAAAAAAATATGCCGCCACAGTAAGCAACAATGCACCGATATATGCCAACCATGTCACCTTGCGCAGAAATTTTGCACCGAGAATATAGCAGAAGAACATGATGACAGCCGAGAGGCAGAGCGTTACAATATGTTTTTGCAGGTATGCGCCCGTAGCCATTGAGCCACCCTTGAAACCGAGTTGCGAGGTTGCCGAATAGACCACTACCATCGAAATAGCAAAGAACATAGCCACGATAACCCACAATACTCGGTCACCCGGCAGAAGTCTGCGCTTTGCAAGTATCGAAGGCACCTCCTGTACCTCCTGTTCCATCTCTCTATTCTCGTACTCCTTCATTTGAGACTATTTGTTAAGTATATTCTCCGTTATCCACTGCTTAAACTCCCTGCCACGATGCTCGTAACTCTTGAAGAGGTCGAAACTTGCACATGCCGGCGAGAGCAACACCGTATCGCCCTTGCGTGCCGAGCGCACTACCGCCTGCATAGCATCTTCGAAGGTGTGGCACGATACGATGTTTGGCACAACACCAGCAAACGACTCTTCAAGACGTTTGTTATCCACGCCCATACATATCATTGTGTGTACCTTCTTTCGTGCAAGGTCGAAGAGTGGAGAATAACTTGCACCCTTATCCGTACCGCCCACAATCCAAACCGTTGGGCGTGTCATACTTTCGAGCGCATACCAAGCCGAATCGACATTTGTAGCCTTCGAGTCGTTGATATATTCGATATCATCTTTCATTCCGACAGGCTCCAAGCGGTGTTCGATAGCGGCAAAGTCGTACAACGATTTCTCAATTTGCTCAGGCTCGACACCCGCTGCAAGGGTTGCCAAAACAGCCGCCATAGCGTTGTAGGTGTTGTGTTTGCCCTTGATTTTCAATTGCGAAATATCTATTGTCAGCGAATTTTCTCCAACCTCTGCCACAAACTTTTCGCCTTCGGCAGGGTGAGCATCGCCCGACTTGCTCGTTATGTAGTTGTCTATCATAAACGGCAATTCGCAAGCCTTAATCTCGCACTCTTCGAGTTGGCGCAAGATGGTTTCGTCATCTGCCGAATAGACAAAATAGTCGCTCGGAGTCTGGTTTTGCGTGATACGCATCTTCGACTGCGCATACTTCTCGAATGAGTAGTCGTAGCGGTCGAGGTGGTCGGGGGTGATATTCATTAACACGCCGATATCCGCTTTGAAGCGGAACATGCCATCGAGTTGGAACGAACTCAACTCCAAGACATACCAATCGTACTCGGCGGTAGCTACCGAATAGGCAAACGACTCGCCGATATTTCCGCCAAGAGCCACATTCGCTCCGCTATCCTTCATGATTTTGTAGATAAGCGAGGTTGTTGTTGTCTTGCCGTTACTGCCTGTGATGCAGATTGTCTTCGCATTGCCCATATAGCGGCAGGCAAACTCCATCTCCGAGATTACCGGTACACCCTTATCGTGCAGAGCCTTTACGATAGGGGCTTTGTCGGGAATACCCGGCGACTTGATAACCTCCGAGGCGGTCAAGATGCGTTCCACCGAGTGTCCGCCCTCCTCGTACTCCACGCCCCACTCGTCAAGTCGCTCACGATAGCGTGGCGCAATCGTACCCATATCCGAGAGCAGGACATCGAAGCCCTGCTTCTTGGCGAGTATTGCTGAGCCGTAGCCACTGATACCGCCACCCAATACTGCTATAAACTTTCGTGTCATCGCCTATCGGATTTTGAGGGTTACAAGTGTAAGTGCCGCAAGGATAATCGACACAATCATAAATCGCATCATAATCTTTGTCTCAAAGATGCCCTTCTTCTGGTAGTGGTGGTGGATAGGCGACATAAGGAATACTCTGCGACCTTCGCCATACTTGCGTTTGGTATATTTGAAGTAGCCCCTCTGCACCATTACCGATACTGCCTCAACGAGGAATACTCCGCAGAGCAGTGGTAGAAGCAATTCCTTACGGATACACAACGCCATAACTGCGATAATACCACCAACGGCGAGTGAGCCTGTATCGCCCATAAAAATCTGGGCAGGGAAGGAGTTATACCACAAGAAGCCTATCAGCGCACCCAACATCGCCGCACCAAAGACCATCAACTCTCCGCTGTTCGGGATATACATAATGTTGAGGTAGTCGGCATAGATGATGTTACCAGAGAGGTATGCCAACACCGCCAACACGCCCACGATAGGTATTGACACACCCGTCAGCAGGCCGTCTAATCCGTCAGTGAGATTTGCTCCGTTCGATACCGCCGTAATAACGAATATCGCAACCAACACATATAGCACCCACGACAATAGCTCGTTTCCGCCGACAAACCAACTATAATCGAGCTCGTTATCTTTGAGGAACGGAATAGTTGTTTTGGTGGTCTTTATAACATCTTCGCTCAGACGAATTTGCTGTGCCGAGGTTATGATTGTTTCGCCCGTCTTTTCATCTATGATGCTCTGCTCGACAGGTACGGTGGTATGTTCACGAATTACGATATCCTCCGAAAAGCACATCACTGTTCCCACGATAAGTCCAAGACCTATCTGACCTACAATCTTGAATTTGCCCTGCAAACCCTCCTTGTTATGGCGGAAGACCTTGATGTAGTCATCGAGGAAACCGATAACACCGCACCAAAGCGTAGCCACAAGGAGCAGAATGGTGTAGATATTGTCCAAGCGGGCAAAGAGCAACACCGGAACGACAATAGCGAGCAGAATAATAATGCCGCCCATCGTTGGGGTGCCTTTTTTTGCAAGTTGTCCCTCCAATCCGAGGTCACGAATCTCCTCGCCAATCTGGTGGCGTTGCAATGCTCGGATAATACTCTTACCGCAGAAGATGACGATAAGCAGTGCGGTAACGACTGCTGCTACCGAACGGAAAGAGATGTAGCGCATCAAACCCGAACCCGGCAGGTCAATAATGCTGTTTAGGTAGTCAATAAAGTGATATAACATAATTAAAATTCAAAATTCAAAATTCAAAATTCAAAATTAAAGTTGGGTTATCTGTTAAATTGGTTGAAATACTCCTTCACAACCTCCTTGTCGTTGAAGTGGTGCTTCTCGGTGCCGATGATTTGGTAATCTTCGTGTCCTTTGCCAGCAAGGAGGATAATATCTCTTGGCTCTGCCAACATCACAGCGGTTTTTATTGCCTCGTGGCGGTCGGTGATTTTCAGGTACTTGTCGCCCGACTCTACTCCTGCCTCCATCTCTCGCAAAATCTGCTCTGGGTCCTCGGTGCGAGGGTTATCCGAGGTAAAAATCGCAATATCCGCCATCTTTGCCGCCATACCACCCATTATAGGGCGTTTGGTCTTATCTCTATCGCCACCGCAACCGCAGACAACAATCAGTCGCTGACCGCCTTGGCGCAGTTCGTCAATGGTCTTGATGATGTTTTCGAGCGCATCGGGCGTATGGGCGAAATCGACCACTGCCGTAGTGCCGTCTTTGGCGATAACCGTCTCGAAGCGACCACTCACAGGTCGCAATATGCTCAAATGCTCCAACACCACATCTTTGTCGAAGCCGAGCAATACGGCTGCACCATAGACCGTCAAGAGGTTGTAGGCGTTAAATCTTCCGAGGAACTGCACCCACACCTCCTTGTTGTCGATACGCAACTCCATACCTTCGGCCATCATCTCTACGACCTTGGCACGGAAATCGGCCATTCTCTGCAACGAAAGCGTATAGCGTGAAGCCTTCGTGTTCTGCAACATCACCTCGCCATTTCTATCATCTGCATTCACAAGTGCAAAAGCCTCCTTTGGCAGTGCATCGAAGAACGATTTTTTGGCACGGATATACTCGGCAAAGGTTTTATGATAATCGAGGTGTTCGTGGGTGATGTTAGTGAATAATCCGCCCACAAAGCGCAAACCTTCGATGCGGTGCTGCACTATGGCATGCGAGGAGCACTCCATAAAGCAGTATTCGCACCCCTCATCGACCATCTCGCGCATCATGGCATTCAAGCGAATGGCATCGGGTGTGGTGTGAGTCGAAACAATCTCCTTTGCGCCAACCTTATAGACTACCGTAGAGATAAGTCCTGCCTTGTGTCCCATTGACTGCACAAGGTCGTAGAGGAGTGTGGCAATCGTGGTCTTGCCGTTTGTACCCGTAACGCCCACCACCTTCAATTCGTACGATGGGTTGCCGTAGAAGTTCGATGCGATAACGCCCATTGCCACATTGGTATCTTCGACCACAACAAAGGTACAGTCGGCATCGGCAACCTCTGTTGGTATGTGCTGGCATACAACCGCAACGGCTCCGCCCTCTATCGCCTTTGCGATAAAGTTGTGTCCATCGACTGCCGTACCCGCAACGGCGAAGAAGCAATTTCCTTTGCTCACAGTGCGAGAGTCGTAGGTCAGCCCTGCGACCTCAACCTCGCCACTGCCTGACAATGCGGAGTAGGTAACACCCTTTAATAACTCTTTCAGTATCATTTCAGCGTAATTGTTATTCGTTTATTTGTATTAGCGACTGCGGTATTTGGCGAAAGGCTCTGCTTTACGACCTTGCCATAGCCGACAATATCGACCACCAAGCCACTCTTTTCGAGGAGATACAAGGCGTCATTAAGTCCCATACCTACCACATTCGGAACACAGCCCTCTTGTGTTTCGAGGGTTGAGATTTGCAACTTGCCCTCCTCGCTTACCGAGCCTTTGCCCCAGCCATGACGGCTCTCAGTGGAGAATTTGTCGCCATACTCATTTGCCACCTTGCGCATCTTGTCGATATTGCCACCCTTGATATGTGAGGCGTGGAAATCGCCATCGGCAATCTCCTCGGCATATTGTCGGTCGCGATTGTGTAGGAATGTTGCCACCTGCTTCTGTACCGGACCTGTAAGGCTTGCTCCGTAGTAGAATTTACCCGCTTGTCGCTTGGTGAATATCGCCGTCATAATGGTATAACGAGGATTGTCGGCAGGGAGATAGGTAACCATCGAGCCGTAGTAGTAGCCATCGCCTCGTTTGTATCTTACGCCGTTAATCTCGGAATCGACCTGCGCCGTACCGGTCTTTGCTCCGGTGCGGAACGAACATTTTTTCTCGCCAAAGAATTCGGCCGCCGTACCTGTTAGTGATACCTCCTCCATAAATGAGCGCAGGGTGTCGATGGTTCGTTGAGAGCAAATCTTCTCCTCGATAACTCGCACGGGCGCTTCGCTTACGACTTTGCCATCTCGCTCGGTGCGCAGGATTAGTCGTGGAGCAACCATTCGACCATTGTTTGCTACGGCATTATAGAGAGCGATGGTGTGCAGTGGCGTAATCTCCAAGCCGTAACCATACGCCATATTTACAAGAGCATTGTAGCGAGAGTGGTGCTTATTGTTGAGGTGTGGTAGCGGTTTGCGCCTTGCTCCCAATTCCTCCAATCCGACCGTTTCGTGTAGATGCAACTTGCGACAAAAATCGGAAAATTCAACAGGTTTATCGCCAAATCTATCAAACACCGCCTTTGTAAAATAGACATTTGCCGACTCAGAGAAGGCTCGGCGCATATCTATAACTCCTCCCTTCTCTTTCGCTATGGCGTGTGAGTCCTGCACATTCGCACCCTTTTTGCCTCCAACCCTTACACGCTTACCCAGTTCCGAGTTGTACTCCTTTGAGGTTGGCACTCCGTGTTCGAGCAGAGCCATTGTCGATACGAGTTTGAAGGTCGAGCCGGGATTGACAGGTATGCCGATGGCGTAGTTTTGCTCCTCGACACAAGTTGAGCCATTGCGTTTCAGGTTTGCCATCGCAAGAATATCGCCCGTGGCACACTCCATAACGATAGTAGTTCCCCATATCGCATTCTGTGCCAACAACTGCTCCTTCAAGGCGTTGTCCGCCACATCCTGAACATCAATATCGAGTGTGGTAACAACATCGTAGCCATTTTGTGCCTCGATGTTGTTCTTGTCTGCTACTCTGGTTTTGTAGCCTGGGGAGATGGTCTGCATTAACTGCTTTCCGTCATGCCCGGCCAAAGTGTCACGCAGTGCATGCTCGATACCGTACGAACGGTGATGCTCCAAACGACCTATTGTTCGCAAGGCGATATTGCCTTGCGGATAGACACGATAGTCGTGGTCCTCGGTACGGTACGAAGAGCCAAGACCATTGCGCAACAGCGGGAAATTCTTTATCTCCTGCCACTCGTTGATATCCACATCACGAAACATTCTCCTTGTGATGTGCTTGCGATGGGTGACAATCTGCTTGGTGGAAATCTCCTCCTCTTTCCAGAATTGATACCACTTTGGCGTTTTCACCTCTCTTTTGGTGGTCTGTTTGATTGCCGCCTTGCGCCACTTTATCAACTCCTCGTAGTACTCTCTTGAAGAGCGGTCGCCGAAATAGGCTGCGAGTTTGCGAGCCAAAGTGTCGGCATTTTTGCGGTAAAGTTCGAAGTTGTCGAAACGCTGACTACCGAAATCTATAAGGAGTGTTTTGCGAGTAATCGAGGTCGCCAAAGGCTCTCCATTGCGAGAGTATATTGAACCACGATGTGCCGGTACGACCTCAGTTGATAGAATCGACTCGTTGCGCACCTCCTCAAATCCGCGCGATACCTCGCCATTGAAGAGAACGAAGAGTACGATATAGACCAAAAAGCCGACAACTACACCCGTAAATGTCAGGTGCAGTATCTTGATACGCCTTGCAATATCCTTTTTGAGTTTGTATCGCTGTTCGTCCATTGCTTGTTGCTACTTCAAAATCTTCGGTTGTGTCTTTGGGTCCTCAATCTCGATACCTCGCTCTTTGAGTTTGCGCAATATTGCAGAGTGCGAAGAGTGACGATAGCACTCCTCCGAAGTGCGTATTGCTCGCTCCTTCAACAGTGCAACCTCCTTCTCCAACTCTCTGTATCGCATATCTCGTTGCAATGAGCCAAAAATTGTGGCGATGCTTGCGAAGAATATCACTCCCAACATTGTCAGCAGTGTATAAACCCTCTTGACCTCCTCCGCCAACAAAATGTCGCCCGTGACAACGCTATTTATCCACATCACCCAACGAGGTCGCTTGGCTTTTTTATCCTCCAATGCCTGTTGCTCCTCCTCGCGCGCAATGTCTTCGGCTATATCCTCGGCAGCTGCACCCGTCTGCACACGGCGAATTTCGGTGCGCACCATGCGGCGCAGAGCCTCTTGGGCTTCACGCTCGGCAATCTCCTCTTGCGAATCAGAGAAGTATTCGCTCTCATCGTACTCTGCCATAACACTACAACTTTATCGCTGCACGCAACTTTGCCGAGCGTGAGCGTGGGTTTGCCTCCAACTCCTCGGAGGTCGGGATAATCGGTTTGCGGGTTACAATCTCGAATGGGGTGGTGGCACGACCGAAAAAGTCCTTCTCCACCTTGCCCTCGAAGTTACCACTGCGCATAAAGTTCTTTACGAGGCGGTCCTCCAACGAATGATAGGATATAACCACCAATCGCCCTCCCGGTTTCAGCACCTTCAACGCCTGCTCCAATGCCATCTTCAACGCCTCCATCTCGCCATTTACCTCGATGCGCAAGGCCTGAAATAGTTTTGTCAGGAACTTCGCTTCATCTTTCTTGGGGGTGCAAGGCGCCACAGCCTTCACAAGTTGTGCGGTGGTCTTAATCTCCTCGTTTGCTCTTGCACGAGCGATGCAGGCGGCAATCTTCCAAGTTGTATCCAACTCTCCATACTGCGAAAATATCTGCGCCAACTCCTCCTCCGAGTAGTTGTTTACAATATCTGCCGCAGTGCGACCTCCTCGCTGATTCATACGCATATCAAGTGGGGCATCGCCACGGAACGAAAAGCCTCGCTCCTTAGCGTCAAAGTGGTGCGATGAAACGCCCAAATCTGCCAAAATACCATCAACCTCGGTTACGCCACGCAGACGCAATGCCGAGCGCAAAAATCGGAAGTTGCTCTCAACAAAGTGGAAATGTTCATCATCGGGAGCATTTGCCAATGTATCTCTATCTTGGTCGAAAGAGTACAATGCGCCACCTTCGCCCAACTCTTCGAGTATTCGGCGAGTGTGTCCGCCACCTCCGAATGTGAGGTCGGCGTATGTTCCGTTGCTCTTAATATCAAGCAGTTCCACGGACTCTTCGAGCAAAACGGGCGTATGATATGATGACATATTTTGGCAATATTACAATATTGCCACAAAGTTAGGCAAATAAACGGAAAACGAAAAGCGGAAAGCGGAAAACTTTACAAAATTAGACGAAAGACGAGAGACGAGAGTGACAGACCCCACCGCCCTAACGGGCACCTCCCCTAACTTAGGGGAGGAAATAAAACTGAGAACTGAAAACGGAAAAACTTTCAGCGCAATCCTATTAAGCGACCAAAGGGAGCGAATCCTATTCAGTCCTATTCAATCCTATAATCGCCTGCGCCTTGACTACGCTCGGAGTTTCTTGCTCCTCCTCTCAATAGTTATTAAAAATTTTAATTAATTACAAAAAACAACTTTTTGTGTAGATTTGCTTATGATTTTTTTGTGAAATTTAAATTTTGGTAAAAAAATATTACAAAAAAGTTTGGAAGTATCAAAAAAGTCTGTATATTTGCAGTACAAATGTGGGGTTCTCCCACTTGCTCATTAACCTAACTAACCTAACATCAGGTGTCCGAAAGTTTCCCAGACCTTCGGACACCAACTTTTTATAAATACAGGTAGTATGTAGCGGTGGTTGAAGTAACCGATTGAGTTTAATTTATTAAAATAATTCCAATTGGTCTATTTCGTGGTTGAAACTCTTTCTGTGGTAAGGAGATAGTCCAAATTCTCGCACTGCCAGACGATGCTCACGAGTCGGGTAACCCTTATTTTTTGCCCAGCCATACATCGGATACTCCTCGGCAAGTCGCAACATATAGTCATCACGAAAAGTCTTTGCCAAAACCGATGCAGCGGCGATATTGGCATATTTCCCATCTCCTTTTACGATGCACTGAAACGGCAGTTGCAACTTTGTGTAGAAACGATTGCCGTCTATGGCGAGGAATTGAGGCTGAGGGTTTAACTGTTCAACAGCCAACGACATGCCTTCGAATGAAGCGTGAAGAATATTTATCTCGTCAATGCGCTCTGCCGTAATCTCCTGCACTGCCCACGCAACAGCCTCCTTGCAGATAACTTCACGCAACGCATAGCGATTTTTTTCGCTCATCTGCTTTGAGTCGTTGAGTAGTGGGTGGTGGAAATCGGGCGGTAGAATCACTGCTGCGGCAAATACCGAGCCCGCCAAGCAACCGCGCCCTGCCTCATCACACCCCGCTTCGAGCAATTCGTGTTGAAAAGAGTTCTCTAACATCGTATTTTTGAATATCTTTGATGCAAAGTTATATTTTTTGTCGGAATTTCGGATAAAAAAAGTATCTTTGTGCTATGCAACTGAATGCAATAACCCGAAAATCAGCATTGATGGCGATACTGCTACTGGTGGCAATCCTTGCCGCTGTGGCGGTGCGCTATGTTGTTGCGCCATTTGGGGTGGAGATGTCCGACTGTGAATATCGGGAGCGGATTATCTCTATCGTCTTGGCGATGTTTCTGCTTCTTTGTTGCGGTATTGTCGAGGGTAAGATGTTGCCACGCTCGGGTTTGAGTAGCGGATATTGCACACTTCCGATACCGTTGTACGGACTTTTAGCGTGTGGCGTTTTTGTCGCTCCGAATATACTTGAAACGGCTACGGTATCACTCTGTTTTGCCGTGGCCATGCATCTACTTCTGCGTTCGCTACATAGTGCAGAGGAGAAGGATTCGGTCTTTTTCGCTGCGATATTGTTGGGCGTAACAACGCTTCTGTATCCGCCTTGTGTGGTGCTTGTTGGGGTTATTCCATTGGCGGTCTTTATACTTGCGTTGTCGCTACGACAAGTGCTGTTGATGGTGGTAGGCTATCTGTTGCCACTCTTCGGTGCATCGTATATTATGTGGTATCGTGGCGATGACTTCTTGCAATTAGGTCGTAACCTCGTAGAGGCTCTCTCTACGCCTCAGATGGGTGATATTGCAAATATTCCCTATTTGTCGATTGTATTGGTAAGTGTTGTTGCCGTGGTGCTTATTTGGGGAGGTGTCTATGCAGTTGTGCGCCCCGACAAAATGTTTATGTTGGTGCGAGTGCGCAGAGCTCTCTATCTCTTTTTATGGGTGTCGTTCCTTTCGATGACTATGTTGCTGCTGCCATCGTGTAATCTGTCGGTTTGCGCAGTCGTTGCTGTTCCGATTACGATATTGTTGAGTTTTGTGTTGAGTCTTTTGCCTAATAACCACTCGACAATCGCATATTGGCTGCTACTTGCATTGTTCGTGTTGCATCTGTTTGTGGAGTAGCTATTGTCTTGATATACAAAATATAAAGGACTGCAAATTGCAGTCCTTTATATTTTAATCATACATTGTTGCTGATTAATTGTACTTGAAAGTTGCCTCGTCAGAAACAGTCAACTTCTTGCGACCCTTTGCGCGGCGAGCAGCCAACACCTTGCGGCCATTCGCAGTAGCCATACGAGCGCGGAAACCGTGCTTGTTGATGCGCTTGCGGCGCGATGGCTGGTAAGTTCTCTTCATTGCCATAATTGTATCGTTTTTATTGTTTTACTCGCAATTTTTAGCACATAGGGTATCCTATGCGAGGTGCAAAGGTACAACCTTTTTTCAAATTTGCAAAACTTTTTTCGGAAATATCCCATCTTTTGCCAAAAAAATGAAATTATACCGTTTTTTAACTTGCTCGTTATTGCGAGCATCTCTTATATATATAAATATAGGTATAAAAGAATTATTAAAAAAAATTAAAAAAATCTTCAAAAAGATTTGCAGAATAAAAAAAAGTCGCTACCTTTGCAACCGCAATTGAGGAAAATAACTCAAATAGTTCTTGAAAATAGCCTTGAAAAAGGGCAAAAAGAGCGAAAAACGAGAAATTTTCAAAAAAAATGCAAAAAAGTTCTTTCAAAATTTGGTAGTTTAAAAAACTTGCCTTACCTTTGCACCACTTTCGGCTCCGAAATTGAGAGCGAAGGTTTTTGAAAACGGTTCTTTGATTTACTGGTTATATTTAAGAGAGAAAATGTAGTATTTATCTGTCAATTTCCTTTAATGGAAAATGAAGTAGTCAGGACTCTAACAATACATTATAATTTTTTTACAATGGAGAGTTTGATCCTGGCTCAGGATGAACGCTAGCGGCAGGCTTAACACATGCAAGTCGAGGGGC
>SUZE01000017.1:26858-42878 GCA_015060075.1 Rikenellaceae bacterium | reverse complement strand
AAAAAACACAAGATAAAATAAAATTGTTTTTAAGCAGCGTTTGCTGCGTTAAACTTCGGTAGCCGAGTTGCTCACATACGCCTTAGTATGCTGCGCACTCGGCTCCTTGTTTGCCTTGCAACCATCTGCTTAAATTCCAATTTTAGGAGTGCGTTCTGTGCTGCGGTGTCGGAACTCTTTGTTATTGTTGCATTTGCCACCTTATTTTATCTTGTGGTGTTGTTTATTAAATTTCAATTATAGAAGTGCGTTTTGAGAGGACTTAGCCCGCCTTCTATAAACTCCTAAATGTAGCCAATGGTTAATGGCTAAAAGCCAAAGAATAATTGTCAATTGTCAATTGCCAACTGTCAATTCTCAATCATTCTGTGCCATTTTGTCATACTATATTCCGCCGAAAACCTCCATTTTGGCAGAAATTTCACAAATTTTCGCTAAAAACGGCTTTGGCAAGGGGTTTGCTCTACAAAAATGCGAAAACGAAAATTGACAAAACAACAAAACAATAAACAAATAAAAATTTTACAACTATGGGAAAGATTATTGGTATTGACCTTGGTACAACAAACTCGTGTGTAGCCGTAATGGAGGGCTCGGAGCCCGTTGTTATTCCTAACTCGGAGGGACACCGCACAACCCCTTCTATCGTTGCCTTCACCGATGGTGGTGAGCGCAAGGTGGGTGACCCTGCAAAGCGTCAGGCTATCACAAACCCTAAGCGCACAGTATTCTCTATCAAGCGTTTTATGGGTGAGCAGTACGACAAGGTTTTGGGCGATGTGGAGCGCGCTCCATACTCGATTGTTAAGGGTACAAACAACACTCCGCGTGTTGAGATTGACGGCCGTCAGTACACTCCGCAGGAGATTTCGGCTATCATCTTGCAGAAGATGAAGAAGACCGCCGAGGACTATCTCGGTCAGGAGGTGACAGAGGCTGTTATCACCGTTCCTGCATACTTCTCCGACTCGCAGCGTCAGGCTACAAAGGAGGCCGGCGAGATTGCAGGTTTGAAGGTGCGCCGTATCATCAACGAGCCTACTGCTGCTGCGTTGGCTTACGGTATGGACAAGAAGAACAAGGATATGAAGATTGCCGTATATGACCTCGGTGGTGGTACATTCGATATCTCTATCTTGGAGTTGGGCGATGGCGTATTCGAGGTTAAATCGACCAATGGCGACACTCACCTTGGAGGTGATGACTTCGACCATGTTCTTATCGACTATATGGCAGAGGCGTTCAAGGTGGAGCATGGCGTAGATTTGCGTCAGGACCCTATGGCTTTGCAGCGTTTGAAGGAGGCTGCCGAGAAGGCAAAGATTGAGTTGTCGGCTTCGCAATCGACCGAGATTAACTTGCCTTACATTATGCCTATCAACGGTATTCCGCAGCACCTTGTGATGACTTTGACTCGTGCAAAGTTCGAGCAGTTGTGCGACCACCTCGTACAGAAGACTATCGAGCCATGCCGTAACGCTTTGCGCGATGCAGGTCTTTCGGCTTCGCAGATTGACGAGGTTATCTTGGTGGGTGGCTCTACCCGTATCCCTGCAATTCAGAAGGTCGTTGAGGATTTCTTCGGCAAGACTCCTAACAAGGGCGTAAACCCAGACGAGGTTGTTGCCGTAGGTGCTTCAATTCAGGGTGGTGTCCTCACAGGCGAGGTTAAAGATGTGTTGCTCCTCGATGTTACTCCGCTTTCGCTCGGTATCGAGACTTTGGGCGGTGTGTTCACCAAGTTGATTGAGGCTAACACCACTATCCCTACCCGCAAGAGCGAGGTATTCTCGACTGCGGCGGACAATCAGCCATCGGTTGAGATTAATGTTTGCCAGGGCGAGCGTCCATTGGCAAAGGATAACAAGAGCATCGGTCGCTTCCACCTTGACGGTATCCCTGCTGCACCGCGTGGCGTACCGCAGATTGAGGTTACTTTCGATATCGATGCAAACGGTATCTTGAATGTTTCGGCAAAGGATAAGGGCACAGGCAAGGAGCAGAAGATTCGTATCGAGGCTTCGAGTGGCTTGACCGAGCAGGAGATTCAGCGTATGCGTGACGAGGCAAAGGCTAACGAGGAGAAGGATAAGCAGGAGAAGGAGCGTATCGAGAAGATTAACGCTGCCGACTCGAACATCTTCGCTACCGAGAAGCAGTTGAAGGAGTATGGCGACAAGATTCCTGCTGACAAGAAGTCGGCTATCGAGAGCACTCTTGCCAAGTTGAAGGAGGCTCACAAGAATCAGGATTTGGCCGCTATCGACACTGCTATTGCAGAGTTGAATGCCGCATGGCAGGCTGCATCGCAGGATATCTATCAGGCACAGCAGGCTCAGGGCGCACAGGGCAATCCTAATGCCGGAGCGCAGGGCAACCCTAATGCAGGTCAGCAGGGTGGTAACGGTGCTTCGCAGCCTGAGGATGTGGAGTTCGAGGAAGTAAAGTAAAATAGAGTTTATCTAAAATCGTTAATAGGCAATGTTTCGGCATTGCCTATTTTTTATTCCAAAAATAATCGCTATCTTTGAGGTTGGAAAATGATGAATACAAACTAAATAAACCAAAATATTTTATGAAGCGAATTATCCTTTCGATTTTGACGATTTGCATGGCTATGACTGCATCTGCGCAACTCAAACAGTACAAAGTGACGCAAGAGCACAAGGAACGTGCTGCTGCGGTTGTCAAGCAGATGACTCTTGACGAGAAAATTGCCTACATCGCAGGCTACAAGAGTTGGTATGTTCGGGCTATCGACCGCCTCGGTTTGCCGGCAGTGCGTATGGCAGATGGTCCGCAGGGTGTGCGTAACAATACCAAAAGTACCCTCTATCCTTCGGGTGTGGCTGCGGCTGCTACTTGGGATGCCGACCTTGTTCAGCAGATGGGCGTTTCGCTCGGTAAAGATGCTCGTGCAAGAGGTGTGCATATCTTGCTCGGTCCTGGTGCAAATATCTATCGTTCGCCACTGTGTGGCCGAAACTTCGAGTATTTCGGAGAGGACCCATTCCTCGCAGGTGAGATTGCGACTGCCTACATCAAGGGTGTGCAGAGCATGGGCGTAATGGCTTGCATCAAGCACTTCGCCGGCAATAATCAGGAGTGGGCTCGTCACAGCGTATCTTCGGATATTGACGAGCGTACTTTGAACGAGATATACTTCCCTGCCTTCGAAAAGGCGGTGAAGGAGGGAAATGTGGCAACGATTATGACCTCGTACAACCTCCTCAATGGCGTTCACGCATCGGAGAGTAAGTATCTCAATCAAGAGGTTTTGCGTGATTGGTGGGACTTTGGCGGTTTTGTGATGTCGGACTGGACATCGTGCTACTCGCCTGTGAATGTGGCTCGTTGGGGTGTCGATTTGGAGATGCCGAGAGCGCAGTGTCAGAAACCCGAACTTATCAAGCAACTTGTTTTGCAGGGCGTAATTGACGAGCGTGCGCTCGATGCGAAGTGTCAGAATATCATTCAGACCATCTTTGCTTTCGAGTTTGACAAACGCCCGCAACTCGATAAGTCGTACCCTGAAAATAACCCAGAGTGCGATGCTGTGGCACATCAGCTCTCTCGTGGTGCTGTTGTGATGCTTAAAAACGATGGCTTCCTCCCATTCAAGAAGGGCAAGGTTGTGGTTTGCGGTCCTAATGCCGATAAGATTGTAACGGGTGGTGGTAGCGGCTTTGTTACTCCGCTACTCTCTTGTTCGGTTGCAGAGGGTATGGCTACTATCGACAAGAAGATTAAGAGTACCTTTGTATCTATGGACGATAACCACAAGCCAACTCCGGGTGTGGTTTATGCCGATAAGGAGATGACAAAGAGGGGCATTGCAGCAGAGTACTACACCAATCCTGAACTCAAAGGCGAGCCTTCCCAGCGTTTTATTACCGATAAAGTAGGTATTGACGATAATAAGTTTGGCGCTCACAACGATATGACAAATGTTTCGACTTGCCACACCTTCTACTACAAGCCGGAGAAGGACGAGTCTTACCACTTTACCGTATGCACCAATGATGGCTATCGCTGCTTCCTCAATGATAAGCCTATTATGCAGAACCGTTGGCATACGAGCAGTGGTCAGGAGGGTTATATGTTGCTCGAAATGAAGGCGGGAGAGACCTATAAGTTTGAGTTGCAGCATCAGAACCTCGGAGGCTCAATCTATGCGGATATGGTATTCGAATCCACAGACTTGAAGGAGTCGAAGAGTGCAGATGTTATCAAGGCGGCAGATTGTGTTGTGGTATGCCTTGGTCACAGCAATCGCACAGAGAAGGAGAACTACGACCGTACTTTCGAGTTGCCACGAGGACAAGTCGAGTACTTGGATATGATTTTGAAATATAACAAGAATGTCGTTGTTGTGTTGAATGGAGGTGGCGCAGTGGAGATGGCATCGTGGATGCACAAGGTTAAGGCTGTATTGATGGCTTGGTATCCGGGACAGCAGGGAGGTTTAGCTGTTTCGGAGATTATCACCGGTAAGATTTCGCCTTCGGGCAAGTTGCCTATCTCGATTGAGACCAAGGTTGCCGACAATCCTTGTGCCGATAACTATTACGAAAATGTTAGCCGTATTCGTTCGCATAAGATTAACCCACATGCTCGCGTAGAGTATCGCGAGGGTCTGTTTATGGGCTATCGTGGCTACGAAAAGACGGGCGTTAAACCACTCTTTCCATTCGGATTCGGTTTGAGCTATACGACATTCGACTACTCGAACCTCGATATCAAGGCAGAGGGTAACGAGTTTGTTGTAAGCTTTGATGTAAAGAATACCGGCAAGGTTGCCGGTGCCGAGGTTGCGCAGGTCTATGTGGGTGATGATGTCTGCTCACTTGTGCGCCCTGCCAAGGAGTTGAAAGGCTTTGACAAGGTCTACCTCAAAGCGGGCGAAACAAAACGTGTGAGTGTTCGTCTTGACGATGAGGCATTCCGTTTCTTCGACCCTATCAAGCGTAAGTTTGTGGTTGAGCCTGGCACATTCTCTGTGTATGTTGGCGCATCTTCGGCTGATATTCGCTTGAATGGCAAGCTCGAAATAAAGTAAAAATCCTTTTGATTGCCAATTAAACAAAGTCGGGTGTCGTTTTCGATACCCGACCTTGTTTGTCATTAACTAATTATCAATTGTCAATTCTACTTGATATAGTACTCCTCAATCGGCTTGTAGCCCTTCTCCTGCATCAGTTTGTTCCAATTGCGGGGGAGTTCTGTGCCGTTGCAACAGCATGTACGGCAAATAGTGCAATTAAAAGATTTACAATGAATTTCATACAAATTTTATTAGATTACGCTACATAAGATGCACCTTGTCACATAAAGTTAAATAGAAAAGTGGAAAAATATGCGTTTTGGAACATAAAAGCTAAAATGTGGCTTTGAGGGTTGTTTATTGGAAAATTTTTCTTATCTTTGCACGATTTATCGCATGTGCGCATGCTATGCGTGTAGGCGAAATGCGAAACAAATTAAATTACAATAATATTAACTAATAAAATTTTTAACTCAAATGCAAAGCAAAGGAGTAATCAAATGGGTGGCCATTCTTATGGGTTTGGCTTGTCTTTACCAGCTTTCGTTTACTTGGAAGACAAGTAGCGTTGAGAAGGCTGCTGTAGAGTATGCTAAGTCGTTCCCTGCCGAGGAGCAGGCTTCGATGGAGCAGTATTATCTCGATTCAATCGAGAACAAAACAGTTTACAATGTAGGTTTGACCTCGTTCACCTACAAACAGTGCAAGGAGAAGGAGATTAACCTCGGTCTTGACTTGAAGGGCGGTATGAATGTCATGCTCGAAATTCAGGTAGAGGATGTTGTTAAGGCATTGGCAGGCGAGAGCCAGCATGACCCTAACTTCGTTGTTGCTATCGAGAAGGCTAACGAGGCTCTTCGTCAGGGTACAGGTGGCTATATCGAGACTTTGGCTGAGGCTTATGCCGAGGCTTCGAATGGTCAGCCTCTCGTTGATATCTTCATCTCGCCTGACCGCAAGGATATCAAGGCAGGTATGTCTGATGCTGAGGTTGTAAAGGTGTTGAAGCAGGAGACTGACGATGCCCTTGCTGCATCGTTCAATATTATCCGCAGCCGTATCGACCACTTCGGCGTTGTTCAGCCAAATATCCAGCGCCTTCCAAACTCAAACCGTATCTTGGTTGAGCTTCCGGGCGTTAAGGAGCCTGAGCGTGTTCGTAAACTCTTGCAGGGTACAGCATCGTTGGAGTTCTGGACAACCTACAATGGTCAGGAGTTGCTTCCTGCATTGCAGCGTGCCGATATGATTGTAAAGGCTTACAAGGACGAGCATAAGGAGGTTGAGGTTAAGGCTGAGGCTGCTACCGATGCCCCTGCATTGGCTGCCGAGGTTTCGGAGGAGGCTAAGGCTGAGGAGGTTGCTGCACGCTTCTCTCGTGAGCGCAATCCATTGCTCGCTCTCTTGAACCCTGGATATGCAGGTGGTGCTGTTATCGGTGCTGCTACTGCTGCCGATACTGTTGCTATCAACAAGTATTTAGCTATGCCTGAGGTGCGTGACTGCTTCCCAAGCGATGTTCGCTTCAAGTGGGGTATCAAGGGCGATAAGTTGGCTGATGGTCAGTTCTTCCTCTACGCTATCAAGGTTGAGCGTGCTGACGGCAAGGCTCCACTCGATGGCTCGGTTATTTCGGACGCTCGTGCAACATACGCACAGACAGGTGCTAATGCTGAGGTTTCGATGGCTATGAACTCTAACGGTATCACCGAGTGGGCTCAGCTCACAGGCGAGAATGTAGGCAAGTGCATCGCTATCGTTCTCGATGGCTATGTATATTCGGCTCCGGTTGTTCGTGGTAAGATTGAGGGTGGTAACTCTTCGATTTCGGGCGACTTCACTATTCAGGAGGCACAGGACTTGGCAAATGTTTTGAAGTCGGGTAAGGTACCAGCACCTGCACGCATTATTCAGGATACAGTTGTTGGTCCATCGCTCGGTCAGGAGTCTATCAACGCAGGTATGTTGTCGTTCCTCTTGGCGTTCGTACTCGTTCTGCTCTATATGGGATTGTTCTATCGCACAGCAGGTTGGATGTCGGATATCGCTTTGGTTGCCAATGTATTCCTCTTGATGGGCTGCCTCGTATCGTTCGGCGCAGTATTGACCTTGCCTGGTATCGCAGGTATCGTTTTGACAATGGGTATGGCTGTGGATGCTAACGTAATTATCTACGAGCGTATCAAGGAGGAAATTCGTGGTGGCAAGGGTATTCACGCTGCTATTAAAGATGGTTTCTCGAACGCTTACTCGGCAATTATTGACGGTAACTTGACAACTATCATCACCGGTATCGTTCTCTTCGTATTCGGTAATGGTCCTGTTCAGGGCTTCGCAACTACTCTCGTTATCGGTATCTTGACTTCGTTGTTCTGCTCGATTTTCATCACTCGTTTGTTGATTGAGGCTATCGTTGCAAAGTGGGGCAAGATTTCGTTCTCGTACAAGTGGTCAGAGAACTTGCTCACCAACTTCCATTTCGACTTTATCGGCAAGCGTAAGTGGGCTTACATCGCTTCGGGTGTAGTGATTCTTGCAGGTGTTGCTTCGCTCGTATTCCATGGTTTGAACTATGGCGTTGAGTTTACCGGTGGTCGTACATTCGTAGTTCGTTTCGACCAGAATGTGTCGGCAGAGCAGGTTCGTGGTGCTTTGGAGAATGCCTTTGTAGAGGGCGATGCTGCAACTACATCGTTGGAGGTTAAGCAGTATGGCGCAGAGAACCAGATGCGTATCGTTACCCAGTACAAGTTCGATGATACTTCGGAGGCTACTACCGAGGAGGTTGAGACTATTCTCTACAACGCCTTGAAGCCACTCTATACTTACGATATTACCCTCGATGGTTTCCGTAATACACAGGACGATGTTAATGGTATTGTTTCTGCCGATAAGATTGGTCCTGCTATTGCAAAGGATATGACTATGGGCGCAGTATTCTCGTTGCTCTTTGCTCTTATTGCAATCAGCTTGTATATCGTATTCCGTTTCCGCAAGTGGCAGTGGGCAGCAGGTGCAACTCTCGCACTTATTCACGATGCCTTTATGATTATCGCAATGTTCTCTATGTTCTATTCGGTTATGCCGTTTAACTTGGAGATTAATCAGGCATTTATCGCTGCGATATTGACCATTATCGGTTACTCTATCAACGATACCGTGGTTATCTTCGACCGTATCCGTGAGTACCTCTCGCTCTATCCAAAGCGTGATACCGTTTCGACTTTGAATGCAGCGCTTTGCTCGACATTGATGCGTACATTGAATACTTCGGGTACAACCATCGTAACCCTCTTGGCAATCTTCATCTTCGGTGGTGAGACTATCCGTGGATTTGTATTCGCATTGCTCATTGGTGTTGTTGTAGGTACTTACTCGTCGTTGTTTATTGCAACACCTCTTGCATACGACATGCAACGCAAGCAGTTGAAAAAGTAATAGCGTAATACCTATTATATATAGCGCACTCGATTTTTTCGGGTGCGCTATTATTTTTTCTCGGTGCAATATCCTCGTTGAGTGTTGTTTGTTTGCGAAAAGTTTTCTAAATTTGCATTGCAGAATGGCTGAAAATCAGCCTGACGGCAGACATATAGAAAGTGTTTTCGCAGTCCTTCAAAGAAAATGTGGAAGTTTTCAGTACAAGAGGGCGAACGAACAGCACTCATTTCTTGTATAGTCATGTGGCGGTGCATACTCTTTGCACCTACCCATACTATCCAAGTGTGGGGATATTGCATCGTTTATTCTTGTACAGGTCATTCCACAACCTTCTTTGATGTAAACGAAAGTCAGCTCCACACTTTCTTTATTATATTAACCGCACATTCGGGGTTGGTGGGCAAAATTTTACGCCTATGAAGGAACAAAAATTCCAAAATTATCTTACACCTCTTATTGAGGTGCAATCTGTCGTCGCCGAGCGTGGCTACTTTGGGTCGATGTTAGAGGACCCTGTCGAGGACACAAGACAAAATTGGTAACACATTTCAAAAAACATTTTACAAATGAGAAAATTCTACATTTTCGCACTTGTGGCAACGATGTTTGCTGCTTGTGCAACCGATGGCGTGAACGAGCCATCGGCAACAATCGAGGACCTTGCTCCCGAAACATTGACTGTATCGTTCGAGGGCGAGGAGTCACGCATTCAGCTCCAAGAGGGCAAAACCGTTTGGAACGAGGGCGACCTCGTATCGGTATTCTATCGCTCGAATGCCAACCAAAAGTGGCAGTTCCAAGGTGCTACGGGTGACCGCACCGGAAACTTGAAGCGAGTGGAGATGGGTACAGCAACCGAAACAATGAATCGTGTCGTTGTGCTCTATCCTTATGCCGAGAACTACTACATCAACCCTGAAACCTACAATGTCGAAGCTTCGTTGCCGGCAACACAAACATATATCGCTGACAGCTATGGTGTTGGTGGCAATATTATGGTGTCGTATGGCGAGTACAATCAGGTGGTTTTGAAGAGCGTTTGCGGTTGGTTGAAGTTGGAACTTACGGGCAATGGCGAGTCGATAAAGTCGATAACTCTCAAAGGAAATAATGGCGAGCAGGTTGCCGGACAACTCTATATAAATTCGGCAGATGCAACCGCAACTCTCGCATCGGAGATGGGTGGTGCAGAGGATAATGGCTCGGCAGGCGGAAATCTTGTATTTGATGACACAATTTTAACAGAGGTAACTTTGAATTGTGGCGATGGTGTAACTCTCAGCGCAGAGCCAACAGCCTTCTATATCGCTCTGCCACCGCAGACCTTCGAGAAGGGTATTTCGCTTAATGTCACAGCTACGAATGGCATGACAATGACCAAAACTACCGAAAATGAGATTGTAATTGCACGCAATCATATCCTTCCGATGGAGGCGTTTGAAGTGGAATTCCCCATACCGGAAACTTGGAAGATACATTACACTGCAACGGCAAAGGTTACTCCTTACAAAACATCTGTATTCGGTGCTAATATTGTATCAAATGAGTGGGACTCAACTACAGGTGAAGGTGTTATTACCTTTGATGGAGAAGTGTCCAAAATTGGTTCTTATGCATTCAAGAACTGCTCATCATTGACAAGTGTTACTATTCCAGATAGCGTTACTTCTATTGGAATTTGTGCATTCTCGTACTGTTCCTCACTAACAAGTGTTACTACTAGTGATAATATTACATCAATCAGCTATGATGCATTTGAAGGATGCAGTGGATTAAACACTTTCTATGGCAAACTAGCCTCAACAGATAATCGCTGTTTGGTTATTGATGGTGTTTTAACCGTATTTGCGCCAGCTGGATTAACCAAATATACTATCCCAAATGGTATTAACTCGATTGGACAGAATGCATTCCAACGATATAGCTCGTTAACAAGTGTAACAATTGGAAATGATGTTACTTCGATTGGATTATACGCATTCCAATATTGTACCTCACTGAAAAGTGTAATCATTGGTACTAATGTCTCTTACATTGAAGGTTATGCATTTAGCAATTGTACTTCGCTGACAAGTGTTACAATCCCCGATAGCGTTATTTCGATTGGATATTATGCATTCTATGGTTGCACCTCGCTGACAAGTGTTACAATTCCAGATAGCGTTACTTCGATTGGAAATGCGGCATTTGCAGGTTGTACTCAACTAACAAGCATTCATATTACAGACTTATCAGCTTGGTGTAAGATTGATTTCGGTGGTAATATAACAACATATGATAAGAGATTGTATCTCAATAATGTGGAAATTACCGAACTAACCATTCCTTCGGATGTTGTTATAATAAACCAATACTCTTTTAACAAGTGTGTAGGTTTGACCAAGGTAACCATTCACGATGGTGTCACTTCCATAGGTGATCTTGCTTTCAATACTTGCAAATCTTTAACCAAAGTAATAATTGGAAAGAATGTTACTTATGTTGGAAAATCGGCATTTGATTATTGTACAGCATTAAAAGAAATATATTGCAAACCGATAACTCCTCCGGCTATATATTACAATGACTATAATGGAGGTGTTACCGGTCGTTCATTCCCATTAGACATAGACATCTATGTACCTCGTAATTCTTATAGTGCATACACACAATACACATCGACGACCGAGTATAGTATCGCTTCTGTGCAGAATTGGTATAAATATAACTCACATATCAAATCCTACGACTTTGAGTAACAAAATATAAAATTACAAAAATTATGAGTATATTAGATGAAGATATCCAAGAAAGAAACGACAAGGTCTTAAAGGAGAAATACCCTTTAAAGTATTGGCTATGCAGTATAAAATCGTGGTTTTGTCGTTTATGTAGATAGTCGCAAATAAAAACACTGAAACCCTCCGCAGAAAAAACTCTGCGGAGGGTTGTTTTTTGGGGCGCAGATTTTTGTGTCATTGAATGGCATTCAATGACAGCGCAGTCTACGACTGCTTAATGACAAAAATGTTATTAAAGTTGTTATTTAATGTCATTTAGCGACCAATGGGAGCGATTGCCATTCAGTGTCATTCATTGCCATTTTTACCATAGGTGTCGAAAATATACTGCCCCCAAAAAGTTTTTTGTCCGAACTTTTGGTGTCACTTCAAAAATGATACCCTGCATAGTAAATAGTTCTTTGCGGGAGCGAAAAAGCAAAATTTTTGAGAATTTTTAATAAAAAGTTTGTAGAATTAAAATTTTACGTTACCTTTGCAGTCGCAAAGCCGATAAGGTAGCGCAAGAAAGTTGGTGCCATAGCTCAGTTGGTAGAGCAAAGGACTGAAAATCCTTGTGTCCCCGGTTCGATTCCTGGTGGCACCACAAAACAGACAAACACACAACACAGTGTGTTTGTTTTTTTTGTATTTATCCCACTTGTAACTACCTAATAATCAGTGTTTTCCATATTAAAAGGTGTGAAATCTTACACAGGAACACAAAGATTTTCAAACATTCCTACAATACAATTTGCTAACAAATCTGCAAACAAATTTGATAACAGAATATGGTAAAACGTTGATAAACAATTACACTGGGCCCTTTCTATAATTATAATGCACAAACGTAGCAGGTAAATATAATGACACACTCCTAACCGATAACGAATTAGAGGAATTATGGTAGCATTTGGTTTTAGAGAATACGGCGAGAAGGGTACACGCCCATTGGGTAAGCGTGTGTGCGAGCAGTTACTTCCACTTATCGAGCAAAATAGCTGTGTCGTGCTCGACTTTACGGGCGTAAATGTGGTTAGCAATTCGTTTGCCGATGAGTGCATTGCCAAGCTATTACTCGAAATGCCACTTGCCGAGTTAAGAAGCCGTACCACATTAATGCACTTAATCCCATATAATACAAGAAAAAACTTTCTTTACAAAGTAAAGAATAGTGCTTTTATTGGAATTTAGTAGAAAGATTATTGAAAAATAATTTGCGAATATTAAAATGATTTTATATCTTTGTAGTACAAAATTGAGAAATAATGACAAAACTGCAAGATATAGCAACGATACAAACCGGAGTGTTTGCCAAAAACAGCCCGAAGCCGAATGCGCTTTACCTTCAACAAAGTGACTTTGATGGCAACGGCGAGTTGCGCAAAACTGCCAAGCCCACGATTGTCGCTGACAATCCAAAACACCTGTTGGCTGCCGGAGATTTGCTTCTGGCCTCCAAAGGTAATAATAATATTTGTATCGTAGTTCCGAGTATTGAGCAAAAATGTGTGGCATCTCCATCTTTTTTGGTGATACGTCTGCACGACAAGTCTGCCATCTTGCCCGAATTTGTTGCTTGGTATCTAAATCTCTCAACGACACAAAAAGTGTTGGCAGCTCAGGCTCGTGGAACTTCCATAATGTCTATTTCGAAGGCAACGCTTGGAGAATTGGAAATACCGATTCCTCCGATTGAGAGGCAAAAAAAGTATATCGAACTCTCAAAACTACAAAAACGAGAACAAGAACTCTATAAGGCAATTGCCGAAAAACGCAGACAGTTACTTGAATATAAAATGATAAAAAATATATAGTTATGAGTACAAAAATTACCCAAGAGGAGATTAACAAAGTTGTATGGAGTGCTTGCGACACCTTCCGAGGCGTTGTGGACCCAAGCCAGTACAAAGATTACATTCTGACAATGCTCTTTTTGAAGTATATCAGCGATGTAAGCAGGTCAAAGTATGCCGAATATTTAGAACGCTATGATGGTGACGAGGAGCGTGCGCAGCGTGCTATGCGCCGTGAGCGTTTTCAAGTGCCTGAGACAAGTTCGTTCTACTACCTTTACGACAACCGCAATGCTGTAAATATTGGCGAGTTGATAGATGTCGCCCTTGTTGATTTGGAGAATGCCAACCGAGAGAAACTCAACAGTGAAGATGGTAGCGGTATCTTCCGCAATATCAGTTTCAATAGCAGCAACCTCGGCGAGGTGAAGGAGCGCAATGTTCGCCTCAAACAACTCTTGGAGGATTTTGCTGACGAGAAGTTGCAGTTTGATGAGTCGCATCTTGATAACAACGATGTCATCGGCGATGCCTATATGTATCTCATCGAGAAATTTGCCAGTGATGCCGGCAAGAAGGCTGGTGAGTTCTTTACGCCAAAGGAGGTCTCCACTCTCCTTGCCAAATTAACAAAGAGCAAACCAGGCTCACGTATCTGCGACCCAACCTGCGGCTCGGGCTCACTGCTTATCAAGGCTGGAAAAGAAGCAGGCGCAAATGAAAACTACTCTTCGCTCTACGGTCAGGAGCTCAATGGCAGCACTTGGGCGTTGGCAATGATGAATATGCTGCTGCACGGTTTCGATAGCGCCGTTATTCGCTGGGGTGACACCCTGCGCAATCCCAAACTCAAAGACGGTGATGCGCTGATGAAGTTCGACACCGTTGTTGCAAACCCTCCGTTCTCGTTGGAGAAGTGGGGCGCAGACGAAGCGCCTAATGACCAATATGACCGTTTTTGGCGTGGTATTCCGCCAAAGAGTAAGGGTGATTGGGCATTTATCAGCCACATGTTGGAGGTGGCTAACGAGCACGGCAAGGTGGGTGTTGTTATCCCTCACGGCGTGTTGTTCCGTGGAGCAAGCGAGGGAAAGATTCGCCAGCAGACCGTTGAGGAGAATCTGCTCGAAGCGGTTATCGGTCTGCCAGCAAACCTCTTCTATGGCACCGGTATCCCTGCTGCTATCGCCATCTTCAATAAGGCAAAGAAGGGCGATGATGTACTCTTTATAGATGCGAGCCGAGAGTTTGAGAATGGCAAAAACCAAAACCGCCTGCGTGATACCGATATCGAGCATATTGTTTCGACCTATCGAGCATTCGCTGATGGCAAACTTGCACAAGGCGTAGCCGAGGAGAAATATGCCTATGTAGCCACTCGCAAGGAGATTGAGGAGAACGATTATAACCTCAATATCCCGCGCTATGTCGATACCTACGAAGAGGAGGTGGAGATTGATATTATTGCTGTTCAGCAGGAGATTAACACCCTCGAATCTGAACTTATCGATGTGCAAGCCAAGATGAAGGAGTATTTGAAAGAGTTGGGAATGTAAAAAATAAAAAAGATAATAATATGACACGAATAGAGAAATTGTACAAAGAGTGGCGGTCATTACAGCCTGTATCTAATGAAATCCAGGCCAAGATTGACCGAAAGTTTATGTTGGAGTTTAACTACAATTCCAATCACATCGAAGGTAATACCCTAACCTATGGACAAACCGAACTCTTGCTAATGTTTGGCAAGGTTGATAGTGATGCCAAAATGCATGACCTTGAAGAGATGAAAGCTCATAATGTAGGCTTAAAGATGATGCAGGAAGAGGCCAATGCCTCAGAGCGACCATTGACAGAGTATTTCATCAAGACCCTACACCATACCCTTATTCGAGAGGATTACAATGTGCAAAAAGAATTGCCGGATGGTAATATAACAACTTATACTGTACACGCAGGACAATACAAGACTCGACCAAATTCGGTTATAACAGCAACTGGTGAACGATTTGAATACGCATCGCCAGAGGAGACTCCTGCGCTTATGTCTGATTTGATAGATTGGTATAATCAGGCTGTAAGCGAAGATAAACTTTCTGCGCTCGAACTTGCAACTCTTTTTCACTATCGATATATCCGCATTCACCCTTTCGAAGATGGTAATGGTCGTATAGCCCGCCTACTTGCAAACTTTATACTTCTGCGAGCAGGCTATCCAATGATTATTGTTCGTAGTAGTGACAAAGATAAATATTTATCAGCACTTAATAGGTGCGATGTTGCAGTTGGTTTAACTCCTTCCGATGGCGCTCATGCCGAATTGGGACAAATTCAACCTTTTGTGGAATACATGCAAGGCTGTTTGGAACGAGCTCTAACAATTCGCATTAAAGCCGCAAACGGAGAAAGCATAGAGGAAGAGGATGATTGGAAAAAACAGATGAGTCTTATAAAAGCAAAATTAAACCACTCTCCAAGATACTCAGAGAAGTTCGCAAAAAAAGCAATCATCAGCAGCTTTACAAATATTATAGAGAATCTTTTTGCAAATATTGATTATTCTTCTCTATTTCACTTGAATTTGGCTTATTTGTCAGATACACCTACTGGGGCATGGTCTGAATTTATCAAAAAATACCCTCAGGTCATACAGGACTGGGCAAATAATAGAACAGGCAACGCAAACTCTATATCATGGGAATATTCTCAAATTATATATTTTGCTGTTACTAATACAGATTCCGTAAGTTACAGCATTCATTGTGTATTCAATGAGTTTAATTATGTTTTATCTGTAACACCTAAATTCCCACCTAAAAAGGTTTTATGTCAGGTTAAGGTTAAATATGGAGAAGCTCCATCTGAATACCAAGTAAAAAAGATAGTAAACACTATCGGTAAACTAATAATGTCAGAATATCAAAAATGTTTAGACAAATTAGATGACAACCAAAAATAACATACCGGCAGGCTATAAGGA
>SUZE01000017.1:0-26758 GCA_015060075.1 Rikenellaceae bacterium | reverse complement strand
TGGCGGAGCAGAGGAAGATTGCGGAGATATTGGGAGTATGGGACGAGGCGATTGAGAAGCAGAGCCGACTGATTGAAAAGTTGGAGTTGCGTAAGCGCGCCCTTATGCAACGTCTCCTCACCGGCCGCACCCGTCTCCCCGGCTTCACCGCCCCTTGGCAAAAAGTCAAACTCGGCGAAATAGGAAAACGCATTATAAGAAGGAATGAAGAGAACAACCAAAATGTGATGACGATTTCGGCTCAAAGGGGTTTTGTAAGACAAACCGACTTTTTTAATAAAAATGTAGCGAGTGAAAATTTAGATAACTATTACTTGGTATACAGAGATGAATTTTGCTACAATAAAAGTTATTCGAATGGTTATCCAATGGGAGCAATCAAGAGATTGAAAGAAGCAGACAAAGCAGTTGTAACGACATTGTATATATGTTTTTGTCTTAATTGTAGCGTCAAAGTAGATATTGACTTTTTTGAGCAATATTGTGAGAATGGAGGATTTAATCAGAACTTGATGAAAGTTGCGAATGAAGGAGGTCGTGCTCACGGTTTATTAAATGTTACACCTTCCGACTTTTTCGGTTTACAACTATTGTTACCTTATCTCCCCGAGCAAAAAGCAATTGCGGAGGTGCTTACATCGGCAGATAATGAAATCGCCACGCACCGCAAAAAGTTAGACGCTCTGCGCCTGCAAAAGCGTGGTCTTATGCAACAACTCCTAACCGGCAAAACAAGAGTAAAAATTTAGAAGATATGGTAAATAATTTTAAGCAACTATCTGCGCCCAGGGATAATAAGTGGAACAAATGGGCTGTAATACTGGCCGCTCTCGCTATTGTTGTATCTATAATAATTGCGTGGTGGAACAATTACGAGAAATCTACATCACTTAATATCGAGAAATTTAGTGAAACCCTCTTAACACAGCCTCTTAATGTTGATGGATTGACTGCAAATTATATATTCCACGATAGTATAAAAGTAGAGAATTTATGGCAAACAACTTTTATCATTAGGAACACAGGTGAAACCACAATATATGGAGGAGGCTTTAATGAAAGAAATACACGCACTGAACTAATTCCATTTACAGTAAGTGAGTGTAGCAGAATTTTAAGTGTAAATATTTCATCGTGCAACAACGGTGCAGTTCTAAACAAACAAAATTCGTTACACATTCACCAATGGAGACCAGGAGAATTTGTTGAGTTGGTTTTCTTAACAGAGGGTGAGCATTCTCCAAATATTTCAATTAGCGATAGGGAAATCATGAATTCATCTATCACATACTCAACATATTCACCTGAGACTAATCAAAAAGATTCCAAACTAATAGATGTAATACCTAATGTTATTTCAGATGGATTGAAGTGGAGCTATACTATAATTTTGGCATTTATTTGTATCGGAATTATAGTTACATTACCATCGGAAGTTAAAAAACAATCTACGAGACAAATGAGAATCATAACTTTGTTGGTTTGGCTGATTATCACTGCATTATTTGCAAGCCCGATATTGTGGATGTTTTAATAGATTTTAATTATGACACTCTCCTTCAAAGAAGACCATATTAGTCAGATTCCGGCATTGATGATGTTGGAGAAGATAGGTTACACCTATTTGACGCCTGCCGAAGCAATGGAGTTGCGTGGCGGAAGCAACGGTAATGTATTGTTGGAGCCGATATTGCGTGAGCAGTTGGCGAAAATCAACACCGTGCAGGTTAGTTCGCAACGTACAACCGTATTCTCGGAGCAGAATATAACGGCGGGCATTGAGGCACTCAAAAATCTCCCGATGGCGGAGGGTTTTATGACCGCATCGCAGGTGGCATACGACCTTCTGACTGCCGGCAAGACACTCGAACAGATTGTCGATGGCGACAAGAAGAGTTATGTGATGCAGTATATCGATTGGAAACATATCGAAAATAATGTGTTTCATGTTACCGAGGAGTTTGCCGTAAGCCGTATGGGTATGAGCGATACATATCGCCCCGATATTGTTTTGTTTGTGAATGGCATTCCGTTATGCGTGATAGAGTGTAAACGCCCAGACATAAAAGATTCGCTCAAACAGGCTATTTCGCAACATCTACGCAATCAAAAGGAGGACGGAATACGCTCGTTGTATGTCTATTCGGCACTGCTGTTGGCGACCAATGTAAATGAAGTATCATACGCCACAACCGCCACGCCCGAGAAGTTTTGGAGCAAATGGACGGAGCAATTTGTGGATAAGAATGCGGAGGAGTTGTATCGCTACAAGTTAGCCGAGAAGGTTAATGAGAAACGCATCAACAACAAGATGTTTGCCGAGCGATTTAGCTATGTCAGAGCCGATGTGGAGAGAAAATACAATGCTCCTCTGACACCTTCGGTTCAGGATACATATATCTACAACCTTTGTCGCCCCGAAAGATTGTTGGGGTTGATGTATGGTTTTACGCTCTACGATGATGGCATAAAGAAGGTGGCACGCTATCAGCAGTATTTTGCTGTTGAGAAGGTGATGGAGCGAGTACGCAATATCGAAGGTGGCAAGCGCAAGGGAGGTGTCATTTGGCATACACAAGGCTCGGGCAAATCACTGACAATGGTGATGCTTGCGCAGGCGATTCTGCTCGACAGCTCTATCCGCAACCCTCGAATAGTGCTTGTTACCGACCGCACTGACCTCGACCGACAAATTACAACGACATTCCGTAAATGTCAAGTTAGTGTGGAGAATGCCACAACGGGAAGTAACCTTGTAAAGTTGTTGGAGGGGGCAAGTGCTACGGTGATTACGACCATAATAAACAAGTTCGAGACAGCAGTAAGGGGGCTAAAAACACCTCTTACAGACCCCAATATCTTTGTGCTGATTGACGAAGGACATCGCAGCCAATATGGCGAGATGGGAATCAAAATGGAGAAATCGCTGCCAAACGCTTGCTTTATTGCGATGACAGGAACTCCACTGATGAAGAAGGAGAAGAGTACCGCTGCCAAGTTTGGTGGAATTATTAAGCCTATTTACACCGTTGACCAAGCGGTGAAAGATGGTGCAGTAGTGCCACTTCTCTATGAGGGGCGTATGGTACCACAAGAGGTGCACGCAGAGTCGATAGATAGATATTTTGACCGTATTTGCGAGTGGCTGACCGAAGCGCAACGAGCAGATATGAAGAAGAAATTCAGTCGTGCCGACCAAATAAATCAGACCGAGCAGCGTATATATGCCATTGCGTGGGATATATCGCAACATTTCCGTAAGAATTGGCAGGGCTCGAAGTTTAAGGCGCAGCTGGTGGCTCCAAGAAAGCGAATTGCCATAATGTATAAAAAATTCCTTGACGAGATTGGCATTGTATCGTCCGAGGTGCTTATAACTTCGCCCGATACGCGCGAAGGCGAGGATATTGCATTTGGTGAGACTTCTAACGAGGTTGTGACATTCTGGAAGCAGATGATGGACGAGCACGGAACGCCAAAGAAGTACGAGCAGAACATCATAAACCGTTTCAAAAATAGCGATAAACCAGAGATTATTATCGTAGTTGATAAGTTGCTCACGGGCTTTGATGAGCCAAAGAATACGGTGTTATACCTTGACCGTAAATTGAGAGACCATACGCTCTTGCAGGCTATTGCTCGTGTAAACAGAGTATGTGATGACAAAGAGTTTGGCTACATAGTAGATTATTACGGCGTTTTCAGCAACCTTAATGATGCGCTTGAAATATACTCGGATTTTGATATAGAAGACCTATCGGGAACATATACGGACATTGCAGATGAGGTCGCAAAACTGTCGCAACGACATAGCGAAGTGTGGGATATTTTGCGTGAGGTTCAAAATCGAGGGGATTTAGAGGCTTATGGAGAGGTGCTGCGTGATGATGAGAAACGAGTTAATTTCTATGAGAAATTGACCGCCTATTCTCGTACTCTTAAAATAGCCCTCTCTTCGATTGATTTTCATAAATCTACAACGCAGGAGCAGATAGATAGGTATAAGAGTGACTTGACAATGTTCTTAAATTTGCGTAAAGCCGTGCAAGAGCGATACTCGGACACGATTGATTTCTCGCAATACGAGGGGCAAATTCAAAAACTCATTGACACGCATATTGAGAGTGGCGAGGTTCAAATTATAACCGAATTAGTAAATATATTCGATAAAGAGAAATTTGCCGAGGAGGTAGAAAAGATTGTAGGAAAAGCAGCGAAGGCAGATACAATTGCGTCACGCACAGCGAAATACATCACGGAGAGTATGGATACGGACCCTGCCTTCTTCAAGAAATTCTCGAAGATGTTAGAGGAGACAATCGAGGAGTATAAACAGGGGCGCATAAGTGAGGCTGAGTATTTGCAGCGAGCCGAGGAAATTATGTACAAAGTGCTCAATCATACCGATAGCGAAATACCGGAGTCTTTACAAAATAACAATGCCGGTAGAGCATACTTTGGTCTTGGGTTAGAGGTATATAAGAGGGTGTGTCAAGATGTTGAAGATTTCGATTTACCCGAATTGGCACTGATGACTGCAAACAAGATTGATGAAATAATCAAGTCGTATATACTTCGAGATGGCTCATTGATGGTAGATTGGATTGCCAAAGATAGATTAATTGGCACTATGAAATTGGAGATAGAAGACTATCTAATCGATGTGATAAAAAAGGGGTACGGAGTCCCATTAACCTTTGATGATATGGATTCAATCATCGACAACTCGGTAGATGTAGCATCAAAATGGTTCCGCTAATGGAGAGTAAAATTATTTTTGGCTCACACGAAATAGTGTTTAGCGCAAAGTTTGCCAACCGCAAGACGCTTGGCATAAAGGTCTATCCGGCAGGTAATGTTGAGGTGTTGGCACCTATTGATACGACAATTGAGGAGATAGAACAACGAGTATTAAAAAGGGCAAATTGGATTATTAAACAACAAAACTACTTCAAACAGTTGGGAGAACATTCGCCCGAGAAAAGATTTATCAGTGGAGAATCTCATTATTATCTCGGCCGCCAATTCTTATTGCGTGTTGAGGAGGGCAAACCCAGTAGCGTTCGATATAAAGGACGATATTTTGAGGTTATATGCACGCCAAAAAGTAGAGCAAAGGAGTTGATGAAAGAGTGGTATAAATCTCACGCTAAAATAAAGTTTGCAGAATATGCCGAGCCGATAATCGCTCGATTTGCCAAATATGGAGTAAAACCATCGTCTTTGTATATTCAAGAGATGGAAAATCGTTGGGGAAGTTGTACTCCAAAGGGCAAAATAATTCTCAATACTCGATTGATTATGGCACCTCGACCTTGTATTGAGTATGTAATTACACACGAATTATGTCATTTACTGCATCCTGACCACACAAAAGCATTTTGGGACCTACTACAAAAGGAGATGCCTGACTGGGAGAGATGGAAGAATAAATTAGAAAGATTTATGTTGTAATTGTGTGATGCCGACAAGCATAAAGAAGTCTGTTGCTTATCTTTGCGAATCAAAAGTATGTAATTTCGTTTTGTTCTGTATCTACTATGGCTGATTCTTCTGAAAATTTTTGTATCTTCGTGCTGCAAAACTATAAATTATCCCGATTATGAAGAGAATTTTTATCTTTTTGGCGCTAATTGCCTCGGTTATGGCATTGCAGGCGCAGACACTCGACCGTATGCAGTGGTTCAATGAGCCCGAGTCGTGGAGTATCAAAAACAATCAACTCTCAATGCAGGTGACTCCTCAAAGCGACTATTGGCGTATCTCACACTACGGCTTTACCGTTGATGATGCTCCTTTCCTCTATACCACACGAGGTGGTGAGTTCGAGGTAAAGGTCAAAATCGCAGGCGATTACAAGATGCGTTTCGACCAAGCAGGTCTTATGTTGCGCACCGACAAAGAGAACTATATCAAGGCGGGTATCGAGTTTGTCGATGGCAAGTATAATATCTCGTGTGTAGTAACCCACCACACAAGCGACTGGTCGGTCATCACCCTTGACAAGAGTGTGGATTTTATTTGGATTAAGGCGGTGCGCCGTCTTGATGCGGTGGAGATTTTCTACTCGTTTGATGATAAAAACTATGTGATGATGCGTAACTGCCATTTGGCGGACAATACGCCTGTAATGGTCGGTATGATGGCTGCTTGCCCTGATGGAAAGGGCTTTGAGGCACGTTTCGAAGGGTTCAAAATCACGCACTTGCCTGACCTGCGCCGCTTGGAGTGGTTGAAGAAGAATCAGGAGTAGAGGCGGAACGAAAAGCAATAACGGATATCGTGGGTACAGCAGATGTGCCCACGATGTTTTTTTGTTTGGTTTTCGTTTCGGTTTTCAGTTTTTTATTCTTACCTTTGCATCGTCAGAGGTTCCGGTGTAGAGCCACGCTCGCACGGATTAAAACGGAATTCGGTGTAAATCCGAAACAGTACCTGCTGCTGTAAGTTCCTGCCCCATAGGGCGTATGGGTTGTGTTGGAAAATACGACACTGCACAAATAAGGGGTAAAAAGGCACTCTTTGCCACTGGTCTTTTTTAGGGATTGGGAAGGCGCCTTGCGGAACAAGTCAGAAGACCTACCTCGGCATTTTTGTTTAACAATCCGCAGGCAATCGGATTATAAAACTTACATTTTATGTCCAAAACATTTAAGTTTGCACTTGTTGCAGCCCTATTTGTAGTAGGTGGTTGCGCATCATTTGAAGATGACAACGGAGGTGGTGGTAAAGAACCTGCACCCAAAGAGTTGGAGTATGAGGTGGTGGAGTTTCTTCCTGCACCCGGACAGTTTGTAAATGAGGGTTACACTGCGACCACTATGGAGGAGGCTTGCGCCTATGCCGGGGAGCGACTCAAAAATGGTTACTTTGTGTCGTTAGGAGGCTTTGGCGGATATATCATTGTAAAATTCAAAACTCCAATCATAAATTCGGAGGGAGGTTACGACTTCGGAATTTACGGAAACTCGTTTAGTGGCAGTTCAGAGCCCGGCATTGTTTGGGTGTCGCAAGATGCAAACAAAAACGGTGTGGCAGATGACGAATGGCAGGAGTTGTATGGCTCGGAGAGCGTTTTGAAGAGTAATGTTTTGCAAAATTACTCGATAATCTACTCACGCACCGATGACGAGAAGAAGATAGCATGGTGCGACAACAAGGGCGAGAGTGGCACTATCGAGCGTAATGCTGCACATCGTCAGGACTATTTTCCAGCGTGGGTAACAGAGAATGAATATACCCTTTCGGGAACACTTCTGCCCGACAACAGCGAGTGGAGCGAGAAGAATCAGGAGTGGGTACTGCACGCCTTTGAGTGGGGGTATGCCGATAATTTCAGCGCAATAGACCTCGCTTCGGATAGAGCAAATCGTTTCCGCATTCTCGATGCACACGATGCTACGGGCGAGGTAAATATACTTTCTCAAATCGACTTCGTGAAGGTGCAGTCCGCAACAAATGTAATCCATTCGGCGATTGGCGAGGTATCGACTGAGGTGTGCGGTTTTGTCTCTTATAATAACGCGGACTAATGCGTTATCTCTGCAACATATTACTCTGTGCGTTTGCTATGTCGCTCGCCTCGTGTATGAGGTGGGAATATGGCGACATGGAGCGATTCAATATCCTTGACGGTGGCGTTTTTATCACTAACGAGGGTAATTTTACATACGGCGGAGCTTCATTGTCGTTCTACAATCCCGAGAGCAAGCATATCGAAAACGAACTGTTTTATCGCGCCAATGCGATGAAATTGGGCGATGTAGCACAATCGATGGTAGTGCGTAACGGCATCGGTTGGGTGGTGGTGAATAATTCGCATGTTGTATTTGCCATTGACACAGAAACCTTCCGTGAGGTGGGGCGTATAACCGATTTGCCATCACCTCGTTATATCGTCTTTGCATCTGATGAAAAGGCGTATATTTCGCAAATTGACAGCGACCGCATAATCGTAGTAAATCCCAAAACTTTCGAGATTACGGGCGAGATTATCTGCCCGATGACAACCGAGTATCGCACAGGCTCGACCGAGCAGATGGTGCTGCTTGGCGACTATCTCTATGTGGTGTGTTGGTCGTATCAGAAACGCATCTTGAAAATTGACACTCGTGCCGATAAAGTGGTGGACTATAAGGATATAGGCTTGCAACCAAAGTCGATTGTGGCGGATAAAAACGGCAAATTGTGGGTTGTGAGCGATGGCGGCTACGAGGGTAACGCAATAGGCTACGAGCTGGCGAAATTATATCGTATAAATCCTGAAAATTTGGAGGTGGAGCGAGTGTTTGAACTTGGTTTGAACGGTTCGGGCAATGCTACTCGCTCGGCTTCACGCCTGAAAATAAATGACAAAGGCGATATGCTCTATTGGATTGATGGTGGCGTATGGCGTATGGCTATTGATGCTGCGGAGTTGCCGGCAGAGCCATTTATTAAGCCTATCGAGGGCGCAACCCTCTCGCTCTACTACGCCTTGGGCGTTGCTCCCGATACGGAGGAGGTCTATGTGGGCGATGCGCTCGACTATCAGCAACGCTCGATTATCTATCGCTATTCGAGTGAAGGAGAGTTGTTGGACTCGTTTACTACGGGCGTTATTGCAGGAGATTTTTGTTGGAAAAAGTGATGCGCAAGGGGATTTTTATATTGCTGTTTCTCATTGTTTCTCTGACTGTTTGGGCGGAGGAGCGAGATTGGCTGCGCGATGGCTTGGAGATTCCCGATGTGGAGGTCGTGGCTCGCCGACCGATGCGCGATATCGGTGTAGAGCAGACTAAAATAGACTCGGCAATGCTGCATCAAAATATCTCTCTTTCGATGGCAGATATTCTCTCGTTCAACTCATCGATTTTTGTAAAAAATAGCGGTCGAGCAACCCTCTCGACAGTCTCGTTTCGAGGCACTTCGCCATCGCATACACAGGTCCTGTGGAATGGTCTGCGCATAAATTCGCCAATGCTCGGCATGACCGATTTTTCGATGATACCATCGTTTTTGGTCGATAGGGCAACACTTCTGCACGGCTCCTCCTCGATTACCGAGTCGGGTGGAGGCTTGGGAGGTGCGGTGAAACTCTCCACCGAGCCAACTGCGGAGGAGGGCTTCGGCTTACACTTTGTGCAGGGCGTAGGCTCCTTCTGGACTTTTGACGATTTCCTGCGGCTGACCTACGGCAAGGGGCGTTGGCACTCTTCGACAAGGGTGGTCTTTTCGACCTCGAAAAACAACTATCGCTACCGCAACTACGACAAGAAAGAGAATATCTACGATGCGGAGAATAATATTGTCGGTCAGTACTATCCCGTAGAGCGCAACCGCAACGCCGCCTTTCGCGATACACACCTGCTGCAAGAGTTGTATTACAAGACGAAAAATGGCGACCGTTTATCACTAAATGCGTGGTACACAAATTCTTATCGAGAACTTCCATTGCTGACAACCGATTACGGCTCATCGCCCGAATATGAGAACTATCAGCGCGAAAATTCGTTCCGTGGCGTAGTGGGCTACGACCATATTCGCCGTAATTGGCGAGTAGGTGCAAAGGCGGGATATATCTACACTTGGCTCGGCTACGACTACTCCTACAACAAGGTCGCAACAACTCGTTCCCGAAGTCGTATCAATACGATTTACGCCTCGGTGTCGGGTAACTACTCCTTCGAGGAGGCGAAGGTGTTGTTGTCGGGCGATATTACACTACACGAAAACTTTGTCCGTTCATCGGACGGTGCAGTGGGGTATAGTGCTGACCGTGCCGAACTCTCGGCTGTGGTGTCGGCTCGTTGGCAACCGATTGATAGATTGGGCATTGCGGCGACACTGCGCGAAGAGATGTATGGGCGAGAGTGGACACTGCCAATACCCGTTGTGGCGGTCGAAGGTGTCGTATCGAAAAAAGGCAATGTGATGCTCCGAGCCTCCGCCTCACGCAACCATCGTGCGCCATCGCTCAACGATTTATACTTCCGCCCGGGAGGAAATCCCGATTTGCGTAGCGAAACGGGTTGGAGTTATGATGCAGGTATTTCGAGCGAGGTGGGGCGCAGAGATATATACAAATTGAAGATGTCGGCTTCGTGGTTTGAGTCGTGGATTGACGATTGGATTTTGTGGCTGCCGACAAATAAAGGCTTCTTCTCGCCCCGCAATGTCAAAAAAGTACACTCCTACGGCGTGGAGGCGCAAGCCTCGCTCTCTGTGCGCTTGGCGAAGGATTGGCGATTGGAGTTGAACGGCTCGGCTGCGTGGACACCTTCGGTAAATGTAGGTGCGCCAATCTCGGCAGGCGATAACTCGATAGGCAAGCAGTTACCTTATGTGCCACGCTTTTCATCTTCTGTTACAGGGCGATTGTCGTTCCGTTCGTGGTCGTTGTTGTATAAGTGGTGCCATTATAGCGAGCGATTTACAATGTCGAGCAACGATGTCGCTCTGACGGGCAAACTGCCACCATACTTTATGAATAATATCGAGTTGGAGAAGCAATTTGCCTTCCGCTGGGCAGACCTCTCGCTCAAAGGCACTATAAATAACCTCTTCAACGAGGAGTATATATCGGTACTATCGCACCCAATGCCGGGTATCAACTTCGAGATATTTGTCGGTATCCGCCCCAAGTGGTAAAAAATCGTTCTGATTGGTAAATTTTGCACAAATCTGCAATAGCCGAGTTTCTCACATACGCCCAAGTATGATGCGAACTCGGCTCTTTGCTTTGCACAAAATTTCCTCAATCATTTACGATTTTTTTGGAGGGTAACACACGCTCTCTCCCCGCTACAAAAAAGGAGTGGCAAAACACTCCATTTAGTATGGTTGTCGCATCGAAAAAAAAATAAGCCCCCTTTACAGAAAAGGGGTGGGGTGGGGTGGGGGATAGGTAACATACGGTCTCTCTCCGCTACAAAAAAAGGAGTGGCAAAACCACTCCTGAATTTTTTTTTGTAGGACAATGTATCGAAATTTCTAACTCATTTTTGACGGATTACGAGAGGATAATGGAATTTGCAAGGTGGTTTGCTGCGTATATAAATAAGTCCCCCTCACAGGAGGGGGATTTAGAGGGTGGGTAACACACGGTCTCTCCCCGTCGGGAGAGAGACTTATCTGCGCTTCGCTTGATGAGCCTCTACCTCCTGAAACAGCCCAAGACTGCACGAAAACACCCGATGCACTGCATCGTGCGCTTTTTTATTATATGTGGCCATTCAAACAAGTTTGAAGCTACATATAATAAAAAAACACTGAACATAAGTTCAGTGTTTTCGTTTGTCTTGTAGGACAAAGTATCGAAATTTCTAACCCATTTTTGAATGATTACAACTTGGTTGTTCGGTTCGTAAAGTGGATAAGAGTACAATATCCATTCTATTTTCAAGAATAGTATTGACTTTGTGTCCTCGCTACCTTATTATAATAGTGAGGGCAACCTCAACTGCGCCGATGGTGTCGGCGTGGTTCTAAGAATAATTCGTCAAAAATAAATAGGACTATGACGAGAAAGAACAATAATGACAAACGGTCATTTGTATTTTACGACTCCTTTTTGGAGGCGATGAAGCACCTCAACGATGCAGAATTTCGTGAGTGCGTGATGAAAATAAGAGATTATGCGTTGGAGGGTATTGACGAGGAGAGCCAAAGTCCGTATGTCAATATCATTCTTGCAATGGCAAAACCAAATCTCGACTCGGCAAGGCGGCGGTATATGGCGAGTGTTGAGAATGGTAAGAAGGGTGCCGAATTTGGTGAATTAGGTGGTGCACCAAAAGGAAATAAGAACGCAAGCAAAAAACAACCCCTAAAACAACCCCTTGATGTAGATGTTGATGATAATGTAAATGAAGATGTTGATGTTGATGTAGATGTAGATGTAGATGTTGATGTAAATGTAGAAGTAGAAGTAGATGATTATACTAATGCAGATGTCAATAACGATGCAGAATCAACACCAACAGGGTTGGAATCTTCTTATAATACTTCAATACAAGGAGTTAATAATCAAATTGAGAACAATAGTGAACAATTTGAAGATAGAGAAGAAAAGATAAAACCTCTGCAAGAGGTGAATAGTTCTCATTCCAATAGTTGCGATGTTTGTGCAGCGGGTAAAAACACAAGCGAAGCATTATCCTCCAATGCTGAAGTTAGTTCCGCCACCTCTCAACGAAGAGAGGAAGGAGGCGTAGATATGAGCAGTTATATGGAGCGCATTGTCAATAGAGATATTGGGCGTTTGGCTACAATGCGACAGCGAGGAGAAGAGTTTGACCAACCATTGCTAAACGCCACGATTGATAATGTAATTGCGTTGTATGGTCGTTATGACCATAACTCCGCATATAAGGCAATAGTTCACGCCATAGATACCGTTCTTGGTGGTCGAGCATAGTCAATTAGTGTATTCAAGGTTTATGTGTATTCAAAAAAGTCGGTAGCCACTTAATTGTGACTACCGATTTTCGTATGCAGTTATATCAAAGATTTATTTGCTCTTCGACACCCATATTTTGCGTTTACCAATTTAAGACAGTTTGGTTATTATATTGATAGGTGTAGTTATAGTTTCGTTGCCGTTGAAACATTTCGTATCTGTTGTACCCCAAGTTGCCGCAAAAAATCTAAAGCCACTCTCCTTCGCTTGCTTTACACCCTGCTTTGAAGCACTTATGTAGCATAGAACTTGCTCAGGTCGCACCTTCAGTCCATCAATAATATCGTAGCCGTGTTGTCGGCTTGCGCTGCTTGCATATTCTATTGCATCACATCTTATTCCATTTGCCTCAAATGTACGCCTTACAAGGTCTGTTTTAGCCTTACCCAACACGCCAATCAGTACACCATTGGCATCAGCCCACTCAAATACTTCTCGCCATCCATCGTGCAATTTATATTTTGGGATATACTCCTTATAGAACTTGTTCCAATTGGTAACTTTCGCCCCCTTTGCCTTACGCACCTCATCATCTACAGATGTGTCAAATACACAGTTATCAAACTCGACAATAATAGCCTTGGCATTTTCTTCGGGCCAATATCTTTTCAATGGTATAATATCAGTGTGCTTCTTAATGTACTCAATTATATTATCGCTATCAGCCTTAACCTGTGGGTCATTCTCAAATTTCGCTCTTACAGTAGCAAGCACGCCATTTATTACCTCTTCACGCTCGACATCGGTTAGGCTACGACCTTTTTGTTGTTCTGCCTGTGTGATAGCCTCATCCTCGTAGCGAAGCATCATATCACGCACAGCCATCATTGACCTACCATCACCATTATTCCCGATAAGCATTGTCTTATCATCGTTCATTCGATTACCGCCCTCATAGTCGCCTTTATGCTCAAACAAGATTCTACCTCTCAACTCTCGCATCCTGTCTCTATATTCTTTTACAGATAGATATTTGAATAAGAAACATAGTGCTGTTATACGAGCATCCTTCAGATTGTAATCGCTATCATACAAATACATCTTAGCGTATTTATGGCTACGGTCTTTGGCTTGCACGCCATTCTCAGCGGTCATAATATCGTTCAAAATATATGGTCGCTCGTTGAATTTTAGTGCAGAGTGCATTTGTTCAACTCCATAGAACTCAACTCCACGAAAAGTGATTAGACACTCGTAATGGTGTCCCAACATTCTATTCTCAGGCTCAACCTTGCTGCTATACAGGATTACATCATCTATTGGGTAGGCGTGCTCCTCATACTTAATCTCAACCCCATCCAATATGACATTCTTGCCCTGTGCTTTGTGTTTTGCTTTGTTAAGCAGCATCGCGGCAGCCCTCTTTGACTGCTCTTCAGGTGATAAATCTTCGGCAGTTAATGGCACATTAACACTCATAGATTGAGGCTTAACGACATCTCTCTTGACTATTGGAATTTGCTGTGCTTCTGCCTGTGCTTCTCGTTGTAATAGATACTCACGAATGAACTTTATGGGTAGTTTGTTGAGGTAGGCTATTTGTTTTTTATTAAGGGCAGATATTTTTTGCTCTCTCGTATCAGATTTTTTGGCGCGTGGTTGTAATTTTGCCTCACCTTGTAGAATCTTCCAATAACGAACGACCGTGTTAATGCCACGACCTGTTTGACGAGCAACCTCTGCTTTTGTGGCGTTTGGGTGCTCTTTGAGATAGTCTTTCATACTCTTGAGCACCTTCTTTTTCTCTTCGTAACGGCGGTCTACACCTCTCGTTCTGATATAGTAGCGGATTGCATCCTCATTAACGCCATTCCGTTTGGCATTTTCTGCAATGCTAAGAGACGGGCTATATTTTATATTGTCACTTGTCTTGGTCATATCCCTTCGGTTTTATCACCCAAAATTTGCGAACGCAAATTTAGATGTTTTTTACAACCCTTTTGCCTTATCCAATGCTCTCTCCAAGTCTGCCACCGAAGACACCTCAACCACCTCAGTTCCTAACTTTACAAAACCGCTGATGGTCGGTCTATCCTCTCTCTCAAACAACTCCACAAAATCCACCTCCAAGACCTCTGCGATTCTTGAAAGGGTGTTTATGGTCGGATTTCCGTTGAGGGTGGTGCTTAAATTTACAGGGTGAACATCGAGCATCTCGGCAACTTTCGCCAATGTCAATCCTCTCTGCTTTACAATCTCTTTTACTCTCAATTTTGCCATAGTAGTCTAATTTTAATGGCAAAGATAGAAAATAAATGTCAAAATACTAATTATTTCCATATAAATTAAAAGAAAACACTAAAATAATTTGGATTATTAGTGATAAAACACTATCTTTGTCATAGAAAAATAAAGGATATAACACTAATTCAATATGGCACGAGAGAGAAAATATCAGATTGGTTGCTCAGGCAGTGGTTGGGGTGTATGGGAAATCTCAACAGGCAAGAAAGTGGCAAGTTGTGGTCGTAGCAGATATTCGGCACTCGAAACTTGGTATGAATTGGAGGGTTGGACTAAACCTTCAACTTGGTATTAGGAATTAAAATTTTAACTAACTGTAATAAAAAATCTTACAACTATGAACGCATTGGTTATCACAGACACAACAGCAGTACGAATGAATGTAATTGCTCAGCGCACTCAAAATCTCCTCATTGCGGGTGCAAAGGCGATGATGATTGAGTCCCTCAAAGATAAACTCCGTAATGGTGTAGCACATTTCATCTTCCAAAAACGCAATGGAGAATATAGAGAGATGTTCGCCACTACCAATCCATCATTGGTAACACGCCACATCAACGGCAGGGGCGTAAGCAGAGAGTTGTATGCCACCACAGCGGTATTTGATTGTGAACTTGGCGAGTGGCGCAGTTTCCGATGGGAGTCGATTGTGAAGGTGTTTTAACCTTCACTTTTTCGTTAATCAAAACATATAAGTTGTACTTTTTGAATACAATGTCCCATCGGGTGTTGTTCATTTGCGAAAAGTTTTCTAATTTTGTAGCATTCACATATCTCTATCAAAGATATAAACAAATTATGATTAAGCATCATTCGCATAAAATTCAAAATGTTATACAGAAGGAGTTGTTTGCCGCTAAACACTCTATAAAGATTTGTGTAGCGTGGTTCACAAATGACTTATTATTTCAGCCTCTATTATTTAAACTTGATGCAGGTGTTGATGTCTCAATTATAACGAACAAGGATGAGATAAATTTTTCAGAAGCCAATGATGTGGACTTTGATGAACTTATCGAGCGTGGCGGTTGTATCTATTGGAACGAAAGAGGAGAGAAAAGCAGATTACTACACCATAAGTTTTGTATCATAGATGATAGTGTAGTTATATCAGGCTCATACAATTGGACAAATGGAGCCGAGTATAATGAAGAGATTGTCACGGTATATACCGAAGAAGACGAAACTTCAAAATACTACTCTGATATTTTTGACAAGTTAGCATCACAGCTACGGAAAGTAGAAAGAACGGAGAGCAATAAAGACAATGATAAAGTTCTTGAGTACACTTCTGCTTTAGGGGAAATAGTAGCACCTCACTGTCCCGCAGCGTTCAATGCTCGAATAATATCTAATATATACCAAAATGGTGTTGGAAAAATTGTTTTTGATAAGCGGATTACATCGATTGGATGGGGAGCATTCAAAGATTGCACCTCGCTGAAAAGTGTTACCATTCCTGATAGCATTACAGAGATTGGGCATTGTGCATTCGAAGGTTGCACCTCGCTGAAAAGTGTAACGATTCCTAATAGTGTTACTTCGATTAGAGCTTATGCATTCAGTGATTGCACCTCGCTGACAAGTGTTACTATTCCTGATAGCGTTACAGAGATTGATGAGGGTGTGTTTTATAATTGCACCTCGCTGACAAGTATTACAATACCCGATGGCGTTACAGATATTTGGTCTTCTGCATTTTATGGTTGTACCTCGCTGAAAAGTATTACAATACCTGATAGTGTTACAGGGATTGATGGGGCTGCATTTTATGGTTGTACCTCGCTGAAAAGTATTACAATACCTGATGGCGTTACTTGGGTTGGAGAATATGCATTTCGTTTTTGCGATTCACTGACAAGTGTATATTGCAAGGCAACTACTCCACCAGATGGTTCGAGTGGTAATTCGTTTGGTATGCAAAGAATCTATGTGCCAACGGCTTCGGTTGATTGGTATAAGAGGGATAATGGATGGAAATCGTACGCATCGCAAATTATCGGATATGATTTTGAAGAATAACAGTATAAATCTATTAAATTTAAGATATATAAGTAAGTTTTTGATAATATAAAAAGTTCTGAAATATATGCCAATGGCGAAAAGGTGGAAATTCACGATGGGCATTGGAGAGCGGTAGGCAAAAAAAACAGTATATGAGAAGCGTAAAATAGACAAAGCATCTATTGACGATTGTGGAGATGGCGACGAAGTAGAAATAACAGATACCATCCTTCGCAACCCCAATTAAGATGCTCAAATGCTTTTTGATTCAAGTGTTAACCATCGCAGGGGCTTGGTCGAAAAGCAAACGGACAATAGGTGCACATATTGTCTAAGAAAGATGAGGATAACCGACTGCGATGAGGGGACTGATTAACTTAAACATTTAATAATTTTATGTATCAAAAAGAATTATTACAATGATTAGGGTTAGTGATTGCTATTCTAACCTTGTCTATCGCCTTACAAGGCTCACCTATTGCTGTGGCAATAGGAATTGCTACTCTCGTGAAAGCGATAGTGGAATTTACAGAAGATGAGGAAAGATAACAATCCTCTTTTACGCTCACCAATCGGTGGGCGTTTTCTTTTTAACACCTCAACCATAACAAATTTCAATTTATTTATATTATTACACTAATTTTATTTGCTTTTGTTAATAATATAATATATCTTTGCATTGTAAAACAAGTGATACAATACTAAGACAATGAAAACCACCCATAAATGGTAATAATAAACGCAAAATATGGATAGTATGAAGAAGGCAGTGATATATTGTAGAGTTTCAAGCATCGGTGACCGTCAGAACACAGAGCGACAGGTCGCAGACCTAACAGACTATGCTAATCGCAACGGATTAGAGGTAGAGCAAGTATTTGAGGAGCACATCAGCGGTGCCAAACGCAATGATGAGCGTGCGGTGCTCCAAGAGTGCATCAACTATGCCATCAGCAACCGTGTAGGGGTGATTTTATTCTCGGAGTTGAGCCGCTGTGGTCGTGCCGTTTGGGAGGTATTAGAAACCATTAAAGCCTTGAAGGACAACAATATAAACGCCTATTTTCAAAAGGAGGGTTTATCGTTGTTTGGGGCAGATGGCAAAGAGAATCCATATCTCGCAGTGATGGTTTCTGTGCTTGGCGTATGTGCGCAATTAGAGCGTGACAACATATACTACCGTCTATCATCGGGCAGAAAATTGGCGATTGAGAAGGGCGTGAAGATGGGGCGAAAGGTCGGCTCAATAAAGTCAAAGGAGCAAAAACAGGAGGAGTATGCCAAAGTAATTCGCTCGTTGAAAGCGGGCAAGTCAATCCGTGATACATCAGCGATTTGTGGGGTATCAGTATCAACGGTACAACGAGTTAAGAAGGAGTTTGCCATATAAGGTCTATTTTTGAGACCGAAAAAAATACCCAAAAAAATTTTTGACCAACTGTATTTGCGTATAGTGCGTACCCCGTCAAGAAAAAAACAACTTTAGGATGACAGAGAAAATTAAGCCCAAATCCACCCACCTACCACCCATATAAATCCCATATAAATTATTGAATATCCGAAAGTTATATCCATATAAGCAAATTGATATTTCATCGAAAAGAATTAGGAGATAATTTCCAACTAATTTGAGGTAGACATTTTCTTGATTTGGTTTTTGATTTTTAAGTTTGTATATTTGCATTACCTCGGTTTTCTAACGGGAACCGATGTCTTAAACTTAAATCCAAAACATAGGAAGATGACATAACATAGGATAACTGCGCCCATAGCGCAAGGGTTGCTGTGTGCCCTGCCGAACAGAAGTCTCAACCAATCAACCGTGTTGAGAGGCAAAGAACAGTATAACTTCTACACGCCTTATATGTAAGGGTGTAGAGGGAATAATCTAAGTCTACAATGTTAAATAACAACGGTTTAGATGAGATTTATATCAACCAATTCGCAGCGTTGGGCGTTACCAACGAACAAGAAATAATAACCATTCTTAACGGGTTAGACCAAGTGGCAGAAATCTGTTATGCGTGGTATGTAAATAACAAGATTAAAATAGAAAAAGAGTATGATAACTAAAGTTAAACGAACTTGTTTCGACAAGATTATCAGCAGAAGGAAGTCTCTTACTGCAATGGGTAAGGGTAAAGCGGCTACTTGGACAAGAGTATCCTCAGAGGAGCAATTTAGAAGCAATAACTCGATTGATACGCAGTTAGAGGCGTGCCATAATTATTGTGAAAGAGTGAATAAAGAGATTAAATACGACTTTGGAGGCACTTTTGAGAGTGCAAAGAAGGCAGGAGAAAAGTTCTTGGATATGGTAGGAGCGGTTCTCAATGACCCCGAAATTGATACCATTGTTGTATATGATTACGACCGATTTAGTCGTAATATGGAGGAGGGCTTGACATATAAAGGTCAATTGAATAGAAGCGGTGTAACAATTATTGCAGTCAATCAGCCTGTGGATAAAAGCAATATGTTAGCTGAACACATTGAGGCTATATTACTTATCGTAGCCGATATTGACAATGCAATGCGCCGTCATAAGTGTCACGAAGGTATGGTTGCGTGCTTAAACCGAGGTGAATGGTATAGTCGACCACCTTTGGGATACACCTCAAAGAAGGTTAATAAACAGCATATCATAACCATAAATGACGATGGGCGCATCTTAAAAAAGGCGTGGGAATGGATTGCTGCCGAGCCTAATATACCACAAGCGAGGGTTATAGAACGCCTTAGGGCGAGGGGCTTAAAGATTGATAAGCAGCGTTTGTCGAAGTGCTTACATAATACATTCTATTGCGGTAAGATTGAACACAAGTACCTCAATGGAGCAGTTGTTCAGGGCAAGCAGGAGGCGTTAGTGTCTGAGGCTCTTTTCAATAAAGTACGCCAAATCGTTGATGGTAAGAGTTGTAGCGGGTATGAGCACGCTGCCGAAACGCCTCGATTTCCGCTTAAAGGTCACATCTTCTACGAAGGTCATCTTATGACGGGGTACACCGTAAAGGCTAAGAACTTGGACTACTATAAGTATAATGGTGACATCGGTAATGTTAATGTCTCAGCCAAAGAGCTACACACTAAATACGCTGAGTTACTAAATGAATATAAGATACCGGAAAGTTTGATACCTATATTTACTAATAGGCTCAAGCAGAGGTTTTCTGAGAGAGAGGATGTGCAACTTGGAGAAATAGAAGCGGTAAAGAAGCACTTGGCAACCATCAATACCTATATTAAGACGGCAAAGAAGAACTTTGCAATCGGCAAAATTGATGAAGATGCTTACAGCAGTGCAATAGCCGATTTGGAAGCAGACAAGCGAGAAGCAGAGAGGGAGTTGGAAAAGGTGTCGGTAAATCTCTCGAACCTCTCGAACTTTATTGACGACTCAATCCGAATTGCCTGTAACTTAGGCAGTTGTTGGAATCATCAAGACTTTGATGTCTGTCAGAAGATACAGAAATTGGTGTTCCCTAAAGGTGTTGTATGGGATAAAGAAAATAGGAGACTTCTAACCATAGAGTGCAATATGGTCTTTGATTTAATGCACAGAATATCAAGTAGTTACAAAAATAACGCTACAAAAAAAGTGGAGAAATCTTGCGATTTTTCCACTTTAGTAGCGGGAGAGAGACTTGAACTCTCGACCTCATGATTATGAATCATGCGCTCTAACCAGCTGAGCTATCCCGCCATTGCGTTTAAGCGAGTGCAAAGATAAGCGAAATTTCTATTTCCGCAAAATCTTTTTACACTTTTTTCTATTTTTTTGTAATATGATGGATTAGCTCGGTAAAATATAAATAGTTTTATTTTGTCTTTTATTTAACTTTTTTGCGTGTTTTTTGTTGTTTTCTGCGAAAAATTATTAATTTTGTTGCTACTAATGTTTGAAAATGAACAATAAAACACAATAAATAACCTTAAAATTATGGCTAAAACCCTTAAAATTAGAGATTTAACTTTGCGTGACGGACAACAGTCCTCTTTCGCAACCCGTATGACACAGGCGGAAATTGAGCGTGTGTTGCCTTATTATAAAGATGCACATTTCTATGCTATGGAGGTGTGGGGCGGTGCAGTGCCTGACTCGGTAATGCGCTACCTCGGTGAGAACCCTTGGTATCGTTTGGAAAGTATCAAGAAGGAGGTCGGAGATGTTTCGAAACTCACCGCACTCTCGCGTGGTCGTAACCTCTTTGGTTATGCGCCATACACTGACGAGATTATCGAGGGCTTCTGTCGCAACTCTATCGAGAGTGGTTTGGGCATTATGCGTATCTTCGACTGCTTGAACGATGTCGAGAATGTAAAATCTACTATTAAATATGTAAAGAAGTATGGCGGTATCGCTGACTGTGCAGTTTGCTACACCGTTGACCCTAAGTATCCGAAGTTGTCGTTCTGGCAGAAGTTGATGGGCAAGAAGAATCCTGCTCCTGTATTTACAGATGACTACTTCGTGTCGAAGGCGAAGGAGTTGGCCGCTCTCGGTGCCGATATGATTACTATCAAGGATATGTCGGGCTTGATTCCGCCACATCGTGTGAGCGCACTCGTTAAGAAGTTGAAGGCAGCAACGGGTATACCTGTCGATTTCCATACACACTGTACTCCTGGCTATGGCTTGGCATCGGTTTATGCCGCTATCGCAGCAGGTGTAGATGTAGTTGATACCAACTGCTGGTGGTTTGGAGGTGGTACAGGTGCTCCTGCATTGGAGTTGGTATATCTTTTCTGCCAGAAACTCGGTATAGATATGGGCGTAAATATGGAGGCTGTTGCTAAGATTAACGAGCAGTTGAAAGATGTTCGCACCGAGTTGAATGTTTCGGTATTTGGTAAGGATAAGCCTGCACCAAAACCATTCAATCCACTCACTGATGCTACTCCTGCGGAGGTTGAGGAGCAACTCAATCGAGCAGTTGCTGCTGCCGAGAAGGAGGACTTTGCAACTCTGCTCGATGCCGCACAGAAGATAGAGGCATACTTCGGCTTCCCTGCACCAAACAAACTCGTTCAGGAGGCGGAGATTCCGGGCGGTATGTACTCGAATATGGTTGCACAGTTGCAGGCGTTGAAGGCAGAGGATATTTTGCCAAAGGCTATGGAGTTGATTCCTGAGGTGCGCTTGTCGGCTGGCTTACCACCACTCGTAACCCCTACATCGCAGATTGTGGGTGCACAGGCTGTAAACTGCGCTCTCGACTTGAAGGCAGGTCGTCCGATGTACACAACAAAGAACAATCAGTTCGTAAACCTCGTGAAGGGAGAGTATGGTACAACTCCTGTGAAGATTGACCCTGAATTCCGCTTCAAGATTTGCGGTGTCCGCGAGGAGAGCAACTATGATATCTCGAAGTATCAGCATCAGCCAAATCCTGAGTTGCCGGAGGCAGGCGGTGTGAAGTTGGCAGAGAACGAGAAGGAGGAGTTGTTGCTCGAATTGTTCCCACTCGTTGCAAAACCTTATCTCACAGGCGTCAAAATTAAGGCTTATCAGGCAAAGGTCGCTGCCGAGGCTCCTGCAAAGGCTGAGGCTGCACCTGCGGCAGAGCCAAAGGCTCAACCAATCACAGGTCATACCATCGTTGCTCCACTCCCTGGCAAAGTTATCGAGTTCAAGGTCAAGGTAGGCGATGCTGTTGCAGTAGGTCAGGAGGTTGCTGTTTTGGAGGCGATGAAGATGGAGAACTCTATCACTTCGGACGCTGCGGGATATGTTAAGCAGATTCTGGTCGTAGCGGGCGAGAATGTGGCAACTGACGCTGTGCTTATCGAGTTGGGCGATGCTCCTGTTGCACCGAAGGCTGAGGCTGCTGCACCAAAGGCAGTTGTCGGCAATAAGGTCGTTGCTCCACTTCCTGGTCGTGTTATCTCGTTGAAGGTCAAGGCTGGTGATGTCGTGAAGGCTGGCGATGAGGTTGCTGTTTTGGAGGCTATGAAGATGGAGAACTCCATCACTTCGGATTATGACGGAACGGTTCAGCAGGTACTTGTTGCCGAGGGCGATAATGTTGCAACTGATGCGGTGTTGCTTATCGTAGGATAAAAGCCGTCTAACAAGGTGATTTCTGCGTTACGCTTCGGTCGTTGAGTTGCTCACATACGATTTAGTATGCTGCGCACTCAACGCCTTGCAAGCCTTGAAATCCCTCTTGTTATACAACTTTTAGATTGTTGAATAAAAATAGATTCTAATTGTCAATTTTTTAACAAAAACTTAGACTTATGGGATTTTTGAAGGAATTTAAGGCATTTGCCCTCAAAGGCAATGTGATGGACATGGCAGTCGGTGTTATCATCGGTGGTGCATTCGGTAAGATTGTTACATCGTTGGTGAACGATATTTTAATGCCGCCAATAGGAATGTTGCTCGGTAATGTCGATTTTAAGGATTTGAAGGTTAATCTTGCTGCGCTCAAAGATGCTGCCGTATCGGTTGTGAATGAGGGTGCAGTGCCATCGGAACCTGTATATTGGAACTATGGCGCATTTATCCAGCAGTGCATCGACTTTGCAATTTTGGCATTCTGTGTATTCTTGCTTGTGAAGTTGATGAATCGCCTCTCGAACTTGAAGAAGAAGAAAGAGGAGGAAGCACCGGCGACTCCACCTGCACCACCTGCACCATCGAAGGAGGAGGTGCTTCTCACTGAGATTCGTGATTTGTTAAAGGAGAAGAAATAGTTCTGGACGGTGATTTTTTGTACCGCACTTCAATAGCCCGATTGCTCACATACGCCAAGTATGCTCCGCATCGGGCTTTTTGTTTGGCGCAAAATTCCCTCGTCCATAATCTATTTTACGGAATAAATTCATAGTATACTTCCCTCTCAACCTTAAAAAATCGTTAAATTAAATTTAAGAAATAGTTAAATCTATCTCTTTGGCACGATACATATATATAATAATACCGTTTTTATTCATATATTTGTAGTGTGTTAAGTCGAGTATCCATACTATCGTTGATTGTAACGCTCTCCATTTTGTTGTTTGGAGAGTGCAAGGCGGAGAGTGCAAATATGCACACTGCACCACTATCACCGCAGGTCGAAGTAACGATTATTGATGCTGATATTCCAAATCCAACATCGTTGCTTTCGGGCAGAGAGTCCTCCCGTACGGTAAATAGCAATAGTCGTACTGTACAACGCACAGCTTGCAAGCGAACTTGCAGTGCGAGTATCACAGTAAAGGCAGAGTTGGAGAGCATTGTAATAGAACATTCTCACAATACATACAAACCGAATATCTTGGGTGGGGTAGTTGCCGATAGGGCATTCTACTCGCTATGCTGTCTGCGAATTTGATAAGAGTGACGAAAAGGCGAAGTTTGTTGTTCGCTCAACTCTTATTCATAGTGTAAATTCGTAGATAGTAAGAAATAATGGAATATATAATACTCTTGATTGCGCTTATCGCAATTATTTGGAGTGCCGACACTTTGGTTGCGGGAGCCGTAGATATTGCTCGCCGTTACCATGTCTCGGACTTCGTAATAGGTGCCGTAATTGTCGGCATCGGAACATCTTGCCCCGAACTATTTGTCAGTTCGCTCGGAGCGTGGAACGGGCAGGTCGATGTTGCTATTGGCAATATCGTAGGCTCAAATATCTTCAATGTCCTCTTTATCCTCGGTATTACGGCTCTCGTTATGCCCGTTGAGGCTCCGAAGGAGAATCGCCGTTTCGAGTTGCCATTCTGCATTGGTGTATCGGTGGTGTTGCTGCTTCTTGCCTTTAACTTCTTTAATGGCACGGAGGCGTTGATTGGTCGCATAGATGGCTTGGTGTTGCTGGCTCTCTTTGCAACATTTATGTACATCTCCTTCCGCCGTGACCGCAGTAAGGGGGTAGGACAAAAGGAGATGCAGACAATTGATGCTCCAAAGCCAAATCTGTGGGTTGCCGTGGTAAAGGTTGTCGTGGGCTTGGGTGTGTTGGTTACAAGTTGTCACTACTTTGTCGAGTCGGCAATCTCGATAGCCGAGGAGTGGGGCGTTAGCGAGGCATTTATCTCGATTACCCTTATCGCTTGCGGTACTTCATTGCCGGAGTTGGCGGCATCGGTTGCAGCGGCTCTCAAAAAGAACACCCAACTTGCTCTCGGTAATATTATCGGCTCCAACATCTTCAATATCACCTTTATTCTTGGTGTCTGTTCGCAGATTTCGCCTTTGACGGGTGGTGGCATTACCTTTGTAGATTATGTGGTGATGATTGTGGCATCGATTATGCCGTTAGTTCTTGTTCGTAAGGGGCGTTTGTCGCGTGTAGCTGGTGCAGTGATGTTTGCAATGTTTGTGGCATACAATGCATACCTTATTTATAATATATAACCTAAAATAATATAGTATGATACTTCAAATTCTAACCCTGCTGGGTGCTCTCGGAATGTTCCTCTACGGAATGAATCTGATGAGTTCCGGCTTGCAGAAGACCGCAGGAGGTCGAATGCGTGCAATTCTTGGCTCGCTGACATCTAACCGTTTTAAGGGTGTACTTACCGGACTTGGCATTACCTCCGTAATCCAATCTTCGAGTGCCACTACCGTTATGGTCGTAGGCTTCGTGAATGCCGGTTTGTTGGCGTTGGAACAGGCTATTGGCGTAATTATGGGTGCCAATATTGGTACTACGATTACGGCATGGCTTATCTCGTTACTCGGTTTTAAGGCAGACATCTCGATTTTTGCCGTGCCGTTGATGGCGGTGGGCTTTGTTCTGAGCCTCTCGAAGATTGAAAAGCGCCGCAATATCAGCGAGTTTATCATCGGTTTTTCGTTGTTGTTCCTCGGCTTGTCGCTGATGAAGAACTCGGTGCCCGACTTACAGCAAACCCCCGAGGTCTTGTCCTTTATTAAGACCTGGTCGGGCTTCGGCTTTGGCTCGGTGCTAATCTTTTTGGTGTTCGGTACTGTCCTGACACTTGTATTGCAGTCTTCGAGTGCGACAATGGCACTTACGCTGATTATGCTCAACCTCGGTTGGTTACCATTCGAAATGGCTGCTGCGATGGTGCTTGGCGAGAATATCGGTACTACAATCACCGCAAATATCGCTGCTGCGGTGGCAAATACTAACGCCAAGCGTGCTGCTTTGGCGCATACACTATTCAATCTCTTTGGTGTTGTTTGGGCATTGGCTCTCTTCAAGCCTTTCACATCGCTTGTCGGACTTATTATCGAGGCTATGGGCTATCCAAACCCGATGGAGATTGTTCACGATACCACCAAGTCACTCGGCGGAGATGCCTCGATTTCGGCGCTCTATGGTCTTTCGATGTTGCACACCCTCTTCAACACCTTCAATACCTGCATCTTGATTTGGTTTGTACCTCAGATTGCCAAGATTGTAACTTGGGCTATCAAGTCGAAGAGCGAGGAGGAAGAGGATGTTGTACATCTCAAATATATTGATGCCGGACCTATGGGAACGGCAGAGCTGGCTATCGAGCAGGCGAAGAACGAAACTATCCACTTCGCAAATATCCTTCGCAACGAACTCGGATATATCAAATCGGCTATCCACGCCACCACCGAGGCGGACTTTGAGTTCTATCGTGGTAAACTTGTTAAGTATGAGGAGATTTCCGACCGCATCGAGTACGAGATAGCCACCTTCTTAAACTCCCTTCCACAAGACTCTATCAGCGAGAAAACTCGTGCGCAGTCGAAGGCTCTGTTTAAGATTATCGGCGAGATGGAGAGCCTTGGCGACTCCGGCGAGGCCGTAAGTCGAATCCTCTCCCGCCGTAACGAGCACGGCAAACGCTTTACTGACAAGAGTGTCGAGAAGATTGACCAAATGCTAAAACTCCTCGATAACGCCTATGCCGTAATGATTGCCAATCTCGAAAAGGGTTTTGATGGCACACCAGATGTCCACCTTGCTGTTGAGGCGGAGGTCGAACTCAACGAACTTCGCAATCGCCTTCGTGAGGATGAGATTCGCAATATCGAGGAGGGTAAGGAGTCTTATACATCGTCTTTCCATTTATAATCCAAATTTTTATTATGTTATTTTTTATTGTATTTATAAAAATACTTGATTATCTTTG
>SUZE01000037.1 GCA_015060075.1 Rikenellaceae bacterium | reverse complement strand
GTACCCCCTCAGGGGCTCGAACCCTGGACCCCAACATTAAGAGTGTCGTGCTCTACCAACTGAGCTAAAGAGGCATTACCGCTCTCGGTTCTACCCGATTGCGAGTGCAAAGATAAAGCAAAAATTCTTTTCCGCCAAACTTTTTTCAAAAAAAATTATCATTTCGCCAATTTTTGCCGAATAGTCGCCCCTATATCGGCACAAATCTTGCCATACATTACCCCGAAATCTAAAAACATATCGCAAAATGAAAAGTATCAAAGGAACTCGCACCGAGCAGAACCTACTCAAAGCTTTTGCCGGCGAGTCGCAAGCACGAAATCGTTACACATTCTTCGCAAAGCGTGCCCGCAAAGAGGGTTACGAGCAGATTGCTGCCGTATTTGACGAGACCGCAGCGCAAGAGCAGGAACACGCCGAGGTCTTCTTCAAGCTCCTCGAAGGGGGCAAGGCCGAGATATCCGAGGCAACATATCCTGCCGGTCGTATCGGCACAACCGAAGAGAATCTGCTCGCAGCAGCCGAAGGTGAGCGTGAGGAGTGGGATATTCTCTATCCAACTTTTGCCACAATAGCCGAGGAGGAGGGTTTTCCAGAGGTAGCAAGTGCATTCCGTATGGTTTCGACCGTGGAGGTAGAGCACGAAAATCGCTATCTGAAACTACTCTCTCGCATCACCGATGGCGACTTCTTCCATCGTGACGGCGAGATATGGTGGCAGTGTCGCAACTGCGGATTTGTCTGCAAGGCAAAGAATGCACCTCGCATCTGCCCGACCTGCCAGCACTCGCAGGCATACTTCGAGCCGAAAAAGGAGAATTACTAACAAACAGACGAGAGATAAAGTGCACCTCATCTCTCGTCTATTTTGCGCTCAACGATGGTCTTATTTCGACACAAGAATCATCTCATTGTGCAACAACTCGCCTTCGGAGGTGATACCCTCGATAACTACACGATAATCCGATTGGCGGTCTGCCGTCCAGAAGGATATGGAGGCATCACCGAGTGAGTTGCTCTGCAACTGCGGCACCCAAGCAATGGTTGTACGGTTATCCTTCTTGCTCTTATCGTTCTTAACAGAGTAGTCAGGAGCATAAAACTCGACAGGTGCCGCATATCCCGGCACAATAACTTCTGCCATAGAGTTTATAAGGAACTTTTGGCGTGCGTTGATATCCTTTACATGGAGAATGATAGCACCCGTTTCGGAGCCCATACCCGCAGCCATAGATTCAAACTTGTCGAGGTACGACACACTGATAACCTCCTCCATCGGATAGGCATCGATAACGCCCATATCCATCTGTGTTCCATTGACATATACCGCAGGCATCAAATCGACTTTATCGTCCATATCTATCTCGACAACCTCGATTTCGCCGACACCCTCTACACCTTCACCGCCTTCGGTTGATTCCATTGAAACTCGTACAGGAGAAGCATCGAGTTTGGTTGAGCGAACATATACATCATTTCCTACAATCTCCAACTTACGGAAGCGTTGCAGAGCATCGAAAATCGAGACAAATCGTGTCATATCGCCACTCACCGTGTTGAAATCGTTGAGCGAAGAGGAGTAGTCGAAGGTCTGCGTACGCTTGGCGACAATCTCCACTGCGTCAATATCAATAACCGGCATACCGCCGTCCTCAAAGTAGGTCTGTTTCGAGCGCATCATATACTCCTCGGTAAGCGAAGAGAAGGTCTTTTTGTGGAACACCTCTCGTGCAATAGTTGGAGATATAGGATAGACTTGCGGGTCTACTTTAATTCGAACTCGGGCACTGCTACCCTCACGGTTGAGTGCCTGCAACAAATATATAGTCGTATCGGGGGCATCTACACCTGTAATATTGAAACGATTTGTCTTATTCAGGTCATGGACACCAAGATACTCCTTGCGATTACGGAATATCATCACACTCGGATTTCGAGCCTTGCCGACACTTCCTATCACACTGCCCGAAATACTCTGCTCCGACTCGAACGGTTTAGTGATACGAGGTTTCTTACCGGCAAGAATATTATTTACACTATACCTGCGCCAGCCATGTGTTAGCATCACAAGGTCGAGGTGTTCATTATGCTGAGCATCGTCTGCCTCAAAGTAGTATGTCGGATTCTCGATATGCCCCTTCAAATCGGAATTTAAGAGCATATAGGAGAATATATTATCTGCCGACTTATCCTCTTTGAGCAGTTCAGCATCAGTTACAGATACCACAAAATCACCCTTCACTGCATTGCCGGCACTATTTTTCACAGCAAAGTCGAGTTGCACCAACTCACGAGGAGAGAATCTCTTTGTCGCAGTGGTTATATCTGCTTTTGCTACGGCACCTCGCACGAAGAATAGTCGTTGAGCCACCACCGTACGAGTCTCTTTATTGACAATCGAAATCTGCGCCACACCACTGCGCAACTTATCAAGCGGAACACGCATAGCATGCGACAAATCTTCAACAACATAGTTTATAATGCCACGAGACTGAACAACCGCTACAAGTTGCGAACGAGGATAATCAGGCGTGGTAAGGACTTGCAACAGTAAACGCCTATCTGCCTCAGGTTTAAGTTTTATAACACAACCCGATTGAACGGCCGAAGGGAGTGTAAATGCGCGTGACACGCCCTCTTTGGTTGATAGCGTAACTATATATGTTTCATCCTCCTTGGCAGTGATGGAAAACTTACCCATACCATCATGTTCGGAGCGAATTTCACATATTGTTTCTCCCGATTTTGTCTGAACAACGCCATCTACATCCACCGAATGACCATCTATTCCAACAGCCTTAAATGCAACAACCTGTTCAATGCCGGCAATCAGATTTCCACCCTCGGGCAGGAACTTTGCCGAGAAGTCATCTTCGAAAGAGGGAAGTTGTATCTTTCTATCCAATTTACGACCATTGGCATTGATATTCATACGGATACAATCGGTCATATTGCTACTTGGACGGAATGAGAAGCGGAAAAATCCGTGATTATCGGTTCTTGTCATGTGGCGTGTTGTACGACCATTTACACTCAACGAATACTCCACCATATTTTCAGGAATAGGAGCAAACAAATTATCGGTAACCTCGACCGAGGCCACCACCTTACCCGAGCCGTCAAACTCATACTTTATATTCGTGCGCACGGCATCGTCTATGTAGTTACCAATCTCTATTTGGCGAGTATAGAGCAACTCTTCATCGAAGTTGGTTTGCCACTTCGAGTATGCTCGCAGAGTATATTTACCCGAAGTAGTCTTTGCATTCAAAGGTATAGCGTTATGGAAACGTCCCTCCGAGCCCCTCACTCGCAGTCGTGACACAACATTTCCCGTAGCATCAATCAACTCAACGTATATAAATTTGGTATCGGTGTTACGACCGAAGTATATGGAGTTTACCAAGAATGCACTGAAATAGATTGTATCGCCTGCGCTATAATAGGGCTTATCTGTAACCACATATAACTTCTCCTGCATACCGCCTGTCGTATAGTAGTTGATAAAACTACGTGTAACAAAGTCGGTAAATCCCGTCTGCATATGATTCATAGCGGATAATGCCTGTGCCGACACAGTAAATGGCAGCATCATAGCAAAAATCAGGGTAATAAGTTTTAAGGCTCTCTTCATATATCTTAAACTTAATATTATTCCAAACTATTTGTTACCTTCGAGGCGCACTCTATCGCCTGTTCCATATCATATCCTCGTGAGGCAGCAAAACGGATAAGTTTTGTCTTGGCATCGTATGGCGAATTATACTTCAAACTCCGCATTCGGCGCACCATTATCTCCTCCAATCGCTCCTTCATATCTGTTTCATCAAGCATCGGAGCAACCACCTCCTCTATAATATCTTTTGCAACTCCTTTGGTGCGCAGTGTCATCTTAATTTTGTAGGCACCCCAACCACTCAGGTTGAGTTTATCACGCACGAAGGCTTCGGCATAACGGCTATCATCAATAAAGCGTTCGGCCTGCAATCGTGCAAGCACCTTCGCTGCGTCTTCGTCCGATACACCCCACCGTTTCATCAGTCGCAAGGCATCACCCGAGGAGCGTTCCGAGCGAGCGCACTCCCGCATCAGCGACTGCAAAGCCTGCTCTGCGGTCTTAGTCCTTTTCGTGCGTACTACCTTCTGCTCCATACCATTCGTGGTTTTGCGTTTGCATCTTCGAAGAGTTCTATCTGCGTGAAGCCCATTTCGCACAACATCACGCAGACCTCCTCGCCAGCTTTTTCGTATATCTCGAACCACAACGAACCGCCCTCTCTCAACATCTTTGTTGCATTCTCTGCCGTAGCACGATAGAATTTCAATATATCGTCATCAGGGACAAACAATGCTGTGTGTGGTTCAAAATCGACCACATTCTTCCGCATATCGACAATATCGCTCTGCGGAATATATGGTGGGTTTGACACTATCACATCAAACTCGCCCAACGAACTCAAATCGCCCAAGGCATCAGCCTTGACAAAATCCACTTTTACGCCCAATCGTTTGGCATTGCGTTCGGCTATCACCAATGCTTCGTGCGAAATATCGACTGCCACGACCTCAGCGTCTTTCACAAACTTGGCAAGCGTTATCGCTATCGCTCCACTACCCGTTCCGATATCGAGGATTCTTGCACCTCGCTTGGCGGTTTCGGCTATGCGATATACCAACTCCTCGGTTTCGGGGCGTGGTATAAGCACTCCCTCCTCAACCTCGAACTCCAATTCGCAGAACTCTGCCCTGCCCAAAACATACTGCACAGGGCGACCTCGGCGCAACTCCTCCACAATGCGCTCCAAATCGACAATATCACACTCCTCGTCATAGTGAGTAACAAGTTGCGAAAGATTGTATTCTAATCTATCGCACACCACCAAACGAGCCACACTCTCTGCCTCATGCAGACCGTATAACGGCTCCACAGCATCTCTTATCGTGCGTATGATATGACGCAGAATCATAGGAAAAGTTAAAAGTTGAGAGATAGTTCAGCAAGCGCAATGGCAACTACCGACTCCACCACAACGGCTGCTCGCAAGGCGATACAGGCATCGTGGCGACCTTTTATGTGGAGTGGAGCAACCTCACCCAACGCTCGGTTGTAGGTCATCTGCTCGCGCGAGATACTCGGTGTAGGTTTTATCGCTACACGCACCACCAAGTCATTTCCGTTGGTAATACCTCCGTTTATACCGCCCTCGTTATTTGTTGCAGTATGCCCTTCACCATCTACAAAGCAGTCGTTACGCTCCGAACCACGAAGTTTTACCCCCTCGAAACCGCTACCAAACTCCACACCCTTAACCGCCGGTACGGAGAACATCAAATGGGATATGATACTCTCGGCAGAGTCGAAGAATGGCTCTCCTAAGCCGACCTTTACACCTTTTGCGCAACACTCCACAACTCCTCCGACCGAATCGCCATCGTGCATTGCAGCCTCGACAATTTCGGAAAATTCTGTTTTGTTGCGTGAGCCGCCAATCTCCACGATTGAGGTTTTATACTCAACACCTTCGACCACCTTTTTTGCTACAACGCCTGCTGCAACCAGCAATACCGTCATACGCCCCGAAAATTGACCGCTACCTCGCAAATCGACCTCCGAGCCATACTTTGCCCGTGCCGTGAAATCGACATGCGAAGGCCGGTTATGGTTTTCAAATTGCGAATAGTCCGTAGAGCGAGTGTCGCCATTTCGGAATACAATCTCGATTGTTTCGCCCGTAGTCACGCCACCCTCAACACCCGACACAATAGTCGGAATATCCTTTTCGTGGCGAGCCGTAGTGCCATTTGCCGATGCACGGCGGCGTGATAGGTCCGCCTCAAAATCGGCTTCCGAAAGGGCTATACCCTGCGGAACGCCACCTATGCGCACGCCAATCTCGGGCGTGTGTGATGCACCCCAAATTTCAATCTTAAACTTCGAGCCAAACGAATTGTGCCACATAACTACGCCTTAACTCTTAACGATTCCAACGCCTCGAAGAAGTCGGGATAACTCTTTGCCACGCACTCGGCATCGTGAATTAAAATCTCGCCATCGGAGCGCAGTGCAGACACTGCCAATGACATCGCAATACGATGGTCGTGGTGACTATCACCCTCTGCCGAGTGAATCTCTCCGCCACGGATATACATCGCATCACCCTCCAAGCGCACCTCAATACCGAGTTTCTCGTACTCCTGCTTAATCGCTTCGGCACGATTTGACTCCTTGTGTTCCAAGCGATGTGTGCCATATATCACGCTCTCGCCCTCTGCTGCCGCTGCCAATGCCGCCAATGCAGGAAAGAGGTCGGGACACTGTGTTGCATCAAACTCGAATGCCACCAAATCGCGATGCTCTACCGTAATAGAGCCGGGCTCGCTCGTAACCGATGCTCCGGCACGTACCAACGCATCACAAACAGCCACATCTGCCTGCTTCGACAACATCGATATATTCGTAAGGGTTACCTCTCCGGCAATTGCACCCGCCACGAGTAACATCGCCGCAGCACTCCAATCGCCCTCTATTGCAATATCGGTGGCCTCATACTTCTGACCGCCCTCAACGTAGAACTCTTTGTAGTCGTTATGCTGGATATTTACGCCAAATTTCGATGCCATATCTATCGTCATATCGAGATATGGTTTCGATACAGCATTCTCTACCAATATAGTGGTATCCTCCGCAGCCAATGGCAATGCCATCAGCAAACCTGTTAGAAATTGCGAAGAAACCGAGCCATCAACCTCAATCTCACCGCCTCGGATAGGTCCGCACACCTCAATAGGCAGGCGACCTCCGCCATCACGAACATCAACACCGAGTTTGCGCAGCGGCTCAATCATCATGTGCATAGGACGATACAAAATCGTACCCTCACCATTTACTGTTATGGGGGTGTTGCAAAGTGATGCTATCGGGGTAAACATTCGTGTAGCCAAACCCGACTCGCCAACATTCAGTGTGTCACTCTGAGGGTTCAGACCTCCTCGTACCTTCACGGTGCGCTCATCGAGTCGCTCCACCTTGGCACCGAGTGTTTCGATAACACGAATGGCAGATAATGTATCATCGCAGAAATCAAGGTTACGCAATACTGTTTCGCCCTCGGCAAGCAGAGCCGCTGCCAAGGCACGTTGTGCGTAACTCTTTGAGCAAGGTGGCGTCACTACGCCTGAGATTTGCCCTCGCGGGACAGATTTATCCATACTATTACCAGCTTTTAGCCATTAGCCGTTAGCCATTGGCTTTTTTATATTATCTTATCAACTATAAAATCGTCAATGATGAGATTATTTTTGTGCGATGCGAGGCGACAAATCCGCAGCATAGTAAGCCTATGTGAGGAATTTGGAGTCCGAAGCACTCGTGCAAAAAGAACTCATCAGAACGATTTTACTCTTCTGTAAGTTCAAACTTATGGTTCTTCTTCAACTCGAAGTTCTTGCCGAGATATACACGGCGCACCATCTCATCATTCGCCAACTCCTCGGCTGTACCCGTTTTGAGAATTTTACCCTCATAAAGCAGATAGGTACGGTCGGTAATAGCCAGCGTTTCATCAACATTGTGGTCGGTGATGATAACACCGATATTCTTATTCTTCAAAGTTGCCACAATGCTCTGAATATCCTCCACAGCGATAGGGTCTACACCCGCAAACGGCTCATCGAGCAAGACAAACGAAGGGTTAATAGCGATGGCTCGCGCAATCTCGGTACGGCGGCGCTCGCCTCCCGAAAGTTGGTTACCATAACTCTTACGCACCTTCTGCAAGCGGAACTCCTCAATCAAAGCCTCGGTACGTTCACGCTGATACTCCTTTGTGTAGTTGGTCATTTCGAGCACAGAACGAATATTATCCTCAACGCTCAAATGGCGGAATACCGAAGCCTCCTGCGCAAGGTAACTTACACCCAACTGCGCACGCTTATAGACGGGCAACTTCGTGAGTTCATCGACTTGACCGTCATCGTGTTCGAGGAAGATGCGCCCCTCGTTGGGCTTGATAAGTCCCACAATCATATAAAACGATGTGGTCTTTCCTGCTCCATTAGGTCCGAGCAAACCGACAATCTCTCCCTGCTGAACATCTATCGACACATGATTTACGACAGTGCGTGCCTTATACTTTTTGACCAAGTCAGTTGTGTAAAGCCTCATAAAAACAACTTTTTTCAAATAAATTTCACACAAAGTTATGATTTTTTCCGAAATATTTTTTATCTTTGATTGGAAATTTTAGTTAAAAAGTAGATTTAGAGCATAATTTGATATGTCACAGACATTGATAGACAGAAATTTACTACGAGAAAAGCTGAAAGAGTACTTCGGATTTAACTCATTCAAGGGAAATCAGGAGGAGGTTATCTTGAATCTTCTCTCTGGTCGTGACACCTTTGTACTGATGCCTACGGGTGGAGGAAAGTCCTTGTGCTATCAACTGCCCGCCCTTATGATGGACGGCGTGGCAATTATCATATCGCCACTTATTGCACTGATGAAAAATCAGGTCGATGCAATGCGTACCTTCTCCGACAACTCGGGCATCGCCCACTTCCTCAACTCCTCGTTGAGTCGTGCCGCCGTACAGCAAGTGCGTGATGAGGTGTTGGCAGGCAAGACAAAACTGCTCTATTTTGCACCAGAGTCGCTTACAAAGGAGGATAATATTGCATTCCTGCGCAAGATAAAGATTTCGTTCTACGCCATTGATGAGGCACACTGTATATCGGAGTGGGGACATGACTTCCGCCCTGAGTATCGCCGTATCCGACCAATCATTAACGATATCGGTCAGGCACCATTGATTACATTGACCGCAACGGCAACGCCAAAGGTGCAGATGGATATTCAGAAGAACCTCGGTATGACCGATGCCGTAGTGTTCAAGTCATCGTTCAATCGCCCGAACCTCTTTTATGAGTTGCGTCCAAAGAACGACCCCGACCGAGATATTATCCGCTACATAAAGCAAAACGAGGGCAAAAGTGGTATCATCTACTGCCTGAGCCGTAAAAAGGTGGAGGAGTTGGCCGAGTTGCTCGTTGCAAACAACATCAAAGCGAGGGCATATCACGCAGGTATGGACGCTCAGACACGTGCAGAGAACCAAGATGCCTTTTTGATGGAGGGAATCGATGTGATTGTGGCAACTATCGCCTTCGGTATGGGTATCGACAAGCCCGATGTGCGTTTTGTTATCCATTACGACATTCCGAAGTCGCTCGAAGGTTACTACCAAGAGACAGGTCGTGCCGGTCGTGATGGTGGCGAAGGTCACTGCCTTACCTTTTATAATTATAAGGATATACAGAAACTCGAAAAATTCATGCAGGGCAAGCCCGTTGCCGAGCAGGAGATTGGAAAGTTACTCCTTCTCGAAACGGAGTCATACGCCGAGAGTGCAATGTGTCGCCGTAAGACACTGCTCCACTACTTCGGAGAGGAGTATCACGAAGAGAACTGCGGAGCGTGCGACAACTGTTGCAACCCTCGCCCACAGGTCGATGCTACACAAGATTTGGTCAAAGCATTGCAGGCTTTACGCGCCATTGGCGACAAGTTCAAGATGGAGCATCTCGTTTCGCTCCTGACAGGTAAGACAACTGCCGCAATAAAGAGTTACGGACACGCCAAATTAGAGTGGTTCGGCATCGGCAAGAGCAAGGGCGAACGCCATTGGTCTGCCGTAGTGCGTCAAGGACTTATCATGGGGCTTATCGATAAGAATATCGAAAACTATGGTCTTATCTCGATAAATGCAGCAGGCGAGGCCTTCATCGCAAAGCCTACAAAGGTTATGGTTGCACAAGACCGTGATTACGATGAGGAGGAGCGCGAAGCAGCCGAAGCATCAGCACCAAAGGGTGGCGGTGTGGCTGACGAACAGCTCTTTGCAATGTTGAAAGATTTACGCCGCAAAGTGGCTCAAAAGAACAATTTACCTCCATTCGTCATTTTCCAAGACCCTTCGTTGCAGGATATGGCGATACAATACCCTATAACCATCGAGGAGATGCAGAATATTTCGGGTGTAGGTGTCGGTAAGGCAAACAAGTTCGGCAAGGAGTTCGTGGAACTTATCAAGGCGTATGTCGAAGAGAACGATATTATCCGTCCGCAGGATATGGTCGTTAAGTCGGTGGCAAACAAGGCGGGTAACAAGATTTTCATCATTCAGTCTATCGACCGTCAGATGGATTTCGAGGATATTGC
>SUZE01000001.1 GCA_015060075.1 Rikenellaceae bacterium | reverse complement strand
ATGGAGTAAGTTGAAAAAGTAAGCTGCTTGATTTTACCGAAATGCTTGATGACATATGTGATAAAGGTAAAAGCATTGAAGGAGTTGAGAGTCCAGAGGAAAAATATCTCACCCTGACCGGGAACTCGACCTAGTAGTTGCTTCAAGCTATTTACTTTTTCGAGATGCATATTTTCAAACCTCTCGCAAGTAGAGGTAGAGCGAGTGGTGTGTTCTGATGGAGAAGCGACATCATTACCATTGAGCATTTCACTGATGTTGAATAGTCCCATATCCCGATATTATGCGTTCTACTTCGGCAAGTTCTCTTCGTTTAGCAGAGAGGCGTTGTTCTCGTTCAGATAACAGATGTGGCTTGTTGCCCTTTCGTATTTCGCTTTGAACTCTCCATATCGCTTCTTCAAGGTTCGTCTTACGCCGGAACAATTCCGCAACAGGTAGTTGTCTTAATTCCGCAATACGCTTGACCTCTTCAAAAATAGGGTGCTTGCCAAGAACGACATGGTGTTCTTTGTAATATGCTAACTCGGAATGAATTTTCCGATTTTCGATGAAATTTTCTACCACTTTTTTTGCCACCACAAAACAACTTTCGAGCGAGGTGCAATCGAAAAGACTTTGATGGGCGGTAGTGTAATTTCTATACGCTGTAATTTTATCGGCAGCAAGAATTTTAAGTTCATTCGGGCAATCCTTGTCTGACAAGAATGGCCATTGTTCCCGGAATGGAATTTTGGCAACAGGTGGTATTGTCAAAGAAACAGGTGGAGTACTTGGCAGTAAAGACGACAACCGTTCTATCAGCAAGTGCTTGAACTGTTCTGGTCGGAGCGATACCAAGCGATGTAAATGGTTGTTTGGTGCGTAAAGACCGAGAAGCCGAAGTCCTTCTTGAACCTCGGCTCCCGTCTTTAACCAATTTTGTATCGCATTTATCATTTAGACAACAACGCTTCAACAAATTTCTCGGCAGCCTTGAAACCGACTGCGTTTGCAGAAAGGAATTTTCTACGAGCAATTCCCTCTGCGATAACAGCCGGACAAGGATTGCCACGCAGAACAACAGTAACATAGTTACCAAAGTAATGAGATACCTGCATAGGTCGATATTGAGCGTGCTCGGCATAGAGACGCAAGAACGCCTCATCATCAACATCGTTTGCAGGATAATCAGCAGAGCCGAACACATCGACAAGTATGTTCTTGTCGAATGGCATCGGCAAACGATGCGAATAATGCTCCTTGCCAGCCTTATCAACATAGACAACAGGCACATTCAATTCAGCCAACGAAATACGAGAGCAAGGTACCGTGTTAGGCTTGACAACAACGAATGTGTCGGAGATGGTCGAGTCGGCAATCATCTCTGTTGCGATGTTGTGCATATCCACTTCTCCCTCAGGAACAACTAGGATATGAATAGGCTCGTCCAACATTTTCTCCCAGACCTTGCGAACAAGGTCCTCTGTGCCGGCGTAAGCACAAACAACAACACGATAAGGCTGCTCGGAAGCAACGCTTTCCTCGGAGTTCGGCTCGGTCTCAACCGATGTAGCGGTCTTTTCCTCAGAGACGGTCTCTGGCTGAGGCGAGGTAGAGGCAACCACCTCTACCTGCTCAGACTTTGATTTAGCCCTAGCCATTATGCGCCCTCCCCTTGGGTTGATTCAACCAATGGAATCTCAGTTCCGGAATACTCGCCAGCCAAGAACTTGTCAGCTATCTCCTGCTTAAAGGTAAGCTTACGCTTTGTAGCCTCCTTGTTGTTGGTAGTTTCAAAGCTCATGAATAGAGGGTTGCACTTGGAGCCGACAACATGGGTACGAGGAGTTGCAGAACCGCAACCCTCTTTAACCATGAGCACAACGCCTGTGTTCATATACGCCTCGACAAACGCCTTAATATCGAGATGGTTTCCTGGGTGCTCGAAAGCAACACCCAATTTCACACCACGAGCGTCTGCTTCGCCACTAGGCTCCTCGAGCATCTCAATCGAAGATGGAGTTGCATAAATTGTGAGGGCTTTGGCACCGGTATTCAACTCAAAATCGCCAACCATAGTAGGGTCGCCAACTGTACGGGTTGGCTCAGTCTTGATATCGTCAGCATTGATAACGATAATGTTTGGGAGTTTAGGAGTGGCGCAACCTGCACCATCTCCATTTTTTAGAATGTTAACTTTATTGTAAGCCATAATTTCACAATGTTAAAGGGTTAGAACTCTATGCACCCTCAGGGCCGTCCTCCTCGTTTGTTGCCGCAGCAGTTGTAGCGGTTATCCATTTGCCGGCAGTTCCCTGACGAGTCGATACAACCGAAGGAGTGTAGTCGGCAGGAACATAGGCAAATACAGCCTCACCAACCAAGAAGCCCACGCCATACCAGAACTCCAAATAGAAGCGAACCTGTCGGTCGTGCTTTTGGATATCTGAAATGAACTGCGGCGGATTCTTGTGCTTCAAACCAACGAAGTTGCCACGAGGTGTACTGAAGAAGATAGGAGAGCCTGTGAGGCAGTCCAATACCTTCAAATAGAAGTTCGAGAAATCTACTCGGTCTGTACCGAACTTAGGATTCTCGGTGCCACTACCAGCGCCCCACTTTTTCTTGTAAGCACGCTTGTACTTCAGATACAAGTCTGCCGACAAATAGATAGGCATCTGCTTGGAACGATAAAGAGGAGCAACGGAAGCCACAAAATCATCGATGGCATTGAGAACATCCTCATCATCACCTGTAAGAAGGTTTGTTGCACCGTTGTAGAAGTTCATACCCTTCTTGTCCTCCGAAGCAAGAGCCTCGACCAGCTGAGTCTCGATACCGTCCATAGTTGCCGAAGTCTCCTTCGAGCCCTCGACATACTTAGCCTTCGCAGTCATCACCAACTCCAAATCCTCTGCAATCTGAGGAATGAGAATGTTCGATACAATGTATCGGGTGATTGGCATCTGGTCAGGAGTCTTGCGCTCATCGTAGAGGTGGAACAACCAGCTCTCACCAACATCGGCAGGATCGATAGCAAAATCAACCTTATGACGATAGTTTTTGATAGTGAGCAGAGTAAACTTACCCTGTCCCTTTGGCGACCACTCCTTCGAGAATTGCTGTACAACGCTACCAACAGATTGTGCTGACACTGCCTTATACTCGGTTACCGCAGGTTTCCAAGTGAGTTCCTGTCCGGTTGTGAAGGCCTGATACAACTCGTTAATCATATCGATATTGTTACCCTGTGACGAGTAAGCTCCGAGTTCCTGCTTCAAGTCAGCAACATCGATAGTCATACTCTCGGCAAGAGTACCGGTGCGCTTAAACGAAGCAGCAATTTTGTTGTGGCTCAATGCCATATCGGCTTTGAAACCTGCATTTGGGGCTACCGTTCCAACCGAGGTGGCAGCGGGTGCACTCTCTGGTGCAGATGTGAGTGTGGTGATGTCAGCACGCAACTGATTGATGATAGCATCTTTCTCGGCTACGACCTGACTACGAGCGTGTGCGAGTGCTGCATCAAAGAGTTCACGAGTGTTCTCCGACTCGGCAGAGAACAGCATTCCCTCGAACTTCTTCAAGAATTCCTCGCCATACACCGAGAGGATTTTTGTTTTCTCGTCTTCCGAGAGAACTGGCTTGCCATTGGTATCAAGAGCAAGATCCTCCTTACCCAACAAGCGGGCAATCATCTTGCCCATCTTGCTGTCGCTAAGAAACTTTTTTACATCCATAAAATTAAGATTTAATGTGAATTACTTATATGTGGCACGAGCAAACACATTCTCAACAGACTCTTCGAGGTTCAACATGGCGTTAGCCATATTAAGACCGATAGCCTCATTAGCACGGAACACAGCACCTGAGAGAACTCCGGGTGCCTCCGCTTTAAGATTTTTGCGACCTTGCTTGACCGCCTCATGGAACTCCTTTACAATTGGAGACATCTCGGCTTGCATCAAAGAGAAGTCGCCATCAAGAGCTTTGCGATACGAGAGATTTTTATCTGTACTCTCCCTTGCGTATATGGCAATAACCTTATCACCACAACGATTTTCTCCGTTGATCACGATTTGTGTCATAACACCGATAGAGCCGAACTCTGACATCGAGTTATCGGCAAAGATTGCATCGCATTGAGAAGCGATCCAATATGCAGCAGATGCACAGAAGTCGCAGTGAGCGACAATAGGTTTTCCCATTGAGCGAACTTTGTTGATGGCTGCAACCATCGGTGGAATGGCATTGCAAGCACCGCCACCACTGTCAATGTCGAGTACAAAACCGACAATGTTACGGTCTGCTGCCAAACGCAGCAGTTCAGCAGAGATAGTGGTGGTACCGACACCCGCACAGGTGTCGTACTTGGTAATAGTTCCGTGAATAGGAATTACAACAACCGTCTTCTGATCAGGCGGAGTGATTGCGCCATCTCTCGATGAACGCCCCACCATGTCAGAGGAGTAAGATGTGGTCAAGAACTCAATTTTCTCGATATCCGGTGTTTGGCGAGAAAGAAAATCGAGGGCAATAGGCAAGAGCGATTCTGCATCTGCAACGAGCCATTGCCCCCGAACAATAGAAAGGGCAAGTTGGAAATTGTTTTGATTAGGTCGAGACACGAGCATAACTTTTTCTTTTTTTACAAAGGTAGGGTCGTGTCTAACACCAACAAAGGACTACTTATCAGCCTTTGATTGGTACTTAAAAGAGACTTTCCGGGCGGAAGATCTCTCATAAGAGAAACGAACAGGAAGGTCTATGCTTCCGAAGGAATGGGTTGTTCCATCATCAAGTAGAACATTAACCAACAAGTTGCGAAACAGCCAAGGGCTTTCACGAGATAGAGTGGCTTTGAGTTCGCTAGTTTGTAATAGACCAGCTTTCTCTTGGGATATCTCAATTTTGATAGTAGCACTTGCCGGAACGATAGGTAACTCTGACCATTCGGCTGAAACTTTGTCAGCAACCTTGATGTAAACTTTTTTGACTATCTGTATCATTTGTGAAATCGGAGATGAAATTACGGTTTTGCTATAAATTATTTTCAATTATTTTGGCAACCCAGAAGTGTCGATTGACTCCTCAAGGTAGTACGCTTTTCGTATCAGTTTCTTAACGAGTGCGGCAGCCTCTCTTTGCTGACGGCGATACACCCTCTTATACAAGGCATCAACACAATCGGTTGATATGAGCTTTCGAGAAGTAACAAATCCTTCAACAATATCCTTCTTGGCAAATTGGAGTGCTTGACCTCTGCGATAATACCCTACAAAGTCTAACTCGAATGCTGCATGAAGAGCCTTGTTGAGTTGCAACATGTCTCCGGCGTTGTAGTACAAGAATTTATTGCGAAGGTTCTGGGTACTCTCGCATTGTGGCAAACGAAGCGTAACGACAAGGTCGTCATCAGATTCAAACATAGGGCGAGGAGCCTCTCGACAATGAGCGATAAGCAACTTACCCATCATATGTTCAGAGGAGACCTTCAACGCACCATCGGTGCCCGGAGGAAACAGGTATGCAATGTAGTCTGCATACATTTTCGAGTCTACTTTCAATTTTACTATCATAACCAATCTATTTTTTATCCCAAATCCATTCCCACTTCCAGCGACTACTCTCATCGCCTCGTCTCATTCGCTCCATGTTATCAGGAATAATGCGAATATACTTTTCGTCATTGCTAACTTCAATCATACTGAAACCTTCTTTGTCATCAAAGTATCTATGATTGTTCATACATACCACAATGTCCATAAATCTGTTAGGGTCATTGGCTATTGAGGCAATTGGCACCCATTCTCTTGGTCGCCTTCGTTGCAGCAGAGGAATGAGTCTCCTAAAATAGGCACTGAGTTCTTCGTCTGTGATATCCATTAAATCTATCATACCATATAGGTTTTGGCTACTACATCAACTACACAACTACAACGCTGTTATTCAGTATGTTACAAAACTACACTTTTTTATTTGTAGTTTTTAGGACACTTCTTCTGATAAAATGTAGTTTTTTGTAGTTTTTTTGAAGCGAAAAACTACAAACTTTTTTTGCCTTAACTAACTCTTTATTAGTATTGTAGTGAATGTAGTTAATGTAGTTGCACTTTTTCGGTTTTGCTATTTTTAGGAGTTTTATCAGCTCCGTTTGTTCTCGCAATGCTTCGGCTACCTCGTACATCGATAGTGCGAAATTTCGCACTTTCTGTATTAAATTGAGCATCATTTTACTACTTCTGCACCTCTGGTATCATACCTCAATTTCCTTTTCAAATCCTGAAAATCTTAATGCGTGTTGTAACTTATGAACCGTTGTAAAGGTCGTGCAATTCATTCCCGACAACCTCCACTTCTTTGTCATACGGTCAAAGAACAAATCTCTATATCCCCACTTGCTTTCACAACGCCATTTCTCATAACGGTTGTAATGTTCTTTTGGCGTTGCAGGTCCATTATCTCCGACTGCAATACACTCCCAGCCATTCTTCTTTAAGATTTCGGGAGTGAGGGGGATAGGGTGTATATCCTCTAAACGATAATGCACCAAGTTTCCTTGTCGTGTTTTCAGCGATAGAGAACCACTTTCGCTATGATAACCATCTATTTGAGCATTGAATTGGTTTATTACTCGCACCCAATCGCCAACGCTTAACTCGCTAATCTTTACCTCTGCCATAGCCTTACTCGTTTAATAGTTCGGGGTTGTCGTGAATGTTGCCGATGACAAACATTCTATCTACTGCTGCCATACCTACTACATCGGGAGCTTCAAATTTCGCCTCGTACGGCTGGCATAAACCATAACCTTGACATTGCTTCGCCCAAACTACGGCAAAACGCTGAACAAATTTGTCTTCTACAAAATCGCCCTTCTCATAGGCTTTGACCTTCGTATTCGCTGGGAGTAGCAATATATCTCCCTCATATACCTCCTTGCCGTTCTTGTCGTGCAGTCCTGTAAACTGACCGATGGTGTCGGTGAGGACTATATACCTATCCCAACTGTCGTGTGCTTCCTCTGGAAATATCAACGCAGTAGATGCGCCTACTCCTACATTGTGAACCAAATCACCATATATCCACTCTCCGTTAGACTTTCGCCCTCTAAACTTAATATGTCTCATATACTAAATTCTTTTTCCAAGTTTGATAATAAATACATCGTTGTCGGGTGCGCCCCACTCCTTTCTGCCTCTGCCGATTGTGATGCTCTTGCACTCAAAGGTCATCGTGCGTTTGGTGTAGCCGTAGGAAAATTTGATGTGGGTAAAATCATATTCATATACTTCCATAAGCACGCCACTAACGCTTATAGTATCTACACCGACCAATCGTTTACACCAATAAGGCTTTATCTCTCGGTACTCCTCGGTCTTAACGCCTCTCTCTATCATTTCGTACCACTCCTTTTTGAGTGGGAGGTATAGTGTTTTCATACGCCTTCATCTACAAAATATTCCATTTCTATTAGATGTAGCATTTCTTCCGCACCATTGAGGTACGCCTCTCTAACATCCTCTATCGTCAAAGGCTTAAATGATAGTGCCATTGCTCGACCACGCATATAGTTGTCGGCTTTATCCTTAATCTCAATTTTTTGTTTTTCTGTCATTGTTCTATTTTTATTCTATCCACGCTTAAAATTGGAGGGGCATTGGACTGTTATATGCCCCTCCTCCAAAAGAACCTGTGCAAGATTTTGGCAAGCTCTCGCTACTTGGGTGGAATACCACCATTTTCCCAGAGTTTCAGTAAGGACTTTCGCCTCGCTACTATTTCAATCCAATTCTCCAATATTTCTTTCAACCGAGTTACTTCCATAATACACCATTCCCTTGAACGGTTGCGTATGTTATCTCCGAAATGGAGTGTGTCAAAGCCAAACACCCAGCAATCATTCGAGAACTCTCCGTCTAAGTATTCAACTTTGTCCGGGTTCTTGATTATCTCTTTTTTCATGCTTTCAAAACTACCCGAAAATGTTAAGCCTCCGTGGATTTTTATATTTATCATGCCATAGCACATACCGTATAATGGGTGTTCATTGGGTATTGCGACATAGCAGTTTGCATAACCTGTTGAATGCTCGCATTTGGTGTATTTTTCGAGTTGACTTCTAACCTCGTCATTTACTGCGCTGTACAAAAACGCATAACATTTATATTTCTCCATGGCTATTGTTTTTATGATATATGCTCGGTATAACTCTCCCCGATAGGTTCCAATACAATATAGATACTTTTATCTCCGCCCTTGGCATTTACGGCAATCCATCCTGCATCTTTGGAAATTAAATACTCTGCGGCTTTGGGGTACTTCAAGTTTAAGAACTGTACAACGCCATCGATATCTTTCTCTAACTGTCTGCGTTCATCGAGAGTAAGAGAGACATGTATCAGTCCTCGAAGATAGTTTTCTAACTCTGTTTGCTTCTTGTTCTTTGGAAGGTTGCAGTGTACCCTCGTAATTACAAAATTTGGTTTCATACTCAAAATGTTAGGAATTTATAATTTTTTATCATCGTCTTCGTCATCAACCTTACCTGTTGTTATATCGAGGTTGACATTGTAATTCTCACAAACCATATCGTAGTCGAAGATCATCGCAGTTGTAACTTTCGACTTCTTTGTTTCTTCGCTGGCAGACATATGGCCCAGAGGCGATTCTATCAAAGTAAATCGAACAGATTTTGCAGTACCGCAAAATTCAGGTGAGTGCTCCAAGTAGTATTTTAGTGTTTCTCTTGGTATAGTCTTACCATTAGAATCTTTACCCTCTTTGGCGTATAGTTGGGATATTCTCGCAAAGTTGATATATAGGTATCTCTTTGAAGAGTCGAGTTCCAATCCTGTTCTTGACTCCTGTATCGATATCTTCTTTCCTGTTCCCGTACCCATTTTAATACGGAAGTCCGCTTCAATCCATATCTTACTAGATGCAACAAGAATATCGACAATCTCCCAGAAGCCCGACAATTCGTTGTTCTGCTTGGTCTTGCTATTCTGCTCAACGCAGAGTTTTGTTGAGATGGCGAGCATATCTCCATAATTGAACGGCATTGAGATATACGGTTCAATAGATCGGAACGCAGCGAGTATGGTAGCCCAATTTTTAAGAGTTCGGTCTTCGACTGCGTGCTGACGGACATTGTTTGATAAGTCCGTGATAACATTATCCCACGCAGATCTGAAATTGCCTCGGAACTTTTCTCGAAGTTTCAATACCTCTCCGGTTAGGTGTGTCAGCCCTCGCTTCTCCACAATTTTCAGAGCTTCGTAGTTCTTTTTCTCCTCGTCTGAAAATTCCGACTTGGAGAAGGTTAAGAATACGAGTCGATTGAACAAAGCGATATCGGCTGTTGGCATTTCTTGCCCGGACATAACCACTCCGCAATCGACAGCAGTAGTCTCTCTCTTCTTGTCGTTATCCATATTCATTCGTGAGCGACCAGCTCCGTCCCATAATCCTTTCAAGAACTCTCGCTTCTCGATTTCCAAAGAGTTTTTGTACTCGTCTAAATGTACGACAGCATTAGACACCTCGGCGACAGCCTCAGCCAGAGCAGCCTTTGTGGTGTTGTTGATGTTCGGTGCTATATTATTTGGAATAAAGAACGATGTCAGCGAGTGACCAAGTTCTGACTTACCTGTTCCTTTCGGACCAAATAAGTTGAGAATTGGGAATGAGGTCGTAACACTCACCACAATATCTTTGAAGAGTGTCGCAAAGAGGAAGCATAATGCAACCTTTGCGTTATCGCCAAATGAGCGTATCAGCATTTGCGAGTAGTCCATCAAAGATATGTCGTTTGTTACGGCATACACGAATTTGCGTTGATGCTGATATCCCTGTGTGTCGTCACGGGTATCACGGGAACAGCCGGGCAAATAGAACTTTTGCCCCTTCATTGTTATAATGCCGTAGTCATCGGCTTTCTCGAAGTGTCCATCATCGAGACCTCCGTTGCCCCAAGCATAGAAGCCGTATCGTTTCTGCCAGCCGAGCTGCTTGATTTCGTCTGCTGATGGCGTATCATCATAGAGATATTTCTTCAATAGCGTCAGTTCTGCTTGCGATGCCTCCCAAACATAATTACCCTTTGTCTCGATGCGAGTCTTGAAGTCGGCAAATGAAACCAACTCGCTTTGGGCGAATTTGATGACTGCCTCTTGCTTTTTGATATTTCGCATCAAAAAGATACGGCGGGCATTGCGCTCGTCTCGGATATGAATGATTGGTATCAAAATAAAATTAGACCAACGCTTGTCGTCTGCTCGTCTAATAGAGCCATAGTAACAATTATCTCGGACATAGAAGCCATACTCTTTTGCCATTTCTTCCGAGTCCTCATTTGTTGCTTTATTTCGTTTGCGCTCACGACTATTCTTTGCCTTGTAGTACTCTTCTTGCCATATACGAGCATTCTTGTATAACTTTGAGAACTGCTCAATATACATATCAACTGTGCGTTGGTCTTGGCAAAGAGCCAGCAACTCCGCTATCTCCGTGATGGTCGATGCAATCTCTGTCTGTGAATTCTTGTCAGCCATCAGCCGTTGGCACATCCACGGAATATAGTCGTGGGTGTGTCGAGCAAGACAATCATCAAAGTCTCTTGGGTGTGTTTTGAAATACTCGTCAGGGTCTTTGCTCTTGTCCGGAATAATCATCAGTCGCACATTGAGCCCAGCTTCGAGCAGAGCCTGACCATTCTTGATAATTGCTGTTACTCCGGCTTTATCTGTATCGCCAACAATAATTACATTCTTGGCATATTGGCTGATTATGCCTATTTGCTCAATTGTCAATGCTGTGCCCATCGGTGCCACTGCATTGCCAACTCCTATTTCGTGGAGTCTAACAACATCTGGGTTGCCCTCCACTAACACTATCGTTGATTTTGTCTTTGCCTCTCGAAGTGCCAAGTGGAGTCCGAACAAGATGCTCTTCTTTGAAAATAATTCTGTTTCCTCCGTGTTGAGATATTTCGGTAGGTCTTTCTTCTTACCGAAGTATCGACCTGTAAAACCGACAATGTTTCCTGTGCGATTGAGGATTGGGAAAACCAACCTCTCTCTAAAAGTTTCGTAAAGAGATCCATCGTTTTGGCTTTTCTTTACTAACCCTGCTTTTAGAAGGATATCGGTCTTATATCCCTTTTTCTGACAATACTCAATCAGTCCCGGTCTTGCTGGAGCGTAACCAATTTGGAATAGGTTGATGGTATTCTCCTTCCATCTATCCTCTGCATATGTTTTCGCTCCCGGTGCTTGCTCATAGCATAAGCGGAAGTATTCTATCGCCACACGGTTTATCTCCATAAGTTGAGAATGGAGATACCTTCGTTCTCGTTCTTCCGCAGAAGGTTCTTCCTTCTCGTATGGAATATCGTACTTGTCTGCAAGGTACTCAACCGCCTCGTAGAACTTCATATGCTTGGTCTCCATAATGAAGTTTATCGAGTCGCCATCAGCATTGCAACCAAAGCAGTGATATCTGTTTCGTTTGATTGACACCTTAAATGAAGGTGTTTTCTCGCCGTGGAATGGACAGCAACACTCGTAGTCCACGCCTTTCTTTGTGAGGTGGACACCTTCATTCTCTATGACCGTGATAATATCTAGGTCTTGGATTCTGTCTATAACATTTTGTGAAATCATATCTATAAGGGAAAATCCCCCCCCCGAAATTTATGGAAGTTCAGAGAGTGTGCGTTGTATATTAGTCGCTCGGATATACTGTTTGTCTGACTCCTTGCCTGTGAATGTATGTGTCATCATCATTCCATTGCGAAAAGCCTTTATCGCCCTACGAATAGTCTCAAATTCGTCAGGCGTTAAATCCATTATCGAGTAGCGACCTCGACTATCTACATCAGCATACATATATATAGGTATTAGAAGGTTATGTTTTTATTGAAATGCTTTCGTACAAGATTGCATATTTTAACCTTCTTGTATGGACTTGGAGTTCTATATCCAACGCCGTACTTATCAACTGTTGCTGGCGAGCATTCTACTTTTTGACACAAAAGAACTCGAAGTTGATTTTTTTGTATCAAATCGAGGCTTTTCCAAAATTCCGTAAATTTAATCTCTCCCATGGTATTGTATTTTATAGTAAATTTTATGTATATTTGTTCCGAACTTGTTGTTACTTTGTGAGTGCCGATGCAAATATAGTAAATTATTGCTAATATATGCACATAATTTAGTGATATTTTGTGTCTAAATTTTTATTGTATTATGTATAAGATTGATTTACAGGCTTTTATCAAGCAAAATAAATTAACTCAAAAAGGGTTAGCAAAGATTCTTGGCGTAGGACAACCTTTCATTTCACAAATAATTAAAGGTAAATCGCATTTATCTTCCGAGAAAATAGAGTTTCTATTAAATGCCGGAGAATATGATACCTCTATGATTATAGAGGCGAGTGCAGACGAACTCCCATCAGATACTATTACTATGAGTAGAGAGGTCTTTAATTCTATCCAGCAGTTAGTCGATACTATTAGTTCTCAACAACGAACAATAGAGTCCCAGCAAAGAGTTATAGAGAATAGTAAAGGGGGCACTGTCCGAGTGGAAGAAGATGCCGTCAGTGCCGATGCCATGTAATACATTTTGCCGGAAGGCGTTATGTATTACCTAAATACTGACGCCTTACCGGGACAGATTCGGGACAAAAGATATTTAATATGAGAAAATCGCAAAATTGTATTATACTGAATATCAGAAAAATGAGATTTGACAATTCTCCAATAATGAGCAATACTCAAATCCTCCTCCCGCAACTAAAAGAGAATAGTCGCCTATTCTCTTTTTTTGTTGCGCTCGGAGGCTCGGTCAGTCGGGGGCGTCTCGGCAAACTTGTCTGCGAGTTGTGCGATAGTAGTTGTTGCTACGCAACTACGATAACAGATTAAAAATCAATAGTTCAAATAAATTTGACTACTGCTTTTCAATCTATTCTCGAAACTTTCAGTTTAACTCCTATCGCATATCTCTTCGGTCTGCTCTCAACTGCTGCGACCGTTCGAGTCCAATTTACAATGAAACGGTTAGATAGGTTGTTTGTTCAACTAAACTGAAAGTTTTTCGTTTTTCGTTTTAATCCCACTTCGTGGGTTTTTCCTCCTTGCGGCTCGGAAAAATGTAAATAAATTTACTTTTTTCGCTCGCTCCGCATCGTCAGTTCCGTTCTTTTTGCTATTTTTGCAGAAAATATAAATAAAGGTATAGCAATGTTTTTAGAGAATTGTACACAGAAAGGTTGGATTGAGGTTGTTTGTGGCTCGATGTTTTCGGGCAAGACCGAGGAGTTGATTCGCCGCTTGCGCCGTGCGGAGTTTGCGCATCAGCGCGTTGAGATTTTTAAGCCACAGATTGATGTGCGCTATTCGGAGGACGAGGTGGTTTCGCACAACCACTCTTCGATTCGCTCTACACCCGTAGAGTCGCCACAGCAGATTTTGTTGATGTCTTCGGAGGTTGATGTTGTGGGTGTCGATGAGGCGCAGTTCTTCGATGACAGCATTATAGATGTCTGTCGTGAGTTGGCTAATCGAGGTGTGCGTGTTATCGTTGCCGGTCTGGATATGGACTTCCTTGGCAAACCATTCGGTCCTATGCCTGCATTGATGGCTATTGCGGAGTATGTCGATAAGGTACACGCCATCTGCGTACATTGTGGCAACCCTGCACAACATTCGCACCGCTTGGCAAAGAGCGAGAAGCTCGTTATGCTCGGCGAGAAGGATACCTACGAGCCTGTATGCCGCCACTGCTTCCTTCGTCTGCGCAAGGAGCAAGGCGAGGAGTAGGCAATAAAAGAGAAAACATTGCGTTAAGTTATTACGACAAAAATTAACCGAAAAGATATATGAGTGATAACATTATCAACATCAAAGAGTTGAATGAGCGCATCGAGCGCGAAAGTCTCTTTGTGGATACTCTGCGTACAGAGATGGGTAAGGTGATTGTCGGTCAGCAGCACCTTGTCGATACACTTTTGATTGGTCTTTTGTCCAACGGACACATCTTGTTGGAGGGTGTGCCGGGTTTGGCAAAGACTTTGGCAATCACAACCTTGGCAAAGGCTGTCGATGCCGACTTCTCGCGTATTCAGTTTACGCCTGATTTGCTCCCTGCCGATATTGTGGGTACTCTGATTTACTCGCAGAAGGCGGAAGATTTCACCGTGAAGAAGGGACCTGTATTTGCGAACTTTGTGTTGGCAGATGAGATTAACCGTTCCCCTGCAAAGGTGCAGTCGGCACTCTTGGAGGCTATGCAGGAGCGACAGGTGACTATTGGTGACAATACCTACAAGTTACCAGAGCCATTCCTCGTGTTGGCTACCCAAAACCCATTGGAGCAGGAGGGTACATACCCGTTGCCTGAGGCGCAGGTAGACCGTTTTATGTTGAAGGCGAAAATCTCCTATCCGAAGCGTGAGGAGGAGCGCGATATTGTTCGTATGAATCTCTCGGGTGCGGGAATGCCACAACCAAATAGGGTTATCACCCCTGAGGATATTGTGAAGGCTCGCAAGGTGGTTGAGGATGTATATATGGACGAGAAGATTGAGAAGTATATCGTAGATATCATCTTCGCAACTCGTGAGCCGGCAGCCTACAACCTCGAAAAGTTACAGTCGCTGATTGCCTATGGAGGCTCACCGCGTGCAAGTATCTCGTTGGCAAAGGCAGCGCGCGCTTACGCCTTTATCCGCCGCCGTGGATATGTTATTCCGGAGGATGTTCGTGCGGTGTGCCACGATGTTTTGCGTCACCGTATCGGCTTGACCTACGAGGCAGAGGCGGAGAATATTACTTCGGAGGATATCATCACCGAGATTTTGAATAATGTAATCGTGCCTTAAAACGCACCTGTCGTAGCGTGGAGCAGACCGAGAACGATATCTTGAAGCGTGTCCGAAAAATCGAGATTAAGACACGAGGTTTGTCGAATGAGATTTTCGCAGGAAAGTACCATACGGCATTCAAAGGGCGCGGTATGTCCTTTGCCGAGGTGCGCGAATATCGCATTGGCGATGATGTGCGAGATATCGATTGGAATGTTACGGCTCGTTCACGCAAACCACATATTAAAGTCTATGAGGAGGAGCGCGAGCTGACAATGATGTTGATGGTTGATGTCAGCGGCTCGCGAATGTTCGGAACAACGGACTACCTCAAAAAGAATATTATCACCGAGTTGGCAGCAGTGCTTGCATTTTCGGCATCACAGACGGGCGATAAGGTGGGTTGCATCTTTTTCTCGGATAAGGTCGAGAAGTTTATCCCACCGAAGAAGGGACGCAGCCATATCCTGATGATTATCCGCGAGTTGGTGGGCTTTGTGCCGGAGTCGAATGGCACAGCCATCTCGGAGGCGGTGCGCTACCTTACGGGTGTAAATAAAAAGCGTTGCACGGCATTTTTGTTGTCCGACTTTTTGAATTCGAAGCGCGATGACGAGGCGTTGAATGATGCCTTGAAAATCGCCTCTGCACGACACGATATTATCGCTTTGAAGGTGTCGGACCCTCGCGAGAGGGAGATGCCCGATGTGGGTATTGTAGAGTTGCAAGATGCGGAAACCGCTCGCAAAGTGTGGGTAGATACTGCTTCGCAGGCGGTGCGCAACCACTACGCCAAGGCGTGGGCGGAGCGAGAGGAGAGAACACGGGAGTTGCTTCTGCACAACCGTATAGATATAGCCGATATCTCAACCGATTCGGACTATGTTGCCGAACTGATAAAATTGTTCAAACAGCGATGAAACTTTTACGCTATATAATAATATATGTATCGGCACTTTTGGTGGGCGGTATGGCGGTGGCACAATCGACACCGACCATCACCTCGCATATCTCTGCCGATACGGTTATGATTGGCGATAGGGTAACCCTCACTATTGAGGTCGATGCCGATGTGATGCAGCACATTGTATTCCCGACCTTCGATTTCACCCAAAATATCCCCGAAGGGGCAGAGCAACAAGAGCCGAGCATTGAGGTTATCAACGACTTTGTACCCGATACCATCTCAAAAGAGGGGCGCAGAGTTCGCCTTCGCAAACGCTACGAGATGGCAGTCTACGATGAGGGTATCTACAAACTTGGCAGGGCGCAGGCTCTCTATCTTGATAAAAACATTGTCGATACGCTCTTTGCCGAGCGAGAGGAGGAGTTATTTGTCAAGACCTTCCAGATTGACTCCACGATGACTACCGTGCGCGACTTGAAACCTCAGATGACTTTGAAATTGCGCTTTGCGGAGTTTGGAGGTTATCTCGGTATTGCATTGGCGGTGGTTCTGTTGTTGGCGGGTGTTATTTACCTGCTGGTGCGCTATCTGCATAAACGAGGAAAACACCTCTCGGATTTGTTCAAACCGGCACCTCCCGTACCTGCGCATATTGTGGCTATCGAGGCTCTCGAAAAGTTGCGCAACGAGAAGTTGTGGCAGAACAACAAGCACAAGCAGTACTATTCGGGTTTGAGCGATATTTTGCGAACATACCTTGCAGGTCGTTTTGAGGTGGGAGCGATGGAGATGACTACCGATGAGATTGCCGATGCATTGCGAGAGGTCGATATCGAGCATAAGTCGAAGATGGACTTGCTCTCGGTATTGCGCGATGCCGACCTTGTGAAGTTTGCCAAGGCAACTCCCGAAGCAAATGATAACGAACTCGCCTACGACAAAGCCTTCTACTTTGTGGAGAATACCAAGCCTGTGGAGGTTGTTGAGGAGGAGGAAGATAAGACAACCAAAAACGAAAAGGAGGAGCAAAAATGAGAGGAACTATAAAATATTTCGTTGTTGCTCTTTTGCTTCTGCTCGTTTGTGATGAGGTTTCGGCACAGCAGATGAAGGAGCGAGGATTGGTGCGTAAGGGTAACCGCCAATTCAAGCGAGAGCAGTTCGAGAAGAGTGTGGATAGTTACCAAAGAGCATTGCAACACGATTCTACATCGTTCGAGGCGAAGTATGACCTTGCTTCGGCACTCTATCGCACCGAGCGATACGAAAAGGCGGAGAAGACCTTGTTGGGCATAGTGAACGACACAACCCGTACCGAGTTGGAGCGTGGCGAGGTGGCGTACAACTTGGGAAATACGCAGTTCGCACAGCAGAAATATAAGGAGGCATTGTCTTCGTATCGTCAGGCTATGCGTTGTAACCCTAACGATGAAGATGCAAAGTTCAACTACGCCTTCACTAAGCGATTGATTCAGCAGCAGGAGCAACAGCAACAACAGCAGAATCAAGACCAAAATCAAGATAATAAGGAGCAAAATCAAGATAAACAAGACCAGCAACAACAACCTCAAAACCAAGATGGCAAGGAGGAGCAACAGCAGGGTGAACAACGCCCGGAGGGTGCTATGACCCCTGAACAGCAGGAGGCGTTGTTGCAGGCTATCCAGGCTGAGGAGGATAAGACGCAGGACAAACTGAAAGAGAAGGCGGGAGTGCTTATTCGAGGTAGTAAAAATTGGTAGAGCAGAGTATGGAGTTTGCAAATCCTAAAATATTGTGGCTATTGGTAGTCGTTCCGTTGTGGATTGCCTACTATGTGTGGCGTTCATTACAGGGTGGGGCATCGATAGTTATATCGTCTGCCGACTCGTTGCGACAGGCTCCACGCACCATTCGCTACTACCTGCGTCATCTGCCTGCCATATTGCGTACGGCTGCACTTACGCTGATTATTATCGCCTCGGCACGACCTCAATCCGTAGAGCACGAAACCAAGACCGAAACCGATGGTATCGACATCGTCTTGGCGGTCGATATTTCGGGCTCGATGTTGGCTCGCGATTTCCAGCCCGACCGCCTAACTGCGGCAAAAGAGGTGGCATCACAATTTGTAGCCAATCGTCAGGGCGACCGCATCGGCTTGGTCGTTTTTGCGGGCGAGGCATTTACCCAAACCCCTCTCACGACCGACCAATCATCGTTGCAAACGCTGCTCGGTCGCCTGCATAGTGGTGTGGTGGAAGATGGTACAGCGATAGGTAACGGCTTGGCAACGGCTGTCAATCGCTTACGCGAGAGCGACTCGAAGTCGAAGGTGATAATCCTCTTGACTGATGGTGTGAATAACCGAGGACAGATTGCTCCGCTGACAGTTGCCGATATTGCCAAGGAGCAGAATATAAAGGTCTATACCATCGGTGTCGGTCGCAACGGCACAGCCCCTTATCCCGTATTTGACGAGCGAGGTCGCGAGGTCTATACTGTGGATATGAAGGTCGAAATAGACGAAAAAATGCTCAGCGAGATAGCCGAAAAGACGGGCGGCGAGTACTTCCGTGCTACGGATAAACTCTCGTTGGAGCGTATCTACGAGCAGATTGACAAGATGGAGAAGTCGAAAGTCGAAAAGTTCGATATCACCCATGTCCACGAGGAATATTTGCTCTATGTTTTGGCGGCTATTGCTCTGCTCGTCTTGGAATTTTTGGTTAAGTATATAGTATTAAAACGCATACCGTAATGTTCAGATTTGCCAACCCGCATCTATTGTGGCTCCTCGCCTTGGTGCCTGTGATGATTGTCGCTTTTGCGGTGGTCTTGCAACTGCGTAGGCGCAATTTGAGCCGTTTCGGTAATATAGCAACCGTCAAATCGCTTTTGCGCGATGTCTCTTCGTGGCGTGTGCATACCAAATTTATACTCTTCGCTACCGCCTTTACAGCCCTTGTCTTTGCTGCGGCACGACCTCAATTCGGCGCAAAATTGCGCGAGGAGAAGGCAGAGGGCGTGGAGATGATGTTTGTGATAGATGTATCGAACTCTATGTTGGCGGAAGACCTCTCGCCTAACCGCTTGGATAGAACTCGCTACGCTATCGACAAACTATTCTCGCAGATGAATCAGGACCGAGTAGGCGTTGTTGTATTTGCAGGAGAGGCGAAGGTGCAGTTGCCTATCACGACCGACTATCGTATGGCTCGCAGTTTCGCAAAACGACTCTCGCCTTCGCTTGTCGAGGTGCAGGGAACAGATGTTTCCGATGCGATAGACCTCGCTTCACTCTCCTACTCGCAGCGTGAGGGGGCAAGCCGAGTGATGATTCTTATCACCGATGGCGAGGCACACGACTCTGACGCTTTGGCTGCTGCCGAGCGTGCTGCCGAGCGCGGAATACGCATATTCACGATTGGTATCGGCTCGCCGGAGGGTGCGCCAATTCAGATAGGTGGCGAATTTATCAAAGACGAGAGGGGCGAAATGGTCGTTTCGCGCCTGAACGAGGAGTTGCTACAACAGATTGCCGAGAAGGGCAATGGCGGTTATATTCGTGCCTCGAATGCCGAATTTGGCTTGTCGGAGATTGTCAGCGAGATTGAGAAGATGGAGAAATCGGAACTCTCAACGCTCCGCTTCGATGAGTATAACGAGCAGTTCTATTGGATTTTATGGATTGTTCTCGGTTTGCTCTTACTCGAAGGTATATTGCTCGACCGCCGCAACCCACGACTTCGTAAGTTCAGTATCTTTGATAAGTAGAGTCGTATCGGAAATGGCGTAGGCAGAGTGTCAAACAGCCCGCCAGAACGACTTTTACTTTATAATTGCATTAAGTATTCCCTCTACATCATACCCGCACATGTGTCGCAACTCTGCCACTGTGCCATGCTCAACAAACTTATCGTCAATACCGAGTGTAACAACAGAGGTTGTGATGTTGTTGTCATTAAGTAACTTAACAACAGCCTCACCTGCGCCACCTCGAATAACTCCGTCCTCGACAGTTACGATACGCTTAAACTTACGGGCAACCTCCAAAATAAGAGATTCGTCTAACGGCTTTGCAAAGCGCATATCATACACCGCTGCACTCACACCTATTACCGCAGCCTGCTCGGCAGCCTGCTCGGCATCAGCACACAATGTTCCGAAAGCAAACACAGCGACATCGCTACCCTCTCGCACCTGACGAGCTTTACCCACTTCGATAGACTCGAAAGGCATACCTTGCCACTCTACACCTCTACCCGTACCACGAGGATAGCGGATAGCAAACGGAGTATCACTTTGTAACGCTGTAAACATCATATTTCGTAACTCCCACTCGTCTGATGGGGTTGCGATAGTCATATTTGGCACGCAACCAAGATATGCGATATCGAATGCTCCATGATGGGTTGCTCCATCTTCACCGACAAGTCCACCTCGGTCAAGGCAGAAGATAACCGGCAGGCTCTGCAATGCAACATCGTGGATAATATTGTCGTATGCTCGTTGCATAAATGTCGAGTAGATATTACAGAAAGGTCGTGCGCCTACCGCTGCAAGTCCTGCCGAGAATGTTACGGCATGACCTTCGGCAATTCCAACATCAAAACAACGCTCCGGCATCGCTTCCATCATGATTGTCATAGAACAACCGGAAGGCATTGCCGGCGTAATTCCAACGACACGCTCATCCATTCGTGCAAGGTCAAGGAGTGTATATCCGAAGACATCTTGCATACGAGAGGCTTTCGACTCCTTCTTGATGCGCTCACCCGTTTCAGGATTAAAACAACCCGGGGCGTGCCAAACCGACAAGTTACTCTTTGCCGGAGCATAACCATGCCCCTTTTCGGTTATTACATGCAATAACTTCGGAGAACAAATCCCCTTCAAAGCCCTCAAAGTACGCACCAATCGCTTTACATCGTGTCCATCTACACGACCAAAGTAACGGAAGCCGAGACTCTCAAAGAGATTACTATTCTGTAACAAGCCATGTTTCAAAGCATTACCGACCTTACGGCAGAAATTGAGCACACTTGGCGTACAAGATAACAACGACCACAATCCCTGCTTGAAACGATTATACTTCGATGAGGTCGAAAGACGCAACAGATAGTGGTTCAATGCACCCTGCGACTTATCAATAGACATGTTGTTATCATTCAGGATAACCAAGATATCTGTTGTCTTATCAGAGCCGGCATTGTTCAAACCCTCAAATGCCAAACCTCCGGCAATTGAGCCATCGCCAATGACAGCAACCGTCTTTTGCACTTTACCTTGAAGTTTTGCCGCCTGCGCCATACCGAGTGCCGCCGATACCGACACCGAGGAGTGTCCTGCTCCGAAAGCATCGTACTCGCTCTCTGCCATACGAGGGAAACCGCTTATACCACCCAAACGGCGATTTGTAGAGAAGGCATTACGGCGTCCTGTAATTATCTTGTGAGCATACGCCTGATGTCCAACGTCCCAGATGAGTTTATCGTTCGGAGTGTCGTAGACATAGTGAACCGCTACGGCAATCTCAACCGCACCGAGCGAAGATGCAAGGTGTCCCGGATTTACGGCACACTGTTCGATAATATATTGTCGTACCTCCTCGCAATAGCGTGGCAACTCGTCTATCGACAACTTTCGCAAATCGGCAGGCGAGTCTATATTATAGAGATATTTGTACTCAAATTTTGCCATCTTCTCTCTTCACATTTTTAGAATGGGTAACCAACTCCAAAGTTCAACGAAGTATTACGCCACTTAAAGTTATGTATCCATCGTTGTCCCACAGGATTATTCGGATTATGCAACTGAATACCCCAATCAAGACGCAGAATTGCAAACTTGATATCGAGGCGCAGACCAATACCTGTATTGAACGCCAACTGCTTGTAAAAGCTGTTGAAATGGAATACCGAGCCCTCCGGATAACTTACACCATCACGACCGATATACCATATATTACCCAAATCGAGGAATGTTGCGCCATGGAACATACCCCAAATAGGGAAACGGAACTCGACATTTGCCTCCAATTTCATATCACCCAACTGCGTAGGATAGACCACATTTGTAGGTGCAGGCGAGGCACCCGGACCAAGAGTCCTCGGAGCCCAACCTCGCATACTGTTACTACCTCCGGCATAGAACAGACGGTCAAACGGCACCGCCTCGGAGTTACCGTAGGCATAAGCAACACCCGCATATAGACGAGCAGCCAACGCCGTAACCTTACCAAACATAACCTTATGGCTGGCATTAACATCGGCACGAGCATATTGCGAATAGCGAATACCGAGAACTTCGTAATAATCCTTACCTGCCGCAGGTTTCGATAACAGATGTTCTATTCCATTGAGTAAGTTTCCTGATAATTCACAGTTCGCACGCACGGTAGTATGATTATTTGGTGCGCTCTTATACTGCTTATTCAGTACATACGAACCCGAGATTGCCACTATCAATTGCGACTCGAAACTGTGTTTCAGGTATTGGTTTTGCAGCGAATTGAAGTAGTTTTGGTTGATATACGACACGTCTACCAAGTTGATACCTATCGGACGAATTACAAACGAAGAGTTTGTTCTGTTACGCCATGAATATATCCACGACACGCTCGACAAACCTCGCTGATAGTATGGTCTATCTTGATAGTTGTAAGATATTTCAAACTTGGTTTTAGGTGCAATAACATTGTTCTTCACGGCATATTTTGCGAGTAGGAATCGAGGGAACGATAGGCTTGCAGCCACACCAAACTCCATGGCGTGACGCTTCTTTGACTTCGGAGCCTTCATATACTCGTAACCTGCCGTACCTGTTATCTCCAACATCTCGACACCCCTGAATATATTGCGGTTTTGATAACCAAGTACTGCCTTCAAGCCGTAGAAACTCGATGTTGTCGAAGCCTCCAACTCCGCCTTTATGCTCTGTTGCAATGCCGGAGTGCAATAGATATCACAATCGAGATAGCCCTCACGGGTATAGTTTATCGGCGAAGTATTCGTACCTCCATCGACACCCACCAAGGTTATAAGATTTTGCTTAACAGTATCCTTAACCTCCGTAAAGTTGATTCTCGCACTCTTGAAATATCCCATTGCCATCAGATTAGAGTAGGTACGACTAACCTGCGAATAGTTGTAGAGATAGTTCGGATAAAGAGGTACAGCCCCTCGCAACACCTTCGGGCGGACATTCGGGTGTTTACCTCTGAACATCACATTCAAACCTCGATACTCTACCGAGTCAAAGCGGTCGAAATAGTTATCCTGACTCTTTGCCATCACAGCGTTGTATCGTGGAATAATGTTGATATTGCGCAGGCGATAGACCACATTGTTGTCGTACATCGCCTCACCTCTGGCATTATAACCTGTAAGATTTTGCTTGATAATAACCTTAACCCCGACCTTATTATCTCCGCCAAGCGTGTCGGCGATATACTCCACATTATTTACCGAGAAGTTGTAGTATCCTCTATCCTTCAAATAGATGGCTATACGCTCACGCTCCGCCTCCAAAACCGAGATATCGAATATATCGCCCTTATGGAGCAGTGTATTGACAGTATCTGGCAACAATATTGGTTCCAAAAAGCGGTCACGGAAATCGTACGATATGGTGCTTATATGATACGGTTTACCCTGATGCAGAGAGTATGACACCTTGGCTCGCTTACGGCGATAGGTGGTATCGACCTTGAAATCGACCTTCGAGGAGTAGTAACCTCTCGATTCGAGATAGAGTTTCAGATTTGATGCCGAGCGCTCCGTATCACGCATATTGAACAAGACCGGTTCCTCGCCCATTCTTCGTTTGAGGTTGTTCCACCAATTATCCTTTTCGGGATTTGCCATCAAGTATATCCATGCGTAGAAGTCGGTGCCAAGAAAGTGTTTATTCGGTTTCTGACGCAGATATTTTGTAACCTCATCGCTCTTGACACGCTCCGAACGAGGTGCCTCCTTATCCTCCTCTATCTTTATTCGTTGCAACAGATAGGTATCTGACGGTATATGGCGTGTAACATTGCAGGCAGAGAACAACAACCCCACCAGCAAGCAACATACAACATAGACCAATCTCTTCATATCCGTTACTCCGCTTTCAACTCTAAAAAGTCGTTATACAGTGCTATCTCATCGTCAAATTCACCCCTCTCCGTATAGGTAAATTTACCATCTGCAGCGACAACTTCACCATACGAAATATAGGAGGCATTTCCGATAAGTTGCGTGTGCAGACCGCCCTCTTTGTGGCAGACACAACGCACAGCACCGCCCCTATTCTCCACATCAATAACCGCTTCATAGTCGCAACGACCATTCAACGCCATAGCCGTAGCACTCGAAGTCATTGCAGTACCGCACGAAGCCGTAATACCTGCACCACGCTCGTATGTCGCCACAAATATTCGGTTTTCGTCCAGCACCTTCACGAGCGATACATTTATCCCCTTCGGGAACTCCTCTCGCAACTCCAAAACACGCTCACCGAGGCGTGTGAGGTGGGTATAATCTATTTCTGATACCTCCGCCACAATATGGGGATTACCAACATTTATTGCAGTCCAGAGAAGATTATCATCAAGTCTTTCTATACGCTGCGACACAAATCTCTCGGCACCCTTGGCAAAGCCGAAATCATTACTTGTAAGTCTGACCTTCAAATCCACGCCATAAGTCGGTATGCCGAGGTATATATCCTCCGCATGCGTAATAGCATAGGTATTTCCACCCGAAAACATATCGAACTTATCAACTCCCGTATACTCCTCTGCCAAGCGTGCAACACAACGAATACCATTGCCACACATCTCTGCCTCCGAGCCATCGGGGTTGAACATTCGCATACCAAACATGCCATCTCGCTCAACCAAAAGCAACACTCCATCTGCTCCGACAGAGCCACCTCTGTCGCAGATAAAACGTGCAAAATCCGCAAAGTCAATACCGTCAAGATTGTACTTTACGGCATCTACCATTACGAACTCATTGCCCGAGCCGTGGCATTTGATATAGTCAAATTTCATTCTATTCAGTGTATAATCGTCCAAAAATAGTAAAATTTGAAGAATTTTCCATAATTTTACGCAGTAAAAAATCGAAAAAGAGATAAAATGGTTGAAAAGTTTATCATGGCAGGCGATACGGCTCTGCATATTTGCGACTCGGAGGTAGGAGAGAAAACTGTTGTTTTACTGCATGGTTACCTCGAAAATATGCTCGTATGGGACAACTTCGTATCCCTACTCTACAAAGATGTGCGCATCATCACACTCGATATTCCTGGACATGGCATCTCGGAGGTTAAGGGCGAAATTCACACAATGGACTACCTCGCCGACACCATCGCTGCTGCACTCGATAAACTCGGTATTGACCGTGCAACCATTGTAGGACACTCAATGGGCGGATATGTAGCGCTCGCATTTGCCGAGCGACACACCGACCGCACCGAGGGGCTTGTTCTGCTCCACTCCACCCCTTATGCCGATAGCGAGGAGAAGCGAAAAAATCGACAACGAGAGATATCGCTTATACGTTCCGGCAAGAAGGAGTTGCTGGCACACACAGCACCCGAAGCGGGATTTGCAGTTGAAAATCGCAACCGTTTCCGCACCGAGATAGAGGATTTACAGCAGACCATCTACCTCACCGAAGATGCGGGAATAATCGCTCTTTTGAACGGTATGATAGAGCGCAAGGCGCAGAGCGAAATGCTCCACGCCTTGAATAGACCTATTCTCTTTATTCTCGGCAAAAAAGATGGCTATATAGTACCCGAAGTTGCCGAAAAGATGGTTGCCGAACACCCCGAAGCCGAGGTGGTATGGCTCGAAAATTCGGGACACATGGGCTTTATCGAGGAGGCTCAAAAGTGCGCCTCGGCACTGCTCGATTTTGTCGGTCGTATTTAGTTCGACAACTCTCCACGCAAAGTGTGGCACATGGCATCGGCAAGGGCCTCGTTTGACAATCCCTTGCCCAACAGCCACATAAGTTTAGTCGCAGCCGCTTCGGTGGTCATATCGTAGCCCGAAATAACTCCAATATCCTGCAACTGCCTGCCCGTTTCGTATAGGTGCATAGCGACTGCCCCACCCTGACATTGAGTAATATTCACAACGGCAATACCATTCGATATCGCCTCTCGAAGGGCATCAATAAACCACTCCGCCGTAGGAGCATTACCCGTGCCATAGGTTTCGAGTACCACTCCTCGCACTCCCTCTATCGAGAGCATCGCCTTGAACGACTCTTGCGACAATCCGGGGAACAGTTTTATGATAATCACTCTATCGTCTAACCTATCCGAGATATGCAATGGCTCGAAATATGGAGCAGACTTGTAGATTACAGCGTTATTGTACTTGATATTCACACCTACCTCAGCAAGTGGCGCAAGGTTGCGTGACTCAAAGGCATTCAATGCCTCCGCCGAGAGTTTTGAGGTTCGATTTGCACGGAAAAGACGATTCTGGAAGTAGAGCGCAACCTCCGGCACAATAGCCCTACCCTTCTCATCGGTAGCAGCAGCAATCTCTATCGCTGTGATAAGGTTTTCACGGCCATCGGTGCGAAGAATACCCATCGGAATCTGGCTACCCGTGAAGATTACAGGCTTCGACAAATTTTCGAGCATAAAACTCAATGCCGAAGCGGTATAGGACATGGTGTCCGTGCCGTGCAACACCACAAAACCGTTGTATTTGCCGTAGTTGTCGGCAATAATATGTGCTAACTCGCTCCATCTTGCAGGGGTAACATTCGAGGAGTCTATCGCCTCCATCTTATGCACCGAGATATCGACATTCAGATTGCGCACCGCAGGAAACTCCTGCTCAATGGTGTTAAAATCGAACGGAACAAGCGTACCATTCTCATTTCGGCGCATACCGATTGTACCGCCCGTGTAGATAATTAAAATCGAAGCCTTATTCATATCGCTCTATAATCTGAAAATTCGTTTTGCATTTTGCGTTGTCTGCTCCGCCACAACCTCGTAATCAACACCTTGTAATTCAGCGATTTTTGCCGCCACAAAGCGCACATACGAAGACTCGTTTCGAGTACCTCGGTGCGGTGTAGGGGTAAGATATGGCGCATCTGTTTCGACCACCAAATCCTCCAATCGCATCGCCTTGACAACCTCCGCCAAGGCGCTCTTCTTGAAGGTCACAACACCCCCTATACCGAAGACAAATTCGCCACATTGGCGCAATCTTTCATACATCTCTGCATCTGCCGAGAAGGCGTGGAAAACACCTCTCAAACCTCTGCCCCGATACTCCTCAACAATCTCTGCCATCTCTTCCCACGCATTGCGTGTATGGACCACGATTGGTAAATCATACTTCAAAGCCAACTCCACCTGCGCCCTAAAAGCCTCGGTCTGCTCCGTCTGCCAATCACGACTCCAATAGAGGTCCATGCCTATCTCGCCAACGCCATAAAATCGTTCAACGCCTTGCGGTGGCGCAGCGAGCAGTCGCTCTACCTCAGCCAACTCCTCACGCCAACGAGGATTATCGTTCACTGATGTAGGGTGCAAGCCCATAAGAGGTACAACATAATCGCCATACGCCCTGCACATATCGAAGAGTCGCTCATTGCTCTCGCCATCTATTGCAGGCAAAATAATTCGCTCTATGCCCTCGGCACGAGCCCTCTCGACCACCTCTCGGCGGTCGTCATCAAAAGCCTCATCGTAGATATGTGAATGGGTGTCTATCAGCATATTACATATCTTCTTCCGGGTAGTTGTCGCACCAAACCCGACAGCTCCATATTGAGCAACATTGCGCTAAGTTCCGAGATGTGGAGTTGCGTTTTGTCGGCTATATTATCCATCGTAAGACCATCAGAATTATCCGCCAACACCGCAAGCACCAACTGCTCCTTATCGTTTACCTCGCGAGGTGCATAGTACATCTTCTCGGGCATGGCAGGCTCCACCTCCCAACCAAGGACATCGGCAATATCTCGTGCCGAAGTTACAAGTTGCGCAACATTTGTCTTTATAAGATGATTTGTACCCTCCGAACGGCTATCGGTAATACGTCCCGGCAGTGCCATAATCGAGCGTGAGTAGGCATCTGCTGCCTTGGCAGTCGAAAGCGAGCCTCCGTTTATCGGCGACTCCACAACCAACAGACCATCTGCCACACCCGCTATAATGCGGTTGCGAGGGATATAGTAGGCTCCATTCTGCTTAGTATGTGAGCTCAACTCGGTAATAATCGCCCCACCATGTTCGACAATATCTTTGGCGAGGTTGCAATGTTGTACAGGTGTTACATCGGGCAACTTATTTGCCACCACGGCAACCGTTCTAACCCCGGCAGCCAATGCTGCACGATGTGCCGCAGCATCAACGCCAAATGCCAAACCGCTAACGACCACCAAATCGGGAAACATCTCCGCCAACTCCGGTATAAGATGTGCACATACACTCTCTCCATACGAACTTATACGGCGAGTACCGACTACCGAGAGGATATGTCGTGACGAAAGCGCACCGATATCTCCTACGGAATAGACAATATGTGGTCTGTCGGGAATCTCTCGCAAAAGGTGGGGATAGTTGTCATCTACACAAGAGGTGATGTTAATTCCGTTCTCCTCACAATAGCGCAACTCTCGTTCTGCCTCGGCATATCCCGTTTTACGCACAACACGCTCTGCAATATCTTTGCGTAACTCGGCACACAAAATCAGTTTGTACTCCGGTTGGGCAAACGCCACCTCGGCACTACCATACAAATCTATAAGGTGTGCCACACCTCGAACACCGAGTTCGGGTATAAAGGTCAAAGCGAGTTCGTCAAGTATCATAATACAAAGATAGAAAAATAAACGGAAAGCGGAAAGCGGAAAACGGAAAACTTTTGTTTTTCGGTTTTCGCTTGTAGTGGGAAAACTTTTCAAAAACAGACGATATGAGAGAAACGAAGAATTACCCTACAAAAACTCATTTTAAGGAGGAAAGTGCAACCCAAAAGCAAAAAAATCGTTTATGAGCGAGGAAATTTTGTGCCAAACAAGAAAGCGAGTTCCGTAGCATACCACTACCCCAAAAAACTCATTTTAAGGAGGAAAGTGCAACCCAAAAGCAAAAAAATCGTTTATGAGCGAGGAAATTTTGTGCCAAACAAGAAAGCGAGTTCCGTAGCATACCACTACCCCAAAAAACTCATTTTAAGGAGGAAAGTGCAACGCCGTCAAAGAAAAATGAGATGGGCGCATACTAAGGCGTATGTAACCATCTCATTTTTTGAAGACAAGGAAGCAATTTCCCCTTAAAATGTGTTTTTACTCTTCGTCAGTGTCGGTGTATGCCTTCAACAACTTATCCTGTACATCACTTGGCACCTGCTCGTATGAGTCGAACTTCATGGTGTAAGTCGCTGCTCCGGAGGTCAAAGATGACAATGTTGTAGAGTAACGATAAAGTTCTGCAAGAGGTACTCGTGCGTTGAGCTTATCGAAGCCCTTGTCAGACTCCATACCCATAATCATCGCACGGCGATTCTGCAAGTCGCTCATAACGGAACCCATATAATCAGTTGGGGTGAGAACCTCAACATTGTAGATAGGCTCCATAATCTTCGGACCTGCATTGCGGAACGCCTCCTTAAACGCATTACGAGCAGCAAGCTTAAACGAAATTTCGTTCGAATCTACCGGGTGCATCTTACCATCGTAGATAACTACACGAATGTCACGAGCATACGAGCCTGTGAGCGGTCCCTCGTCCATCTTCTCCATTACACCCTTCAAAATTGCAGGCATAAAGCGTGCATCGATAGCACCACCTACAATCGAGCTGTAATATTGGAGTTTGCCGCCCCATTCAAGGTCGTACTCCTCCTTGCCCTTGATATTTACGGTGATATCCTTGCCGTTTACCTTATACTTTGTAGGCTCTTCGATGCCCTCATAGTATGGCTCGATAACCATGTGTACCTCGCCAAACTGACCTGCACCACCCGACTGCTTCTTGTGACGGTAGTCTGCCTGAGCAACCTTGGTAATAGTTTCACGATAAGGGATTTTCGGTGCGAAGAACTCCATATCGACCTTGTTATCTGCCAAGATGCGGTTACGCAAGATATTGAGATGGTGTTCACCCTGTCCCTGAATAATGGTCTGCTTCAACTCCTTCGAGTACTCAACGAGGATTGTAGGGTCCTCGAAGCGTGCATCGAGCAACAACTTACCGAGTTTCTCCTCGTCACCCTGTACCTTCGCCTTAACAGCTGCACGGTAGCGTGGCTCAGGGAATACGATAGGCTCCAAAGTTACAGGAGCAGAAGGTGCCGACAAAGTATCGTTTGTGCGAGTACCCTTCAACTTCACGGTGCAACCGATATCGCCTGCCGACAACTCGGTAACCTTGATACGGTTCTTACCTGCTACGGCGAAGAGTTGCGACAACTTCTCCTTATTGCCCGTACGCGAGTTCACCAACTCCATACCCTCAGTGAGTTTACCACGAACTACACGGAAGTAGTTGATTTCGCCGATATGTCCCTCCATCTGCGACTTGAATACGAACAATGCCACAGGAGCGTTCTCGTCAGCCATAACCTCCGAGCCGTCAGTTGCAGGGAATGCAGGTGCTACGGTTGGACCAGGTGCAACATTGATAATGAACTCCATCAAACGCTTTGTACCGATATCTTTCTTACCGCTTGCGCAGAATACAGGCATAGCCTTACGTTTCGCAACACCAATCTTCAAACCCGAACGGATATCATCTTGTGTAAGAGTACCCTTCTCGAAGTACAACTCCATCAAAGCATCATCGTGCTCGGCAGCAGTCTCGATAAGTTCGAGATTCAACGCCTTTGCCTTCTCCATCTCGCTCTCCGGAATATCCAACTCCTCACGAGTTCCGTTCTCGTCTGTGAAGCGGTACATCTTCATCATCAAAACATCGATGAACGAATCGAAGCCCACACCCTGATTTACAGGATACTGAACGATAACCGGCTTAACCGAAGCCTTATCCTTGATAGTCTCAAATGTGCTCTCAAACGAAGCCTTCTCTGCATCGAGTTGGTTCACTACGGCGATAAGCGGCTTGTTCAAGATACGGGCATAACGGCCCTGAATAACGTTACCAACCTCCCAGCCGGTCTGCGCATTCACGAGCATCACGCCCACGTCACCTACCTTAAATGCCGAGAAGAGATTTCCGCAGAAGTCGTCCGAACCCGGGCAGTCTATGATATTGAGTTTGCGACCCATAAACTCTGTGAAGAGAGTGGTCGCATAAATCGAGCGTTTGTATTCGTGCTCGATGTCGGTGTTGTCCGACAAAGTATTGTTATTTTCGATACTACCTCGGCGGTCGATAACCTTACCTTCGTAAGCCATAGCCTCTGCCAAGGTAGTTTTACCCGAGCCAGGGGCACCAATCAGAACGATGTTCTTAATCTCTTTTGGTGAGTAATTTTTCATAGCATTTATAGTTTTAAGTGTTCTTTGTTTTGCCTCCAAATTGGCGTACTGCGCCAAATCGTTTTATAAAGTTACAAAGTTTTTTCGTAACTGCAAACTATTTGGCGGAAAAAGTGAATTTTTCTACCTAAACAAAATGGGGTTTCTATGGGTTCTGGGGATTCTGAGGCGATATAATTTACTCGTTTTGACGATGAGCCAATCGCTCTCGTGTCAGTTTTTCACGAAAACCGCCCTGCTCCAAAAATTTATTGTAATGCCAATTATAATAGCGTTCAATCAGCACATCTGCTTGGTGTATCAGCACTATTACCATATTAGCAATAACCTCATCGTTACGGCTCTCCGCCAGTGATAGAAAGTAGCCACTATCATCGTGTTCTTTTCCCAACCTACGCATAGCCTCAACTTCGAGCGAGTTCGACTCCCACTGTCGCAGATTTCGCACACGCAAATAGTCTTGATAGTCAGCAAGCAACTCTTGCAAACTGCCTTTCGCCACATATAGTAATTTCAACAACATCTCCTTCGAGGTTTCACCAACCGCCATACCCTCGATGATATTCTGCTTGCCCGAACGAGCCGCTTGCACCATTTGGTCTATGGTACGGTCACCTTTGCGAAGATATTTTTCACAAAAATAGTAGGTCATATCGTAGATAATCTCTGCCTTGCGATATCCCTTGAGCGTGCTATGTGGACCAATATTATTCATTAATACAAATGTAAAAATTATACGGAGACTCTGCAACTTTTCGGGAGGTTTTTTGTGGTTTTTTATATTTTTTAGGGGTTATGGGGACTAAGGGCTCTGAGGGTTATGGTTTTTTTGGGGAAACTGGGGATTCTGGGGATTCTGAGGGTTATAGGGTTATACATACGATATAGTATATAGCATTTATTCCCTAGTACCCCTAGTACCCCTAGTACCCCTAGTACCCCCAGTAAACCCCAGTACCCCCAGTACCCTCAGTACCCCCCAGTAAACCCCAGCAACCCCCAGCAACCCTATCTCCCCTACCCCCATCACAAAAAAGCCCGACCACTCTAAAAGAGCAGTCGGGCGAAATATCAGTTAATCAAATGTTGATTACATAAACGGAGCAGCTGCACCACCAGCATCGTAAACTACAACATCCTTAACTTCCCAAGTACCAGCAGCCGAAGTCGACGAAATGTACTTGAAACCAATCTGAACCTTCTTACCTGCCCAAGCCGACAAATCAACAGCAGCAATAACAAAGTCGTAATCTGAGTCAGTTCCGTAAGTAGGGATTGTTACCTGTGTCCACTCAGCAGCACCATACTCCTTTACCCACAAAGTGAGATCCTCAGCAGGAGTACCTGCGAACTTGTGAGTGTGCGAGAACTGAAGACCCGGCATAGTTGCAGCAGAGAGGTCAATCTTTGGAGATACCAACCAACTCTCACTCTCCTTTGCGCTACCTGCAAAAGCCGAAGCCTTCATATAGTAGCCATACTGACCATTCTCGTGCTTCCAAACATACGACAAACCTTCACCGAGAAGAACATCGTTGATAGTGAAGTTACCAATGCCATTCTCGAACGACTCCTGGTAAGGAAGAGCCATACCTGGGTTTTCAACTTGTGTCAACTGCAAACTTGGAGTCATAATACCCCACAAATCGTCAGTCTCGTTAGTATACTTAAAGTTTGGACGGATATAGTGAGATGTCTTTGCTGGGTCAAATGCGTCAATCTTGAATGTGATAGTACCAGCAACATTGTCAATCACAGGCTCGCCATCAACAACATTGTAGCTATCAATGAGAGTAGTACCGTTCAACTTAAGCGATGCTCCCTCAACAGGATTCTCAACATTGAAGTAAAGAACCACAGTCGAGCCCTCTACAACTTCACGAGCATAATAGTTTTTCGAATTCAAAGCAAGACCACTCTTCTCAAGGTCCCAAGTTACAGCAGGCATCTTGCTGACATCTACAGTTGTCTTCTCTGAAACTACCACCTCACTGAGAATCTTATTAACTGTCCACTCTGTATATAATTTACCAAAGTAGTCAGTCTTCTCCTCCGATGTTGCATCAACTGCTACTGCATATACATAGTACTCCAAACCATTATACTCGTAGTTTTGTACATTGGTCTTCACCAGGTAGTCAGTCAAATTGCCCTTGTGGAACGATGCATTGCCAGTGTAAGATACGAGGTCCTCTGCCTTTTGCATCCAATCGATTGGAAGCTCAGCCTCTGTCTCCCAATCCTTCTCAGGAGTAGTGTGGTTCAATGCGTAGTATACCTCAGGGTCAGATGGCTCAACATCTACCAAGATACCATTAAACTGTGTACCCTTAACAGTGAGTTTCAATGTAATTGCGGTAGCCTCAGCATTCTTCTCCTGCGTAACAGTTACCTCGAATGGGTTAGTCCACCAACCATACTGAACAGCAATCTTTGCACGACGAGCAACAGCTATGTCGTTAGCATCGTAAGCGATAGTAAGCTTGTTGTCAGCCCAAGTTGGGTGAACCCAAGTAGCCTCAGTATTGAGAGTAACCTCCGAACCATCGTTCAAAGCGTTCTCCAAAACGCAATCGAGAACGAGCTCACCAGCAGCAGCCGAAACATTGTTTACCAACTGCTCCTCAGGAACGGTAAGAGTTGGGTAAGGCAAGAATGGAACATCCCAAGCGTGTACCGGAGTGAGATGATTAACAGTGATAGCCGGCATACCGGTCTCTGGATCCACCTCACCAACAGTTACAGAGAGACCCAATGCGAAAACAGTAACGGTATCCTCTGCGCTGAAACGAGAAGCTTCCTTTGGCATCTCGGTCGTAGCACCCTTGAATACATACCAACCATCAGCCTCACCTGTAAGCATACCATAAGAAGCCAACAACTGTGCATAGTTCTGCATCAACTCCTGTGGAGTCTCTCCCTGAATACCAAACTGGCCCAACTCCTGAGTGCTTGCCAAGAGGTAGAGCATCTCGCCGTCAGCAGGAGTACAAGTGTACTGTGCATAACCACAAGTTACATTTGCCCACTCAATCTCGAACGAAGGAGCCTGCGAATCCTGCTTAACGGTTACAGATACAGACTCAGCACCCTCGTATGCAAATACGATAACAGCCTCACGAGCAGCAGAGCCCGGAGCGTCAGAGTTAGCTGCATAGTTGAAGGTTACAGCAGCACCTGTATCCTCACCCTTTGTCAACCAAGCAGCCTCGGTCGAGATGTTGAGAACGCCTGTCAAAGTTGCATTCTCGATAGCATAGTTCAATGTGAACGAACCAGCCTCAGGAGCCAAGTTCAATTCAGGAACACCGGTAACGGTTACAACCGGAGCAGTTGGGTCCGGTTTCTCATCACCAGTCTGGTCGTTTGTACACGACACGCCTGCGAACAATGCGAACGCAAGCATCAGCATAAGTGTAAAAATCTTCTTCATAATTGTAAGAATTTGAAATTAAAAAATAAGTGTTTAGTAAAAAATGTAAGTTTTCTTCAATTATACTCAAACACAAAAAGGGGATTCACCCCGCTTGTGTATTGCAAATATATATTGTGAAATTTATTTCTCCAAATATTTTTTGAGATTTTTTAATAAGTTTTTAACAATTTGTGATTTTCTAAATTTTTATGCGATAAATATGCAAAGAATAAGTATTTTGGCGGCGCAGTCTTGCAGCTGCTTTATGGCGTCAGGTGCAAGCACCTTCTATGGCGTCACCGACATAGTCGGTTCTATGAAAGACATTAATCATCTACTCTTGCGATAGGCAAGTCGTTCCCGTGTGAGTTTTTCGCGAAAACCGCCCTCTTTTACAAATTTCTCTTCTTGCTTTTTCGTGTATCGGTCGAGTAATACATCCTCTTGGCAAATAAGCACAATAACCATATTTGCTATAACCTCATCGCTACGAGTCTGCGCCAAAGAGAGAAAGTAGTCCGAATCTTTACGCTCGCGACCGAGTTTGCGCATTGCTTTGACTTCAACAGAGTTCAATGCCCATTGTCGCAGATGTCGTGTCCTCAAATAGTCTTCATAATCAGCGAGCAACTCCTGCAAACTCGCTCGTGCAACATTCATCAATTTGAGGAGAGTTTCGTAAGATGTTCTTGCTGCCTCCTTGCCTTCGATGATATTCTGCTTACCAGAGCGAGCCGCTTGTACCATTTGGTCGATAGTTCTATCTCCTTTGCGAAGATATTTTTCGCAAAAATAGTATGTCATATCGTAGATAATTTCAGCCTTCCTATAAGCCAAAAATGTACGATAACTACCTGTATGAAGATTTGAGATATCCATAATTGCTATTTTTATATCGTCACGCCTGCGGCGTTCCATGGCGTCACCGACATAGTCGGTTCTATGGCGTTTTTTATAATCCCCGTAAAGCACCACAGGTGCGCCGTCATAAAGGGCTGAAAGCCCGCCGCCATAAAGTAGTCGCAAGACTGCGGCGCCATATTTTTACAGTTTCTCACCGAAACACAAATCCCCCGCATCTCCCAATCCCGGAACTATATATTTGTGCGGATTGAGAACGGGGTCCACAGTCGCTACCCACAAATCAACCTCTTCGGAATTGGTGTGCTCCAATACATAATCGACACCCTCGGTGCAGCCGAGAACCGACACAATATGAGTGTGAGCCGGCTTTCCGCCGTGAGCGCAGAGAGTTTCGTATGCCGCAATCATTGAAGCACCCGAAGCGAGCATTGGGTCGCAGAGAATCAGCGTCTTACCCTCCAATGACGGACAAGCAATATACTCAACCTTTATCTCGAAATCGCTCTCGTTAAGGTAACTGCGATATGCCGACACGAAGGCATTCTCGGCATCATCGAAGTAGTTGAGCAGTCCCTGATGCAGTGGCAAGCCTGCACGCAAAATTGTTGCAAGCACCACCTTATCGGAGATAGACTCCACCTTTGCCTCGGCAAGAGGTGTCTGCACCGATGTTGTAGCGTAGTTCAGCGTTTTGGAGAGTTCGTAGGAGGTACATTCACCAATACGCTCCAAGTTACGGCGAAAACGCATCGAATCCTTCTGCACATCAATATTTCGCAACTCTGCAAGAAATTTATTGATGATGGTGTTCTGTTTGTCTAAAATATGCAACATACCTATATATTATTATATTATTTGCTATTAGCCATTGTTTTTTAATACAAGAAATTGTTGAACGGATAGCGTCCGCAGTGAATTTCGCGCACCATACCGTAAAGGTCGGTGCGGAACTTCTCTATATTGATACGCTCCGCTGCCGAAATAAATATGCACGGTGTATTCTGCTTCGCAAACCAGCTCTGCTTCAAGTCATCAAGCGAACGATTCTCCTTGGTCGCAGGGGTGAGGTCATCTTCCTCTTTCGGAGTGTAGGTGTAGGCATCAATCTTGTTAAACACGAGATATACGGGTTTATCGCCTGCGCCAATATCCTGCAAAGTCTGCTTCACAACATCTATCTGCTCCTCGAACTGCGGGTGCGAAATATCGACAACATGTATCAACAAATCCGCCTCGCGCACCTCGTCAAGTGTCGATTTGAACGACTCTATCAACTCGGTAGGCAACTTGCGAATAAACCCTACGGTATCCGACAAGAGGAACGGCAGATTATCGAAAACAACCTTACGCACCGTAGTATCGAGCGTTGCAAAGAGTTTATTCTCGGCAAAAACCTCGCTCTTTGAAATCAAATTCATCAAGGTCGATTTTCCGACATTAGTATATCCGACCAGCGACACACGCACCATACCGCCACGGTTGGAGCGTTGCACCGCCATCTGCTTGTCAATCTTTTTGAGGTCCTCTTTGAGTTTCGAGATGCGGTTACGAACAATACGGCGGTCGGTCTCAATCTCACGCTCACCGGCACCGCCACGAGTTCCCGTACCTCCTCGCTGACGTTCGAGGTGGGTCCACAAACCTGCCAAACGAGGCAACATATACTCGCACTGTGCCAACTCGACCTGCGTCTTGGCGTAGGCGGTCTGCGCACGCTGACGGAAGATGTCGAGGATAAGTCGGGTACGGTCGATTACGCGACACGGCATAGCCTGCTCGATATTGCGAGTCTGCGAGGGGGAGAGTTCGTCATCGAAAATCACTACGTTTATCTCATTCTCCTCGCAGTAGGCGGCTATCTCTTCAAGTTTGCCCGGACCTACATAAATACGTGACGAAGGTTGTGAGAGTCGCTGCGTGAAGCGGCGTTCGGTCTTTATCGCCGCTGTTTCGGCAAGGAACTCCAACTCATCTAAGAACTCCTCCGCCTGACGAGGCTCCTGACCGTCACGAATAACCGCCACCAAGACAGCACGCTCCTCTTGTTGCGTATCAACAACAACACCCTTCTCTTTTTTATCTCGTTTTTCGTCTATCATTATCTTCATTATTTAACAAAAGCCGAGCGTTGCTGCCCGGCTTTTACAATTTTAGCACTACAAAAAGTGCATTATAAATTGTTTTACAAGGCTTGCGCAGTTCGAGAAAGCGGAGTTTACTTGGTGTAAATGAGCATTTCGAGAACAAGCGTAACGCAGTAAAACGATTTAGAATGTGCTTTTAGTTCTGGATACGGAAATCGATTGGCAAAGTATACTTCACACGCACCGACTGGTTACGCTGCTTACCAGGAGTCCACTTTGGAGAGGTTTTAAGAACTCGGATAGCCTCGTCAGAAAGTGAGCTATCAGGTGTCTGCAAAACCTGAATATTGGTAAGCGAACCATCACGCTCGATGACAAACATCAAAAGCACACGACCCGAGATATTGTTCTCCTGTGCAATCTGAGGGAAACGCACCTTGCTCTGCACCCAGTTACGGAAGGTCATAAGGTCACCACCCATAAACGAAGGCATCTGCTCTACCTTTACGAATGGCTGGTCGTCCTCGATATTCTCCTCCTCAACAGCCACCTGCTGGATAATCTCAACATCCTCGGCAAACTCTGCGAAATCGACACTTGTCTCGATTTTCTCATCGTTGGTTACGATATTGAGGATATCGGTGATAACGGTAATCTCTGTACGCTTTGGAGGCTCCGGTGGTTTTTGGTCCTGACGAGTAATCTCGGTAATCTCCTCCTCAACAACTGCGGCAACCATCTCCACCTGCTCAATCTTGTACTCACGAGGGGTGTAGAGGAATGCTGCAATAACAATCAGCAACGATACTGCCAAACCAATTTCAAGCAACAAGACACGCTTGTTCTGAACATCTACTTTGGGGTTCTTTTTAATCTCCATATATTGTGTGTTTTTTAATTTATCGTTCACTCTTTGACTATGGCAAAATCTCACTTGCCACCTAATCAACCACAAATATAGGCATTATTTTTCAAAAAAACATACTAACGACCAAAAAATGACAAAATTTTCTCTACTTTTGCAGAAATTTAAGCGCAATGGAGAGAACTTTTTTGTATGGCAGAACTTTAACCGAATTGCAGGAGGTTTGCGCCGAATTGCAACTACCTCGTTTTGTTGCGAAGCAGATTGTCGATTGGCTCTATCGCAAAAATATTCGCGCCATTGATGAGATGACAAACCTATCGAAAGCGGCACGCACTGCTCTCTCCGAGCGTTTTGAGATGGGGTTGCACTTGCCCGAGCGTGCTGACGAATCGGCTGACGGAACAAAAAAATATCTCTACCGCACCACCGAAAACGAGTTTATTGAGTCGGCTTATATTCCTGACCGTGAGCGCGCTACGCTCTGCGTTTCGTCACAAGCAGGTTGCCGTATGGGTTGCAAATTTTGCGCCACGGCACGACTCGGTTTGAAACATTCGCTTTCGACCTGCGACATACTCAACCAAATAGCGTCATTGCCCGAGCGTGACCGCCTGACAAATGTGGTATTTATGGGTATGGGCGAGCCGCTTGACAACCTCGATAATGTACTCCGTGCGCTCGAAATAATGACTTCGGATTGGGGTTTTGGTTGGTCACCAACACGCATCACGCTCTCCACGGCGGGCGTAGGAAAGGAGTTGCGCCGTTTTCTCGATTCGACACAAGTGCATCTCGCCATTTCGCTCCACAATCCCTTCCACGAGGAGCGTGAGGCTATTATGCCGATAGAGCGAGCCTACCCTATTCGCCAAATTGCCGACATTTTGCGTGAGTACGACTTCACACATCAACGCCGAGTATCGTTCGAGTATATAGTGATGAGTGGTTTGAATGATTCGCCTCGCCACATTAAGGAGTTGTGCCGACTGCTTGATGGCATCAAGTGCCGCATAAATCTTATACGATTCCATAAAATTCCCGATTCGCCATATTTCTCCCCATCTGACGAGAAGATGATTGCTTTCCGTGACGCCTTGACACAGCGTGGCATTATGACAACTATTCGAGCCTCCCGTGGCGAGGATATCAAAGCCGCCTGCGGACTTTTGTCTGCGGAAAACCAAAAATAGACAAGCCGAGTGCGCAGCATACTAAATCGTATGTGAGCAAAGAATGGGAGGTTACTTTACAGCAACCTCCCATTTATTCAAAATCGTAAGTGATTAGGCTGAAATAAAACTTACAAAAAAATTGGTTTTAAGGAGGTAAATACAAGGCACACAAGAAAATCGCCCTATGTAAACAGAGTCCCCCGCTCCCAACAGAAAATCAGAGGTGAGCGAGGGAATTTTGTGCTAAACAAGGAAGCGAGTCCGCAGCATACTTGTACGTATGTGAGGAACTCGCTTACCAAAGAGCAGTGCAAAATTCACCGCTCAGAATGATTTTTACAATTTACGCAGTTTTACGGTGAAGTGGCGCATAAGCTCCGCCTCCCAAACAATCTCCACACCACGAGTAATCTCGTTGCGGCGGTCAAACACATTCTTCAATGCAGCAGCGATAACTCGCATGTGATTGTCGGTATAGACACGGCGAGCAACGCAAAGACGAAGCAAATCGAGCCCACCAAAACGATTTTCACGGGTTACAGGGTCACGGTCGGCAAGGATATAGCCAATCTCGCAACCACGCACACCTGCCTCTAAATACAACTCGATAGCGAGAGTCTGTGCAGGAAACTCCTCCTTTGGAACTTTGGTAAGCACCTTGTCGGCATCTACGAAGATTGCGTGACCACCCACAGGGCGCTGATAAGGGATTCCGTACTCATCGAGCAAACCTGCAAGGAACTCAACCTGATGGATACGGGTTTCGAGGTTGTCGAACTCGGTATTCTCGTCAAGACCTACCGCCAACGCCTCCATATCGCGACCATTCATACCACCGTATGTGAGATAGCCCTCGAATGGAATACAGAAACGCTTTGCACCCTCGTACCAATCTTCGTGGCGAGTAGCGATAAAGCCTCCCATATTTACGATACCGTCTTTCTTTGCCGACATTGTCATACCGTCAGCCAACGAGAACATTTCGAGTGCAATCTCCTTGATTGTCTTGTCGGCATAGCCCTCCTCGCGGGTTTTGATAAAGTATGCATTTTCGGCAAAACGAGCCGAGTCGAGAACTACGCGCTTGCCATACTTGTCGGCAATAGCACGCACCTCGCGCAAGTTCTGCATCGAAACAGGCTGACCACCCGCAGTGTTGTTGGTGATGGTAACGATAATGAACGGCACATTCTCGTGGTGCTCTGCCAACGCCTTCTCCAACTTCTTAGGGTCTACATTTCCCTTGAATGGGATTTCGAGTTGAGTATCTTTCGCCTCATCAATAGTGCAGTCAAGGGCGGTCGCCTTACGGCTCTCGATATGTCCCTTGGTTGTATCGAAATGCGAGTTACCCGGAACAACCGAGCCGGCCTTTACAAGGTGCGAGAACAATACATTCTCGGCAGCACGACCCTGGTGTGTAGGGATAACATACTCAAAACCTGTGATTTTGTTGATAGTCTCTTTGAGGTGGAAGAATGAAGATGAGCCTGCATAGCTCTCATCGCCCATCATAACAGCTGCCCACTGACGGTCGCTCATTGCACCCGTTCCCGAGTCGGTCAAACAGTCGATGTAAACCTGCTCCGAACGGAGTTGGAAGAGGTTGTAGTCCGCCTCTTTCATCCACTTCTCGCGCTCCTCGCGAGTGCTCTTTTTAATTGGCTCAACCATCTTGATTCGCCAAGATTCTGCAAAAGGAAGTTCCATACTTAGATTAAGAATTAAGAGTTAAGAATTATTTAGTTTTAGGTCTATTCGTTTGCAAAGCGTTTAAGTTGGGCGATTTCTTGCGGCCAAATCTCCTCGTTCGGAGTTTCGAGTGTCAGCGGAATCTCCTCGAAGAGTGGCGACTGCGCAATAAATCGGAAACAATCCCAACCGATAAAACCCTCGCCCAACGAAGCGTGTCTATCGACATGCGAGCCGAGAGGTTTCAAGGCATCGTTCAGGTGCATACCACGCAGATATTTCATACCCACAATCTCATCAACCATTTGGAATGTCTTTTCACAAGCCTCCACACTCGAAAGGTCATATCCTGCGGCAAATGTATGGCAGGTATCGATGCAAAAACCAACACGCGACTTATCCTCCACTTTGTCTATAATGTGCGCAATATGCTCCCACGCAAAGCCGAGATTCGAGCCTTGACCTGCGGTATTCTCGATAACCGCTGTAACGCCATGCGTGCGGTCGAGAGCCATATTTATCGACTCGGCAATGCGGTCGAGCGACATCAACGAGGTGATTTTTCCGAGATGGCTGCCAGGGTGGAAGTTCAGTCTATCCAAACCGAGTCTTTCGCATCGCACCATCTCCTCGAAGAAAGATTCGCGCGACTTCTCCAACCCCTCACGCTCGGGGTGTCCGAGGTTGATAAGGTAACTGTCGTGTGGCAAAATCTGCTTTGCCGTATATCCGCACTCTGCGCATGCCGCCTTAAATCGCTCGCACTGCTCCTCGGTCAGCGCAGGGGCAAGCCATTGGCGTTGATTTTTGGTAAACAGGGCAAAGGCGGTAGCTCCTATCGCCTTGGCATTATGTGGAGCATTCTCCACTCCTCCCGATGCGCTAACATGTGCGCCAAAATATTTCATAATTCAAAATGCAAAATTAAAAATGCAAAATTAGTTTTCTCCCACCATTACAAAATCGTCAATGATTGAGGAAATTTTGTGCGATGCAAGGCGACAAATCCGCAGCATAGTAAGCCTATGTGAGGAATTTGGAGTCCGACGCACTCGTGCAAAATTTACCAATCAGAACGATTTTAGACTAGGCCCTCAACATTTCCGTCCTCGGCAAGGCGGATATTTACCGCTTGTGGCGTCTTGCTCAATCCCGGCATACGCATAATATCGCCAGCCAAAACCACCACAAAACCACTACCGGCATTGAGTTCTATGTCCTTGATTTTAAGGGTAAAGCCCTCAGCGCTACCATACTGCTTGGCATCACCGCTAAACGAATACTGCGTCTTTGCAATACAGATAGGCAACTTACCCATACCCCACTTCTCAATTAGAGCAATTTCCTTCTGCGCTTTCAAACTAAACTCTACCGAGCCGGCACCATATATATTCTTGGCAACCTTCTCAATCTTTGTCATAATGCTATCTTCGAGGTCGTATGCATAATTGAGAGGTGCAGATGGCTGGTTTTCGATAAGTTCGACTGCTGCTGTTGCCAACTCGGCAGCACCTGCGCTACCCTCCATATAGGCGTTGTTGATTACACAACGAACACCCTGCTCGGCACAATGCTCCATAACCATTGCAATCTCCTCGTCTGTATCACTGGCGAAGCGATTGAAGCACACCAATACGGTCTGACCAAACTTCTGCAAGTTGGCGATATGGCGGTCGAGGTTTGCAAAACCGCGCTTCAAGCCCTCGGCATTTGGCAGTTTAATCTCCGTTTCAGGCACTCCACCGTGCATCTTCAACGCCAAAGTCGAAGCAACTAAAACCGTTAGGTCAGGCTTCAACCCCGCTTGACGGCACTTTATATCAAAAAACTTCTCTGCACCAAGGTCGGCACCGAAGCCCGCCTCCGTAACGGTATAATCCGACCACGACATTGCCATACGGGTTGCAATAACCGAGTTGCAACCATGAGCAATATTCGCAAAAGGTCCTCCGTGAACAATTACGGGGTGATGCTCGGTTGTCTGCACGAGATTTGGATTTATGGCATCTTTCAACAGAGCCACAACCGCACCCGTAACGCCCAAATCCTCCACCGTAAATGGGGTATCATCGTAGCGTACACCGAGTACTATACGACCAATGCGTGCGTACAAGTCGTCAATATTGCGAGCCAAGCACAAGATGGCCATAATCTCCGATGCCGGGGTGATATCGAATCCCGTTTCGGTTGGTATTCCGTTTGTCGAGCCTCCAAGTCCCGAAACGATATGGCGCAAGGAACGGTCATTCATATCGAGAACTCGTCGCCACATAACCTTCTTCAAACCAACCTGCTTTGAGCGATTGTGGTAGAGATAGTTGTCGAGCAGAGCAGCAATAAGGTTGTTTGCCGAAGTTACTGCGTGAAAATCGCCCGTAAAGTGAAGATTTATATCCTCCGAAGGCAGCACCTGAGTATAACCACCACCGGTTGCGCCTCCCTTCATACCGAAGCACGGACCTAACGAAGGCTCACGCAGTGCAATAACAGCACGCTTGCCAATGTGATTAAGTCCCATACCCAGACCAATACTTACAGTAGTCTTTCCTACACCCGCTTTGGTCGCAGTAATTGCTGTTACAAGAATAAGATGGCTCTTTTTAACCTTCTTACTATCAATGAGTTTATACGGAATTTTTGCTATGTATTTACCATAGTTAAAGACTTCATCCTCCGGGAATCCCACCTGAGCAGCAATCTCGCGGATATTCTTCAATTTTACCGAGCGTGCAATTTCAATGTCTGATTTCATTGTATTATATATTTCTTAATTTATTTTCCTTATTTTTGCATAACACTCTACAAATATACAAAATTTATTCTATATTTGTATGTTCAAATGACAACAAACAATAAAAAATATCAGTATGAAGAGAATTTTTACACTTTTTGCAACACTTATCGCTTGTGCCGGTATCGCTAATGCACAGGCAACCGTGGAGTCGGCAACCCCGCAGGAGCAGGTTACTTTTGCCAATGAGGTAAAGACCGAAAAAGATGCCCCTGCGTTTAAGAGCGAAGCTCAAATCAAAGCCGAGAAAGCTGCGGCTCGTAAGGAGCGCAACACCATCGAATTTAACGCAACACTCAATGGCTCACTCGCACACTTTAACGACAAATGGCTATCGGTAAACGGAAACACCAATTCCCTCACAGGAATTGGCAATATCCTCTTTACCCATACCTACACTAAGGGTAAATTCACCATCGGCACAAAGGTTACTGGAAAGTTGGGATATGCCTATAACTTTACAAGTAACGAAGATAGCAGCACAGTATCTAAGAGTCAGGACGAGTGGTTTATCCAGACCTCTCCTGCTTATGTTATCTCGAAGAGTTGGAATGTTGGAGGAACCCTCTCTATGCGTTCGCAGTTTGCAAATGGCTGGAACAGCACCGACAAGGCGGCACGAAAACTTACCAGCACAGGATTTGCTCCTGCTTACCTCATCGCTTCGATTGGTGTAACCTATGTTTGTCCTAATGCGAAGTTCCCTATCAAGATTAATATCGCACCTCTCTCAATGAATGCAACATTCGTAACAAATCAAACCGTACGAGATTTCTACTATGCCGATAAGTTTGGTGCAGGTACAGATAGTAGCACACTTACGCTGGAGCAACAAAACACTCCGTATGTCTATGGTTTGACTTTGAGAAACAAGAATCAGCGCTATGAGGGCGGTTCGTCTATTCAGGTAGATTTCGACAAGACATTTGGAAAGAAGGGTATTTTCCGCTATCGCACTACTCTCTACTCGTTCTATGGTTGGATTAATCAGGTAGCACAACAGAGCGATAGCAAGAAGTGGAATGCAGACCCTGCAAATGCCGGCAATCCTCTCCAATATGAGAGCATCGCACCTACCGTTCGTTGGGAGAATACTATCGACATCAAGGCTACAAAGTACTTCTCTACACAGTTATACTTCCAACTCTACTACAACAAGGCACAAAACAAGAGTGTTCAGACGCAAACTGTCCTTGGCGTAGGTCTTGCGTATACCTTTAAGAATAAATAGTGAGGAGATAGGAGTGAGGAGTGAGGAGTTAAAAACAATTCTCAATTCTCAATTCTCAATTCTTAATTCTTAATTCTTAATTAAATTGAAGGGAGTAGGTAAGCATCTTGTTAGAACGATTGTTCTACTTTTGATACTTTTTGTGGGTTGGTTTGCCGGAGTGTTTTCCGGCAAGCAACTTGCAAATAATCAGGTGCGTGTCTATCTCAACAATTACGACTCTCACAACGACAAACTCTCACGAGTATTGTCGATGATTGAGAATGACTATGTTGATTCCATCTCGCGCGACTCGTTGGCAGAGTTGGCTATTCCTGCCATACTTCACAAGTTGGACCCCCACTCCGTATATCTGCCACCCAAGCAGTTTGAGGAGGCGGAGGAGCCTCTCAAAGGTGAGTTTGACGGTATAGGTGTGGTATTCAATATGGCGACAGATACGGTTATTGTCCTGAATGTTATCCCATCGGGACCAAGCCGCAAGGCAGGAGTGCAGGGTGGTGACCGCATCATCAAGGTTAATGATACACTCATCGCCGGACAGAAGATGTCGCAAATATCGGTTATGAAGCGCCTGCGAGGTCCTCGTGGCACACAGGTAAAGCTATCAATCGAACGCAAAGACATCAAGGGTTTGGTCGATATTGTCGTCACACGCGATGCCATTCCGTTGCATAGCGTAGAGGCATCGTTGATGCTCACCGATGATATTGGCTTTATAAAGTTGTCGCAATTTGCCCGCACTTCATACTCGGAGATAAAAAAGGCTATTGCTTCGTTGCGTGCGCAGGGCATGAAATCGCTTATTTTTGACCTTCGCAGTAACTCGGGTGGTTTCCTCGACCAAGCGATTCTCATCGCTAACGAGTTCCTGCCTGCGGGCTCGCTGATAGTCTATACCGAGGACCGCAATGGCAAGCAACTACGTCAATACAGCGATGGTCGTGGTGGCTCAACAGACCTTAAAATGGTGGTCTTGATTGACGAGGCAAGCGCCTCTTCGAGTGAAATTTTGGCGGGTGCGTTGCAGGATAATGACCGTAGCACCATTATTGGTCGCCGTTCATTCGGCAAAGGCTTGGTGCAGTCGCAAACACCATTTGAAGATGGCTCGGCACTACGCCTTACCGTAGCACGATACTACACCCCGACAGGTCGCTCAATTCAAAAACCATACACCGCAGGCGAGGGAGAGTCGTACGAACACGACCTTATCGACCGTTTCAACCGCAACGAGTTCTTCTCGGCAGATAGTATTCACTTTGCCGACTCACTGCGTTACACCACGCCGAAGGGCAAAGTCGTATATGGTGGCGGAGGAATTATGCCGGATATATTTGTTCCGCTCGATACGTTGAATGTTACAAAATACTTCTCGGAGGTTAGTGGCCGCAATATCCTCTACCGCTACACAATCGAGTACGCAGACAAACATCGCAAGGCGTTGGAGAGTGCCAAAAACATCGCCGAGTTGAAGGCTCTGCTCGATAGCGACAAGGCGTTATTCTCGGACTTTGTTCGCTATGCCGAGCGACAAGGCATAAAACCAAATTGGCGAGATATAAATCGCTCACGCAGCATCATGGAGGCGCAACTGCGAGCCTACATCTCTCGCAACTCCGACCTCGAAGATAACGCCTTCTACTACTTTATCTATCCCGTAGACCGTACGGTACTGCGGGCTATCGAAGAGTTGCAGAAGAACTAACAATCACCACCGAAAAAAATATAGAGGGGCAGTCATACGATTGCCCCTCTGATATGAATAAGCCTTAAACTCTACTTCTCGAAAATGCCCTTCGAGATGCCATTGCGCATGCGGCGCAACCAGATTGCCTTTTGCGGTCGAAAAGTAAGAATGTAGAAGATTGACAGCAACAGTGTATAGCGGCGTTTAGCCTTTTCATCGCTATATAATTCCTCCAATGAATCTCTCTTCTCGGCACGCATGCGTTTACTTACGCCGACACCATAGCTCAACTTGTCGAAATACTCAGGTGTGAGTTTCTTGTCTGAGATATGGTGATAGGCGATTGCGTGCGGTGTGTAGAATATTCTCTCGCCGAGGTCGCGGATTCTCTCAAACAAATCATTCTCCTCACCACCGAACAACTCACCACCTTTGCGACCGAGGTTTGTATCAAAATTGCCGTAGAGATTAAAAACCTCTCTGTTGAACGCCATGTTTCCACCCGTTGGAGTAATAGTACGGGTGATGGTTATAATCTCCGAACCCAAATCCAACGGATTGGCAATCATCTTTTCGGTGTAATAAGACATCCATTTCGGACGAGCTGTTTCGTAGCACACCTTCAACGCTCCCGAACCCACAAATGCGCCATGATTACGGAAAAGGTCTATATATGCCGACACGAAGCCCTCATTAATAGTTTCGTCATCATCTATGAAGGCGACAAATTGACCTTTCGACTCTGCAATACCGCGATTACGAGCATAGGACAAACCCTGTTGTGGCTCATCTACCAACTTTATATTTATATCACTGTGTGCCTTTGCGAAAGCAGCTACTCGCTCTGCTGTGTCATCGGTGGAGTTATTATTTACCACCACACACTCCCAAACAGATTTGTCGGCATCTTGCATCGCCACCGATTTGAGTGCTCGTTCAAGAGATGCCGCATTATTATATGTTGATATAACTATTGATAATTCCATGCCGCAAAGGTAATATTTTTTTGCAGGATTATCCCCTCTGCAAGACAATTATTTTAATTTATAGGCAAAAAAATTCGCATATTAACTCACCGCTGCCACATCTTCGTTATTATCGACTCCCGAATGTCGGCGGCGAAATGATGCAGGAGTGTCATTGTATCTCTGCTTAAACAGCTTTATAAAGTGTGAAATATTTGAAAAGGCACACTCCGTCCCAATCTCCGATACGGTACGATTTGTCGATGCAAGCATAATTTTGGCACGGTCGAGTCGTTGTTCGATAATCCATCGATGAGGTGGAGCATTAAAGAGTCGCTTAAACTCCTTCTTAAACGAGGTCAAGGAGCGATTTGTCAATTCGGCGAGGTGTTCGATAGAGATGTCGTTAAATATGTTCTCGTAGATAATATTTATGAAGTGTCCCGAATCGGCATCTGCCGAACGCAGTACCTTTCGCCTTATACACCCATCATCATCGGAGAGAATCAGATATATCAACTCATTAAGTTTGATACGTTGCCCGACATCATTGTGCAACAAGCCCGAATTGCGCAGCGACAAATCTATCCCTACGAAAAAGTTTCGCAACGGCATAGATGCCCTGCATGAAGCAAAGTTGCGGGATATGCAGTTGGCGCAAGAGTGTCGTGAAGAGAATGACAACCCATAGTTGATATTTAAGCCGAAGATAACTTGTTGCAATGTTTGCGGAGTGATAAAGAATGTTATCTGCTCAAACCGACCATTGTCACCAACAACATTCTCCTCGTAGTGAAATCCTGCATCAAGCACAAAGGCACTGCCCTCCTCTATTGAGAAGGAGAGGTCGTTGTGATAGATATACTTCGTACCGGACAACACATATCCGATAGCCATACGGGTAAGCGACAATGAGCGTACGCCCGAATTTTCACGCTCGGTAATCTTTACGACATCTGACGACAGTGTCATGGTAGAGGGTTCATCTGTTCTGTAATTCATAATAGTTTTACTTTTTATGTGTTTAACAATGTAAATAAGTGCATGACTATTGCGACTTTGCCACTCAGTGACCATCACGACACAAATATATCCCAAAAGGAGTATTCACTATTAAAATGTAACCCTAATGAGGTAAAAAAGCGCCTAAACGCTCTAAAAAACTACAAAGTCCCCCTAATTTCAATGAAAAAAGAGGGAGTTGTAAAATTCTTTTATTATCTTTGTATTGGGAAATGTTCGTTTATGAAAGAGATTATAATTGATTCACTCGAAGGGCTGAAAGAAGTCGCTGACGAGGTTATTACATCGCTTGATGGTCGCAATATAGTTGCATTTTGCGGACCGATGGGAGCCGGCAAAACTACCCTTATAAGTGCTATTATGGAGCATCTCGGCTCGAAAGATAGCGTTACAAGTCCGACTTTTGCACTCGTCAATCAATATGCAACATCTGAGGGAGAGGCTGTATATCACTTCGACTTCTATCGAATCAACCGCATCGAAGAGGTTTTCGATATGGGATATGAGGAGTACTTCTACTCCGGGGACTTATGCCTTATTGAGTGGCCCGAATTAATCGAGGATTTATTGCCCGAAGAGGCAATGAAGGTTAAAATAGAGATACTATCGCCAACAGAACGCCGTTTCACGATAGATGCAATAGTGTAATATATTATATAATAAGTAGTGGGTGCCCAAACTATCTGGACACCCACTACTCTATTTGCCGACTTTCGGTTATCTCACTGCGACCGCATCAATCTCAACCTTTGCGCCCATCGGAAGAGCCGCAACCTCGTAACACATACGAGCAGGTTTCTCACCCTCGAAGTACTCGGCATACACTGCATTCATCGCTGCAAAATCCTTAATATCATCGAGCAAAACGGTTGTCTTTACGATATCCGAATAGCCCATTCCCGCCTCGTGAAGAATTGCACCGAGGTTATCGAGCGACTGGCGAGTCTGCTCCTCGATAGTTTCAGGCATGGTACCTGTTGCAGGGTTGATTGGGAGTTGTCCCGAAACATAGAGTGTAGCCTCCGCCTCGACAGCCTTGCGGGCTTGCGAATAAGGACCAACCGCCTTTGGTGCGTTCTGTGCCGCAATAGTAATAATCTTTGTCATAACTGTTTAGTATTGTAATTTTATAGTTTTCCGCTTTCCGTTTTCCGTTTTCCGTTTGCGAGGTACTTGCCAACAATCAACGCCGCATCGTAGACCAAATCGGCACAAGGGCGTTTCTTGTAGTACTCTGCCGTACGAGCCGATGGTGTCGGTTCATCTTTCGGGCGGTCAAGTCCGAGCAGTGTTCGACAAACTATCGCACCATTCTGCTCTCGGAACTTCTCCGCAAAATCTTGTACCAAAGCGTAGTTCGCTTTTTTTGCGACAGCATTGTCTGCGGTAGGACAAGGTGATATAAAACCTGCCAAGAAAGCCATTCCGCTAACTGCACCGCACACCTCACGCAGACGTCCCATGCCGCCTCCGAATGATGCTGTTATCTTAGCCACCATCTCCTCGTCAAGTGAGGTTATATCAGCATACGCAAGTGCTACCGACTGCGCACAATTATACCCCTCCTGGAAGTACTTTTTTGCATGCTGCGCACGCTCCTCAGCACAAAATTTTACGCTATCCATACTCGAAATATTTTCGGTAAAGATAGCGTAAAAAACTGAAAACTGAAAGCGGAAAGCGGAAAACTTTTAGTTTTTTCGATTTTCGCTTGGAGTGGGAAAACGGAACCGACGCCAAGCCGAGTGCAGAGGCTGCTTGCAGACTATGCCTTGGCGCGAAGGAGGAAAAGCCTGCGTAGCAGGGTTAAAGCGGAAAACTTTTAGTTTTTGAAAGTTAGCTGGTCATTCGTGCAGTCGATAACAATCGGTTGCGACTTATCAACCTTGCCCGCCAAGATACGCTTCGACAGTTCGTTTATCACCTCTCGCTGAATAACTCGCTTTACAGGTCGTGCGCCGTATGCCGCATCGTAGCCGATATGGGCTATCCATTTGCGAGCCTTCTCGGTAACTCGCAACTCAACACCACTCTGTTTGAGCATCTTATGCACGATAGCAAGTTGTATATCGACAATTTTGTAAATATCCTTCTCGCTCAACGGCTCGAACATCACAATCTCGTCAATACGGTTCAAAAATTCGGGTTTTAAGTGCTGCTTCAACTGCTCGACAACCTCTCGGCGAGTATCTTCGACAATCTCTGCCGGCACCTCTCCACCCTCACTCATAGCACGCGAAAATCTTTCTTGAATGGTGAATGCCCCCATATTCGAGGTCATAATAATTATCGTATTGCGGAAATCGACCGTACGACCTTTGTTGTCGGTCAAACGACCATCGTCAAGCACCTGTAACAAGATATTGAATACATCGGGGTGAGCCTTCTCAATCTCATCGAGCAGCACAACCGAGTATGGTTTACGGCGCACCGCCTCGGTGAGTTGTCCGCCCTCATCGTAGCCGACATATCCCGGAGGCGCTCCGACCAAACGCGATACGGCGTGTCGCTCCTGATATTCGCTCATATCTATTCGAGTCATCATATTCTCATCGTTGAACAGAAACTCCGCCAAAGCACGCGCCAACTCGGTCTTGCCGACACCCGTAGAGCCGAGGAAGATAAACGAGCCGATAGGTTTGCGGGCATCGGATAGTCCTGCCCTCGCACGGCGTACAGCATCGGAAACAACACTTATCGCCTGCTCCTGACCAACCACACGGGCGTGGAGTGCCGACTCCATATTGAGCAACTTTTCGCGCTCGGACGCCAACATTCTTTTTACGGGTATTCCCGTCCAACGAGATACAACCTCGGCGATATCTTCGGCATCGACCTCCTCCTTAATCATAGAGCCGCCCGAAGTCTGCTCTTTAAGTTGCGCTTTGAGTTCAGCAATCTTGTTCTCCGCCTCAACAATAGAGCCGTAGCGAATCTCGGCTACCTTGCCGTAATCGCCTGTGCGCTCCGCCTGCTGGGCCTCGATTTTGAGCTGCTCGATGCGCTCCTTGTTCTGCTGAATTTTGCGGATAAGGTCGCGCTCACCCTCCCACTTTGCTCGCATCGAAGAGGATTTTGTCTTCAACTCCTTGATATCCTTGTCGAGAGCTGCAATACGCTCCTTATCCCCCTCGCGGCGAATAGCCTCACGCTCAATTTCGAGCTGGCGGATACGGCGGTCAAGCGAATCCAACTCCTCGGGTACGGAGTTCATCTCCAAACGGAGTCGTGATGCCGCCTCATCGACCAAATCAATCGCCTTGTCGGGCAAGAATCGGGTGGTTATGTAGCGGTGCGACAACTCCACAGCCGAGACTATCGCCTCATCCTTGATACGTACCTTGTGGTGGTTTTCGTAACGCTCCTTCAAACCTCGCAAAATGGAGATTGAATCCTCGGGTGAAGGCTCATCGACCATCACCTTTTGGAAACGGCGTTCGAGCGCCTTATCCTGCTCAAAATACTTCTGAAATTCATCAAGCGTGGTCGCTCCGATGGTGCGCAACTCGCCACGCGCAAGCGCAGGTTTCAAAATGTTTGCTGCGTCCATTGCACCGCTTGTTTTTCCTGCCCCGACAAGGGTGTGAATCTCATCGATAAAGAGCAGTACTTCTCCCTCACTCTCAACGACTTCGTTAATTACTGCTTTGAGTCGCTCCTCAAATTCGCCCTGATACTTTGCACCTGCAATCAGTGCGCCCATATCGAGCGAGAAGATTCGCTTCGAGCGGAGATTTTCGGGTACATCGCCATCGATAATTCGATGAGCAATGCCCTCCACAATAGCGGTCTTTCCGACACCCGCCTCACCTACGAGTACGGGGTTGTTTTTGGTACGGCGCGAGAGAATCTGCAATACTCGGCGAATCTCCTCGTCACGACCGATTACAGGGTCCAACTTACCCTTTTGTGCCTGTTCGTTGAGGTCTATCGCATAGCGTGATAGAGCCTCGTGCTTTTGATTGTTATTCATAGCTTTATATTTTAGTTTTTTGTTTTCAGTTTTCCGAACTCCTACCCTTGTCAAGGCGCAGAGTTTCTGGGGGTTACTGGGGGCGGGCGTTCCGCCCTTACTGGGGGCGCTCACTCCGTTCGCTTAATAGGTAGCGCTTAAAGTTTTAGTTTTTCGCTCTCGACTCTCAACGACCACAAATCTTCTGCCAAGTGGTTTTGGGTGTCGTTTTGACGCTTTTTGACCGTAATGATGGCAAAAATTGTGACATACGAGCGACATTTTGGCGTAAAATTGTAACTTTGCCGTATGAAAAGTTGCAAAATATCATCAACCGAGGAGCAATCACTGCTCGAAACACTCTCCTTCTTGCGCTTTCCGCTGATAGTATGTGTAGTGTTGTGCCACTCGTTTATATCGAGTGCAATGGCAAATGCGGAAGTTGAGTGTTTTGCAAAATGTTCGTTTGTACTGTCAAAAATCGTTGCGAGGGTGGCAGTTCCAAACTTTTTACTTATATCGGGTTATCTCTTTTTTCGCAATATAGAGAGTTTTACACCTCGCCTCTATTGCGATAAATTAAAGCGCAGATTACGCTCGGTAGTTGTGCCCTATCTCTTCTGGAATGCGGTGGTTATACTGCTCTACTTTATAGGTCAAAGCATCGTTCCGCAACTCTTTTCGGGCGAGCATACAAGAGTTTGCGACTACACTCCGCTTGAATGGATTAAGGCGTTTTGGTGCGTTGATGGCACGATAAGCCCTATAAATGTACCATTGTGGTATGTTCGCAACCTTCTGGTTATGGTTGTGCTTTCGCCATTGGTCTATCTACTGCTTAAAAATAGGTTGGTAGGCGCACTCTTTATAGCTACAATGTTGTGCTTGTGGCTATCGTGCCTGCCATTGAATAGGGCGCTAATTTGGCTATTCCCCAAATTTGTATTTTTCTTCTCGTTGGGTGCGTGGTTTGCGATACACAAGGTCGCTGTTCCGAAGTTCCGAGTTGGGGTACTTGTCGTGGGGCTATTGCTCTATGCCCTCGCAATCGCAGGGGTGTTTATTGGTAAGGGTGTGATGGATAATATCGCATACGAAGTGGCGATACTTGTAGGTTCAATACTTGTAATGTATCTCGCTCACTATTTGGTAAATAGTCAAGGTTGGCGAATGCCTGTATGGCTTAGTTCGAGCTACTTTTTCATCTTTGTATATCACTATGTTCCGTTGGCACTGTTACAGAGATTGGCATTGAGATTTTTCAAACCTACAACCGATGTAGCATATTTCGTTATCTACTTTTCGACCTTTGCAGTGATACTGCTTTTGGGAGTTGGACTTTTCCACTTATTGAAACGACTTCTGCCAAAATTTACCGCATTTATACTCGGTAGCCGAGCCTAACGAGTTAAAAAAGTTAGTTAAGAGCGACATTTTGGCGTAAAATTGTCAAGAAATAGACAAAGTTTATTAACTTTGTGGCGATTATGGAGAAGTTTATCGTATCGGCTCGAAAGTATCGCCCTGCCACCTTCGCAAGTGTGGTAGGACAAAATCATATCACCTCGACATTGAAAAATGCTATCGAGCGTGGTCAATTGGCGCATGCCTACCTCTTTTGCGGTCCTCGTGGCGTGGGTAAAACCACTTGTGCAAGAATCTTCGCAAAGGCTATAAACTGCCAGCACCCCGTAGGTGCCGAGGCGTGCGACAAGTGCGATTCGTGTTTGTTGTTCAACGAAAATCGTTCGCTCAATATTCACGAGCTCGATGCCGCATCGAACAACTCGGTCGAAGATATCCGCCAACTTATCGAGCAGGTGCGTGTTCTTCCGCAGATTGGTCAATATTCAGTATTTATCATTGACGAGGTTCACATGCTCTCTTCGGCAGCGTTCAACGCCTTCTTGAAAACCTTGGAGGAGCCGCCAAAGCATGCGATTTTTATCCTCGCCACAACCGAGAAGCATAAGATTATCCCAACCATCTTATCTCGTTGTCAGATATACGATTTCAACCGTATCCGTGTAGAGGATGCGGTGGGATATTTGCGCTACATCGCTCAAAGCGAGGGTGTAGAGGCTGACGATGAGTCGCTAAACCTTATCGCCCAAAAGGCCGATGGAGGTATGCGCGATGCGTTGTCGATGTTCGATAAGGCGGTGTCGTTCTGCGGTACTAAGTTGGAGTATCACGCCGTAGCGGCAACGCTGAATGTCCTCGACTACGAAACCTATTTCCGTTTTACTGAGTTGCTCCTGCGTGGCGACTATGTAAATGCACTATTGGAGTACGATGCGGTGTTGTCGAAAGGTTTTTCGGGACAGATTTTTATGAGTGGTCTGAATCAGCATTTTCGAGATTTGCTCGTTGCAAAAGGTCCTGCAATATCGTTGATTGAATATACGGGTTCGTTGCTCGAAAAGTATCGCCAGCAGGCGGCAGTGTGTGAGCCGGCATTCCTCTTTGGAGCGATATCGCTATTGACCGAGGCGGATTCGAAGTTGCGCACCTCGTCATCGCAGCGTCTGCTTGTTGAACTTACGCTGATGAAGATTTCGACACTCGGCGAAAAAAAAAACAATGAACTGACGGCCCCAATTGAGGCAAAATATAATTTGCCCGATTTGAATGAGCCAAGACAGCAAGTTGTTGTACCAACACAGCCACAGGTTGCGGCTACGCCACAGCCTGTTGTGGAGCAAGAGATAAAACAGCCTACGGTAGCACCTGCGCCAACTCCTCAACCAATATCGGAGCAGGTGCCAACCGTTGAAAAAATAGAGCCACAAAAGGTGGAGATTACACCTACGCCTGTGGTAGAGGTTAAACCTAAATCTTCGGTAATACTTGGTGGCTCGATAACATCGTTGCTTGAAAAGGTTTCAAATGAGTCGGAGGTTGATGGCAAGAGTGTAAAAATCACAATAGACCCTGCGAGCGAGGCAAAGATGTCGCAGGTAAAGGAGCGCATAGTGGCGCAAATGTGCAAGGAGCGACCTCGCTTTGTTTCGGCATTCGAGCAGATTGAATTCGAGGGCAATGTGGTGAAGTTGGCTGTACCATCGGAGGCATTGCGAGATGAGTTGATAGAGATGCGCTACGAGATATTGACCTCGATTGCTGCAATAGCAGGGGTTAAAGGCTCGTTGGATATGAAGATTGATGTCAAGGAGATGGACTTTAAGTTGAAGCCGATAAAACTCGAAGACAGAGTGGAGCATATCCGCAAGGTTACGCCGGAGTTTGACTACATGCAGAAGGCGTTTGATATTGATGTAGAATAGACGAGAGAAACGGAAAACGGAAAACTGGAAAACTGGAAACTGAGAACGGAAAAAGATAACTAAAAAGCCAATGGCTAATGGCTAATGGCAAAAAAATAGTAAGAAATGGGAAGAAAGAATTTTGTTGAGGAGTTGCAGTGGCGCGGTATGATACATACCATCATGCCGGGTGCAGAGGAGCAACTCGCAAAGGAGATGACAACCGCTTACCTCGGTATTGACCCTACGGCAGATTCGTTGCATATCGGTCACTTGGTGGGCGTAATGATATTGAAACACTTGCAGATGTGCGGACACCGACCAATCGCTTTGGTCGGAGGTGCTACGGGTATGATTGGCGACCCTTCGGGTAAGTCACAGGAGCGTAACCTCTTGAACGAGGAGGCTTTGCGTCATAATCAGGAGGCTATCAAGGCGCAGTTGGCTCGTCTTATAGACTTCGACTCGGACGCCGAAAATGCAGCCGTGATGGTAAATAACTACGATTGGATGAAGGAGTTCTCGTTCCTCGACTTCGCACGTGATATCGGTAAGTGTATCACCGTAAACTACATGATGGCGAAGGATTCGGTGAAGAAGCGTTTTAATGGTGAGGGCGATGGTATGTCCTTTACAGAGTTTACTTATCAGTTGTTGCAGGGTTACGACTTCTTGCACCTCTACCAGACTATGAACTGTAAGTTGCAGTTGGGTGGTGCAGACCAATGGGGTAACATCACCACGGGTACCGAGTTAATTCGCCGCAAACTCGGCTCGGAGGCTGAGGCATTTGCTATCACTTGTCCACTTATCACAAAGGCTGACGGAACGAAGTTCGGCAAGACCGAGAGTGGTAATGTATGGCTCGATGCTCGCTACACTTCGCCTTACAAGTTCTATCAGTTCTGGCTCAATGTAAGCGATGACGATGCAAAGCGTTATATCAAGATTTTCACTCTGCTCGACCGTGAAACTATCGAGAGTCTGATTGCCGAGCACGATGAGGCACCACATTTGCGACTCTTGCAAAAGCGTTTGGCAGAGGAGATTACAACGATGATTCACTCGCGCGAGGAGTATGAGAAGGCTGTCGAGGCTTCGCAGATTCTCTTCGGACAATCGACTTCGGAGGCGTTGCATCGCCTCGATGAGCAGACCTTGTTGCAGGTATTCGATGGTGTTCCGCAGTTCAAGGTGTCAAAGGAGGATTTGGGTTGCTCGTTTATCGACCTTTGCGCCGAGAAGTCCTCTATATTCCCATCGAAGGGCGAGTGCCGCAAGATGATTCAGGGTGGCGGTGTATCGCTCAACAAGGAGAAGGTATCGGATATTCAACGTGTGGTTACTGCCGAGGATTTGATTGCCGAGAAATATCTCCTCGTACAGCGCGGTAAGAAAAACTACTATCTTGTAATTGTAGAGTAGTGAACGAAAAGAGATTATATACAATCGAGTTGGAGGGCATGGATTTCCATGCCTTTCACGGTTGCTATGAGTTAGAGCAGCAGACAGGAAGCCACTTCGAGGTGTCGTTACGCCTGACAACTGAACTGGGAACGGTTGCCGAGGAGGACGATGTGACGAAGGCGGTAAACTATCTGACGGTGTACGAGGTGGTGCGAGAACAGATGCAGCGTACCCAACACACCATCGAGCGAGTAGCACAAAACATTATAGATGCCCTACACAAGCGCTTTCCGCAAATCCACGAAACCGAGTGTCGGGTAACAAAAATCGCCCCACCGCTGGGAGGAAAGGTGGCAAGGGTGAGTGTGATTTTGAAAATGCAGAATGCAGAATGTAAAATGCAGAATTAGTTGTAGCTAAGATTAGGTTAGGGTTATAATGAGAGAAGGAAATAACAATTCATTCGGTAGTAAGATAGGTGCGGTGTTGGTTGCCGCAGGCAGTGCGATAGGTTTGGGAAGTATTTGGCGTTTCCCATATATTGCAGGCGAAAATGGCGGAGGAGCATTCGTGTTGCTCTATCTTATTTGTGTGTTGCTACTCGGTATTCCCGTAATGTTGTCAGAGTTCGCAATCGGAACACATACTCGCAAAGGTCCTGTAAAGGCGTATGAGCAGTTCTCGAAGTGGTGGAAACCTCTCGGCTATAATAGTATTATCGTTTCTACACTCATTTCGGGTTTCTACTATATCGTAGCAGGCTGGTCGCTCTACTACTTTGTTGCATCAATAAATGGCACGCTCTACTCGGGTGAGGAGTTCCATTCGATATTTGAGAATTTCTGCGCTTCGTGGCAAGAGCCATTCTATACAATGCTCTTTATCCTCGTAACCCATATCATTGTGGCACGAGGTGTGCGCAAGGGTTTGGAGCGCACGGCAGAGTGGGTTATGCCTATACTCTTTGTGATGATGTTGGCAATGGCTCTGCGTGCAGCCACAATGCCGGGCGCAAGAGAGGGTTACGAATTTTTCTTCAAGCCCGACTTCTCAAAAGCATTCACGGTTAAAACCATTGTCAGCGCCATAGGTCAGGCTTTCTTCTCACTCTCGATAGGCTTGGGCTGTTTGATAACCTTCTCGTCATACTTCAAGAAGGGTACAAACCTTTCAACTACGGCGTGGTCATCTTCGATGCTCACATTCCTCGTAGCAGTTTTGTCGGGTATGGTGATATTCCCTGCTGTATTTAGCGTGGAGGGATTGGAACCGACACAAGGTCCGACACTTATATTTGAAACACTACCATTTGTGTTTAAGGATATGTCTATGCCTGAGTTTTGGTCGGCAACCTTCTTCCTGCTTATTGCATTGGCAGCTTTAACCTCTACAATTACATTCCACGAGGTTATAACCGAGTATTTTCAGGAGCATCACAACCTATCTCGCAAGACCGGTGCTACTGTATCGACTGCTATTGCCGTTGTATCGTCTATTTTATGCCTATTATCGGGTAAGATTTTCGACTTTTTCGATATGATTACTGCCGATGTATTGATGCCACTCGGAGGTTTGCTGACTTGCGTATTTGCAGGTTGGCATCTCGATAGAGAGGTTTTCCGCAAGGAGATTTCCAATGATGGTACACTTCGAGCCCCTCTTTTTGGAGTATTGGTATTCTTGTTGAAGTGGGTTGCACCACTGCTTATCGGCACAACCTTTATATACAACTTGGCATTCTAAAAACAGATGAGCCTGTCAAAACAACTTTGACAGGCTCGTTTATTATACAGGTTATCTTAACGCATCAACAACGAAGAGTCGCCATACGACAAAAACCGAAAATCGTGCGAGAGGGCGTAGTCGTAAATCTTGTGCCAATCATCACCCACATACGCCGACACAAGCAGCAGCAAGGTCGATTTCGGTTGATGGAAGTTGGTTACGATATTGCGCACAATGCGGTAGTTGTAGCCAAGTGGGGTAATCATTATCTCGGTAGCAGCACGCAGACGCTCCAAACCGTTTTGCTCCATATATAATATAAGTATATCGAGGACCTCCTCGCCAGAGAACTCCGCAGGGATATCGTACAACTCCCACTGCCCTACCGTTGCGCAGTCGTAAGCCTTGCCACTCTTGATGCGCCATGCCAAAGCCGTCAGCGACTCCAAAGTGCGCACCGAAGTTGTACCTACGGCGACAATCTTACCATAGTTCGCACGCAGTTTGCGTAGCGTTGCAAGGGTAATATCGAAATGCTCGGTATGCATTGCGTGTTTGGTCGCATCTTCATCTTTAACCGGCAAGAATGTTCCTGCGCCCACATGGAGCGTAACCTCGGCAAAGTCAAAACCCTTCGCCTTCATTCGCTCGATAAGCGGCTCGGTAAAGTGCAGACCTGCCGTTGGTGCTGCCACAGAGCCTTCAAAACGGGAATAGACCGTCTGATAACGGGTATTGTCAATCTCCTCGCTCTCGCGATTGAGATATGGCGGAATAGGGATACGACCGAGATACTCCAACAACTCGCCAAAGGTCATCGGTGCCGACCACTCGAAGCGTACAATATGCTCACGACTGCCTCGCTCGGCGATGTAGGCCTGCAAGGTATAGTCTGTGCCCTCGTAGTCGAAAGGTATCTGCACTGCCCCCTCTTTCCACTTTTTGAGGTTGCCCACAATGCACGACCACTCGCACTCGCCCTTCACTGCAAAGGCGTGTTCGTAGTCGGCAGGGTTGTGAGGCTCCAAGCAGAATACCTCAACCCTTGCTCCCGAAGGTTTGTGCATAACGAGTCGCGCTCGCACCACCTTTGTATTGTTGAATACGAGCAGAGAGCCTTCGGGCAACTCCTCGCCAATATCGGAGAAGTGTCGCTCCGCAATCTCGCCACCACGATAGACAAGCAACTTCGATGAATCGCGCTCCGCAAGCGGAAACTTCGCAATTCGCTCGTCAGGCAACGGATAGTCGTAGTCGTTTATGTTGATATAACGATTCATAAGTCAGCTATTAGCCATTGGCTTTTTGCCATTAGCTTATTTTTATAAAATTGGGCTGTCGCTTGACAGCCCAAAAACTTTTCATTGGTTTCCCGAAATTGCTTTATAACGAGGTTTTGCAACGCTCTCGTAGCAGAGAAGGAGGGAGCATACTTTGGCGTATGTGACCGACTCCAATGTTACGAGGAAGGCGGCAAAAACCGTTAGAAACAATTTTAAAAAAGTGCTTTTGAGTTGGATTTTACAAGGCTTGCGAAGATTTGTAGAACGGAGCATACTTGGGCGTATGTGAGTATCTACAAATCAAGCGTAACGCAGTAAAAGCCCCTCAAAACGCTTTTTAATTAGAAGCCCTTGCCAATAGCGAGGAAATCCTCAGCCTTCAATGCTGCACCACCGATAAGACCACCATCAACATCAGCCTTTGCAAAAATCTCGGCAGCGTTAGATGGCTTGCACGAACCACCGTAGAGAATTGGGCACTCCTCGGCAGCAGCACCGAACTTCGAGCGAAGTACCTCGCGGATGTAAGCGTGAATCTCCTGTGCCTGCTCTGCGGTAGCGGTCTTACCTGTACCGATAGCCCAAACAGGCTCGTATGCGATAACGAGGTTAGCGAACTGCTCCTCGGTGAGGTTGAATACTACCTCCTCAATCTGAGCCTTGCAAACTGCGAAGTGGTTACCTGCCTCGCGCTCCTCCAAGTTCTCACCTACGCAGTAGATTGGAGTCAAGCCGTTAGCATAAGCCTGGGCCATCTTCTTGTTCAAACTCTCCGAAGTCTCGCCATAGTACTGACGGCGCTCCGAGTGACCGAGGATAACATACTTGCAACCGAGAGCTGCAATCATCTGTGCTGCAACCTCGCCGGTGTAAGCACCCTTAGCCTCGGTAGCGCAATCCTGCGCACCAACAGCGATATCCGAGCCCTTAACAGCCTCAACAACCTGCGAAAGGTGAGTGAATGGAGGGCAAACGATAAAGTTTACACACTCGCAAACCTCGCCACGACCTGCAACAACATTCTTTGCCAACTCTACGCCCTCAGCAGGAACGGTGTTCATCTTCCAGTTACCTGCAACAATCTTCTTTCTTGCCATAATTTTCTGTATTTAATTTAAGTTTAATAATATAATTCCAAATTACTCAACTTGTAAATAACCCTTACAAGTTCTACTCCTTCTGCGACTCAATCCACGCCTTAATCTCGGCAGTAGGCAAGCCCAACTTGTTCTTCTTGTTGAAGCCGCAAAGGTCGTTAAAGAGTTTCATACCGCCACTCTTTGCAGTGTTGGCGAAGGCTTCGAGGGTGATGTAACCCATCTTCTGAATAGCCTCAACCCACTCGGCAGGAACTCCCGCCTCGGTATAGACCTCCTCACTATCGGCAACGACCTTCTTCTCTGGGCGCATTGTTGGGAAGAACAACACATCCTGAATCGAAGTCTGACCTGTCATAAACATTGTCAAACGGTCGATACCCATACCCATACCTGAGCAGTTAGGCATACCGTACTCCAACGCACGAACAAAGTCCATATCGATAAACATCGCCTCGTCGTCGCCACGCTCCGACAATCGCATCTGCTCCTGGAAACGCTCCAACTGGTCGATTGGGTCGTTCAACTCCGAGTAGGCATTACACAACTCCTTGCCCGCTACGAACAATTCGAAACGCTCTGTCAAGTCCTGATTGTCGCGGTGACGCTTGCAGAGTGGCGACATCTCGATTGGGTAGTCGCAGATAAAGGTTGGCTGCACCAAATCCTCCTCGCAGTACTGTCCGAAGATTGCGTCAATCAACTTGCCCTTACCCATCGTGTCGTCAATCTCGACATTCAAACGCTTGCAAGCCTCACGCAACTCAGCCTCGCTCTGACCTGTAATGTCGTAGCCCGTCTTTTCGCGGATAGCATCGGTCATAGTCAAACGGCGGAATGGAGCCTTGAATGAAATCTGCTTGCCATCAATCTCCACCTCGGTAGTGCCATTAACAGCCAAAGCGATACGCTCCAACATATTCTCGGTAAACTCCATCATCCAGCGGTAGTCCTTGTAGGCGATATATATCTCCATACATGTAAACTCCGGATTGTGAGTTCTATCCATACCCTCATTTCTGAAATTCTTGCCAAACTCGTATACACCATCGAAACCTCCCACGATAAGACGCTTCAAGTACAACTCGGTCGCTATTCGCATATAGAAGTCGATATCGAGAGCGTTGTGGTGAGTGATAAACGGACGAGCCGAAGCACCTCCCGGAATTGGCTGCAAAATCGGAGTTTCAACCTCCAAGCAGCCGTGCTCGTTGAAGTACTCACGCATGGTAGCGATAATCTTCGCACGCTTTGCAAAAACATCACGCACCTTCGGATTAACCACCAAATCGACATAACGCTGGCGATAGCGCACCTCTGGGTCTGTCAAAGCATCGAACTGCTGTCCGTCCTTCTCCTTCACGATTGGAAGTGGGCGGATAGACTTCGACAAAACGGTGAACTTGCGGCAGTGTACCGACAACTCGCCTGTGTTGGTGCGGAATGCAAAACCCTCAATGCCTACGAAGTCGCCAATATCGAGCAACTTCTTAAATACGGTGTTATAGAGTGTTGGGTCGCCCTCCGGACAAATGTCGTCACGACGGATATATACCTGAATACGACCTGTGTGGTCCTGCAACTCGAAGAACGAAGCACTACCCATAATACGGCGGCTCATAATACGACCTGCGATGGTTACCGACTCGAACTTTGCAGGCTCGGCATCGAACTCGGCCGCTATCTGCGCAGCGGTAGCCGACACATCGAAACGCTCTGCCGGATAGGGGTTGATACCGAGGTCGCGCAACGCTTGTAGTGAATTGCGGCGCAACTGTTCTTGTTCACTTAAATGTTCCATAGATATATGTTATTTTGTTTTATTACTCTTAATCTCCATACATTCAAAATCGGAGGTGATGAGATTATTTTTGTGCGAAGCAAGGCGATGAAAGCGCAGCATACTTGGCGTATGTGAGCATTTCAGCGTCCGCTGATTCGTGCAAAAAGAACTCATCAGAACGATTTTCGGGCGCAAAGATACACTATTTTACCAACTTTTCCACCACTCTGTCAAATTTTTTCCAAAGGAAAAACATCGAAAGACCGCAAACTGTACCGACTATCGCTCCGAGGAGTATATCCATCGGAAAGTGACAGGCGAGGTAGATACGTGAATAGCATATCAAAATCACCGCTACGGCAATCACCCAATTGTACCACTTTTGGCGAATTGTAAGTGCCGAGAACCACGCCAATGCAACCGTTGTTGCAGCGTGTGCCGAGACTGTGCCGTATGCACCATGCCCATACGATGGAACATGTGCCAAGTCACGCACCGCCGAGTCGAACATCGGGCGATGACGCACAGGGAAAGACTCCCACAAATGTTTCAAAGGTCCCGAGTGTTTGAAGATACCGCAAATGATATCCGACAAACCAATTGCCAACGCCAAGCAGACAACAAAAGCAAGGGCGCGTTGCCAACCGAACTTATACCACACAAAGGCGAAGATAAAGAGATACAACGGAATCCACATCAGCGTTCCCGATATGGTCTCCATAATAAAATCCATCGCTTTTCCTCCATCAAAGTTGAGGAACAAAAATAGGTCGTGGTCGAAAGTGTACATAGTTCAAAATTCAAAATGCAGAATGCAGAATGCAAAATTAAAAATTAAATAGATGGAGCGCAGAAATAAGAGAAATGGGACCTATGGGACAAATGAGACCAATGGGTGCGCTCAAAAGCCACATTACCCATTAGTCTCATTGGTCTTATCAGTCTCATTGGTCTCATTTTTACGATTTTTTACAGTTGTCCGCCCATCAAAGAGGCAATAGTCTTCGGAATCTCGGTCTGGTCACGACACTCCAAAAATGCCTTCTCGCCGACACCCTTCACAAACAACGGGGTGTACATACCTGTATGGTAAAGGCTTGTCCAATCGAGCGATGCGTGCTTATTCAAAATGCGCAGTGCATGGTAGGTGACAAACTCGTTTTTGTTGTAGAGTCCATCAACCATAGGTCCATACTTCAAGAATATGTCGTAGAAGTCGTGAAGGAGCAACTTCTCCTCCTCTTTGGTTACAGGAACAACACTCCACAAACCAAGATTATCGCTCAACACCCTCTTGTAGGCATTCCAATCACGAACACCTTCGTCACGCATACGTTGGAATGTCTTGGTTACCTGCAAAGCAGAGGTCTTTTGCGCAGCAAGAACGTTCATGCGAATTTCGTAGTGGTCCCAACCAAGCGACATACCACCCGTTTCGTGGTCTGAGGTTACTACAATAAGTGTTTCGTCAGGGTGATGCTTGGCAAACTCCAACGCAAGTTCCACCGTAGCCGCCAACTCATTAACCTCGTGGAAAGTAGTCACGGCGTCTTGTTCGTGCGCAGAGTAGTCAAGTTTACCCTCTTCCACCATCAGAAAGAAGCCATCTTCTGCTTCGTGTGAGAGGTACTCAATCGCCGCTTTGGCGTGATTTACGAGGGTATGTTCCTCGTTCTCGCCACGGTCTATAACATAAGGCACATGCTTATTCTCCTTGTCGTGCGCAACCAGAGCGACACGTCTGCCGCTAATCTTTGCAGCCTTCTCAACATCAAGGCACAACTCTATACCTGCATTGCGAATACGCTCCGCCAACTGCGCTGTGGTAGTGCGCTCATATTTAGGGTCGAGTGGACCACTCTTCATATCCATAATCGTAGAGCCGGCAATAAATGCCACATCGCTGGCGATATAGTCATCAACAAGGCTTGGAAAACCGAAACGGTCGGCGGTGTGACCATAGAAGCAACTTGGTGTTGCGTGGTTGATACCGACATTGGTAACCAAACCGACCTTGTAGCCCAATTCCGAAGCAACATCGGCAATGGTACGCAACTCATTGCCATCAACATCAACACCAATATGGGCATTTGCGGTCTTTACTCCCGAAGCAAGTGCCGTACCTGCCGCAGCCGAATCGGTTACGAGATTCGAAGTTGAATAGTTCGTAACAAAGTTTCGAGTATCGAACTGCGTAAAGTTCAATCGCAAGGTTTCGCTTGCTCCTGCCATTTCAGTATTGTACAATTCTGTACCGAGGATATGATTGAAGCTCATTCCGTCACCGATAAAGTAGAATACATACTTCGGTTTCTTTGGCGATGTAGGGATTGCATCGGTTATCAGCAATATGCTAAAACACAACGATATAATCGAAAGCGCAAGGCCAATAATCAATTTTGTTTGTCTCTTCATATTATTTTTGTTTTTTTGTTTTTCTATTCCAACCTCGAAAAATCGTCAATGATGAGATTATTTTTGTGTGGCGCTAGGCGATGAAAGCGGAGCATAGCAAACCTATGTGAGCATTTCAGCGTCTGACGCGCTCGTGCAAAAGAACTCATCAGAACGATTTTTAATCTCTTCTTCTGCCATTGATAAGTGCCACATAATAGAGTATTGAAGCGATAGCCGACAATGCTGCTACAAGGTATGTACGAGCAGCCCAGCGGAGCGATATTTTCGCTCCCTCCAAATCCTCACCAACAAGCAACCTACTCGACTGCAACCACTCCAACGCCCTATCCGAAGCATTGTACTCCACGGGAAGGGTTATAATCGAAAATAGTGCCGACACGCACATCAAACCCACACCTATCCAGCACATCAGCTGACTACCCGATGAAGCGGTCATAATAAGTCCGATAATAATCAGCCATGATGCCGCTTGCGATGAGAAGTTCACAAGAGGAACTAGTGCTGAACGCATCTGCAACGGAGCATATCCCTGCGCATGTTGCACAGCATGTCCGCACTCATGACACGCAATAGCGGCAGCCGTAATTGAGCGACCATAGTAGACATCGTCAGAGAGATTTACCGTCATTGTCTGCGGATTGAAGTGGTCGGTAAGGTATCCGCCCGTATGGGTAACGGTAACACCATGCACGCCATTCTCTCGCAACATCTTCTCGGCTATCTCGGCACCAGTCAATCCGGCAGGCATTGGTACCTGAGAATATTTCGATACCACAGAGCGCAAACGAGCCTGCACGATAAAGCCCGCAATACCGACAATAATAACCATAAAAAACGCCTCACTTGTTGTAAGATTCGAGAGGATATGACTCTGTCCCTCGTATGAGGCTTGCAATAGATTCAGAAACATTTTGTGTACGATTTTTGTTTATTAATCGTTATTAATACGCACAAAAATAGAAAAAATTGTTAAATTTGCCAAAAATGAGAGTTATCGAGTATGGAAGATTACAAATTCACTGCCGAAGATAGGCGATTTATGCAGATGGCCATCGACCTCTCGATTGCAAATGTCGCAAACGGAGGAGGACCATTTGGTGCTGTAATAGTCCACAACGGAGAGGTTATCGCCACAGGTACCAACCGCGTAACTGCCAACAACGACCCTACGGCACATGCCGAGGTGAGCGCTATTCGTGAGGCCTGTGCCAAAGTTGGAAACTTCAAGTTGGAGGGTTGCGTATGCTACACCTCATGTGAGCCATGTCCGATGTGTCTGAGCGCACTCTATTGGGCAGGTGTTTCACGCATCGTCTATGGCAACACAAAAGATGACGCCAAGGCGATAAATTTCGATGATTCGTTCATTTATGACGAGATTGGCAAACCGTATGCCAAGCGTGCCATACCTTGTCAGAACTTTATGCGCAAGGAGGCTCTCGAAGGCTTCCGGGCGTGGACTGAAAAAGAGGACAAGATTGAGTATTAGTACTCAATAATTAAGAATTAAGAATTAAGAATTAAGAATTAAGAATTGAGAATTAACAGTAAAAAGTTGATAATCCTCAAAAGCCAATGGCTAATGGCTAATGGCTAATAGCCTAAAACAAATGAAGAGCCTTGCCCGACATATTGCCATGCGTGGTACATCATCACAAAATATGATGGTGCGTATTGCTACGGCTACTGTGGCGGTAAGTATTGCCGTAGTGATAATCACACTGTCGGTGATATTCGGCTTTAAGGAGCAGATTTCGGCTCTTGTATCGGGTAGTATGTCCGATATTACCATCTCCAACCCATACGGAGAGCGACAGCCCGGACTCCATCCCATAAACGATAACGAGCCATTGCGCTCAATCATTACAACAACAGGAAACATCGCTCATGCTGAGCGTTATGCACTGCGTAGTTGTGTTGCTCGTGGCGAAGATGGGGCAATGGGTATCGCACTAAAAGGCATTGACAAAGAGGCCGACTTATCCCTTTTTGCCGAGCGTTTGGAGGAGGGCATACTTCCTCGCTTCGAGGATTCAAGGCGCAAAGAAGTTCTGCTGTCAAAGAGTATTTCAACAAAAATAGGTGCCGAATGTAACGACCGCATCGAATTACTCCTTTTGGAAGGCGACACACCTCGCCGTGAGGTATTCAAGGTGTGCGGAATATACCGTTCGGCATTGGGCGAAACGGGGGCAGAGTTGGCGCTGACCGATATCCGCAATGTGCAGAAATTAAACAATTGGGAGCCGACACAGATTTCGGGTTACGCCTGCCGTCTGTACGACAGCGAGATTGCCGAGCAGAGCGCCGATATTATCAATCTGCGATTGATGCGTGAGTACGAGGGCGAAGAGAGCCTTGCAGCGGTGAGTTCACACGATAGACATGCCGACATCTTCGGTTGGCTCGAAACGCACGATGTAAATGCTACGGTGATATTGACCATAATGCTCATTGTTGCCATCTTCAATATGGCAACAGCGCTGTTAATCCTTGTTTTGGAGCGTACCCGCATGGTCGGAACACTCAAATCACTCGGCATGCAGAACAGCACCATACGCCGTATATTCACCTATCGTGCCGCACAGATTATAGCAGTAGGCATAGTCATAGGCAACATTTTGGCGTTGGGATTATTATTGGCACAGAAGTATCTGCACCTCATAAAATTAGACGAAAGCGGATATTTCTTGTCGGAAGTACCTGTATCGCTCGGTGCAGGTTGGATAGTAGCGACAGATATACTTTTTGCAACTGTAATTATCGCAGTTATGTACCTCGCCACCGCCATTGTCGGGCGCATAAAGGTCGCCGAGGCGATAAAATACAACTAATTAATATGGCAAGAAACGAGAGCAAAGGCGAAATGGTGCGGGGCATGTTTAACGACATCGCACCGACATACGACCGACTAAATCATATTTTATCACTCGATATCGACCGCTTGTGGCGCAAGCGTGTGGTACGCATTGTCCGCCTACTCGGAGCAAAACGCATTATGGATATGGCGACAGGTACGGGCGATTTGGCAATAGCAATGGCGAAACATATCGAAGACTCAACCATCTACGGAGCAGACTTTTCGAGCGAGATGTTGGCGGTAGCCAAGCAGAAAATCGAGGCTCTCGGAGTTGCCGAGCGCATCTCTCTGACGGAGTGTAACGCCGAGAATATTCCTCTCGAAGATGAGGCGGTTGATGCAGCAACGGTAGCCTTTGGAGTGCGCAACTTCGAGCATCAAAAGGAGGCTCTAACCGAGATGAAGCGCACAATCCGTAAAGGTGGACACCTCATTGTTTTGGAGTTCTCAAATCCTCGCTGTGCATTGGTACGCTGGGTTTACAGATTATATTCGCACTATATTCTGCCGGCAATAGGTCGCATGGTATCAAAACACGCCACGGCTTACACCTATCTGCCCGACTCGATAGATAAGTTCGCCTCGCCGGAGGAGTTTACGGCTCTGCTGGAAGAGGTAGGATTTGACCATATCGAACGCAAATCGCAATCAATGGGCATTGCGCATATTTATATTGCACATAAAGACAAATAGAGATGAAACGATTTATAAAATATACCTTTTTAGCACTTATCATCGTTGCCACGCTCGGCTTGTCGGGTTGCACAAAGCAGGGACAACAACGCCAACGCAAACAGAAGTTCCAAGTTGTATCACTCGATAGGGTTAGTGGCTCGATAGGTGAGGGGTGGAACATAACCCTTACCGTAGCAAATAATACCGCCTCGAATATGCGCATCACCGCAGCCTCTGCCTTTGTTCGCCACAATGGTCGTAAGATTGGTCGTATGACACTCGATGGCGAGGTTCTGCTACCACGCCGCCGATGCTCCCAAGTGGAAGTACCACTACGACTTACACTTGCAAATCCACTCGGTGCGCTTGCACTGCTGAACAAACTACGCAAAGGCGATTTCTCTGATGTGGCAATAGATTACAGCATAACCATATCTGCGTTTGCATCACATCGAATATTCGAGCAGGAGAATGTTTCGCTCGAACAACTTGCACAACAATTTAATTTCGGACTCAAAAAGTAACCCAATATGAAGTATATTTTCACACTTTTGGCACTCGGACTGGCACTCTCTGCATCGGCACAAGAGATTGTTCCACAGGAGATTGCTCCCCGCAAAAACATAAAAGAGCGACTTGCTGCACCCGCACAGCGCGACTCCCTGACCATAGTAAACGAGACCGTTGTGATTTCGGAGCAGGGAGATGCCGCCACCATCGTTGAGCAACATCTCAACGCCACAACAAAGGCGACAAATGGCTACCGCATTGTAATCTTTATGAGTAACTCGCAGACCGCCCGCCGTGATGCAGTGGCAGCCCAGGAGAACTTTGCGACACTCTTCCCACAAGAACGGTCATACTTGACATACGAAAATCCATACTTCAAGGTTGCGGTCGGCAACTGCACCTCACAGGAGGAGGCGATGATTCTGCTCGGTCGCCTGCGCAACACCTTCCCGAAGGCATTTATCATGCGGGAAAATATCTCGACTTATGAGTTTACTCGATAATAAAACAGAGAAAAACCAAACTAACAAATAAAAGCCATGAGAAACATCTACAACACTTTGCTAATCGCACTTCTGCCACTTATAGCAGCAAGCTGTACATGTACTCCTTTGGGACATGAGCGCACGCACTCTTTCGCCGAGGTGGAGCAACAATTCGCTGAGCCAGGAGCAGCCTATCGCCCTGCCCCATTTTGGGTATGGAACGAGAAGGTAACTTATGAGGACATCGACCGTATGTTATCAGATTTTAAGGAGCAAGGTTTTGGTGGCGTTTATGTACACCCACGCCCGGGCATGATTACCACATATCTGACCGATGAGTGGTTTGACCTTTGGGACTATAGCCTCAAAAAGGGGAAGGAGTTGGGACTGGAGATTTGGATGTACGATGAAAACTCATACCCAAGCGGCTTTGCAGGAGGTCATGTTCCAACAGAGTTTCCCGAATCAGTCGAACATCCAACCGAGCTCAGACCAACCATTGTCGAGCAGCTACCTGAAGATTTGTCTCCATATTGCCTCTGCTTGAAGCAAGTGGGAGAGGAGTTTGTAGATATCACATGTGCTCCTCGCACTGATGAGAGAGGTCGCTATTTCCTCTACGAAGGAATTAAGCCCGCTAAGAAGCGTTGGTTGGGCGGTTTCCAAGAGCCGGACATACTCTACAAGGGCACTACAGAGCACTTTATCAGTATCACTATGAAGGGATACGAGGAGCGCTTTGGGAACGAATTCGGCAAGGCAATCAGAGGTATATTTACAGATGAGGCAAGATGGCAGTTTTGGACACCCGATATGTTCGAGGAGTTCGAGAAGGATTGGGGCTACAACCTCCGCACTCATCTCCCTATGATAAAGGAGGAGGTTGGTAATTGGAAGCAGGTGCGCTACCACTTCCTTGCCACAAAGCAGCGACTCTTTATTGAGCGTTGGTCAAAGTTGTGGTACAATTACTGTGAAGAGAATGACTTGCTGTGGACAGGACACTATTGGGATCACGAGTGGCCGGTAATGCGCCGCAATGCCGACAATATGGCGATGTACGAGTGGCACCAACAACCGGGCATAGACCTTCTCTTCAATATCTTTGACGACAAATCGCCAACAGCTCATTGGGGTAACGTGCGTATTGTTAAGGAGCTGCGCAGTGCTGCCAATCAAGTGGGACAAACCCGAACCCTCTGCGAGAGCTATGGTGGAGGAGGTTGGGAACAGACCTTCGAGGAGTTCAAGCGTTATGCAGATTGGCAATACGCCCTCGGTGTAAACTACACAAACCAACACTTCTCGCCGGTATCCATTGCAGGCGCACGCAAGTATGATTATCCTAATTTCTTCAACCGCTATTCGCCATGGTGGAAGAACTATAAAATCCTCAACGACCATGTTGCACGCCTGTCACTCGTATTGAGTCAAGGCGAACAGATGAACGATATCCTTGTATTGGAGCCTAACGCCACATTATGGATGTACTATACTCATCGCTACACACACCCTTTGGTGATGGAGATAGCGCAGGAGTTCCAATCGTTTATTACAATGCTCGACAAGTCTCAGGTTGAGTTCGACCTCGGCTCCGAGATGATTATCCGTAACCGTGGCAAGGTCAAGGATGGCAAGTTCGTTGTGGGTAACCGCAGCTACTCCACCGTTATAATCACTGCAAAGAGCGAAAATCTCTTTGGCTCAACTGCAGCTTTGCTCAAACAATTTGCAAACGAGGGTGGCAAAATAATCGCTCTCGGCACACCTGACCGTGTAGATGGATACTTGAACGATGAGATTGTGCAACTTTGGCGCAGTCCGAATGTTAAGCAAGAGTTTGATATCGCAGAGCTTACAAACAGCCATATCGCATTTAACAATATCACGGGAGGTGACCTGCACCACCACCGCCGCGAATATAAAGACGGCGAGGTGCTCTTCCTCGCAAATTCATCACTTGATGAGTGTGTGAAGGGCAGTGTAACTATCTGCGGAGCAGGCGTAAAGGTATTCGACACCTACACGGGCGAGATTTTCCGCAACAACAAAACCGTAGTGAAAGATGGCAAGGTGGAGTTCTCATTCAATATTCCGCCCGTAGGTCATCTCTTGGTATTCGCCCCTAAAAAGGCGTGTGGACTCGACAAACTCCCTGTGGCAGAGTGTAGTTGTCTTAAACAGGCAACCAAGGCTAAAGCTACTTCGGAGTTGGCCGTGCATCGTGTAAACGACAACTTCCTCGCAATCGAGTTCTGTGACCTCGAAATTGACAACACCACAACTCGCAATATCTTCGCCGGCAAGGCTTGTCAGGAGTTGTACAAGCATTTTGAAATGGAGAATCCATGGGAGCGCACTATGCACTACAAAGATGCTATTATCAAAGCTGACACCATCAAAACGGGCAATATCACGGTAAGTTACCGATTCAATGTGGCCGAGAAGTTTGATTGGTCAGATGTAAAATTCGTCTGCGAGCGACCTTCACTCTGGGAGGTACGCATCAACGGCAACAAGGTAGAGCCAACCGATGGCGAAATGCCACTTGATACACGAAATGGCAGTTACGGTATCGGCAGCCATATCCGCCTCGGTGAAAATATCGTCACACTACACCGCAGCCCGATGTCTATATATGCCGAAATTGCATGTGGTTTCGTTGCAGGCAACTTTAACGTAGTACCAACCAAGAACGGATGGAATATTGTCGCACCGAAGGCTCTATCGCTCGGCTCATGGCGTAAGCAGGGTGCTCCATTCTACGCATGGGATGTAGCATACAGCCGCTCGTTCGACCTACCATGCGAAGGTTCTAAGATTCTTAAACTCAATGATTGGAATGGCTCGGTGTGCGAGGTTTGGGTAAATGGCGAGAAGGCGGGAGCGATTCTTACCCAGCCGTACACATTGGACATTACGAAGTACACAAAGGAAGGTAGTAACGATATAGAGGTGCGTTGCTCAGGCACACTGTACAACGTTTATGGACCTCACTTCCACGACTGTAAGGGTAGAACCATTCCTAAGAGTTGGTACATCAATGCCGAGGTTACATCGGGCGAAAATTATCGACTCTACGAGTATGGCTTGAATGAGGAGTTCGAGGTGTTGGTAAAGTAATACGAGTTTTTCAATGTCATTACCAACTGAATGCTTTTTAGGGATAAAAATTTGCTTTTTTGCAAATAGTTTCATATATTTGTCGTGAGCAAACATTTGTTAAACCTTAAAAACATTACAATTATGAAGAAGATTATGACATTGGCGGTTATCGCCCTCGCATCAGTAGCAATGGTATCTTGTTGTGGTCAGCCTAAGCAAAAGCAAGGCGCATGTGGCGAGGCTTGCTGCCAGCCAAAGACCGAATGTGTAGAGTGTGAGAAGAAAGCTGAGTGCCCTAAGGCTTGCCCTCAGGCAGAGGTTGCTCCTGCTGCTGAGGCTCCTGCACCAGAGGCACAGCCTGCACAATAATTAAACTTTATCCGTTTAGGGAGAGTGGAATATTTTCTACTCTCCTTTTTTTGTGCAGGAGCCTACACCTTGACATTCCCCCTAAATCCCCCTTTGTGAAAGGGGGACTTGTCGCTTCGCTCCAATAATGCACCAGAGGCACAACCTGCTCAATAATTAAACTTTATCCAACAAAGGGAGAGTGGAATATTTTCTACTCTCCTTTTTTTTGTGCAGGAGCCTACTCCTTGACATTCCCCCTAAATCCCCCTTTGTAAAAGGGGGACTTGTCGCTTCGCTCCAATAATGCACCAGAGGCACAACCTGCACAATAATTAAACTTTATTCGTTTAGGGAGAGTGGAATATTTTTCTGCTCTCCTTTTTTTTGTGCAGGAGCCTACTCCTTGACATTCCCCCTAAATCCCCCTTTGTAAAAGGGGGACTTGTCGCTTCGCTCCAATAATGCACCAGAGGCACAACCTGCACAATAATTAAACTTTATTCGTTTAGGGAGAGTGGAATATTTTTCTGCTCTCCTTTTTTTTGTGCAGGAGCCTACTCCTTGACATTCCCCCTAAATCCCCCTTTGTAAAAGGGGGACTTGTCGCTTCGCTCCAATAATGCACCATAGGCACAGCCTGCACAATAATTAAACTTTATCCGTTTAGGGAGAGTGGAATATTTTCTGCTCTCCTTTTTTTGTGCAGGAGCCTACACCTTGACATTCCCCCTAAATCCCCCTTTGTAAAAGGGGGACTTGTCGCTTCGCTCCAATAATGCACCAGAGTCACAGCCTGCTCAATAATTAAACTTTATCCGTTTAGGGGAGAGTGGGATATTTTCTGCTCTCTTTTTTTGTGCAGGAGGACCTTGTCAGAACTCCTACCCTTGTCACGGCGCAACCGTTCTGGGGGTTATAGGGATGGGCGTTCCGCCCTTAATAGGGGCGCTCACTCCGTTCGCTTACTGGGGTGCGCTGAAAGAATTGAGAATTGAGAATTATTAATTTTGCATTCTGCATTTTGCATTTCTCTCGTCTCTCGTCTTAATTATCATTATTTTGAAAATTTCTCTCGTCTCTCGTCTCTCGTCTCTCGTCTTTTTATTATCTTTGCACTATAAATAGTGCTGCGACAAAAAATGATACGCTACTACGAAAATATTGATATCACACCTCGCAACTCTTTCCATGTTCGACAGACAGCAAAACGCCTTGTCGAATTTGACCGAGCAGAGGAGTTGCCGGAGGTGTTTGCCAAGTATGGCACTGAGGATTGGTATGTCATTAGTGGAGGAAATAATATCTTATTTACCAAGGATATAGACGCCCTGCTTATAACCCCTTGCGACAACCGCATAGAGATTATCTCAGATAGCGACACCACAGTTCGCATAAAAGTTGGTGCAGGAGTTGAGTGGGACGACCTTGTGGCTTGGAGCGTAGAACGCAACCTGTGGGGTATCGAAAACCTCTCGCTTATTCCGGGCAAGGCAGGTGCTGCACCCGTGCAGAATATCGGTGCATACGGCGTAGAGGCGAAAGATACCATTCGCTCGGTCGAGATGTATTTCGTGGAGGGTGGCAACTTCGTAACCCTTGCTGCCGAGCATTGCGCTTTCGGCTATCGTGAGAGCGTATTCAAACACTCATTGAAGGGACGTGTCGTAATTACAGCCATTGAAATTGAGTTGTCGAGGGTGGCAAATCCACGGCTCGGCTACGGCGATGTTGTTCGTGAGGTTGAGGCTCGTGGAGGTGCAACATTAGCAAATATTCGTGATGCCATCTGCTCGATTCGCCGTTCAAAATTGCCCGATACTGCTGTTTTGGGCAATGCAGGAAGTTTCTTCAAAAATCCGATTGTCGAGCAAGAGGTGGCAGAGAGATTGCTCGCCGAATATCCCGATATGCCGCACTACCCCGCAGCCGAGGAGGGCAAGGTAAAACTCGCCGCAGGCTGGCTTATCGATAAGTCGGGAATGAAGGGTTACAAAGAGGGTAATGTCGGCGTACACGAGCGTCAGGCATTGGTTTTGGTAAATCTCGGAGGTGCTACGGGTGGCGAAGTAATAGCCTTTGCGCACAAAGTTGTAGCGACCGTCAAAGAGAAGTTCGGCATCGAGATTTCGCCGGAGGTGAATATTCTTTAAGTGAGTAACGAGTAGTGAGTAGAGAGTAGTTAAAAAAATAATTTTTACTATGCAGACCGAAGCATTACTAAAAGCATTTGAGAAGTATGTCGAGCGACACGAACTATTCTCACATGAGGATAAGATTCTCCTGACCGTATCAGGAGGAGTCGATTCAATGGTTATGCTCTCCATATTTGTCCGTCTTGGCTACAAGGTGGAGGTGGCGCATTGTAACTTCGGACTGCGAGGTAAGGAGAGCGATGAAGATACCGAAATGGTGCTGCGTGAGTGCGAGAAGTTGGGTATCGTATGTCACTCTAAAAACTTCGACACCTTGGGCGAAATGGCTCGCACGGGCGATTCGATGGAGATGACCGCCCGCCGTCTGCGTTACGAGTGGTTTTACGAGTTGTGCCAAACGGAGGGTTGCACCGCAATTGCTGTGGCACACCACGCCAATGACTCAATCGAAACATTTTTCATCAATTTGCTTCGTGGAACGGGGTTGCGTGGTCTTACGGGCATAAATCGTCAATATGGTCGTGTAGTGCGACCCCTACTCTATGCTACGCGCAAGGATATTTTGGAGTATGCCGTGCAGAACCATATCCCATATCGCGAAGACTCTTCAAATCGTTCGACAAAGTATCTTCGCAACAAAATAAGGCTCGGTCTATTGCCACTTCTGCAAGAGATAAACCCGAAATTCACGGCATTGATGCGTGGTAACATCTACCGTCTGAACGATGCGCAGATATTTATTGATGCAGCGATTGACAATATACGGGAGGCAGCCTTGCACAGCGAAAACGGCATTGACACTATCGAGGTTGGAGCGATAGATGCGATGTATCCTCGTGATTTTGTTATTTACGAGTTGTTGAACTCCTCGTATGGCTTCAAGGGTGATGTAGTCGAGGAGTTGAACAAGGCGTTGAAGCGTGGCGCAACCGACCGCCGCTTCTACTCGCGCGATTATGTGGCGTATTTAGATAGAGGCAATATCTTGGTTGCCCGCATTGAGGAGGAGGACGACTGTGAAGTCGTTGTTGAGCGTGACGAGATGCGCAGTTATTGTGGCAACTCGGTGCTCTACTACGAACATACCGATATTGACAATGTCAATGAATATCGTCTGCCGAGTGATGTAGCGTTGATTGATGAGTCGAAGTTACAATATCCGCTTCGTCTGCGCCGTTGGCGTGAGGGTGACACCTTTATTCCCTTCGGCATGGCAGGAAGAAAAAAAGTCGGCGACTACCTCACCGACCAGAAAATCCCCGTTGTGGAGCGCAAACGACAATTTGTGTTGGTATCGGGAGAGGATATTGTGTGGGTTGTAGGTCGCCGCACAGATGACCGCTTCCGCATAGGCGCAAATACCGAAAATATTTTGAAAGTTACGAAATACTCCATCTAAAACAATATGGCAGAGAAAGTTACATTTGCATCGTGCGATGCTGAATTTCATCGCCTGATGGGCGATATCAAGGCTCGAAAGTTTGCTCCGATATACCTTTTACAGGGTGAGGAGTTATACTTTATAGATGCGCTGTGTGATGCTCTGACCGAGGGTATTATGGAGGAGTCGATGCGTGCCTTCAACCAGATTGTCATCTATGGCAACGACACTGACGGAGGTACCGTAGCGAGTTATTGCCGTCAGTTACCGATGATGGGCGAATACGAAGCGATTATCGTCAAAGAAGCGCAACAACTCGACAAGATGGAGTTGCTGAACTCATACGCCGCATCGCCACAGCCTTCGACCATACTCGTTTTGTGCCACAAGGGTAAGGCTATGGACCGCCGAACACCACTATACAAGAGCATCAAGGCGAAGGGTGTGGTATTCGACTCGGTATCGCCCCGTGACTACGAGGCGGAGCGATGGTTGTCGGGATTTGCCGCCACGAAGGGGTTGAAACTCGACTCTGCATCGAGCAAAATTTTGGTAGCACATCTTGGCGTAGATATCTCGAAAATCAGCAACGAACTCGAAAAGATGATTGTGTCGCTACCAAAGGAGCGCACAACAATAACCCCCGAAGATATCGAAAATCATATCGGTATATCTCGTCAATTCAACAACTACGAGTTGAGCAATGCGGTACTCGACCGCCAACTCGAAAAGGCACTGACCATTGCGCAATACATGGGCGAAAATCCGAAGGCTTATCCGCTTCTGTTAAGCGTAAAGGTGCTATACGACTCGTTCCGACAACTCTTTACCTACAATTATATATGTTGGGATTCGCGCCGCCGAGGTGTCGCTATGCCCGACCAGAGCGAGTTGTGCCGTGCAATGCGCCTCAATTCGCCATACTTCCTGAAAGAGATTACCCGCCGTGCCCCTATGTGGCAAAACAGCAAGGTCTTCAAGATTATCGGATTGTGTGCCGAGTACGATGCCAAGAGCAAGGGTATTGACGATGGCGGAGCATCGAATGGAGAGTTGTTGCGAGAGTTTATCTTGAAGATTATGATGATGTAGAAGATGGCTTACATCTACGAATATATACGCACACGGGGCTACGAGCCGATACACTTCGAGGAGCATTACGCTCGGCTTGATGCGCTGTCGCAGCATCTGTTCCATGCGCAACTAAACACCACACCCGAAGAGTTAAAAGAGGCAATAGGTGACATGTTGCGCAACGAGGGCTACTCGTCACGCACCATAAATTGCGTATATATCCGATATTATGACAATGGAGAGTTGGAACTCGAAACAGTCGAGATTATCTACAACTCCTACTCCCTCCGTGCCATTCGACCACAGGGTTATATCTGCCATTTGTCGGGCAATATGCTCATCGATAACACCTCCGCAAAGGAGGCTATGCTCGAACTCAATCGCTCGACCATTCAAACGCCGAACTCCGAAGTTCCTATTTGGGTAGGCGAAGATGGCTCAATACTCGCCATTGACGGCTCGCCGATTGTTGCGGTTTTTGAAGATGAAATTCGCTTCTCGGAGGTTGGCGGAGGTGTTGAATTCGATATCGCCATGCAGAATATGGTTGTCCCAAGACGCAAGATATCGAAATGCATCATCACTCTCGATGATTTAAGCGTTGCCAGAGAGGTGCTCTATATTGACCATCGTGGCATAACGGCACTTGTCGGGTGGAACGAACGACACTATACAGATATTACCGCTGAGCGAATTGCCCGAACTATTGCCGAAGCGGAGTAACGGAGTCTTTCTAAAAAGTTTGTATTGACAAGGGGCTTTTGAGGTGTTATATTTGCACCAACAAAAACTCCAAAATCCATGAGAAAAATACTATTTTACTACTCGGTAGTGGCAACACTACTGCTTATTGCTTGTGGTCTATATCTGCGCCACAGCACAGGCGAGGTCACACGCCTTCGCAACAACAACGAAGCACTAACAAACGAAACACTACTCTACCAAAACCGCCTCGAAGAGTCGGCTGCATCGGCTGTTGCCCTGCAACTCAAACTTGACGAATACCGCAAGCAGCACGCTGACGACACAAAGCGTATTCGTGACCTTGGTATTCGTCTGCGCCGTGTGGAGAGCATCGCCACCTCCGCATCACAAACACAAATCGAGGTCAGCACTCCCGTACATGACACCCTCTTTCTCGACCGCCTGCTACCCGACACCGCCTCCGTATTTCGTTGGAGCGATAGGTGGGTAAGCATCGAAGGTGTAATTCGTAACGGCAAAGCCGAGTGCAATATTGAGAGTATAGATACCCTACGGCAAGTGATACACCGAGTACCTCGCAAGTTTCTATTTTTCCGTTATGGCACGAAGGCTATTCGCCAAGAGATAACCTCCTCAAACCCTCACACTCACATCGTCTACACCGAATATATCGAACTGCCAAAGCGGCACAAAAGGCGATAAACAAGATATGGTGTTCGGAATTTCGAACACCATATCTCTTTGCTACAACATATATTTGACCTCTACAATTTAATAGTCAGTCTATACTCAGCCATATCCCTACTGAAAGAGAAGACATACTCCCCTACCGACCAAGTAGACATATCTACAACCGTTGCAACGCCAGACTCCATTGTGCCACTTGCCTTGGTTGTAGAAGAGCTATCCGCAACGCTATATGTGAGATTGTATGACGAGATGAATCGCAACTGCTTTGTTGTCTTATCATACTTAACGCCCAACGACTTGGCAATATCCTCGGCTGTCACCGAAACGATAATCTCATCGACCGTACGGACATCATAACGCCTAATCCAACTCCATTCGGAAGCCTGCTCGCCCTTCGAGAGCAGTCGTATGCGGTCACCGGACTCAATAGGTGTTGTGATGGTAAGTTCTCTATTATACGACATAAAATAGTAGATATCGAGTGCCAAATCATGACTACACAACACCTCTTTACCATTACCATCTTTATCGCACAGAGCAACTCTCACCTCTCCCGAGAACGGAGCAATTCCGATATTCCATATACAGCCATAGGAGAGTTGGAATGGCTCACCAACTCTATATTCGGTAGTACTGCTCTGCAATCCATCATAGTATATACCATTGTCTGCGGTATCTGCCAGAAGCATCAATCCATCAGCATAGACTGATGTTCCAGTCTTATCCGGCTCCAAGTAGAATAGTGCGGCCTGCTCCTCGGCATAAGTAATATTCGGTATAAGGTAGAATCCGTTATCATATCCGCTCCAACCATAATTTATGTGGAAGTAGTTGGCACTTGTATATCCATCAAGTACAAAAGCGTGTCCTCCCTCTTCGTTTGAACCACTAAAATAGGTCGGTCCATATTGAGCAATATTGGTCTTCAACTGCTCAACCCACTCTCTATCCGTAAAACTAAATGCATAGAATAGCCTTGCTGTTTTCGCATATCCGAAATATTGAGTTAAAGCCATAGGAACATCTTTCGAATATGCATACGAACCATTATAGTGATAGCCCATTCTTACCGAAGTACCCATATCCTTCATCAATGCCGCTACCGCAGCAGCCTCTTGTGCGGAATATCCTGATGAATAGTTGTCAGAACGCATATTGTCGTAGTCGTAACTGCGACCGAGAATATTCTCGGGGATAGCGTGTGTAGCACCATCGTAGATATCTGCATACTCATACGCCGGCGTTGTACCCACACCCCGCTCAGGCCATCTGTTATAGTAACAGATTATGGACATTGCCGTAGCAACGCAACCTGTAATAGCCCTATTTCCATCTATCATAGGAGCCTCATTGTTGAATGGTTCACCCTGGTCCCAAAGAGCTGTTTCATACAACTTGTCCGTAGTTCCTATATCTACCGAGCCAAACGAACGGGTAGCAGCCACTCCGCTTTTTCGCACGGCAGCAATCTGCTTACACCAACCCGAAAGGATATACTTTGCACCATCGGATAGTCTATCCATTTGCAGATGGTTATCGTGAGAGTATGCCACAACGGACCTCTCCACGCCATCATCTCCCGCCACAACAACAAAACCTTTCGTATCGGTACGGTTATAGATGTATAACATCGCTTCATCTTGATTATTCGCAGAGAGAGGTGCTATATTTCTTCCACCGACTCTATCTCCCGCCCACTCCAACGACAATATCGGTGAAGTGGAGCGAGTAACAGTCGATGCAAAGAAGGAGGTTGCAATCTCTCTCGCCCTCTTCTCGCCAATCGGTGCAGCCGAAAGTACAAAAGTTATCACAAGTAGTGGTAAAATCAATAATCTCTTCATATCACTCGGCCATTATTTAGAAGTTAGACAAATCGATAGCGGAGATACCTTCACAACTCTCTATCTCGAACGAGGTTGCACCAAGTACCTTAAATGAAACGGTGTGCGACTCCTTGTTGTCGGTAAAGTCATATGAGATGAACTCTGTAAAGAACGAGGTTTTGCCATCACCCCAATCAACATCACCCGAAACAGCTCCCTCGAAGAGAGGCGTGTCAATATATCGTCCCGTATGGTTGATAACAAGTGTTGAGTAGTCGCTCTCATCAACATTCGCATTGAAGGTCGCCATCGGCTGAATAGTGTTACGCTCAATGGTTATCGTCTTCTTTGTGGCGTGCACATAACTTGTACCATCTGCAAAATCTACACAGACACTGATACCCTGTGCAAATGTTGTTGGAGGCAACACAAAGTAGAACGAAGTAGGCGTTGAAGATAGAGCCACACCATCACCACAATCAAGCACTACCGCATTTGATGTATCTCTATACCAAGTTCTTTGAAGATAATCGGTAATCGGAAAGTAGAAAACACCTGCAATAATCTCCTGCTCGTTGCCTATTACTGTAATCTTGGATACAACCTTACTACCGACTATACTCAAACGAAGATATCCGAGTACATTTTTGAATGTATAGTTGATACCATCTTCGCTACTACCAAACATGGCGTTAGCATTCAAGCCATAACTATTGTTCATGTATGTTTGTGTAGCCAACACACTGGTAAACATGGCAGGAGTTCCATCCGAGAAACAGCCGTAACCACGCCAAGACTCGGTGCTATATATCGCATAACTCTTATCAAACAGGTAAGACTCGGGCGGAGTATCACCGGAGGCGACCTTCGTAAACGAGCCGGACCTATCTCCGGTCTTACCGTCAAACCTATATTTGGAGTACTCCTCCTGACTTAAAACTACAATTTCGTCACCTTCGGTCCAAACCGTTTGACACTTCTCATTCAACTGAACACGACACTCCGGAATATCTATCGAAGCATATATAGTCTTGCCCCCATCGATTCTCACGGCAACATCTTGTACCTTATCTCGGGTACAAGCCACTGATACTATCGCCAATAGCAATAAAACAATACTCTTTTTCATAATTACCAACCTGTTTCAGGGTTTGTGTCAGGGTCTTCAAGTTCTTCGTCATCGGAGCCCGACTCTGCAAGCGTTGTAAAGGTATAAACCTTGTACTCCGAATATGCGGTAAATGTATCGCTATAAACTCCATCACCAACCCCATTCATCACACGATAGACCAACGTATACTCGGTTTGCGGCAACAAATTTCCCAACTTGATATTCACAACGCCATTCACCGCTGTTGTAGTTACCTCGGCAGCCTCGGTCGCAGTATTAATATTCGGAACCCACAACTCCAATCCGTTGTATGCACTACTTGTCCAGATGGAGGCACGGAGCATTGCATCTGCCGGAGTTGTTGCAAAATTTATATCAATACTGTTTGCCGTAATAGTCGGCTCACCGCTAACACTAACCATATAATCCGTATTAATCGGTACAACATTCGTTACAAACGATATTTTTGCCACCTCTCCAAAATTGCCGTCCGAATCGTAAGGAAGAGCCAACATGTGGATTGTTTGCCCCATCAGGCTATACGTTTGCAGAGTAAACTCCATCAATGATGTTGATGAATCTTTCTCAAACCGAGTACCCATCTGTTGAGCAACCTGAGCATCGGTCGCCTCATAATCGCCATACTCATCATCATGCAACACTGCTACATATAATCCCGCCGTTGCATCATTCATATAAGCCAAGACCCTGCTGGTATAAAAATTACTCTTATCTTCCAAGTAGTTAATAGATACGTACGGTGCAATCTCAACTTTATGCTCAAATTCGGTTACAGGGGTAATCTCCGAACGGGTAATTGTTACAGGGTTGGTTGCAGTACGGATAGTCGAATTACCAGACGTATCAAAAGTTGTAACCGACAACTTCTTATACTCACCCGGAGGAAGAACCACATAAATCGAACGACTCTCTGTCTCCGAAAGCTCAATAGGATTTTCGAGTCGTGCCAACATAGAGGTCAAACCATCTGTATGGCCAACTATTTCGAGGGTTGTTGCATCTACCACAAAATTTGCCGATAGAGGTTTTGGAGCATCACTCACGTCAGATATCACAATTCTATCAACTTCGCCCACGCCCCTAATCTTCAATTCGAGGATACCGCAGACATTTCGAAACTGCAAGCCGCTGTCCTTAGTACCGGATGCAATCATAGGGTTTGCCCCATCTACGAAATTACGCTCCGTAAATATTCTGTCGGAAGAGAGTTGCATTGTAAATTGCCCCGATGCATACTCTCCATCAAACATCGAAACGGGATAGAGCGCATAGTAACTGTCATAGGCTCTATCCAACTCGCCTTCAAAAACACCATGCGTTGTTCCTGCGCCACCAACCAACTCATACTGTTGCAAATTGGAGAGAGAGAGGTCTGCCTTAATGCCAAACATCTGAATCTGGTCGCCATCACTCCAAACAACCGAATAGTTCTCGCCCATAGTGGTACGAGAGGTACCTTCGGTATCGGCCGTAAAGCGAACTTTACTCCCTACTAACAGATTGCTCTCACCAATTTGCTGACATGATATTGCAACCATCGCAACAATTGCCGAAACAATCAAGCGTCTAAAATTTCTCATATTTGTACGTTTTATGTTTTATCTGCACATGCACACTATTTTTCCACAGCCGTATTAGGTATAGTCCTTAATGACTTTTTGGTATCAAACGCCCACTACACACAACTCCACTTATTGCAAATGTACTAATATCAAAGATTTATAACAAATTTTTTATCAACTTTTCACCTATTTTTGTTGATTTTTGCCGTAAAACAATAAAAAAGTGGAGAGCATATACCCTCCACTATATTTGGTGTGCAATATGTAATCCTTGCTATTTTGCAGGAGCCTCCTCAGTTGTTGCAGGAGCCTCCTCAACAGGTGCTACCTCCTCAGTTACCGCAGGAACAACTTCGAGAAGTTCTACCTCAAACTCCAAAGCCTCGTTAGGGCCAATCAACTGACCTGCACCACGGCGACCGTATGCCAAATCAGCAGGGATATACAACTTAATCTTACCGCCAGGACCAACGAGTTTCATACCCTCTGTCCAACCCTTGATAACACGGTTGAGAGGGAACTCGATAGGCTCGTCCTCCTCCAAGAGGTTACCCTTCTCGTCAAAGAGGCTTGGCTGCTGCAAGCGAATCATCTCCTGCTGCTCCTTCGAACGGTTCTCGAAGCGAGAAGCATCAAATACGGTACCGTCCTGCAACTTACCTACATAGTGAACCTTAACTACATCCTCGTCACTCTTGGCAGCCTTCTCCATATCGCCGGCCTTAACAACCTTGTAGACCAAACCGCTCTCGGTCTGCTTTGCACCAAAGCCCTTTGCCTTCTTCTCAATCCACTTTGCAGAACGCTCAGCAGCCTCGGTTGGGCGTGTTACCATAAAGTAGTGCTGCAAGAAAGACATAACCGCCACCTGTGTAAGTTCGGTGCTACCCTCGTAAGCATCTTGGAAACCTTTGAGCAACCAGTAGTACTGAATAGGGAAGTTGCTCTTACGAACATTAGTGCCGATATCGGTACCGAAAGCATACGACAACTCCTCACACTCCTCAGCAGTCTCGAAAACCTGGAAAACAGCAGTAGTGTCTGCCTTTGCAACCTCATCGAATGCAGAACGGCGCTCATTGAGAGTCTGCGAGAAGAATGTACGAAGAAGCTCCACAGCCTCATCGTGCGAAAGCTTCGACTTGTCGGTCAAACCGCCCTTCATACCCTCTTTAACAACCTCGATGTCGAAAGGAATATCACCGAGTTGCTGCTTAATGCCGCCACCGATGTTCGCACCAAGGCAGTACGACAACGAATCCAATGTTGCGTGATTACCCTCTGTAATCTTCACGCCCTTGCTGCCGCAAGAGCAAACCAATGCAGCACAAGCGAGTGCCACAATTGCCATAAATGTCTTTTTCATAATCTCTTTGTTATTATATTTGTTTGATGTTTTGTTCACAAAGTGCGCAAAGATAACGAAATTTTGTAATTAATAGTACAAATGTTACCTATTATATTTTATATCGAGTACCTCGACATCATAGTTAAGCATTGTATTGGCACCTATACCCAACTCTTCATTTCCTTTCACATCATATGCTGTTTTTGATGGCAGCCACGCATTAAAGTGCGCACCTTCACCTGCCAACTTAACAACCTCCTGCAAACCTTTCAACAGGTTACGATACGAATCTCGCAGAGTATCCGCCTCGACTATAACTCGACCTTGCTCGTCCGTAAGTTTGAAGGCAATCTTTACCGTATCTCGCAATGACATCGACCCGACATGGCTCTGGTCGCCAAGTTTCAAAATCTTGTATGTCACGCCACTACGAGTACGCACATATTTGCGGTCACGCTTGCTCAAATCGGTGAGATATCGCTCCTGATGAGCCTTCGCTTTCTCGTGAACAAAGTAGGTCTTTTCTGCGAGGTAGTAATCGCGAGCCTCCGCCAAAGTCATCTTCTGCGTTCCGTTATAGACATCACGAATTGCTGCACATACAGCCTCCACATTCAGCGTGGAGTCCATCTCCATAAGCGAATGTCCGACATTCAACCCTATAACATAGGAGAGCGTATCGGAATCTCCCTCCAACTTGGCCTTGCTGCGGTGGCACGAGATAGACATTGTACCAAAAATCAGCACCACAGCCACAAATGATATTATTCTCTTCATAATCTCTTTATTCCTCTGTCCTACATACTTTTACAACATCGCCACACACATCTTGGCTAACAATCGTGCGCCGACAAGAGCGTCCATCTTATCATCAATGCTCGACACAACCTCCGAGATGTCAAAGCCGACCACTTCACGCCCCGACTCTACAACAATCTTAACCAAATAGACCACCTCATCGAAAGTCATACCTCCCGGAACAGGGGCGTTTGTATTGTTACAAAACTCTATCTTCAATGCGTCTATATCGAGCGACACATAGACCTTTTTCGGCAACTTGCCTACAATCTCTCGGCATATATCGCCCCAACTCTCGCCTTCGAATCGTCTTGCTGCAACCTTCTCTGCGAGAAACAACTCCACCTTGCTATTTGCTTGCAACTCTTTCGACTCCGCCTCACTGATATCGCGAACGCCAACCTCGACCAATCGAGCAACGGTCGGTATCTCCTCCACGATATTTCTTGCGATAGAGCGATGCGAGTAGTTGAACACCTCTCCCTCACGACAAAAGTCGGCATGAGCATCTATAAATAGCACGCCCATCTCTTCATACTGCTCCGACAACGCCTTCACCGCACCAAAAGCAACCGAATGGTCGCCACCAACAACAGCGATACGCTTACCCTTTGCAGCCCAAAGTTTGGTCTGCTTGTAGATAGCCGCCTGCATCTCGGCAAAGCCCTCGTTGATATGCGCCACCTTACGTGCCACATACTCCCCGACAACCGAATCATCGGCAGAGGTATGATGCTCTATTCGCTCCGCTTCACGACCAAGATGTTCGGACAACTCCTGAATATTGTAATCTATCTCTGCCGTAGCCACTCGCCCTGCCACAGATATTCCGGTCGGAGCATCGTAGCAATCTCTGCCTGTCGAGGCATCAATAATGGCATCGGGCGTATATGTCGCACCACGACCAAAATCAGCCGTTACACTCCACGGAGCCGACACGATGACAACATCAGCCTTTGAAGGCTTGGTTCTATCTCCAAAATAGAAGCCTCCATCAGCTACACTATCTCCACCGAGAATATTTTTCAAAAAGTTATGTTTCATCGACATACCTCCCTCCAAACAATAGATTACAAGGCGCAAATTTATAAAAATTATTGCAAAAAATAGTACAACCGATTGCCAAACCGACTATATTTGTGCTAAATTTGTAGTAATTTATTGAATATTACGGGCGCAGATGAGAGTTTTGGCAGACAAAGCAATCCCATTTTTGCAAGGAGTTTTGGAGCCTTTTGCAGAGGTGGAATATATTGACGGTAATGACTTTACACGAAAGGCGGTAGAGTCTGCCGATGCTCTGATTATCCGTACTCGTACACGCTGCGATAAGTCTCTACTCGAAGGTTCGCAAGTGCAATTTATTGCAACCGCAACAATCGGCTTTGACCACATCGACCTCGACTATTGCCGCCGCCACAATATCGCAGTAGCAACATCGGCAGGCTGCAATGCAAGGGGTGTTTTGCAGTGGGTGGCAGCCGCTTTGGCTCTACTCGCCAAGCACGAAAATTTCTCGCCCGAAGAGCGCACTTTGGGTATTGTCGGCGTGGGTAATGTTGGCAGATTGGTTAAGGAATATGCCGAACACTGGGGGTTTCACACCATCTGCTCTGACCCACCACGAGAGGAGCAGGAGCACCTCGGATTTGTATCGCTCGAAGAGGTTTTGCGAAGTGCCGATATTGTAACGCTCCATACCCCACTCGACCACTCAACACACCACCTTATCAACAGCGAAAACATCTCTCTTCTCCATTCGAGCGCAACGCTTATAAACGCCTCACGAGGGGAGTGCGTGGCAACCGATGCAACAAGGCGTAACGACTTGACATACATCACTGATGTATGGGAGAATGAGCCAAATATCGATAGCGACTATCTTGCAAAATCGCTCGTTGCCACACCACATATTGCCGGTTACTCGGCACAGGGCAAGGCGAATGCCACCGCATTAGCGGTCCAGGCTTTGGCTCGGCATTTTAACCTTCCACTCACTGAATGGCAAGCCACCGAAGTAAAAAATGTCACACCAAAATTGATTTCGTGGGAGGAGATGTGCGCCACAATCGGGGATTATTGCGACCTCGCTACCGAGAGCGAAACGCTCCGTTGCCACCCCAACCAATTCGAGCACCTGCGCAATAACTACCACTACCGAGAGGAGTATTTTTAGTTTTCCGAACTCCGAGCGTGGTCAAGGCGCAGGCGATTATAGGATTGAATAGGATTAAATAGGATTCGCTCCCGTTGGTCGCTTTATGGGGTGCGCTGAAAGTTTTCAACTACTCACTACTCACTAAATTAAAAGTTTTCCGCTTTCCGCTTTTCGTTTTCCGTTTAAGTTGTTATCTTTGCGCCGTTATGCGTAAAATCTTGCACTTCATATCACACCTTTTCGGAGCTGAACGAGCACACTCGTTCTCTATTCTGTTGCTCCGAATTCTCGACAAGATTCCCACTGCAAAGTGGTTCCTACGCAAGATTTACGCAGTGGAAGACACAACGTTGGAGCGTGAAGTCTTCGGTCTTCGTTTCCGCAACCCAATAGGTTTGGCAGCAGGATTTGACCGCAACGGAGAGGTCTTTCGACCTCTGTCGGCACTCGGTTTTGGCTTTGTGGAGATTGGCACGGTAACCCCTCGCCCGCAACAAGGCAACCCGAAACCTCGCGTATTTGCTCTGCCCGAAGACAACGCCATTCTCAATCGCATCGGTCTTACATCGAAGGGGTTGGAGGTTGTTTTGAGCAATGTTCGCAAGGAGCATAAGGGCATTATTCTCGGTTGCAACATCGGAAAAAACACAGTAACTCCACCCGAAGAGGCGGCGATGGACTATCTGCGAGTATTTCGTAACCTCTACCAATACATCGACTATTTTGCTGTGAATGTGAGTTACAACACCACTCACAAGCAGTATGTACCCCGTACTCGTGAGAGTATAATGAAGATTCTCGAACCGTTATTCGATTTCCGCCGGGGACAAAATCAATACCGCCCGATATTGCTGAAAATATCGCCCGACCTGACAAATGAGGAGATAGACCTCATGACAGATATCATGGTCGATACACCGCTTGACGGAATTATTGCAACCAACGCCACAACACACTCTCACGGGCTGAACACTCCGCAGGAGGAGTTGCGCAAAGTGGGTATCGGAGCAGTCAGCGGCTCGCCACTTACCGAAAGGGCCATCGAGGTTGTTCGCCGAGTTTATGAGCGATGCCACGGCACCTACCCTATCATCGGTGTAGGAGGTTTGATGACGGGCGAGGATGTAAAGCGCATGATGGAGGCAGGAGCAACACTTGTTCAGGTCTATACAGGTTTCGTCTACAACGGAGTAGGCTTTGCGGGCGACCTCTGCAAGAGCCTTATTACGCCCGAAGCAACTGAAACAACCGAGCCGACAGAGGAGTCCGAAATTTCCGAAACTGCCGAAACGGAAAATCAATAAGCAATGAAAGCAACAATTATAACAATCGGTGACGAGATTCTGATAGGTCAGATTCTCGACACCAACTCACGCTATATCTCACGCACACTCAATGCCCACGGCATTGTGGTTGCCGAGCGTACCTCGATAGGCGATAACCGCACCCAAATAGTCGAAACCCTCGACCGTGCACTATCACAAAGCGAGATAGTTATTATCACAGGCGGATTAGGTCCGACAAAAGACGATATCACAAAGCACACTCTATGCGAATATTTCGGCTCAACACTTCGCTACGATGAGGTCGAAGCGAAGCATATCCGCACCTTGTTGGAGGCACGCAATATCGTCTTCAACGACCTCAACCGAGGACAGGCGATGGTACCCGAATGTTGCACAGTTCTCCACAATGCACACGGCACGGCTCCGGGCATGTGGTTTGAGCAAGAGGGGAGAGTGGTAATATCACTGCCGGGTGTTCCATTCGAGATGCAACACCTCATAGATGAAGAGGTTATGCCACGACTAACGGCTCGATTTGAACTCCGGGAGATTATCCATCGCACAATGATTACCTTCGGCATTGCCGAGTCTATTCTGGCAGAGAGAATTGCCGCATGGGAAGAGGCTCTCCCCGAATATCTACACCTCGCCTATCTACCGGCTCCAAACGTGGTGCGCCTGCGTCTGTCAGCATACGAAGTCGAAGGCAAAGAGGTAAGCCGAGAGATTGACTCCCAATTCGAGAAGTTGCACACGATTATTCCAGACAATATCGCAGGATTTGAAGATGCCTCGGTCGAAGAGTTAGTGCATAATATATTGATTAACAGGGGACAAACCCTTGCCGTAGCAGAGAGTTGTACGGGCGGTGCAATAGCCTCAAAATTTACGGCGCAAGCAGGTGCATCGGCATATTTTCTCTGTGGCGTGGTATCGTACAGCAACGAATCAAAATGTAATGTTTTGGGGGTTCAGATGTCCGATATTGAGCAATATGGAGCCGTATCAGAACAAGTTGCCAAGGCTATGGCGCAGGGTGCAAAAGTCATTTCGGGGGCAAATTTTGCCATTTCAACCACCGGAATTGCAGGACCAACGGGCGGCACAAAAGAGAAACCTGTCGGTACGGTTTGGATTGGCATCGCTACGCCCGACAAGTGTTTTGCCGTTCGAAAGAACTGTGGCACAGACCGTTCGCAAATTATCTCCCGTGCTACGGCATACGCAATAGCGATGCTATACGATGAGTTAAAATAACGAATCACAACTCTAAAAAACAACCTTATAGGTCCAATATTTATATTGGTCCTATTTGTATTGTATTCTATTTTTTGTAACTTTGCGTGGATTTACGAACAACAGAAACAAATTCTACAAAAATCAAAACAATATGACAAAAAAACTACTATCCGGTTTGATGGTTTGCATCGTTGCATCATTCCTGTTCGCAGGCTGCAAGGAGGAGACCAAAACAACAAAACAGACTCGTGAGTACAATGCGATGATTCTTCAAACAGCATCTCGCAAACTCGCTTCAACCTACTCGGCTACAATCCGAGGTAAGCAGGATGTCGATATCCGTACGAAAGTGGAGGGTTACATCACCGACATCAAGGTAAAGGAGGGTTCGATTGTTAAACAGGGACAGACTCTCTTTGTTATCGACCAGGCTCAATACTTGGCGGCCCTCGCAACCGCAGAGGCAAAAGTTGAAGTAAAGCAGGCATTGGTCGAGGCATCACAACTCTCTGCCGCAGCAAAAGAGGTTCTGTTCGAGCAGGAGATTGTATCGGAGTTTGACCTTCGCATGGCTCGCACAAACCTTGCAGCTTCAAAGGCTGAACTTGCACAAGCAAAGGCAGACGAACTCACCGCAAGCAACAACCTCGCCTACACTCTTATCAAGAGTCCCGTAGATGGTGTTGTAGGTACCCTTCCTTTCCGTGTGGGTACCTTCGTAAGACCTTCGGAGTCTACACCTATAACTACCGTTTCGGATAACTCCGAGATGTATGTCTATTTCTCGTTGAGCGAGAGTCAGGTACTCTCACTCAAACGCCAATATGGTGCACTCGAAAACGCATTGCAGGAACTCCCTGATGTAGAGTTGCAGTTGAGCGATGGTACAATCTACTCGGAGAAGGGACGTATCGAGGCTATCTCCGGTATCATCGACCCAACAACCGGTTCGGTTACCATTCGTGCAAAGTTCCCTAACAAGAAGCGACTTCTTATCTCGGGTGGTTCGGGCACAATAATTTTGCCTCACCGTCAAGACGGTTGTGTGGTAATTCCTCAGCACGCAACCTACGAGGTACAGGACAAGGTGTACGCTTACAAGGTTGAGAATGGCGTTGCCAAGGCAAAGATTATCGGTGTTTTCGAAATTAGCAATGGCAAGGAGTATATCGTGCAGTCGGGACTTATGGAGGGCGACACTATCATTGTTGATGGTATCGGTCTTTTGCGTGACGGCTCGAATGTCAAGATTAAAAATATCATAACTCCAAAGAAGAAAAAATAATCCTAAAAGCAGTTTCAAAAGATGAATATTAAAACATTTATCGACCGTCCGGTACTCTCTACCGTAATCTCGGTTGTTATTGTCATCGGAGGTCTTATAGGATTGGCTGCATTGCCTATTGAGCGATATCCAAACATCGCTCCGCCAACGATTTTCGTGTCGGCATCTTACCCTGGTGCAAGTGCCGATACCTTCCAAAAGAGCGTTATCGTTCCTCTCGAAGAGGCTATCAATGGTGTGGAGAATATGACCTACATGTCTTCTACTTGTACAAATAATGGTAGCGGTAGTGTAAATGTCTATTTCAAGCACGGCACAAGCGCCGACATGGCAGCCGTAAATGTGCAGAACTGTGTATCCCGTGCGACAAAACAGCTCCCATCGGAGGTTGTCGAGGCGGGTGTAACCGTAAAAAAGCGTCAGACGAGTGTCTTGGAGCGTGTCGCACTATATAGCCCGAATGGCTCATACGACCGTACCTTTATTGTGAACTATATCAAGATTAACCTCGTACCGGCAATCTCCCGTATTCCGGGCGTGGGTGATATCGAAGTGCGTGGCTCGGACTATTCGATGCGTATCTGGCTCAAACCGGATATCATGGCACAGTACAAACTCGTACCAAAAGACATCTCTACTGCCGTAGGTGAACAGAACCTCGAATCGGCAGCAGGTTCGCTCGGTGAGAGTGCTGACCAGACTTTCCAATACTCCATGCGTTACAAAGGTCGTTTGGAGAATATCAGCGAGTTCGAGAACATCGTAATTCGTGCACTTCCCAATGGCGAGGTATTGCGTTTGAAGGATGTTGCAACAATCGAGTTGGGTAATCAATCCTATCAGTTCCAATGCGAGGTTAATGGTTGTCCGGGAACAGAGTTTGTTATCTATCAAACTCCCGACTCTAATGCTACGGAGGTTATCAAGGGCATTGATGCATTTCTCGAACAGGCGAAGGAGGATTTCCCTGTCGATTTGGAGATGGTTATTTTGGAGAGTACCAACGACTTCCTTTTTGCGTCAATCTACAATGTAGTTCGTACGCTTATTGAGGCTATCATCTTGGTAACTCTTGTGGTATTCCTCTTCTTGCGTGATTTCCGTTCGACCATGATTCCGCTTATCGCAACCATCGTGTCGATTATCGGAACATTTATGTTCCTCTTCCTCTTCGATTTCAGTATCAACCTTCTCACCTTGTTTGCATTGGTGCTTTCGATTGGTGTGGTTGTAGACGATGCCATTATCGTAGTGGAGGCGGTACACACCAAGTTCGATGCGGGTTACAAATCACCATACGAGGCAACCATCAATGCAATGGACGGTATCACCTCGGCGATTGTAACATGTACCCTCGTATTTATGGCGGTATTTATCCCGACATCATTTATGGGCGGTACATCGGGAGTATTCTACACACAGTTCGGTATTACGATGGCCGTTGCGGTAGGTATCTCGGCATTGAACGCTTTGACGCTCTCACCTGCATTGTGTGCAATGTTCCTCAGACCAAAAGATGAACACGGAAACGAAACAAAAGTTTCGTTCGGTCGCCGTGTTGGTATGGCTATGGACTCATCGTTCGAGGCTGTACGCAAGAAGTATCTGCGTGGTGTAACCTTCTTCTTGCGTCATCGCTGGATTAGTTGCATATTGTTCGTAGTGGCAGCAGGATTGCTTTACTACTTCATGACAACAACCAAGACAGGTTTGGTACCTCGTGAGGATATGGGTACTATCAACATGAAGATTACCACTCCTCCGGGAACTTCGCTTTTGCAGACCAAGAAGATTCTCGACCGTATCGACAACGATATCTTGAAAGATATGGAGGAGGTACGAGCATATAGTAAAATGGCGGGTACGGGTGATGCGGCAGGTCCTTCGTATGGTAGCTTCAACTTCCGACTCAAACATTGGGACGAGCGAAAGGGCAAAGAGCATAGCGTTGGAGCTGTTCAAGAGCGTATCAAAGAGTATGCAAGCAAGTTTAATGAGGGAACTGTTACAACCTCTACTCCTGCGATGATTCCGGGCTTCGGTGCCGCCGGAGGATTTACGCTCTATTTGCAAGACCGTAAGGGAGGAACCATCGAAGAGTTGTACGATGTAACAATGGACCTGATTAACGGTTTGAGAGAGCGTCCTGAGATTGGTTCGGTTTATACCGCATTTAAGCCTCATTTCCCTCAGTACCAGATTACCGTAGATGCGGTGAAGTGTAAGCGTGCCGGAACTTCAACGAAGGAGGTATTGCAAGTACTCAGTGGTTACTATGGAGGTACGATGTCCACCCGTTTTAATAAGTTTACGAAACTCTATCAGGTACGAATTCAGGCACACCCTGACTACCGTACCGACAAACACTCGTTGAACAACATCTTTGTACGCATCGGCGAGGAGATGGCTCCTATCAGTCAGTTCGTAACACTCGAAAGAATCTACGCCCCTGAGCGTATGCAACGATTCAACATGTTCCCTGCAATCAGCGTTGCCGGTCGTGCAGCCGAAGGTCGTTCTTCTGGTGAGGCGTTGAATGCTGTTGCCGAGGTTGCAAAGGAGGTACTGCCGGTAGGTTATGGTTACGACTACGCAGGTATTGCCCGTGAGGAGCAGTCGAGTAGCAACAACACAGTAATCATTTTTGCTATCTGTATTTTGCTTATCTATCTTATCTTGGCAGCACTCTACGAGAGTTACCTTATTCCGTTGGCGGTTATTCTTTCGGTACCTTTCGGTTTGATGGGTTCGTTCCTCTTTGCAAGAATGATGGGTGTCGAGAACAACATCTACTTGCAGACAGGTCTTATCATGCTCATCGGATTGTTGTCGAAGACCGCAATTCTGATTACCGAGTTTGCCGGTGAAAATCGCGCCAAAGGAATGAGTATCGCCCGTGCAACATACGTAGCAACAAAGGAGCGTTTCCGCCCTATCTTGATGACCGTTCTGACAATGGTTATCGGTATGATTCCATTGATGTTCTCTACGGGAGTAGGAGCAAACGGAAACACCACTATCGGTACAGGTGTCGTTGGAGGTATGGTTATCGGAACGTTGGCATTGTTGTTCGTATTGCCTGTTTTCTTCACCTTCTTCCAGTGGTTGCAAGAGAAGATTAAACCAATTAAAACTATCGAAAAAGAGTAAGATGAAAAAGATTCTCTTAATATTAGGTATTGCAACACTCTTTACGAGTTGCTCCATATACAAGAAATATAGCCGTCCGGAGGAGATTTCGACCGACAAACTCTACGGCAATATAGAGAAGGCTGACACGACCACCATGGCGGATATTTCGTGGCGAGACTTCTTCACCGACAAATACCTGCAAGGTTATATCGAGCAGGGCTTGAAGAATAATATTGACATGCAACTTGCTGCCGAGCGAGTATCGCAAGCAGAGTTGGCATTGCAGTCGGCAAGATTGGCATTTATCCCATCGTTCGGTTTTGAGCCTTCGGCAGGTGTAAGCCTTGCTCCGCAATCTTCTCAATTCTCCTATACTTTGCCTATTAAGGCGAGTTGGGAGATTGACATCATGGCTCGCAACATCAACGCAAAACGCCGTGCCGAGGCATCGTTGGAGTACAATAGGCTCTATCGCCGTAGCGTTCAGACCGCCCTTGTATCGGCTATCGCCAACAACTACTATACATTGTTGATGATTGATGCAAAACTTCGTATTTCTCGCTCAACTTCGGCATCTTGGAAGGAGAATGTCCGCACCATGAAGGCTATGAAGGAGGCAGGTATGACAAATGCTGCATCTATCTCGCAGACTGAGGCAAACAGCTGTTCGATTGACGCATCGTTGCACGACTTGGAGTACCAACTTGTGCAGGCTCAGAACGCATTCGCCCTATTGCTCAATGTCACTCCGCAGGATTTCCCTCGCAGCGAGTTGAATGGAGTGGATTTCAAGCAGGAACTATTCGTTGGTGTTCCTGCGCAGTTGCTCTCTCGCCGTCCTGACGTACAGCAGGCAGAGTACAACCTGAAACTTGCATTCTATAACACCAATATTGCACATGCCAACCTCTACCCTTCGCTAACCATTTCGGGTGATGGAGCATTGAAAGGCACACCTGCAAGTTGGGCGTTCTCGTTCTTGGCAAAGCTGGTACAGCCGATATTCAATGCGGGTAGCAACCGTGCTAACTACAAGATTGCACAATCGCAACAACGCGAGGCGGTATTGAATTTCCACCACAAGTTGTTGGAGGCCGGTAACGAGGTTAATACTGCATTGGCACAGTGCCGTTCGGCTCGCAGCAAAACCGACTTACGTATTCGCCAAATCGACAACTTGGAGAAGGCGGTTTACAGTACTCGTCAGTTGATGAGCCACTCGGAGGCGACCTATTTGGAGGTATTGACAGCTCAGCAGTCACTGCTTTCGGCTCGCTTGTTGCAGGTTTCAGACCGTTTCGAGGGTATTCAGGGTGTTATCAACCTCTATCGCTCCTTGGGCGGTGGAGTTGATACAAGCGTAGAACCCGAAGTAGAGAAAAACCCTATCTTCAAGAGGACTCGCAAGAGATAGACTTTTCGGCATCAAATATAGGCGACCTTCAAAAAGTCGCCTATACTCGTTTATAAAGGTTTAACCACTAAATTTTGGCAGATATAAACTCTACATAGCGATAGAATTTGTATCTTTGCAACCGATATGAGTAAATCGGCTACACTATCACTTGGTACAGACAATATCGGCAAGTTGTTGTTCAACTATGCCACCCCTGCCATTATCGCAATGGCATCGTCATCGCTGTACCATCTTATTGATAGTGCCTTCGTGGGGCATGGAGTCGGAGGTGCCGCCATTGCAGGTATGGCTATTACGATGCCGATTATGAATATCGGCTCGGCATTCGGTGCCATGGTAGGTGTAGGTGCAGGTGCACGAATCTCGCTACGACTCGGTGAGGGGAACAAAAGGGCTGCCGAAAAGACATTGTGTAATGCCGTTATTCTCAACATCATTATCGGATTTACGATAATGGTGCTGATGCTCACCTTCTTAGACGAGATATTATTGCTATTCAGCGGCGGTCAGGCATCAGCCGAAACGATAGAGTATGCTCGCCAATTCATGCGCATTATTCTCTACGGCAACATTACGCAACACCTCTACCTCGGCATGAATGACATGATTCGTGCCTCGGGTAATCCGCGCAAGTCTATGGCGATAATGCTCACCTCGGTAGCGGTGAATCTCATACTCAATCCACTCTTTATCTTCAAGTTCGGTTGGGGTATTCAGGGCTCGGCGGCAGCAACTGTTATTTCGCAATTTGTCGCATTCCTTATCGCCTTGTCGCACTTCTGCTCGAAGAGTTCGTTCTTGCGATTTAAGCGAGAGGCGTTCCACTTCGATTGGAAGATTGTCGGCAATATACTCTCAATCGGTCTTGCGCCATTTCTGATGAATATCTGCGCCTCGATGGTCGCTGCATTTGTCAATACGGCAATGCTCCGCTATGGCGGTACGGGCTTGCACGATATTGTAACACGAGAGGAGGGTGCAGCCGACCTGTATGTCGGGGCCTACGGCATCGTCAATCGTGTAGCACTGCTCTTTATCATGATTATACAGGGCTTAAATCAAGGTATGCAACCGATAGTTGGCTACAACTATGGAGCAAAGAATTTTGCTCGTGTTCGCAAGGCTGTATTTATGACTATTGGCTGCGGTATGACTATTGGAACACTTGGTTTTATCCTTGGCGAAACCGCCCCCGAATTTGTCGCCAGAGCCTTCGTAGACTCCTCGAAGGGTGGCAATGAGCAGTTGATAGTCGATGCCGCAGCACAAGGCATGCGCATAATCTTAATGATGTTCCCTCTCATAGGTTTTCAGGTTGTTGTCGGTGGTTTCTTCCAATATATCGGTAAGGCTCCGTTGGCAATATTCGTCTCGCTGACACGACAACTACTCTTCCTACTCCCATTGTTGTGGACTCTGCCTCGCTACCTCGGAGCGTATGGTGTTTGGGTATCTATGCCAATAGCGGATAGCGCATCTATTACGTTAGCCTTCATACTATTTGTATGGCAAATCCGCAAGATAAAGTAACATATCGAATGTTATTTCACCGCCTTATTTGGTCGATTCACACCCTTGACAAGCATAGGTCAATACAACAAAAAACCTCTTTCAACACCATTCTCGGCACTATTTTTGCAATTTCGACCACAATATACACTATTGCGGAGTAGTGGCGGCCGATTTGGAGTTTTGATGAAAACTGCGTACCTTGCAGTCGTGAAAGTAGTCCTTCATGGATACTTCCATGTAGAATATAACGAGAAGTTTAACTAAAAAATTATTGCCTATCGACAGAAATCTACTCTTTGAACCATTTTAGAAAGGAGAAGAGTATGAAGAGTACAATGTTAAGCGACCAGGCTTTGTTGGAGATGTATCAACAAGGTAGTCGCGAAGCGGTTTCTCAACTTTTAGAGCGCCACACTCGCCGAGTACGGGATTATGTTCGTATGATGGTGAAGGATAGTGATGTAGCAGACGATTTGACACAAGAGGTGTTGATAAAAGTTGTGAAGGTATTGGACGAAGGTCGATATACGGACAAAGGGCGGTTCTTGCCGTGGGTGTTGCGTATCGCACACAACAGAGTGCTGGATTACTTCCGGGCGCAAAAACAGGTTAAGACCGTAAGCGAGTCAAGTGCCGGCTTTGATATCTTGGGCAGTAAAAACTTCGCCGAGCCATCTATCGAAGATAACATCATTTCGGAGCAGCGTGCCGAGGAGATTAGAGCTTTGGTTGAGGAGTTACCCGAAGAGCAGCGAGAGGTGGTCAAGATGCGCTACTACGAGGGGCTTAGTTTCAAGGAGATAGCAGAGCATACGGGAGTGAGCATTAACACAGCTCTGGGACGAATGCGATACGCCTTGATAAATATGCGCCAAATGATTAAAAAGAGGAATTTGGTCTTGTGTTAAAGAATTTTAATGCAAAAAACTAAATTTCCTACACAATAAAATACCTGCGGTCTGCGTTTTGTAGGTGAAACAGACTAAAAGATACGCCTATGGAGCAAATCGACAATCAGGTATTACACAATGTCTGCGATGAAGAGCTATTTCTGTCGCATGTTATATGCGGGGACGCCGAACTCCTATATTTGGATTCGTTACTAAGCGCAGTTCTTCGTTCGGAGGCATAAGAGGGTTAATTTGTGGGAGGGTTGCTTACATAGCAACCCTTTTTTGTTTTCCGAACTCTTAAACTTGTCAAGGCGCAACATTTCTGGGGGCGCAGTCTGCGACTGCTTTATGGGGGCGGGCGTTCCGCCCTTTATGGGGGCGCTCCCGTTGGTCGCTTTATGGGGTGCGCTGAAAACAATTTTCAATTCTACATTCTACATTTTGCATTTTGCATTCTGCATTTCTCTCCACTCTCAACTCTCAACTCAAAAAGTTTTCCGTTTCTCTCAACTCTCGGTTTATTTCAGTGGCTCAACATGTATCGCCACCGCAGTCTGCGCACCATATCTACCACGCAAAGCCTGCTCAATATCACGCGAAATCTCATGTGAATCATGAACGGTCATCGAGCCATCGACACGAATATGAACCTCGATGGCGATATTCGAGCCAATACGGCGTGTGCGCAGATTGTGAGGTTTATAGACATTCGGAGTTGCCGATATTATACCGAGTATTTCATCTTCAACCTCGCGAGAGAGGCTCTTTTCGAGTAGTTCTGCAAGTGCTGTACGGCAGAGGTCGTATGCAACTTTGATAATCAATGCCGCCACGACAATCGCCGCTATCGGGTCGGCAATGCGCCACTTATCACCGAGAAAATAGGCACAACCGATACCAAGCAACGCTCCAATCGAAGAGAGAGCATCGCTACGATGATGCCATGCATTTGCAATTACGGAAGGACTGTCCAACTTCCGCCCAACACGCACAGTATATTGGTAGAGTGCCTCCTTTGCGACAATCGACACCGCAGCAGCAATCATTGCTATAACGCCGGGGCGAGGTAGCACCTCACCTGCTGCAACGGCAGCAATCTTTTCGGCACTATCGACCAAAATCTCCACACCCACAGCAAACAATGCTACACCGATAATCAGCGAGGCGAGAGTTTCATATTTGCCGTGTCCCCAATCGTGGTCATCATCACGAGGTTTTGCGCTTATACGAACGAAAGCCAACACAACAATATCGGTAGCAAAATCTGATGCCGAATGTACCGCATCAGCAATCATTGCACCACTTCGTCCTATGATACCTGCCACAAGTTTGAAGACAAAGAGTACCATATTGACAAACATACCGAGCAGTGTTACTCGGTATATCTGTTTTGTTCGTATTTCAGACGATTGAATTTCCATTATCAATCCAATTTTGCAGGATAGCCAAGCAGTTGATATGCCAAACTCTGTGCCATACGCAAATGTCCTGCGCTGTTAGGGTGCAGACGGTCTTGAAGATTGCGGCCCGACTTCTCACTCTTTTCGAGCGATGGTCGGCGCCAATAGAGTCCATTTGTCTCCGCTAACGGGTAAAGTCCGCAAATAGAGTTCAAATCTATAACCGGTACTGCCCAAATGTTTCCTGCCTCCTTTACAACATCTACATAAGCATCAATATACTCGCCTACACCATTAGCATAGAGTTCGTTTGGTTGAAGACTTCTCGCGCTTATATAGGTGCTACGATGAATCGGTGTTAGCAGGATAATCTGCTTGGTTGGATAGATATCCTTCAATTTCGACATTGCTATATTGATACGACCACGCACAGTATTGTTGTCCAACAATATAGTGCGTTTCTTACGCTCGGCTACAACACTTGTCCTCGCCTTGCGTGAGCCGGTAACCTCAACCTTTTCAACCCTCTCCGAAAACCACTCTCCGAGCGGAACACTGGCATTATAGTCGTTGGTACCGATAAATATCATTATCGCATCAATCTCCTGACCGCGCTCGGCTACAAGTTTGTCAGTCTGCTCCGGAATGTGCGACCACTGATTGCCACTGATGCCATACACATATGGCTCAATTCCGAGCAACGATTCGAGATATACCCAATAGGTATCATTCTGCCCCTTCTCGACTTGGCGCTTGTCGGTAATCGAGTCTCCGAGATATGCTACACGCGCACCTCTCCACTGACTCTTAATCTCCGCCTTAGGTTTTGCTGCAACAGGCAAAACAAGACAAAACGCTGCGACTATTATTACCAATTTCTTCATCTTCGCAACTTTTTTAGTAACTCTTCGCAAACAACACACGGCAGTGCGATGGCTTGCCGGTAAAGATACACTTGCCCTCCTCAGGCTCAACATCGAGAGGAATACAACGGATAGTTGCCTTTGTTGCATCTTTGATAGCCTGTTCTGTCTCAGGTGTTCCGTCCCAATGTGCCGAGATAAAGCCACCCTTGTTGTTCAACACATCAACAAACTCGTCCCAAGTATCAACCTTGGTAATCATCGAATTACGATAGTCGAGAGCCTTCTGGAAGATATTTTTCTGCTGCTCATCGAGCAAGTTTACGATATAATCTACAATACCCTCCTGCGATACAGTCTCCTTGGTCAAAGTATCACGGCGAGCCAACTCGATAGTACCATTTGCAAGGTCACGCTGACCGAGTGCGAGGCGTACAGGTACACCCTTCAACTCATACTCTGCAAACTTGAAGCCTGCGCGAACATTATCTCTATCATCAACCTTCACACGCACACCCTTTGCCTTCAACGCATCGGCAATCTCGTTCATCTTTGCACGAGCTGCCGCCAACTGCTCCTCACCCTTGTAGATAGGAACGATAACCACCTGCGTAGGTGCCAACTTCGGAGGCAATACCAAACCGTTATTATCCGAGTGAGCCATTATCAATGCGCCCATCAAGCGGGTAGAAACACCCCATGATGTAGCCCATACATACTCCAACTTACCCTCACGGTTAGCATACTTCACATCGAAAGCCTTTGCGAAGTTCTGACCGAGGAAGTGCGAAGTACCACTCTGCAAAGCCTTACCGTCCTGCATCAACGCCTCGATGGTGAGTGTATCCTCAGCACCTGCAAAACGCTCGTTTGGCGACTTGTGACCAACAATTACAGGCAAGCACAACCACTCCTCTGCAAATTTCTGGTAAACCTTAATCATTTTGAGTGCCTCCTCCTGAGCCTCCTCGCGAGTTTCGTGTGCGGTGTGTCCCTCCTGCCACAAGAACTCTGCGGTACGAAGGAACAGACGAGTACGCATCTCCCAACGCACTACATTTGCCCACTGGTTGCAGAGAATCGGAAGGTCACGATACGAATTAATCCAGCCCTTGTAGGTGTTCCAAATAATGGTTTCCGATGTCGGGCGAACAATCAACTCCTCCTCCAAACGAGCCGCAGGGTCTACTACAATACCCTTGCCGTTCTCATCATTCTTCAAACGATAGTGGGTGACCACAGCGCACTCCTTAGCGAAGCCCTCAACATGGTTTGCCTCCTTCGAGAAGAATGATTTTGGGATAAAGAGAGGGAAGTAGGCATTCTGCACACCTGTCTCCTTGAACATTCCGTCCAAAACGTCCTGCATCTTCTCCCAGATAGCGTATCCGTAAGGTTTGATAACCATACAGCCACGCACTGCGGAGTTCTCCGCCAAACCCGCCTTCATTACAAGGTCGTTGTACCATTGCGAATAGTTCTCATCGCTCTTGGTCAAATCTTTCAATTCTACTGCCATATATCTTCAAAAATTCAAAATTCAGAATGCAAAATGCAAAATTAAGCTCACAAAGGTAGCAAAATTTTATCATATTCGAGATAAATCTCGATTTTTTATCTCTGTTTGCGCACAACTACGCTCTGCAACATCTTGTTCGAGATTGAAACAGGCGAATTTTTCTCGAAATATGCCCTATCCAACTCAAAGACCAAGAGAGGCAATCGCACCTCACTCTCACACTCGAAATGGGCGTAGTTGCGAGCCACATAATCGGCTACCGCAATCTTGTATTTTCGGCCTTCTCGCAAACGAGGAAACGCCACATCGTACGCCATATCGTTTTCATCGACAATAATGCGATAAGGTGTTGTAGCATAGAGGTCTACAACATGTGCCTCCTTCGCATTAACCGTATCGTTATACTTCTCCACAATCAACTTTCGCAACTGCGCCGGCGTCATCTCCACAAGATGCACCTGCGAGAAGAATGGCTCATTATCGAAGAGCGTCTTAACCGTTACATCACCCTTTGGCAACCCCTCAATAATACGCACACCGCCACGATGATAGATGCCAATCTCGGCACCCGTAGCCTCCTTGATGATTTTTGTTTGCAAATTACACAATCCGACATGGTTGGTCGAGTGAGCCATCGAGCCGACAACCTCTTGCAGTGCAGGATTTGCCTCAATCTCCTTAATCTGAGCCTCAACCTCTGCATCTTTTGCATAATTTTTCAGTGGGATATTCTCATATTCGATACTTACAACCTTGCTGCCACGCATCTTTACCTTTGTCACACCCACATATTTGAGTTTACGCTGAGTCTGACCTACTACTGTTCCATTCACAACGGTGTCGAGAAGTCTATGTGTATGCCCACCGAGAATTACATCGTAACCGTTATATCGCTCCGCCAACGCCAAATCTCGGTCGTGGCCCATGTGCGAGAGCAGCACTTTGATATCGCCATCAGACTCATCACCCTCGCTCTCTGCGACAATCTGAGGGTCCTCAAACTTCAACCCCTCAAAATTGCTATCGTTACCGTCAGGGTGTCCATTTGCATAACTTGTCACAACACCGACAAAGTCAATCTCAACCCCTTCGGGCGTAACAATTCGTTCACTCTTTTCGACATCATCGAGGAGTTCGCTCGTAGTCTGCATATTGGCACAGACAACCTCGAATTCAGCCTCATCAATCGCTCCGTCAAGAACTTTTTGTCCTGCATCGAAGTCGTGATTTCCGAGCGTTGCAACATCGTACCCCACAGCATTCATCAAACGAATCATTGGCAGTCGTCCCTCTGCCAAATCGACATAGGCGTTACCTGTCCAACGGTCGCCTGCATCAACAACAATCGTAAAAACAGTATCACGACACTCCTTTACGGCGGTTGCAAGACGAGCCACATTATCAAGCGAGGCGTGCATATCGTTGGTCGAAAGAATCACAAACTCGCTCTTTCTGTATCCGACAAAAAATAGCAGAAAAAACGAAAAGGCAAACGCCGTAACTATTGAAACTACCTTTTTCATATTTCTCAAAAAGAGGCTGGCTAAATAGTTTAGCCAACCTATTATAAAATCATTTTGACTCCCTACTTCACCAATCACTAAAAGTGAATAAATAGATGAAGTTCAAGGCTTGCGATGCCCGAAAAACCGTAGCATACTAGGCGTATGTGAGGATTTTGAGGGCGAGTATAACGCAGAAATTCGCTATTTATTCGCTTTTATTAAAGAGTTGCCAAGAACTCTGTAACATTCTTTGCAATTCGTGCCTCAACATTCTCGCACTCCGCCTTCTCGAACTTCTCGCCCACGATATTCTCGTACAACTCGATGTAACGCTCGGTGATGCTTGCTACGATTTCGGGAGTCATTTCAGGCACCTGCTGTCCCTCCTGACCTTGGAAGCCGTTTGCCATAAGCCACTCACGCACAAACTCCTTCGAGAGTTGCTTCTGTTTCTCGCCCTTCGCAAGACGCTCCTCGTAACCCTCAGCGTAGAAGTAACGCGAAGAGTCTGGTGTGTGAATCTCGTCCATCAGATAGATTACACCATTCTTCTTGCCGAACTCATACTTCGTATCAACAAGAATCAAGCCCATCTTGGCAGCAATCTCGGTACCACGCTGGAAGATTGCACGAGTATATTTTTCGAGTTGCTCGTAGTCCTCGCGCGAAACGATACCTTGTGCGATAATCTCCTCCTTTGAGATATCCTCATCGTGTCCTTCGGCAGCCTTGGTTGTAGGGGTAATGATTGGCTCCGGGAACTTCTGATTCTCGACCATTCCCTCCGGCATCTCAACGCCACAAATTGTACGCTTACCCGCCTTGTACTCACGCCAAGCGTGTCCCGAGAGGTAGCCACGAATGACCATCTCAACCTTGAACGGCTCGCACTTGTGACCAACTGTAACCATTGGGTCAGGAGTAGCGATTTTCCAATTTGGAAGGATATCGGTGGTTGCATCGAGGAACTTCGCTGCAATTTGATTAAGCACCTGTCCTTTGAACGGGATACCCTTCGGTAAAACCACATCGAATGCCGAAATACGGTCCGAAACAACCATTACAAGATAATCACCTTCGATGCTGTACACATCACGCACCTTGCCGACATAATGAGCTGTCTGACCAGGGAGCTGTAACTCTGTTTTTACTATTGCCTGCATATCTATACCTAAATTAAATATATCTTTATGGGTGCAAAGATAATAAAAAGAGTGATGCAAAGAGCCCTAATTGCAATAAAAAATTTCCATTTTAGCAATATTGCATATTTATACATTTATGCAAATAATAAATCATCTTACAATTTTACAGTAGAGACGAGAGAAATGCAAAATGCAAAATGCAAAATGCAGAATTGAGGATTGAGGATTACTTTCAGCGCAATCCTATTAAGCGACCAACGGGAGCGAATCCTATTCTGTCCTATTCAATCCTATAATCGCCTGCGCCTTGACCACCCTCGGAGTCCACACAACCAAAATATCCAATAGTTAGTCACAAAATATGCTAAAATGGGTTGTAGTGGCAATTATTAAAATTTTTTCATTTTAATTTAGAACTTTTATTGCAATTTTGCTTACAATCCGAAAGCAATAAATAATATTTTAGCAACAGAGTATCAAAAACACGCATTTTTATTCGTGCATTTTTTGGCGGTCGTCTAATTTATTTCTATCTTTGCCCGAAAACGCACATATATTTATTATTATTTATACAAAACAAATGCTTATGGTTAAAAAAATTGTACTATCAATTGCTGCGGTTCTGTTCGCATTCGCTTCGGTATTTGCGCAGGACAAGCAGGTTACGGGTACAGTTACCGGTCCGGACGGTGCTCCGGTTGTCGGTGCTACCGTAGTGGTAGAGGGTACCACACTTGGTACTTCGACCGATTTGCAGGGTAAGTACATACTTGCAGCTCCGGCTAACGGAGTGCTCGTATTCTCCTTCATCGGTTATGAGGATGCCAAGATTGCCATCAATGGCAAAACAACCGTAAACGCAGCTCTTAAAGAGGCTTCAAAGGCTATTGACGATGTCATCGTTGTTGCTTTCGGTGAGGCGAAGAAAGAGGCGTTTACAGGTGCGGCAAAGGTCGTATCTTCGGAGGATTTATCAAAGGTGCAGGCCTCTAATGCCGCAACAGCCCTTATCGGTAAGGTTGCAGGTGTACAAATGACTACCGCAAGTGGTGACCTCGGTGCTGAGCCGTCTATCCTTATCAGCGGTATCGGCTCAATCAATGCAGGTACATCTCCATTGTGGGTTGTCGATGGTATGCCTTATGACGGCGACAAGAACAATATCAACATGGCCGACATCGAGTCGATGACCGTATTGAAAGACGCTGCTTCAAATGCGTTGTATGGTGCTCGTGGTGCTAATGGTGTGATTATGATTACCACCAAGAGGGCTAAGGCCGGTGAGGCTGTTGTAAATGTTGATGCAAAGTGGGGTGTAAACTCGTGCGCTCAACAGGAGTACGATGTTATCAAGTCGCCTGGTGAGTACTACGAAACTCACTACAAGGCCCTTTACAACTACTACTCGGACAACGGGTACGGTGGCGCCGCATACATGCAGGCAGTTACAGGCTTGACCAAGAACGGCACAGGAGGTTTGGGCTACAATGTCTACAATGTTCCTGCCGGACAATACCTTATTGGTACAAACGGAAAACTCAACCCTGCGGCAACTCTCGGTAATATAGTTGAGTATAAGGGCAAGAAGTATATGCTCTATCCGGACGATTGGATGGACGAGGCTTATCGCACTTCGTTCCGTCAGGAGTACAATGTAAACATTTCGGGCGCTACCCAACGTTCAAACTTCTACGCTTCGATTGGTTATCTCGACAACACGGGTATCATCAAGAGTTCGGAAATGAACCGTTTTACAGCTCGTTTGAAAGCTGATTACCAAGCGAAGAAGTGGTTGAAGGTGGGAGCAAACTTGTCTTACACTCACTTCTATTGGAGTAATGGTAACGATGGCGAGGGTGAGAGTGGCTCAACTGCCAACATCTTTGCGTTCGCTTCGCAGATTGCACCTATCTACCCTGTATATATCCGTGACGAGAAGGGTAATATTATGGTAGACGAGCATGGTTACCAAATGTACGACTACGGTTCAAAGGGAAATGCAGGTCACACCCGTCCATTTATCTCTGATGCAAACGCTTTACAGACCAGTTGGTTAAACAAGTCTTTCAGCGAGGGTAATGCATTCTCGGCTAACGGATTTGCCGACTTCCTCCTCTACAAGGGCTTGAAGGTTACAATTAACGCTTCGACAACAATCGATGAGACTCGTTCGACAAGCGTAGCAAACCCATACTATGGTCAGTTTGCATCTTCGGGTGGTTCGATTAGCAAAGGACATGGTCGTACCATTGCCTACAACTTGCAACAACTCATCTCCTACAAGGAGACATTTGCAGGATATCACACCGTGGATTTGTTGCTCGGACACGAGTACTACAACGACAAATCATACACACTCTCGGGTTACAAGACTGTGATTGCAGACTACAACAACGATGAGTTGGCAAGTGCTGTTGTTGATGGTGCAAGTGCTGGCTCTGCTATGGGCGAGTACAACACCGAGGGATTCTTCTTCCGTGCAGGTTATGACTACGACAACAAGATTTTCGCAAGTGCTTCATATCGTCGTGATGCATCTTCCAACTTCCACCCTGACAACCGTTGGGGTAACTTCTGGTCGGTAGGTGCAGCATGGTTGATTAATCGCGAAAGATGGTTCAATGCTCCATTCGTGGATATGTTGAAGATTAAGGCATCGTATGGCTCGCAAGGTAATGATGCGATTGGCTCGTACCGCTATACCGACACATATAGTTATGCTAACAACGATGGTGGCATAGCAATAATCTTCGGCTCAAAGGGTAATCCTAATATCACTTGGGAGACCAACGGCTATTTGAATGTCGGCACAGAGTTCGGCTTTTGGCAGAATCGCCTTTATGGTAATATCGACTATTTCCACCGTAAGACTACCGATATGTTGTTCTACTTCTCGGTACCTTCATCGCTTGGTTATAGTGGCTACTACTCAAATGTCGGCGATATGGTTAACCAAGGTGTAGCGTTGGAGTTGGGTGCAGATATTATCCGCAAAAAGAACTTCAATTGGTCGTTGAACCTCAACTTCTCGCACACTTCTACCAAGGTAACCTACCTTGCCGATGAGCACAAAACATTCTCGCTTAACGGACACGATGGTTACCTCAGTGGCTCGTACTTCATCGCAGAGGGTCTTCCTCACTACACATTCTATATGAAGTCGTACGCAGGTGTGAATGAGAAAGGTGAATCAATGTGGTGGCAAGATAAGAAGGATTCAAATGGCAATACCGTTAAGGAGAGAACCACCGACTACGACAATGCAACTCGTTATCTCACAGGTAGCGCACTTCCTGATGCATACGGAGGTTTCTCGACTTCGTTTGACTTCTACGGTGTAGATATTTCGGCGAACTTCTCGTACCAAATCGGAGGTTTGGTTTATGACTCCGGCTACGCAGGATTTATGACCTCACCTGTTGGAACAAGCATCGGCGGTAACTACCACCGTGATATTCTTAATGCTTGGAGTGAGGATAATACAAGTTCGAATATTCCTCGTTTGGTCTACGGAGATGAGTACTCGGCTGCAATGTCAGACCGCTTCCTCGTAGATGCTTCGTATCTGAATATTCAAAATATCACTGTGGGATATACTCTTCCACAGAATATTACTCGCAGATTCCTCGTTAGCAGATTGCGTATCTATGTTGTATGCGACAATGTGTGGTATTGGTCACGCCGTAAGGGACTTGACCCTCGTCAATCCATCACAGGAGGTACCAATAACGCTATGTATGCTCCTATCCGAACTATTTCGGGTGGTATTAATATCACATTCTAATACTTAAAGAAAGGAGACAGATATTATGAAAATGAAGAATATATATAAGATTATGGCTATGGTCCTTGGTACTGCGCTTTTGACAACGAGCTGTATCAAAGAGACCTTCCCGACAAGTGGTGCCACAAAGGAGCAGATATCGCAAGCCGCATCTATATTGGAGGCTTCGGTTGGTGCTATTCCTGTAAATATGGCATATCCATACTCGGCATTCGGTAGCGGCGCAAACTACGGTTTTGACTTTGGTTATCCTGGTTTGATGTGTGCAATGGACGCATGTACCGGCGATGTTATCTGCACCGCAGGTGATGATGCAGCGGGATACGACTGGTTTTGGTATTGGGAGCGTGGTACGATGATGGGACCAACTGCCGGTTTGTGCGACTTCCCTTGGAATACCTACTTCTCGTTTATGAAGTCGTGTAACGATGTTATCGGCTTGGTAGATACAAGCAAGACTCTCACTTCGAGCGAAAAGTTGGCACTTGGTGTTGCAAAGGCATTCCGTGCTTGCTTCTATTTGGATATGGCTCGTCAGTATGAGGCACTCGAAGTTACTGACCCTGCCGCAGCAGGCAAATACGATATTTCAAAGGTAAAGGCTTTAACAGTGCCTATTATAGACGAAAAGACTACCGAAGAGAAGGCTCGTAATAACCCTCGTGCTAAGCGTGAGGAGATGTTTGAGTTCATCTTTGATGACTTGAACGATGCAGAGGCATTACTCGATGGTATTACTGTAAAGAAGACTATGCCATCAAAGGCTGTTGTCTATGGTTTGAAGGCTCGTGCATACCTTTGGTTGGGACAGTTCAATTCATTCTACAAGAATGTAAAGACCGGCACAGAGGCTTACCAAGAGGCTGCAAAGTATGCTCGTTTGGCTATTACCGAGTCTAAGGCGACAATCATGACCGAGAGTGAGTATTTGAACGCTACATCGGGTTTTAATACTGCAAACAACTCGTGGATGTGGTACTTGCCACAGACAACCGAGGGTATTACCAACCTCGTGAACTTCATCGCATGGCGTTCGAGTGAGTCTACTTGGGGCTACGGTGGCAAGTTCGTATTCGAGGGTGTGACCAACAACTTCTACAACCGCATGTCGGATACCGACTGGCGCCGTAAGGCATTTGTTGGTGCAAATCCGGCTGCATGGTACAAGCAGTACGGTTATTTGACCAACTACTCGGAGGAGGAGTTCCTTGCAGTTGTGCCGGCGTATGCAAACTTTAAGTTCCACCCTGCAAATGGTAACACAGTATCGTACACTATCGGTAATGTAACCGATGTGCCTTTGATGCGTGTTGAGGAGATGTATTTCATAGAGGCAGAGGCAACAGAGCATGTTAATGAAGGTGCAGGAGAGAGCCTCCTAGTCAGTTTCATGGCTCATCGCAACCCTAAGTACTCTACTGATGGCATAACTGATATTATCGATGAGATTATGTTCCAGAAGCGAGTTGAGTTGTGGGGCGAGGGTATCGTATTCTACGATTTCAAGCGTTTGAATATGGGTATTAACAATGGTTACGAAGGTACGAATGTTCCGAGCGATAGCCGTGTAAATGTTGAAGGCCGTGCTCCTTGGTGGAACTTCTGTATTCCTGAGGGCGAAACATACCAAAACATTGCCCTTTTGGAGAAGACACCAAACAACCCTAATCCAGATGGACTCATTAAGCTGTGGAAATAAAACAAACAAAAGATACAAAGAGTATGAAAAGACTTAAATTTATATATTCGTTGTTAGTTGTGATGGTAGCAGGAGCGATTGTCTCCTGTACCACTGACAACGCATTCACTCCGGGAGAGGTTCCTGCCGGACCGCAGGTAAGTTTCTCCAACAAGAATGCAACGGTTTTCGATATCTCGGGTGAGGAGAAAGATGATATTCAGAATGTCATTGTTACTCGAATCGACACGAAGGGTACATTGGAGGTACCAATTGATTGTAGTGTAGCCGAAGAGCATACAGCACTGTTTGAGTTCCCTGAAAACAATGCAGTGGTGTTCAAAGATGGTGAAGATACCGCAATGTTTGCTATCAAGGCCAATAGTGCAGCAATGGAGGAGGATAAGGAGTATCCGATTGAACTCACCATTGTAAGAAACGACCAAACTACACCATACGGAGATAGCCAATGGACCGTAGCATTCAGACTCTTCCCTTGGAATCGTATCAAGGGAGAGCTTGCCGAAAATGCCAAGTTCCGTGGTGGTGATATATTCTCAGCCCTTGATGGTGTAAAATTTTCCATTCTCTCTGTTAAAGCAGAGGTAGAGGTTGAGGCTTACGAGCACAAAACCAAAAACAAGGTCTTTCTCTTGAAAAACCCATGGGCAAAGGTAGTGGTACCGGTCCTTGGTGCAGCAGAAGAGGAAGAGGAAGAGGAGGGCACAGAGGCATATCACCTCGTAATTGACTGCACAAATCCTGACAAGTGCTATATCGAGAAGCGAAGAATGGGTCTTGATGCAAAAGAGGAGAACGATTGGTTCATCGCTTCGGATTATCACCCTGTCACCAATCCAAACGGTATTGCCGGCATATTGGAAGGCGCAAAATTTGACGAAAACGGAAAATGGAAGAGTGGTGGTGTTATCACTTGGCCTAAGGACGGTTTGCTTATTGGTTCACCTGGCTATAAAGCCGGTCACATGTTTACAAGTAACTTGGAAGGCGGTTTCCGTATAATTCTTCCTGACGGAGTAGCTACCGACTATTCGCTCTCTGTTAGCTATGAAGGTACAACCACCGCAAGCGACCTGTCGGAGGTTAAGGCAAAGTTTATCTTTAATCATGGTGCCGATGTTGCAGGTATCAAGTACTACTTGGCAAAGGGTAATATTCTTGCAGACCCATCAGAGTCTATTGGAAAATTATTAGATGGTACGGCAGAGAACATCTGCGAGGTAGAGGATTTCAAGAGCGGAGTCGAAAAGACCGAGATTAACATCAATATCAACAAGGCAGATATCTACACAATTGTTGCCGCTCCAAAGAACAATTTGGGTGAGTTGGTTGAGAAGTATGTTGCATTGGATTCCTTCTACTACGCAGGATTTGGAAGTTCGAACGTCCACCCTTGCGACCTTACTGTCGAGTTTGGTAAGTACACACAATACCAGACCGATGTTCCAGGCGATGATATTGGTGACTACAATGCATTCAGCTACACCCTCAAAGGCTCTAACTTGAAGTCTTTGGCTATCGGTTGCTGGCCAACCGCATTCCTTACCGAGTACCTCAGCAAGGCAGGCAATACCTACGAGAAACTCTTCAAGGAGGAGGGGGTTGCTCCATTCTCTATCGAAGAGTTGACTACTATTCAATCGGCTGAGGGCAAGGTTGGATACTATGGAGATTTGGAGGATAACACCAATTATACAGCGGTATTCTTCGCAATCAACAATTACGAGACAAGAGATGCTCGTACATTTGAGTTCACAACCGACGTTGCCCCTGCTTTTGCAGGCGATTTGAAGGTCGGAAAATATACGATGAAGGGCAAAGGCGGTCTTGGAGTATATGAGACCACTTTTGAAGTTCAAAGTTATCAGGGAAGCTCTAAGCGCTTCTTAGTATCGAATATTGGTTTCAACGATGGCGCAGAGTTCTTTGCAACTTACGATGCCGAGGCGGGCACCCTCACACTCGATGGTACAGTTCGTGGTCGCAAGAAGGAGGGTAACCTCTTCGGTAAGATGTTTGGATATGCAAATGAGGATAAAACCGAGTGCTACAAATATGAATCTCAGTTGGAAAAGGGAGCATTAGCTTTCGACCCATTGGTATTCAAGATTGACAAGACCAAGAAAGAGCCTGTCGGTATCCAAAACTACGCATTTAAGGTTCAAATCTATAATGTGAAGAAGGATAAAGACGGAAATGACACCTCTGGTTCGCTTATCATCAATCACAAGAGTAGTAAAGAGTTCTCATCTACAAGTACTACCATTGCACCTTATGTGGAGCCTGATGTGCCAGCGACACCGGAAAATCCGGGAGGTTCGGAGGGTGACGAGAATACCGGTGACGAGAATACCGGTGGCGAAAATGCAGGTGGTGAGAACGCCGGTACCGAAAACTAACAGTTCTTTGACTCTATAATAACACTGCAAGCCGACTGCGATATGTCGGCTTGTGGTGTCTAAATAAAAGATTAACTTTTTTTACGATTTTATGAGTATTTCTATCAGAAAAATAGGATTGTCTGTATTGGCAGCCTCAATGTTTGTCGGTTGTTTTTCGTACAATGAGGATATCCTTGTTGGAGGGCAAGCAGAAGCCCCTGCAACAAAGATTATCAACTCGTCACGCTCTGCTGAGGCGGGTAGTTTATTGATTAAGTTCAACGAAAGTGCTGCACTTGCCTTTGAGAAGGTGGAATGCAACACTAATGTCACACGCTCAGGTATAGAGCCGTTGAATATTGTCTTGAACAAAATCGGAGCAACAACCATCGAGCGACTCTTCCCTGTTGTGGAGAAGCACGAAGAACGCACTCGCAAGGCGGGCTTGCACCGCTGGTATGTAGTTCGTTTCGATAGTGATGAGCAACTCGAAGAGGCGGCAAAGTTGCTGGCTGAGATTGACGATGTCAATATTGTACAGTACAACTCAATTCTCACGCATCAACCTTCTGTTGCTGTTCCTGCCGAGATTACCACAGACACACGAATGACCGTTTCGGAGGTCAATGACCCTTTCTTCAAGGACCAATGGCACTACTACAACACGGGGTCGGGCATTCACGAGAAGCAGGTGGCAGGCATGGATGTAAATGTCAAAGATGCTTGGCGCTACTGCACAGGCGACCCTTCGATTATCGTAGCGGTAATTGACGAGGGTGTCGATTATACCCACGAAGACCTCAAAGATAACATGTGGGTTAACAGAGGTGAAATTGCCGGCAATGGCAAAGACGATGACGGGAATGGCTTCGTAGATGATGTATACGGTTTCAACCACTGCGCACAAGGAGCAATATCGTGGAACGAAAGTGGCGATAGCGGACACGGCACCCATGTTGCAGGTACAGTTGCGGCTGTGAATAACAACGGTGTCGGCGTATGCGGAATTGCAGGTGGCGATGGCTCGGGTAATGGCGTAAAAATTATGTCCTCACAGATGTTTAGCGGAAGTAAAAAAGGAACCGTTGAAGTGAGTTCACGAGCATTTAAGTATGCGGCCGACAATGGTGCTGTAATTGCACAATGTTCTTGGGGTTACGATGCTAAAAAGGGTAATCCTGCCTTCTCCAACGACAAGGCATATAAATTGAGTGCTGGTGCCGAATATGATGGTATTACCTATTTCCAAAGCTCCAAGAATAGCGATGTTTTGGACGGAGGTTTGGTTATTTTTGCAGCAGGAAATGATAGTTTATCGGTATCGGGCTACCCTGCTGCATATCGTGACTTTATATCGGTTGCAGCAACAGGTTGTGACGGCATGCCGGCGTACTACACCAACTTTGGTCCGGGTACAAATATCTCTGCTCCGGGAGGTGACCAAAAGAATCACGGCAACGAGGGTGGTGTTCTCTCAACCTTACCAAAAAGTTTGGTAAGAAGCGGATATGGCTACATGCAGGGTACATCAATGGCATGTCCTCATGTATCGGGTGTTGCGGCTCTCGGTTTGTCGTATGCCAAGAAGTTGGGTAAGAGATTTTCGTTGGAGGAGTTTACTGCAATGTTGCTCCTCTCGGTAAACGATATTGACACCGATTTAATGGCTAATCCAACCTTCTCATCGGCATATCCGAGAAAGATGGGTTCAGGTCGCATCGATGCGTTACGAATGTTGATGAATGTCGAGGGAACACCTTGTATATCAATTACAAAGAGTCAGTACCATAAAAACATCGATTTGGCTCTATATATTGCAGATGGAGTAGCCGACATAGAGATACAGGATAAAGACAATAGAGATGATAAGAGCCCTCTTATGTCAAAAGAGGATGTAGAGAAGTTGGGTGTTGTATCCGGACCATCGATTACAGGTGGTAAATTGACTATAATGTGTGACAATGTTGGTTTTGGCTTCATCAATGTACCTGTCATTGTGGGAGGTAAAACCGCAGGTTCTGACGACAAAATGGGAGGTCGTGTAACAATCAAAAAGATTGCACTCATTGTCCGTGAAAGCCACACTGCAAATGGAGGTTGGCTGTAACAGGTGTTAAATTGTAAAGGAGAGTATGAATATGAAGATTTCAAAGATATTTATTGTTGCAATAGCACTACTGCTCGGATTCTCGGCATGTACACCTGATAACAACGGGGGAAATGGCGGAGGTACAAAGATTGTTTGGAGCGAGGCTGGAAACCCTATCGGCGAGTGGAAATTGACAGAGTGGAACAACTCGAAAGATTTGCCATTCGGCGTATATCTCTGCCTTAACGAGGACAACACCTTCGATATATATCAACACACCTACACGGTGCTTTGGGTGCATTATTACGGTACATTTTCGCTCGAAGGCTCTAAGTTGCAAGGCACCTACTCTGATGGTCAGAGTTGGAGTGGCACATATACCATTGAGTATAGCACAGAGCCGAAGCTTATTCGTCTAACCCGCACTCACGAATCGGGAGAGAGAGATGTATGTGTATACGCAGCGTCCGAAGTTCCTGATGAGGTTATCAAAGATGCAACTGAGGCGACAAATGTTCGCTCGGTAGCGGTTGAGCGGTTCTTCTAACAGTCGGTCCAAATATACAACAAAGATATAGGCAGCGAAATTCGCTGCCTATATCTTTACCCCTCTCTACCGAGTAGTTAGAACGGAAGGTCGTCTGCGCTATCCGCAGGTACAACAGGCTGTTGTGCAGGTTGTGGAGCAGGAGCAACAGGTTGAGCCACCGGCTGCTGATATGCAGGCTGCTGAACAGGCTGTTGTGCCGGAGCCTGATATGCAGATTGTGCCGAGTAGTCATTTACCTCCTGCTGTGGCTGAGCGTCACCACGGCGACCAAGCAACTTCATATCGGTTGCCACAATCTCGGTAGTGTAACGCTTCTGATTATCCTTATCGGTCCACTCGCGAGTACGCAACGAGCCCTCAATATAGAGCTGACTGCCCTTGTGAACATACTTATCTACGATATCAGCCAAGTTGCGCCACAAAGTGACAGTATGCCACTCGGTGAGCTCCTTTGTTTCGTTTGTTTGGCGGTCGGTATAACGCTCAGAGGTAGCCAAGCGCACACGCGCAACCTTAACACCCGAATCCAATGCGCGAACTTCGGGGTCGAGTCCGACATTTCCTACTAAAATAACCTTGTTAATCATATCTCTCTGTTTTTATAACTCTCTAATCAATTCGGTGAAGAGGCGAGCCATACGAACGCCCGCCTTTTGTCCCTGCAACTGCACATCTTCGTGGTCACCCTTCTCATCGCTCAAACCGCAATTTGTGATTACCGACATACCGAAGCACGGTACGTTCATGTGGCGGGCAACAATAATCTCCGGCACGGTGGACATTCCGACAGCATCACCGCCGATAGCCTTGAAGTAGCGATACTCCGCCTGTGTCTCAAATGTCGGGCCCGTAGTGCCAACATATACGCCATACTGCAACTTTATATGCTCACGCTCGGCAATAGCCGTAGCCTTCGCAATAACAGCATGGTTGTAGCAGTCGTGCATATCTACAAAGCGTGGTCCGAACTCAGCCATATTTGGTCCGATAAGCGGATTTGGCAAGAGGTTGATGTGGTCGGTAATAACCATCAAATCGCCCACACAGAATGATGTGTTTACACCTCCCGCAGCATTCGACACAAAGAGATACTTGATACCAAGCAGTGCCATCACACGCACAGGGAATGTAACCTGCTTCATCGCATAGCCCTCGTAGTAGTGGAAACGCCCCTGCATAGCAACGACTTTCTTGCCACCTACCGTACCAAAGATTAAGCAACCTTTGTGACCTTCGACAGTCGATACAGGCATATTTGGAATATCCTTGTACTCCAAACGGTACTCCACTTCAATACTATCGACAAAGCCACCCAATCCCGTACCGAGTATAATACCTACTTCGGGCTGGAAATTGTTTGTTGCCTCCTGAATCGCCTTACAAGCCTTTAATATATGCTCCATTATCTCTATTCTTTATATCGTTATCAATTCTTTCGAATAACTCCATACGGCTGTCGCCCACAAAGCGCAACGAAATCTTCTCGTAGAACATCTTATGGCGCAACTCCTCCGGAATAGCATTACTATAAGCCAACTTTACAGCGTCCTTCTCCGTGGTCATAATCACCGCCTCGGGATGTTTTTTAAGGAGTTTAGTTATATGTTTGAGGTCACTCATGCGATAGGAGTGGTGGTCGTCCAAATCGAGTGTATCAACCACCTTGTATCGCTGTGCCAAACCTCTATTGAAAGCCTCGTTATCACCAATGCCCGACATCGCTATAACGCTTGCGCCATGCGATACCGTACCCTCTACACCTGCAAAAACCGAGCAAGGTTGAGCCGCTTGCATGCGAGAGAAGAAAATCTCCTGCGAAGGCTTGCCGACCAAGACCTTACGCATCACACGCATATCGATAGGCTTCATGTTTTCAGGACATTTCGTAACGATAAAATAGTGCGCACGGTCAAGCGAATCTGTCGTATCACGCAACTGTCCGTAAGGCAACAGATGGTCCCATTCGACAGGGCGATTGGCATCAACAATAATGATATTTATCAATGGCTCAACATAGCGATGTTGGAAGCCATCGTCCATAATTATCATATCCGTATCGGGGAACTCCTCCTTGATGCGATGTATAGCAAATGCCCGCTTCTCGCAAACGACCACTGTAACATGAGGGAACTTGCGCTTTATCTGCAACGGTTCATCACCCACCTGGCGATAGGTATCATCAACCTCCACCACACGATAACCCTTTGTTGCACGACCATATCCGCGCGAAAGGACCACGACATTATTCTCCTCAGAGTAGTGTTCAACCAACATCTCCACGGTAGGGGTTTTGCCTGTACCGCCAACCGTAATATTGCCTACACAGATAATCGGGATATCGAATCGCTCACTATGCAGAATATTTATATCGAAGAGCAGGTGTCGCAGCTTTATTGCGGCACCATAAAACAGCGATGCTATTTTAAGAAACACTCTCTTCATTTAGGTTGTTACGCTATAATCCATTCAAAGATATAACTTTTTATTCGGATTTACCAATTTTTTTGCGTATAATTTTCAAATGATTGGAATTTTCAGACATTTTTCCTAATTTTGTCGTTATGAAACAGATTTTATACACCATATTGGCGATTCTTATTATCGCACCGTTTACCGCCTGCTCCTCCAAGCGAACAGAGCAGAAGAAGGAGAATATTGTATTCGGTATCAACGCCGACAACTACACCCTCGAACGCAAAACCGTTGAGAGAGGCGATTCATGGAGTAAGATTCTCGGTGAGTACGGCATCGGAACGCAGAAAGTTCTGCGCCTTGACCAACTGACAAAGGATATTTGCCCACTGCGCACAATCCGTGCCGGCAGTCACTATACCGCATTCACCCGCCAAGACTCCACAGCGGTAAATCTCGACTACCTGGTTTACGAAAAAAACCTTGTCGATTATGTTGTATTTGCCTTTGTGGGCGACTCGGTGGCGGTGCGTGAGGGACAACGAGAGGTCGAAATTCGCCGCAAGAAGAGTACTGCCGTAATATCCTCCTCGCTTTGGGGTGCGATAATGGAGGCACAACTACCCTACTCGCTCGCTTCGGAGATGGAGGATATATACCAGTGGACAGTCGATTTCTTCGGCATTCAGGAGGGTGACCGCTTCACCGTAATCTACGATGAAAAGTTCATCGACACCCTTTCGGTCGGTATAGGTCGTGTTTGGGGTGCGAAGTTCACCCATCGAGGCAAAGATATCTACGCCATACCTTTCGAGCAGGGTGGCAGATTGCAATATTGGGAGGAGGACGGAGGCTCTCTGCGCAAGCAACTCTTGAAGGCTCCGCTGAAATTCACCCGAATATCATCGAAGTTCTCACACGCCCGACTTCACCCCGTGTTGAAGAAGTATCGCCCTCACCACGGAGTCGATTATGCTGCACCGATGGGTACACCTGTTCGTGCTGTGGCAGATGGCACCGTCACCAAGAAATCGTATGACAAGGCTGCCGGCAATATGCTTAAAATCAAGCACCCGGGCAACCTCTCTTCGGGTTATCTCCACCTGCGAGGCTTTGCCAAAGGCATAAAAGTCGGAGCACGTGTATCGCAAGGTCAAGTTATCGGTTATGTCGGTAGCACAGGTCGTTCGACAGGTCCGCACCTCGACTTCCGTTTGTGGAAAGGTTCAACACCTATCAACCCGTTGAAAGTTCCACAGAAACCTACCGAGCCTATCTCGAAAGATAACAAGGAGCGATTCGACAAGGTCAAGGAGCGTATTATGGCGGAGCTGAATGGCGAAGTACCCGATTCGATGAAGGTTACAAATCTCGAAAACATTTAGTTCGGAGATGGTCGAAAAGCGCATTGTAGATTTCATAAAGCGACATCATGTCCTCACTCTCGCAACCGTTTCGAGCGAGGGCGAGCCATATTGTGCCGCTTGTTTCTACGCCTACGACAAGGAGCGCAATCGACTGATTTTTACCTCTGACGATACCACCCGCCATGCGCAAGAGATGTTGCAGAATGCAAAGGTTGCCATCGGCATAACCCTTGAAACACGCATTGTAGGCAAAGTGCAGGGGGCGCAGATATGTGGCGTAGCAGAGCGAGGTGACGAGAGCGACAAGGCGAAATATATCAAGCGTTTTCCCTTTGCAGCCGTTGCACCGCTGAACATCTGGGCAGTAACGCCAACATTTATAAAATTGACCGACAACACGCTCGGTTTCGGAAAGAAGTTGATATGGAACAACCAAGAGTAGGAGTGATAATAGTTGCCGGAGGTAGTGGCAAGCGCATGGGTGGCGCACTCCCCAAGCAGTTCTCGCTTGTGGGTGGCGAACCGATTTTGGCTCGCACGATAAATGCCTTCCGCAAGGCTCTGCCGACATCACGCATTGTGGTCGTATTGCCTGCCGAATACATTGAGTTCTGGAAGAATTTTTCGGCTCGTTTCGAGGTTGCAAAGCACTCCGTAGTCGAGGGTGGCGAGGAGCGCTTCCATTCTGTCCGCAACGGTATCGAGGCGTTGAGCGATGCGGTAGATTTAATCGCCGTGCAAGATGGTGTTCGTCCCTTTGCATCGAAGGAGTTAATACTTCGCACGGTCGCTTGCGCCGCCGAAAATGGTGCAGCAATACCTGTCGTGAAGGCGGTAGACTCGTATCGTATGGTTGATGGCGATGGCTCACATATTATAGACCGCACGCCACTTCGCATTGTGCAGACACCGCAGATTTTCGCAGCACCCATTTTGCGTGCCGCCTACGACACCGAGTTCCGTAACGAATTTACCGATGACGCTTCGGTAGTCGAATATTCAGGTGAGAAGATTGCTCTGTGCGAAGGTGAATATACTAACATCAAGATTACGACACCCGATGATTTGGTTGTCGCAGAAACGATAGCAAAAACGGAGAACGGAAAACGGAAAACGGAAAACTGTGGAGAAGGAGAGAATATATAGGTATAAGTTAGGACGCAAAATTATATATAGTTCCATAATATATATACTACTCTTTGTTGGAGTGTCGGTCCTGTTGGCATTTATCTATGAGGGCGGATATATCTCGGCGTGGTTTATATCGCTGATATTGGCGGTATTGGCGTTGATGGTACTCTCTATTCCTCGCCGAATAGTGGTCGATGAAGAGGGTATCGAAATACAGTGCATAGCCGAAGACACAACGCTCGCATACGAAGACATTGCCAATATCCGCAAAGTCGAAAAACGGGAAATGAATGCTTGTCTGCCGATTTTCGGGGCATTGGGTTTCTTTGGTCACTATGGGCGCTTCTTAAATCTCCGCACGATGGAGTTTGTGCATATCTACGCCTCACGCTGGGGTAAGTTTGTGGAGATTACCGATATTGACGGCGACAAATACTATATCTCCTGCGAGGAGCGCAGCGATATAATCAAGCGTGTCGAGGGCTACATAAAGCCACACGACACGCAAGAAAACATATAGCTATTAGCTTATCTTTTTGCAGAAGCAATCAGCAACTTAATCTTTTCGTTATAGTCGCCTGCTACGAGCAATTTTTCTAATGGTAGGTGCATGCGGTAACGCCAATAGTGGTGCGCTACGGCTGGGATATTGATGCGTTCACGCTCGATATCGTCACTGCGCAACTCCTCCGACAACGACAACCAATCCTGCAAAGGCAGTATCGTAAGCATCGAAGGCGATGCGAGGTGGCGAGCAACAATCTTCTCGCACAACTCCGCAGTAGCCTCCGCAGGAGCATCACCCTCCAAGCCCAACACCTTCTCGAAGTAGTATTGACGCTCCGCCTCATCACGCCACCACAAACGGAGTGGTGACATATCATGCGTAGAGGTCGAGCAGACTGACAAATAAGGGTTGCGCAAAACATCACCCACACGCACACTATACTCCTTTGGCATACGCTCAATTTCGAGTGAGAGAATCTGCTCCTCGTGCATAACCTGCGGTACGCAAGCCGGTATCATTCCCAAATCCTCGCCACACGCCAACATTGGTGTCGAAGCGGTAAGTTTCGCCAATCGCTCTGCTCCCGTCACGCCCCAAAAAGTGTTATGGCGTTTGTAGTAGAAGTTGTCGTGCAGGCGCACAAAGGCTTGTTGTTGAGCCTTTGGCAGAGTCTTGAAGTTTTCGGTCGTAAATGGCGAGATACGAGGCACAAAGCCCTCTCCATGCGCCAACCACAGCACATTATCATCGGTTAAATCGTGCGCCACATCGCGCTCCTCGTCAAAGTCGAATCCCTCGCATCTAATCTCAGAAGCCGAATATGGCAACGATGGCGCAAATGCTCCAAGCAGTGCATTTTTGGCACACTCAGGGACAGCCCAGATGCGGAAGAAACCGAGAATATGGTCTATACGGTAGGCATCGAAGTAGTCCGCCATCTTGGCAAAGCGAGCACGCCACCAAGCGTAGTCATTCTCCGCCATCTTATCCCAATTATATATCGGAAAGCCCCAATTCTGCCCCTCAGCCGAGAAGTCATCAGGCGGAGCGCCAGCCGAAGAGCGCACATCGAACAATTCAGGATTTTGCCAAACATCGACACTTGTGCGCGATACGCCAATCGGGAGGTCGCCCTTCAACACCACCCCCTTTGAGTGGAGATAGTCACGCACCTTGCGCAATTGGCGGTCGAGATGATACTGCACATAGTAGTAGAATCCCACCTCCTTCTCGTTGCGCTCGGCAAAGGCTGCACAACGCTTCTCGGCATACTTTGTAAAGGTCTTCCACTCCTCGAAGTTCGCTGTGCCATATTTATCGCGCAACACCGAGAACACCGCATACGGCATCAACCACTCACGGTTACGCTTCTCGAAGTCGCGGAACGATTTACTCTCCATACAGCGTGCGCCCAACTGCTCGTACAACTTGCGCAGATACATCATCTTCGCCTTTACGACACGCTCATAATCGAGGTCGGGCAACGAATTAAGTTCCTCCTGCAACGCCTCCATTTCGGCTCTATCAGCCTCGCCACGCAGGTAGCCCACATCGCTCAAACGGATATAGAGTGGGTGTAAAGCGAAACTCGAAACGGTATTATAAGGGTAGGAGTCGTACCACGAGAACGACATCGAAGTATCGTTTACGGGTAATATCTGGATAATACGCTGTCCTGTCTTGGCACACCAATCGCCCAAGAGTTGCAGGTCGGCAAATTCTCCCACGCCAAAGCTCTGCTCCGAACGCAGTGAGAATACGGGAACTGCAACGCCTGCACCATGCCACTGCACCTCATCACGCAAACGCAAGCCGAAAGTCAAATGCAACTTGTCACTTGCCGGCAGGACTCTATTTTCACCCTGCTCCCATCGCAAAAACTCGCCCGAAGCGGTTGTCACCACAAATTTATACTCTGCACCATCTCGCTCCCCCAAGGCAACACCCCAGCGATAGTTGCCAAGATAGCGCATCGGTTGCACCTTTGCGGTGTTCCACTCGCCCAACACCTCGGTAGAGCCAAGCAGAGCCAATCGCTCGGTAGGTGCAAGAGCCGCCTCAACCTCGATATAGTGCGTAGCACCTATCATTAACGGTTGCGGCTCTATGGCACGGGCAAATATGCTCTGACGAAACATCGAGGAGTAGAGTGTCCTGTTTTGTGGCTCATCGTGCCAATGGTCCAACACCTCAACCTCCCTACAACCCGCAATTTCGGTCAGCAGATGCCCCTCGCCATACTCGGTACGAAGAGTATGTCGCCCCTCGACAACACGGTAGGAGTAGCGAAAAGGTCGGTCGGAATGGAGTTCAATATCGGTACTCCAAAAGTCGCCCTCCTCATGACGCATAGCGGTAGCCTTGCCCTCGGCAGGCACAATTTGCAGTTTAGCACCCTCGGTGGTGCGGTAGTGAAGTTTAATCGTTGCTTTCATAACTCAAATATATGCAAAATCTTCGATATATGCAATAGCAAAATGGGGAGGTTTTCAACAAGTTATTATACCACTAGACGAGAGATGAGAGACAAAAGACGAGAGTGGGGTGTAAAAATATCACTAAAAATCATTTTAGAGAGGCAAATATAAGGCGCACAAGAAATCCGCTTGCGCAGTTTACTAAGCGTAAATGAGCAAGCGGATTATCGCAGAGCAACGCAATAGTTGCCCTATAAAATGGTTTTTACGAAAGGAAGGCAAGCAAAATTCCTGCTGCCACCGCCGAACCTACCACACCCGCTACATTCGGTCCCATAGCGTGCATAAGGAGGAAGTTCGATGGATTCTCCTTCTGACCTACGGTCTGCGATACACGGGCCGCCATAGGCACTGCCGATACGCCTGCCGAACCGATAAGTGGGTTAATCTTCTTACCCTCCGGCAAGAAGAGGTTCATAAACTTAGCAAGGAGCAAACCTCCCGCAGTACCGCAACTAAATGCTACAATACCCAAAACGAGGATACCGAGTGTCTTGAAGTTGAGGAACGAATCCGCAGTAGCGGTTGCACCTACCGAGATACCGAGGAAGATGACAACTATATTCATCAACTCGTTCTGTACGGTCTTCGACAAACGGTCCACAACACCGCACTCCTTCATCAAGTTACCGAGCATCAAGCAACCGACGAGTGGTGCTGCCGATGGGAGAAGCAACGAGATGATGATAGTGATGATAACAGGGAAGATAATCTTCTCGGTCTTCGATACCTGACGCAACTGCGACATCTTAATCATACGCTCCTTCTTGGTGGTGAGAGCCTTCATAATAGGTGGCTGAATCACAGGAACGAGGGCCATATACGAGTAAGCCGCAATAGCAATAGGTCCCAACAAATCCGGAGCAAGACGCGCGGTCAAGAAGATTGAGGTAGGACCATCGGCACCACCGATAATACCAATCGAACCGCACTCGTTAGGCTCAAAGCCCAACGCCTTTGCGCCCAAGAAGGTTGCAAAAATACCGAGCTGCGCCGCAGCACCGAGCAAGAAGCTCTTTGGATTAGCAATAAGTGGACCGAAGTCGGTCATCGCACCTACTCCCACGAAAATCAAGCAAGGGTAGATACCGAGCTTAACACCGAGGTAGAGGTAGTCGATAAGACCTGCCTTATCCACAAAGATATCCCAATGAACATGACCGCCTGCAAACAACTCCGAGTGGAACATCTCTGCACCCGGAAGGTTAGTAAGCAACATACCAAAAGCGATAGGGAGCAAAAGCAGTGGTTCAAACTGCTTCTTAATTGCAAGGTAGAGAAGGAAGCAAGCGAGTGCAATCATCACCGCAAACTTCCAGCCACCCGGTGCAAAGAAGGCTCCAAATCCCGAAGTCGTGGCAAAATCTGCCAAACTTTCGAGAATGAAATTAGACTGCAATAGTGAAATCATAACGCCTACTCAATAACAAGTAAAACATCACCCTCCATTACAGTTGCACCTGCCTGAACAAGCACCTGCTTAACAACACCACCACGCTCTGCATCGATGTTGTTCTCCATCTTCATAGCCTCCAATACGAGGAGAGTCTGACCAGCCGCTACGGTGTCACCCTCCTTAACATTGATAGAGAGTACTGTACCAGGAAGCGGACAAGCAACCTTCAAGCCACCGGCAGCAGGAGCCGCAGCAGCAGGCTTGGTTGCGATAGGGGTCTTTGGAGTTACCGAAAGACCGGTAGCCTCAGGAGCAGCGGTAACTTGTGGCTTCTTAGCAACAGGAGCCTTACCACCTGCAATCTCAACATCGTATTTTGTACCATTTACGGTAACATGCGCCAATGTTGACGCCTCGTTAATATCGTCAATCTTAACTTCGTAAGAGTTGCCGTTGATTGTCAATGAATACTTTTTCATTTCGTTTCTAAATCTCTAAAAATTATTTACGCTCAGGTATCTGAGTCAATCCGTGAATTTTCGAACTCCAAGGCGAGTATGCACGAGCGATGCGGTGGATAGTAATCATCTCCGACTCCTGGTCGTGCAAGTTGCTCTTGTAGAGTTTCAAGGCAGTGATAATAGCCGCTGCAATCTCTTGGTTGGTAATTGCTTCATGCTCCTCGGCAGCAGCAGCTCCCTTTGTAGCAACCTTCGCAACCTTCTTCTGACGAGTAAACGCCCAACCCATACCATTCATCACAAAGATAAGGAGTACAAGTACGGTAAACACCATCAAGAAGCCGACACCAGCCATTAGCAATATCTCGGGCCAGCCTACATTTGCAAATTTATCCATAGTTCAAATTTGTTTTACGGTTTGGACTACAATGGAATATTCGAGTGCTTACGAGCAGGGTTCTGCAAACGCTTGGTTGCCAACGACTGCAAAGCACGGATAATACGGAAACGAGTGTTACGAGGCTCAATTACATCATCGATGTAGCCGTAGCGAGCTGCGTTGTAAGGGTTCGAGAACAAATCCTTGTACTCCTGCTCCTTCTCTGCTACGAACTTAGCCTTAGCCTCAGGGTCAGTGAACTCAGCCAAAGCCTTTGCGTGCAACACCTCAACAGCACCCGATGCACCCATAACGGCAATCTCTGCCGATGGCCAAGCGTAGTTGATATCGCCACGGATATGCTTCGAAGACATCACGATATATGCACCACCGTAAGCCTTACGCAATGTAACGGTTACCTTTGGTACAGTAGCCTCGCAGTATGCGAAGAGCAACTTTGCACCGTGGGTGATAACGCCACCATACTCCTGTGTTGTACCAGGCAAGAATCCAGGAACATCTACGAGGGTTACGAGTGGAATGTTGAATGCATCGCAGAAACGAACAAAGCGAGCAGCCTTACGCGAAGCGTTGATATCGAGCACACCTGCCATAAACTTAGGCTGGTTAGCGATGATACCTACCGACTGACCGTTGAAACGAGCGAAGCAGGTGATGATGTTCTTAGCGTACGAAGCAGCCGACTCCAAGTAGTCGCCATTATCAACAATAGCCTTGATAACATCGTACATATCGTAAGCCTGGTTAGGGTTGTCAGGGATAATCTCGTTGAGAGAATCCTCCAAGCGAGCGATAGGGTCGGTACACATTGCCAATGGAGCGTCCTCCATATTGTTCTGTGGCATGTAAGAGATGAGTTTGCGAATCAAAGCAATACCCTCCTCCTCGGTATCAACTGCGAACTGTGCAACACCCGACTTTGTGGTGTGAACTACTGCGCCACCCAATTGCTCCTGTGTTACGTCCTCACCGGTTACGGTCTTAACAACCTTCGGACCTGTCAAGAACATATTCGAGGTATTCTTCTTCATGATGATAAAGTCGGTCAATGCAGGCGAATAAACTGCACCACCTGCGCAAGGACCGAAGATTGCCGAAATCTGCGGAATAACACCCGAAGACATCACATTGCGCTGGAAGATATTAGCGTAACCTGCCAAAGCATTTACACCCTCCTGAATACGAGCACCACCCGAGTCGTTCAAGCCGATGCAAGGTGCGCCGTTGCGCATTGCCATATCCATAACCTTGCAAATCTTGTCAGCCAAAGCCAACGACAACGAACCTGCTGTTACGGTAAAGTCCTGTGCAAATACATAGACGAGGCGACCATCGATAGTACCATAACCTGTTACTACACCATCACCGAAAGTGTGCTTCTTCTCCATACCGAAGTCGTAGCAACGGTGAGTTACGAACATGTCGAACTCCTCGAAGCTGCCCTCATCGAGCAACATCTGAATACGCTCACGAGCAGTGAACTTACCCTTCTCGTGCTGCTTTGCGATAGCCTTCTCGCCACCACCCATACGAGCCGTTTCACGGTTCTCGATGAGTTTGTTGATTTTGTTTTGAATTTCGCTCATAGCTATTTTTCTATTTTGAAAATTTTGATTTGTTCAAGTTCTTAAAATCCCCAAAAATCGTAAATGATTGAGCTATTTTTGTGCGATGTTAGGCGACAAAAGCGCAGCATAGTAAACCTATGTGAGCATTTTGGCGTCCGACACATTCGTGCAAAAAGAGCCAATCAGAACGGTTTTTATTTCTTTTCGCAGAGTTCGGTCAAGATACCCTGTGTGCTCTTTGGGTGAAGGAATGCGATAGTCATATCGTCAGCACCCTTGCGTGGAGCCTTGTCGATAAGACGGAGGCCCTTAGCCTCAGCGTCAGCCATCTGCTCCTCGAGATTCTCAACGGCGAGAGCCATGTGGTGGATACCAACGCCCTTGTTCTCGATATACTTTGCAACTGTCGAATCCTCCGAAGTAGGCTCCAACAACTCAATCTTGGTCTGACCAAGCATAAAGAATGCTGTGCGAACCTTCTGGTCTGCAACCTCTTCGATTTTGTAACACTTCAATCCGAGTGCGCCCTCCCAATAAGGAATCGCCTCATCAAGGCTCTTAACTGCGATGCCGAGATGCTCAATGTGAGATACTTTCATAGTTTTAGTTTTTATTTGGTTAAAGAAAAATGTTTACTTATTCTCTTGTTTGAGATAAGAAGAGCGAATAAAAAGGTGGAATTTCAAGGCTTGCGAAGCGATTGAAACCACAGCATACTTGGGCGTATGTGAGGATTTCAAGCGCAAGCGTAACGCAGAAATTGCCCTTTTGAGCGCTCTTATTGCTCAAACTCCACAAAGATAGTATTTTCTCTGAAAATAGACAACACTTTTCGGAAAACTTTTCGCCTTTTGTGAAATAAATAACAAAAAAACTAGGCAAAACAAAAATCTATTGAATTTTGCTTTGCCTAAAAACACTCTTAAACACTCGATTATTCTACATCCATTACCAACCTAAAACCCACTCCCGCATTTCGAATATAAGGCGATATATGATTACGATTTGCAATGCGCAAATGTTGTTTTGAACTCTGCCAATCTCCGCCTCTCACAACGACCTCCAAACTTGTATAAGAACAGATAGTCGGTGCAATTTTTTCTCTGCTATACATCAAGCTATCATATTCATTTGCACACCATTCGTGGACATTACCGGTCATATCGTATAAACCGAGTCTATTTGGTAGTTTTTGTCCAACTGGAGATGTGCCATACTCCGAATTTTCTCGCCACCAAGCAACCCAATTACACTCATTGCTACCACTATATCTGTACTTCTTTTGAAACCTACCTCCTCGTGCAGCATATTCCCATTCTAATTCAGTAGGAAGACGATATTTTCTACCCGTCCTTTCATTCAATTTTTTTATATAATCCTGCACTTCAAACCACGACACACACTCCACAGGCCTATCTTCTCCCACAAAAATAGAAGGATTTGTCTTCATTATGTAAGCCCACTGAGATTGTGTTATCTCGAATTTTGAGATGTAAAAAGGTTTTATTATCACATCTCGCATAGGCATTTCATCTCTGTCTGCATCCGTTGTATCGCTACCGAACACGCCTATTCCACCCTCCACAAATATCATATCAGGTATGCGAGGCGAGGGCGAATTACAAGATGCGAAAACTAAGGCGATTGAAAAAACAACCACCACATAGGCAAATTTCTTCATGGATAGTTAATTTGAAATATCTCTAATTACTCGCCCAACTCCATAACCGAAGTCGTAAGCCGAATCTTCCGACACCTTGCTTGCCGAAGAACTTGCCACTGCAATAATCACAAATAATATCAGCACAAAAATTGACGCAACTGCTTTCTTTGACATAATACTAAAATCGTTAGGGTTATTAAATAAGTTAACACATCGAGCCAATCAAATGTTCCGGGCATTATGCCCAACCATTGCATTGTCTCTAATATAAATGGAAGTGCAATGGAGAGTACAAATATAGTTTTCTCCATAAACCCTCCATCGCACAACTCCAATTGAAAGATGAGTAGAGCCATATACCACAATGCATCGGGCAAACAGAAGATTATCCAACTTGTGATTGGACCACAATTGGCATAATCTACCTCAATTTTGATTTTCGCCAACAATTCCGGACTAATAGGCATTAAAAACAACACCTCCTGCCGACAAGTGGCATAAATCAAAGCGCCTGCCAACAGTAGCAATGCGGATATACTGACTCGATTGAACATTTAATTACAACTATCTATTTCCGTAATAGTCACATGCTTCATCATAAATACCTCCTGCAATATCCCATGCAACGGCTCCAATAGCAGGAGCTGCAGCACCAGAAGGAGAAGCCACTGCCGTTACAATAGAAGCCACAGCTCCTTTCAATGCCGTCTTTGTGACGTTTTTGGTAACCTTATTTTCGCACATCAAATGATAAAACGTTCCTCTTGATGTTTTTTCCTCCTCTATTTCTAGGTAAATACAAACATGATTTACATTGTCAATAATCTCATAGTACCTTCCGCTACCAATTACAACCACTTTTCCGGAACTATAAGTTTTTTTGTCTTGTGAATTGACATTACTAGCTGAAATAACAAAGGATACTCCAAACACAAGCATTAACATCAATAAAATCTTTTTCATAATCTTTAAGTTTTAATTAATTTATTCCCCCTACTCACTTACGGCTTTTCGGGTTGCTCCGTTGTACCTTTCAAGAGGGTTCGGATACGCACAAAAAAAAGCGCGGTACTTTATGTATCTCGCTCTGACAGGGTGTTTGGCGTAACCCAACGGAATCGAAACAGCAAAAAGCCCACGCCTAATGCGTGAGCACTTCAATTGCTATTCCGTTTTCTCTATGTAAGTCGCCAAACTTCTGTCAGAGATTGAATAAATCAAAATGCTTTTCCTGTAATATGTCTAAATTGTGCGTATCTAACTATACGCTATGCTTCATAGGCAATCAATTTTTTCGGTTATTATAATGCAAATATACAAACTTTTTATCAAAACAACACATCATCTATCGAAATATTTCAGAATTATCTACTTTTGTGTTATTGATACGCTCATAGCGTTCATTGTGAAGGAGCGTAGCGACTGCGACAATCTCCCACTTTTTTCACTTAAAAAATATATGGAAGATTCACACGCCTATTTCATTCGCTCGGAAAGACTTTGTTTACAACACAAAAGCGGATATCGCCTAAATATTTTTCTTTTGGACTTTCACCCAAAAAATTATATCTTTGTAGTTGATTAGGATTTTTGCAGAGAGATGAAGAGATTTATCGTATATATAGCGGTGGCAGTTGTCGGTTTGCTTTCAGTATCAAATGCCGAGGCGCAGACCATATCGCTCGGTGAGCGTACTCCACGCATAAAAAAGGCAAAGTGGCTCAATGGCAATCAGCCCCAAAAGAGCGACCTTACATACATCGAATTTATCCACTCGGCAAGCCTTCCTTGCCGAAAATCCGCAGAGCGTATATATGGGATTATCAACTCGTTTGACAATGTGGCATTTGTTCTGGTTTCTCACCAAAGTGCAACCGAGATTGACGAGTGGGTTACACACCACATAAACGAGCGTTCGGGCGTTATTGTCGATGATGAGCGTATTCGCACCTCCTTCGGAGTGAATTATGCCCCTTACGCCGTAATTCTCGACCACAAAAATCGGGCGTTATGGTTTGGAAACCCTCAACGGCTCGACCGACAGATGATTGAAGAATTTGTAACAACAAAGAAAAAATAGAGCCACATGAGAAGAACTACTATCCTATCTGCTCTTATATCCCTATTTGCATCGGTAATTGTCATAAACAACGCCGTTGCACAGATGGTTATCCCAACGCCTGTTGAGATGAGTTGCAAGAGCAACAAAAAGGTTTCGCTAACACATATAGACGAGCGTATCGATGCGTCATCAAACCTGCCTGACGAGGGCTACACCATAGAAATCAAAGGCTCTACCGCCCATCTCTGCTCAAAAACAGCACAGGGAATGGTCTGGGCTAAGGCAACACTTGCGCAACTCAAAGACGCAAACGGCGAAGTCCCCGTTGTCAAGATTAAAGATTATCCTGCATTTCCGATACGAGGTTACATGTACGACTGCGGTCGCAATTTCCGTTCGGTGGAGAATCTCAAAAAGGATTTGGACCTTCTTTCGGCGTATAAACTGAATGTATTTCATTGGCATTTGACCGACAACCCTGCATGGCGTATCGAGTGTCGAGCATACCCTGTACTGAACGCTGCCCGCTACCAGCAGCAGACTCGCACTCCGGGAAAATTCTACACCTACAAGGAGATACACGAGGTTATCGCCTACGCCAAAGAGCGAGGAATTTTAGTTATCCCCGAAATCGACATTCCGAGCCATAGTGAGTACTTCTGGACAATCTTCGGCTTTCAGATGGAGGACCCTTGCGGAATGAAGATTCTCGATGTATTGTTCGAGGAGTTTTTGACCGAAATTAGCCCTGAGGAGTGCCCGTATATCCACCTTGGCTCTGACGAGGTACGCCGTAAGATTGACGATGCCGAGGGCTTTGTGCGCCACTACGAGGAGATTTTGGCAAAACACAATCGCAAAACCGTAATTTGGGACCCCGGAATCACTCCATCGTCAAAAGATGCCATTTTGCAGAGCGTCCGTGCTATGGAGGGGCGTAGAGCAAATATAATGGAGACTGTAAAGTATGGCAAAGATGATTTGAGCCTACTACAAAAGCACCCACTTATCGATGCTTCAATGGGTTATCTCAACCACGGCAGCCCTATAAATAATGTATCGCGTTACTTCCTTCGCCAACTCTGCGGAGCAGAGCGATATGACGGACACGCCTTGGGCGGTATTCTATGCCTTTGGAACGATGTTCGTTTGGAAAACGAGGAGCAACTATTTCCGATAAATGCAGTACCCATCTCGTTATTGCCTTACACCGAGCGTGCTTGGGTGGGAGGTAAAGGCAGTGGCGTAGATTTTGAGGCGTTATTGCCATCGCCCGAAACAGAGGCACACAAAGCGCTTGTAGCGTTCGAGCAGAAGATGATATATCATCGTGACAATTTGCTTCGAGATTGGCATGTCCGCTGGGTGGCGAATGCCCATATTCCGTGGTTGGTAACCATTCCACAGCCACAAGGTACGCCAAAAGAGCAGATGAAGTGGGTACCTGCTTATGGTGGTTCATTACACCTCCACGCTTTGGCATTAGCAAATGGCGTTGAACCGAGTGAAAAGATGGTTGCCCACCTCAAAACCGAGATATACTCGGAGGAGGAGTGCGAGGTTCGTGCATTTGTCTCTTTCGAAACTCCTTCACGCTCTACTCGCCGTTCGGCAGGCATCGGTAAGCAGGGCGAGTGGGAAACGGGAGGAACAATCCTCTTGAATGGCGAGAAAGTTTTACCTCCTGTGGCGTGGAATCACCCGGGCGAGTACGCCTACCATTTCAGCGCATACCGCTACCGCGATATTCAGGATATACCTTGGACCAACGAGCAGTTATTTTGGATGCGTGAGCCTGCGGTGTTGAAGTTAAAAAAGGGTTGGAACACTATTGAGATGGAGGCTCCACTGCACTATAAAACGCCATTCTGGTACGTATCGTTCTCACCCGTAGAGGTGGGCACAGATGGTCGTTGGAGCGAGGTCGAAGGGTTGAAGTACCGATTACCGAAAATTGATAATTAAAACAAAGTAAAACAATTTATAAAGCCAATGGCTAACGGCTAATGGCTAATAGCTAAATATTATGTCTTTCACTAAAATAGACCACTACGAACGAGGCGAGTACAGAGATACTCACCACGACAGCGCACTCTCGGTGACCGATGGCGTTGCCGACCAGCCGATTGTAAACCCCTACTTTGTCAAGAAACGCCGCCGCAGACTCACGACAGACGAGTTTGTGGAGGGTATCTTGGCAGGAAATATCACGATTCTCTCGCAGGCGATAACCCTTATCGAGAGCAACAACCCCGACAACTACGCACAAGCGCAAGAGATTATCGAACGTTGCCTTCCGTATGCCGGCAACTCGGTACGCATCGGCATCACGGGTGTTCCGGGGGCAGGAAAATCGACTTGGATTGAGGCGGTCGGAAATATGGTTACATCGCTGCATCACAAGTTGGCGGTGTTGGCGATAGACCCCTCTTCGGAGCGTAGCGGTGGCTCAATATTGGGCGACAAAACCCGAATGGAGACAATCTGCCACAACCCCGACATCTTTATTCGCCCTTCGCCATCGGCTGGCTCACTCGGTGGCGTAGCACGCAAGACTCGCGAAACGGTTGTATTGTGCGAGGCGGCAGGTTTTGATGTGATTTTCATCGAAACCGTGGGTGTTGGTCAGTCGGAAACGGCCGTTCACTCGATGGTCGATATGTTCCTCCTCTTGCAGATTTCGGGTGCAGGCGATGAGTTGCAGGGCATCAAGCGAGGCATTATGGAGATGGCGGACCTGATGGTCATCACAAAGGCCGATGGCGAAAACAAGGTTAAG
>SUZE01000016.1:35690-44644 GCA_015060075.1 Rikenellaceae bacterium | reverse complement strand
ATGTGAGCAACTCGGCTACCGAAGTTTAACGCAGCAAACGCTGCTTAAAAACAATTTTATTTTATCTTGTGTTTTTTCAGGATTTTCAGAATCGGCTTCTCAATCGCCTGTGCCCAACGGTGGTAACCATACGAGTATGGGTGTGTACCATCGGCGGAGGTCACATGGTCAGTACCTGTCTGATTAGGCACATTTACAAAATATACATTCTTGTACTCCTTAACCACATCTGCAAGAGTCTTCTCCACAAAATCAATACGTGTTTGCTCTCTCTTCTCGGTACTCGGTATAAAGTTACGACTTTCACGATATATCGTATTCAAGAAGATAATCGGGATATTCGGATTGTTCTTGCGTACAGCCTCGATAAATGGGCGAATGCGAGTTTCAATCTGCTTAATATTAGGATTTGAAAAGGCATCACAAATCAGCGCCTCAGCCTTGGTCTTTCCGAATACATCACCGAGGTATGGCTGCAACTTGCTATTACCCGACATACCGAACGAGCAGAGGTGCAAACCTGTTGAGCGAGAGAGAAATGCCGGCCATGTCAAGCCTGCGCCCGAAGCACATGAGCCATGGGTGAAGCTCGAACCAAAGACTGCGATATTGTGGCGGAAAGGATTTGGCAATGCCTCAATCTTTGCACCATCTTCTACGCCAATCTCCAACGACAGGAGTTCCGAATAGAGAGGAAGATAGAGCAAACACTCTTTTTCTCCCTTCACCAAACCATTAATAACGCGCAATGGAGCCGCCATCTTCTCAAAATTATCTTTGTGAGGAGGAATTTTATGCACCTTCGATGCTGCCCAAATCCATTCACCTTTGCTATCTTTAATAAAGAGGTTAAATCCCGTAGTCGAAGCAAGTGGAGCGCACGGATTCCACGATGAAGCAGGACCATACTGTGCCTTCACCCATATAGAATTTGCATCGGTCTTGAACACGATAGCCAAACCAGACGACATCTTCAATAGGTTTGCCTCCTTTGCCAAAATACCCTCGACATTCGCCACTTCTACACGGTGGTACGGGTTTGTGGTCTTACACAACTTGCCCAACATGGTAAGCTCTGTTGCATTTACATAATTTACTTTCTGTTCGCTCTTCTTTGGTGCTGCCGACACAGATACTACAAGCACAGCACAAACAAGCGCCATTAAAACTCTCTTCATAATATACTTTGTTATTGGTTACTTACAAAAATAGGGTTGCCCGCAAAAAGGCAACCCCTTAAAAGATAGAAATATTCTACTTCTCTAACTCGTTCAAGATACGCATTGCAGCATCGAGAATAGCGGTATCGTCAAGCGTTACAACGCCACCGTCAGGTCCCTGCTCGAAGTGAACACCTACCGAACCCTTAGCGTCAAAGTGCTTTCCGCCGAAATAGTTACGAACGGTCTCAACATCGAGACCCAACTCATCTGCAATACGCTGTGAACTGCCGCTTGGAAGTCTATCCTTGATACGGCGCAACTCGTTAAATGTGATAATCATAGAACTCAAATTTTAAGTGTTATTTCTTTGATTGTTATTCTTTCGCACTACTAAATTAAGGCATTTTTTGCAAACCGCCAAACTTTTCTACGAAAATTATCACATTTTTATCGAAAATCTATCAATTCAAACCCTTTATATTGCTCTTTCGAGAATTTAGGCATCGGAGATGGTACTCCTTGCAGACGATTCACCTCCACCTCGGCCGAGTTCTCACCAACACCATATTTAACCTTTGAGATACTCTCTCCGTCAGGTGCAGTCACTATATATATCGTTTCACCCGTACGCTTTGGGGTAAGACGGACAGCCGTACGACCATCGACCTCGCACTCCTCAATGTTGTAGTCATTCTTAACTCCCGCAAAGCCATTCAGCGGATTGAGCAGTTCCTTCTCGTAGGCATCAGCTCTATCCACGATTATCTCTTTCGATGCGCCTCGTACCTCATAACGTAGAGAATCGACAACATATACCTCCGTATCGGCAACCTTTATATAGGAGTTGTTGCCCTCGACCATCAATTCGCCCTGTTGCACCCCTTCGCCGGCACGCAGTATAAACGAAAGCGAGTAGTTACCCAAAGCCGAGTAGTGACGAGAGATACGCTCCAAACGCTTCTCACCCCTCTCGTCAGCCCAAGCCGACAAGGTTACAAGCAACAAAAATATGGTAAGTGCTCTTTTCAAATTAAAAGTTTTTTTTTAGTTTTCCGAACCCCGAGAGTGGCCAAGGCGCAATCGATTATAGGATTGAATAGGACTAAATAGGATTCGCTCCCGTTGGTCGCTTTATGGGGTGCGCTCTAAGTTTTCAGCTCTCAGCTCTCCGTTTTCCGTTTTCCGTTTTCCGCTTTCCGTTTCTCTCGTCTACTCACTAACTCCGAGGTCTCGCAACAGATTCTCCAACGACTCCATGTCGTAAATCTTCACATCGCGAGGTTTAGAGCCGTTTGCAGGACCGATAATGCCCGCCTGTTCCAACTGTCGGGTGATACGACCGGCACGATTAAAGCCTACATTATAGAAGCTCTGTATCGAAGAGGTCGAGAAGCGACCACTTGCCACCGCATCGCGGGCAACCTCAGCAAAGTGTTCGTCAAAGCGTATTGGCGCACCACTCTCACTGCCGAAGTTAGCCTCTGAGCTTGCAGCACTTGCATCTTCGTAATCAGGCAAGAGATATGTGCCACTTGGGAATGGGAATGGTTGCTCCGAGATATGCTCCACAATATCACGCACCTCCGGCGTATCGACAAAGGCGCACTGAATACGGGTAAGTTCTCCGCCATTCGACATGAGCATATCGCCACGACCGATAAGTTGGTTTGCACCCGGTTGGTCGATAATAGTTCGCGAGTCAATCATCTGCATCACACGGAATGCAATTCGTGCAGGGAAGTTCGCCTTGATACCTCCCGTGATAACCTTTACATCAGGTCGCTGTGTCGCCACGATAAGGTGGATACCGATAGCACGAGCCTTTTGAGCCAAACGCATCACAGGTTGTTCGACCTCCTTGGCGGTCATAATCAGGTCGGCAAACTCGTCAATTATAACAACGATATATGGCATAATATCATCTTCGACCTTGCGCTGACGCACCATATCGTTGTACTCTACGATATTTCTAACGCCTACCTTACCGCACTTAGCCAAACGGGTTTCCATCTCCACGCAGAGCGAATTGAGCGTATATACTGCCTTCTTCGGGTCTTTTACGATAGCCTCCTCCTCGGACTCCATCTTCGCCAAGAAGTGCTTCTCCAACTTCGCATAGAGCGAAAACTCGACCGTCTTAGGGTCTATCAGCACAAACTTTAACTGCGAAGGGTCTTTACGGTAGAGCAACGATGCAATAATGGCATTCAAGCCGACCGACTTACCCTGTCCCGTAGCACCTGCAACGAGCAAGTGAGGCATCTTTGCCAAGTCGAAAACGAAATTCTCGTTCTGGATTGTGCGACCGATAACAATAGGCAGTTCGCCCTTAAAGTTCTGGAAACGCTCCGACTGAATTGCCGAGCGCATTGACACGGTCTCTTTGTTGCGGTTTGGCACTTCGATACCGATAGTACCCTTGCCCGGAATTGGGGCGATAATACGGATACCCAACGCCTTCAACGACTGCGCAATATCTTTCTCCAAGCCCTGCACACGGGCAATTTTAACGCCAGCCTCCTGCACAATCTCATAGAGGGTTACGGTAGGACCGATAGTTGCCGTCATCGAAACGATAGGCACACCGAAGTTGCCCAAAGTCTCCTCGATACGTTGCTTATTTTGCTCAATCTCCTCGTTCGACACCTCTACGCCACTCTCGTAACTATACAGATAATCGACCTTCGGGAAGACATAATCAGGAGTACTGTCTGGGTTGAATGGGCGATGTTTATCCACCTCCTCCGAAGAGAGTTGCTCCTCGGTGTGTTCGTAGACCTCGACAACATCAATATTTGATTTTGGAGCCTCCTCAACAATCTCCTCGGATTGCTCTGCAACGGCAGTTTCCTCCTTAACGGGCTCTTCAATCGGCTCTGTCGCAGGCTCTTCTATTTTCTCCTCGGGTTTCTCCTCTGCGGCTTCACCGATAATGCGCACCTTATCCGCCGCCTCTACGGCATCGTTCTTACGTTGTGCCGCCAACTCCTTACGAGCCTTGCGCTCCTCGCTCTTGCGAGCCATATAGCCCTGCAACGATGCAAATGCGCCCTTGCTCTGCTCTACACCCGTTTCGGTGGTGCGTTTGAGGAAGTCTATAAAGTGGAGATTGATGATAACGCCCGTCAATATCCAGCACGCCACAAGCGCAAATACTACACCCATAACGCCAATTTTGGCTTTGAGCATATCGACAATGGCGATACCGTACTCTCCGCCCCAGCCACTACCGAAGAATCCGTCAGCACCCGTTACAAGTGCCAAAGTGAGTGAGCCACAGATAGTAACGAGCATAATAGACAATGCCGTACGCCACAATACTCGTGAACGCTCCAACAGCAAAAAACCGCCGAACAACATTCCGATAATCGGAATCAGCACTCCAAACACGCCAAACGACTTACCAATTAGCCCATTCGCCAATACAGCGCCCGAGCCGCCACAAACATTTTTGATTGTAGTTGCGACATTCAGAGGGTTGTTCTCCAATGCTCCGAGGTCGTTGCGCCATACAAAGAGATGCGCCACCGCTGCCACCAAGACATACAACGAGAACAAGAGAATCAACAACCCTCCTATCCAGCATATTGTCTCCCAAGTGGTGCGTGTGCCATCACTCTCGGTCAAACTCTTTTTGCGCCTCTCCTCTCGCTCCTTGCGTTTCTGCTCGGCACGCGACATCGTTTTATCTTTTGCCATATACTATTGTTTCGTTTTTTCTATCTGTTAAACGCCTTCTCTCGCAACCTCTCGGCATACTCCTCGTCTGCGAAGGTCAAAAAGCGATATTCGGGCATTGCACTCTCCTCTGCCCTTAAACCGTACTCGTCAAGCAGCACTCCAACCCTGCGAGCCACAGCCTCCGAGGAGTCTATAATCTCCACCCCATCTCCTGCCACTCGTGCAATCACATCTCGCAGGAACGGGTAGTGCGTACAGCCCAGCACAATCTTATCTGCTCCGCCCTCGACAAGCGGCTCAACCGCCTTGCGCACCAACACTTCGGTTTCGGGCATATGCTCCTCGTTGCGCTCCACCGCCTCGACAAAACCCTCGCCTACGCCTTTGAGAATCTTCACCTCCGAGCCATACTTCTCCTCGTTGCGGCGGAAGTGGTCGCCCTGCAATGAACGCTCCGTAGCCAACACTCCGATAACGCCCGACTTGGTCGTCAGTGCCGCAGGTTTTACCGCCGGTTCAAGCCCCACAAACGGCACATCGGGATACTTCTCTCGCAACCCCTTAATCGCCACTGCGGTTGCCGTATTGCATGCCAAAACTATCAATTTACACCCCTCGGCAAGCAATCTTTCGACCGCCTCCTCGGTAAATTGTCGCACCTCCTCGCTGCTGCGTGAGCCGTAGGGACAACGAGCGCCATCTCCGAGGTATATCAAAGACTCATGTGGCAGTGCATCGTACAATGCCTGCCATACGGAGATTCCTCCCAAACCTGAGTCGAAGATACCAATCGGGTTGCTCATACCATTCGCAACAATTGACAATTGATAATTGACAATTGACAATTAAATGAATTTTTAATTTAGTTTTCCGTTTTCCGTTTTCCGTTTTCCGTTATAAACTCAACGAGTTTATCCGCTATTTCGTGGTCGTTCACTTTGTCGCAGTCTATCACAACATCTGCCTTCAAATATATTGGCTCACGCTCGGCAATTCCCTCACGCATAACCTGCAACACCTCCTCATCGCTCAGACCTCGCAATTTAGGTCGTTTGTAGCGACCATGAGGGGACAAACGCGACAAAATCTGCTCGGGCGTACGTTTCAGATAGACCGACACGCCGTGCTCTGCTATCCACGCTTGATTATCGCCCCACACGGGCAAACCTCCACCCGTAGATATAATGGCACTCTCGTACTCAGCGGTCTGCTCCAAGGCTCTGCGCTCCGCCTGACGGAAATACTCCTCACCCGCATAGGTGATGATGTCGGCGACCTCCGCACCCTCAGCCTCCTCGACCATCTTGTCGGTATCGAGGAAGGGCAGTTCGGTGCGCTTGGCAATCTTCCGACCAAGGGTACTCTTTCCCGTACCCATATATCCCGTTAAGTACAATCGCATACGCTCTTTTCAATTGACAATTGACAATTGACAATTGACAATTAAAGGAACTTTTAATTTTTAATCTTTAATTAAAAAAGGTTTAGCTGTTCCGAGTTGGTTTCGTCAATGTCGTTGCGGACAATCTCAATCGGAGTGCCACTGTTATTTACCGGCTTTACAACCTCCGCAACCTCCTCTTCTGCAACCTCTTCGATTGGCTCAACCATTGGCTCAACATCGTCATCTATCGGTTCATCGCTGCTTTCAGGCTCTGCCGGCTCTACCACCTCAGGCTCGATAAATGTAAGAGTATCGACATCGAAAGTGGTGAGTCGCTTACCCTTTGCCTTGCACGACTTAACACCCACAAACTCCTCTACATCAACCATATCGGCTGGTCGTGATGCTTGCGCTCCCTTGTAGGTTATCTGCAACTCGGCGCCCTTCACGCCCGAAATGCAGACGAAGCGAGCCGAGCCATCTTCATCGAGGAAGTACTGCGCTTTGTCGGTCTGTTCCAACTGGAAACGCTTCATATAGTAGTAGCCCTGCTCATTGTCGAAGTAGCAGAGGTTATAGACCTTACCAGCCTCGTAACGCTCGACACGCACCGTATCGTCAGGGAAGTGTTGCTGCGTATCGAAGCCCGTAATGTAGGCGAGATTTTTCGCTGTCCAGACCACAATCTTATCGTTGCCCTTGAACTCGCCGAGCAACTTACCTCGACCATCGCTATTAAGACGGCGGACATCATCGTCCCACCAGATATTCTGTCCTGCCAAGGTCGAAACGCCCTTCTCCTTCAAGACAATCTTGTGGATTGGGTAACGAGAGAAGAGGTTACCCTGCGACTGACGACCTTTGATTGCCAACTCCGAGAAGTCCAAATCGACAATCATCTTCTTCAAGCGTGGGCGTGGACGGAAGTATATCTTCAACACCTCAGCCTCGCCATTCGGATTGACCGAGAGGTACAAAATATCGCTCTTTGGTGTACCCTTCGTGAGGTCGTACTCCTTGTCGCGCGTAATACCCTTGATGGCGCATCGCTTCATCATTATCGCTCCACCCTTACCGTCACGATAGAGGAGGTTGTAGATGGTGCGCTCATCGTTGCGCTTAAAGACACCTATATAATATATATTCTTATCAACAAACTTCTTCTCGGCAACCTTCGTGATAACATAGCGACCATCGCGCAAGATTACTATCACATCGTCAATATCCGAGCAGTCGCAGACAAACTCCGCATCCTTCATCGACTTGCCGATACCGAAGAAGCCCTCCGCCCTATCGACATAGAGTTTTGCGTTCGACACCGCCACCTTTGTAGCCTCAATCGAATCGAACTCACGGATTTCGGTCTGACGCTCCTTGCCCTTACCATACTTCTCGCGGATATGCTCAAAGTAGGCGATAGCGTAGTCGGTCAAGTGCGCCAAGTCGTGCTTAACCTGCTTGATATCCTTCTCAATCTGCTTTATCTCGTTATCCGCCTTATCCGAGTCGAAACGCGAGATACGAATGAACTTCAACTCGGTCAGGCGTTGTACATCTTCAATCGTAACCTCCCTGCGCAACAGCGACTTAAACGGCTCCAAGCCCTTATCCACCGCTGCGTAAGCCTCCTCACGGCTCTTGCAACCCTCAATAAGTTGGTAGAGTTTATTCTCGATAAAGATACGCTCCAACGATGCTGCGTGCCAAGCCTCATTATGCTCCGCCAAGGCTATCTCCAACTCTTGCTTCAATAACCCCTTCGTATGCTCTGCCGAGTGGCGCAAAATATCGCTTACGCCCATAAATGCAGGTTTATCGTCCTTGATAACGCAGGCATTTGGCGAAATCGACACCTCGCACAAAGTGAAGGCATAGAGTGCATCAATCGTCTTATCGCACGACTCGCCGGCTGCCACCTGCACGATAATCTCCGCCTTGCGAGCCGTATTGTCATCGACACGGCGAATCTTAATCTTGCCCTTTTGGTTAGCCTTCAAGATTGAATCTTTGATACTCTCGGTAGTGGTCGAGAACGGTATCTCGGTAATCGCCAGCGTATTTTTATCCAACTTGGAAATCTTTGCTCTTACCTTCACCGCACCGCCTCGCAAGCCATCGTTATAGCGCGATACGTCAATCATACCGCCCGTTGGGAAGTCGGGATAGAGTTGGAACTCCTCGCCTCTGAGATGGGCAATAGATGCCGAAATCAACTCATTGAAGTTGTGTGGCAAAATCTTCGATGCAAGACCTACGGCGATACCCTCGGCTCCCTGCGCCAACAACAACGGGAACTTCACAGGCAAGGTCACAGGCTCCTCCTTGCGACCATCGTACGCCAACATCCACTCGGTCGTCTTCTTGTTATAGACCACCTCCAAAGCGAACTTCGACAAGCGCGCCTCAATATATCGGGCAGCCGCAGCATCATCGCCCGTAAGGATATTACCCCAGTTACCCTGACAGTCAATCAGCAACTCCTTCTGTCCGAGTTGCACCAACGCATCTTTGATAGACGCATCTCCGTGCGGGTGGTACTGCATGGTCTGTCCAACGAGGTTTGCCACCTTGTTCAACTTGCCATCATCAACCACCTTCATAGCGTGAAGGATACGGCGTTGTACGGGTTTCAAACCATCGTCAATATGGGGCACTGCACGCTCCAAAATAACATACGAGGCGTAGTCCAAGAACCAATTCTTGTACATACCCGTCAGTCGCTTGGT
>SUZE01000016.1:0-35590 GCA_015060075.1 Rikenellaceae bacterium | reverse complement strand
CGTATCTGCTCGCCAATAAAGCCCTCGAACTCATCGGGCGAAATCTCTCCCAAACCTTTGAATCGGGTAATCTCTGCCGTTGCTCCGCACTTCTCAATTGCTGCAACACGCTCCTCCTCCGAGTAGCAATAGATGGTCTCTTTTTTGTTACGCACACGGAAAAGTGGCGTCTGCATAATAAACAGGTGACCACGCCTAATCAGGTCGGGGAAGAACTGCAAGAAGAAGGTCAGCAAGAGCAAGCGAATGTGCATACCATCGACATCGGCATCGGTTGCGATAACCACCTTGTTGTAGCGGAGGTTATCCATATCCTCCTCGATATTCAACGCCGCCTGCAAGTAGTTGAACTCATCGTTCTTGTAAACAATGGTCTTCTTCATTCCGTAGGAGTTTAGCGGCTTACCCCTCAGCGAGAATACCGCCTGTGTCTGCGGATTACGGCTCTTGGTGATAGAGCCAGAAGCCGAATTACCCTCCGTAAGGAATATCATCGTCTGCTCCGCCAACTCGTGCTTGTCGGTGCGATGTATCTTGCAGTCGCGCAAGTTCTTGTTGTTCAAGAGCGCCTTCTTTGCCGTATCACGAGCCTTCTTCTGAACGCCTGCAATCTCCTTGCGCTCCTTCTCGTTCTCGACAATTTTGCGCTGAATAGCCTGCGCCGTATCGGGGTTCTTGTGGAGGTAGTTATCCAACTCCGTAGAGAGGAACTCACCCACAAACTGACGGATTGTTGGTCCGCCATTCCACATATCCTTCGAGCCGAGTTTAATCTTGGTCTGCGACTCGAACAACGGCTTCGACACCTTCAACGAGATAGCCGCAATAATCGAAGAGCGAATATCCGAAGGGTCGTAGTCCTTGTGATAAAACTCCTTCAAGGTCTTAACCACCGCCTCACGGAATGCTGCCTGATGCGTACCTCCCTGCGAGGTGTATTGACCATTCACAAACGAGAAGTATGTTTCGCCATAGCCGTGTCCGTGGGTTATGACAACCTCGATATCCTCGCCCGAAAGATGGATAGGCGGATAGCAAGGCTCTTCGCTCAAATTGTCGTTCACCAAATCGAGCAGTCCGTTCTTCGACACATACTGCGTGCCGTTCAGCGAGATAACCAACCCCTTGTTCAAGTAGGTGTAGTTGCGCAGCAGTTGCTCCACGAACTCCAAGTTGTAGTTATACTTGCCGAAGACCTCCTCGTCTACTCGGAACTTGATGAAGGTGCCGTCTTTCTCCTTGACGTTATCCTCCCACTCTTCGCCTGTCTGTATGCCCTGTGCAAAGGTTACCGAGTGCGCCTTGCCATCACGCACCGAACGAGCCATAAACTCACTCGAAAGGTAGTTCACAGCCTTAACACCCACGCCATTGAGACCTACGGTCTTCTTGCCGTCCTCCTCGTAGTTGCTACCCGTGTTCATCACCGACACCGCAGCCGCCAACGCTCCGAGCGGAATACCACGACCGTAGTCACGCACCGATACAACATTATCCTCGATGGTAATCTCCACACGACTACCAAAGCCATTCATAAACTCGTCTATCGAGTTGTCGGTAACCTCCTTGATAAGCACATAGATACCGTCATCGGACATTGTGCCGTCACCGAGTTTTCCGATGTACATACCTGGGCGCAAGCGGACATGCTCACGAGGTGTGAGCGTCTTTATCGAGTCCTCATCGTAGGTCATCGGTGTTTTAAGTAAATCTGCCATATTATCTTTCAAATTCAAAATTCAAAATTCAAAATTATTCTCCCATTTTGCATTCTGCATTTTGCATTTTGCATTTTAATTTGCTTTGCGTATTTCCGCCAAAGCACTTGTCATCATCTCCTGTACCTCCTTTGCCATATCCGCAGGCTCGGTCGCTGCAACTCTCTCTGCCGAGATTGGAGGTAACACCTTCACCGTCAGGCGGTGCTTCCAATTGAACCAATAACTCTTCGGTTTGAAAATGTTGCGTGTGCCGTCAAGCACCACAGGCAAAATCTCCACACCCGCCTCCTTCGCCAAGGCAAATGCACCCTGCTTGAAGCGGTGTATCTCGCCATCTTTCGAGCGAGTACCCTCAGGGAATATCGCTATCGATGCTCCCCTCGAAATCCACATCTTACCATCGTTCACAACCTTCGCCATAGCCTCCGCAGCACGACCTCGCTGAATAGGAATATCACCGTGCGCAATCAACAACGGACCGATGTAAGGGATACGGAACACCTCCTGCTTCGACACCCAACGGAAGTTCAAAGGCAGGAAGTAGAGCGAGATGATATCCGCCATACTTTGGTGGTTGAGTGTGATGACATACGACTTGTTAGGGTCGATATGCTCCAAACCCTCGACCTTCTGTTTCCAAGTTGGTGGCACCTTCCAGAAGAACATGCAAATCATCTTCGAGCACCAATGCACCGCCTTACGAGCCTTGTCGAAGGGGTAGCAAACTGCAAGCACAATCCACGACACAACAAACCAAAAGGTCAGTTCCACGAGGATGTAAAGTGCAAAAAGTAGTGTAAACATACTATTTAAGTTTTTAGTCTTCTTTCCCGAGTTAAAGACATAGTCTTTCCAATCTTTGCAAAAATACAATTTTTTCTGATTTTGCAAATTATTTCGTAGAAATAGTTATTAACAATTTTTCAGAGAAATGAGGGGTAAATTTTGGTTTTGCGGACTCCGAGGGTGGTCACGGCGCAAGCGATTATAGGATTGAATAGGACTAAATAGGATTCGCTCCCGTTGGTCGCTTTATAGAAGTGCGCTGAAAGTTTTCCGTTTTCCGCTTTAATCCCACTGCGTGGGCTTTTCTTCCTTCGCACCTCGGCATAGCGTGCAAGCTCGCTCTGCCCTCGGTTTGGCGTCAGTTCCGTTTTCTCACTCCAAGCGAAAACCGAAAAACAAAAGTTTTCCGTTTTCCGCTTTCCGTTTTCCGTTTTTTTTGTATCTTTGCACCAAATTAGAGTTGATATGAAATTCAAAGACGGATATAAAGTGCGCTCGATGGCGGGCGAAAATGTAGTGATAATGCAGGGAACTGTGGGTAGTGATATGACTCGCATCATCTCGCTAAACGACTCGTCACTACTCTTATGGAATGAGTTGCAAGACAAGGAGTTCGAGGTTGCTGATGTGGCAAATATCCTTGTCGAGAACTACGGAATAGACCTCGCAACTGCCGAGCGTGATGCAAAGGCTTGGGTGGAGAAGTTGCAAGAGTGCAATTTAATTGACAATTGATAATTGACAATTGACCTTCGGTCTTCACTGCTCCGCCTCGGCATAGTGTGCAAGCGCCCTCTGCTCTCGGCTTAATCGCAGCGGTGACAGTTAAAGGAATTTTTAACTCTTAATTCTTAATTCTTAATTCTTAATTCGTTATGAAGCGATTAGCGAAAATAACCCTGATGTTAGCCGTATACCTTGTGTGGGTATGCAGCAACTCGGTTATTGCGCTATCGTGCTACGCTAACCACGCAGAGCATATCCACTGCTGCGGTCAGTCATGCGACTGCCACCACGAGGGTTACGAGAAGGCTCACTTCGAGTCGCCACACGGCTGTCATCACGACCACTCGAACCGCATTGCACTTTACGACACAACCAAAGAGAACAACATAGAAATCGAGCCCGTAGCCCTCAGTATTGCGGCACAGCTCGAAGATAGCATCTCTATTGAGGAGATAGTCTTGGTGCGCACTGCCAGACACTATTTCCGCAAAGTTCCGTTACCATCTTCGCCTACCCTTTCAGGGTGCGGTATGCGCGCCCCTCCCGTTGTTGCGTAATTGCTGTAAGGTCGAGCCAAGTGCCTGACCGCAAATCAATTATGTCATACTAACAACAACGGAAAAAGATGAAAAAAATCATATTTTTATTTATAGGCATCGTGTTCGGTACGGCTATCGTATCGGCACAAAACATCACAGGTAAGGTACTCGATGCGCAGGGCAAACCCCTCCCAGGAGCATCGGTCTATTGGGCTGACACCTCGGTAGGTGTTGCGACCGACTTGGAGGGTAAATTCACCCTCTACCGAGTGAAGGACAACAACGCCCTCGTAGCGACATTCCTCGGCTACACGAACGACACTCTGCGTATCGAGCCGAAGGTGCGCGAGGTGGAGTTCAGACTCAACGAAGGTGTCACGGTTGACGCCGTAGTTGTGGAGGGAGGACTCGGCAACTATATCCGTCAAGACGGACTGCTCAAAAGCGAGAATATCTCGTTTGCAGGGTTGTGCAAGATGGCTTGTTGCAACTTGGCTGAGAGTTTTGAGAACTCGGCTTCGGTAACGGTGGGTTTCAGTGATGCAATCTCGGGCGCACGACAAATCAAAATGCTCGGTTTGGCAGGAACTTACACCCAAATCCTCGATGAAAACCGTACCATAATGCGAGGACTATCAGCTCCTTACGGCTTGTCCTACACACCGGGTATGTGGCTCTCGTCAATTCAGGTGTCGAAGGGCATCTCCTCGGTCACAGCAGGACACGAGGCTATTACGGGACAGATAAATCTCGAACATCGCAAGCCGACAGACGAGGAGCGTTTCTTCTTAAACCTCTTCCTCGACAGCCACCTCAAACCCGAATTTAACCTCTCCTCGGCAATGCCCGTAACGAAGGATAAGCGACTTTCGACCGTCATCTTAGCGCACGGAGCGTCAGGTACAATCAACCACGACAGCAACAAAGATGGCTATCGTGACACCCCGCTTGCCCGCACAGGCTCGATAGCCAATCGTTGGCTCTATCAGGCGGAGAACGGTATGCAGGTGCGTTGGGGAGCGAAGTACCTCTACGACCACCGCACAGGCGGTCAGATGGGCTACAATACCAAGATGCACAAAGACTCCTACTTCGACAACGGAAAGTCGTGGCGTGAGAATTGGCACGAGAAGAACATCTACGGCTCGGAGGTCGAGAATCAGGAGGCTAACGCCTACTTCAAACTCGGAATGCCCGTAGGCGAGGCGGTGTTCGACAAGGAGAACAACGAGGAGTTGCGCTCGAATATCGCCGTAGTGGTCGATTACGACTTCTTCAACGAAGATAGCTACTTCGGAGCAGACAAGGTGTATCGCGGTCGTCAGCATATGACCACCGCAAACGCAATGTATGTCCACTACTTCACACCGCGTTCATCGCTCAATAGCGGTGTAAGTGCATCATCACGCTGGGTGAATGAGGGACTTTTCGATTGGACTCGTGCAGCCTACAATGGCGAAAATATCCTCCCTGCACACCGTAACGAGAGTGAGATGGGAGCATACGCCGAATACACCTTCAACCTCAAAGACAAGTTGTCGGTGGTGGCAGGTATTCGCTACGACTATGCATTCTACTTTAAGAAGCACCTTGTAACACCTCGTGCGCATATCAAGTGGAACATCACCCCAACGACCATATTGCGAGGCTCAGCAGGTTTGGGACACCGTCCTACCGATATTGTAACGGATAATATCGGCATCTTGGCGACAGGTCGCACAATAAATGTAGATTACTCGGCACTCGACCGTATGGAGCACGCCCTGACCGCAGGTGGCTCGTTGTCGCAGAGCATCTCGACCTTTGCGCCAAATGACCTGACAATCAGCGTGGATTACTTCTATACGCGCATATTCAATACGGTAGTAGTGGACCAAGAGGGCAATCCTTGGACTATCGACATCTACAACAACAATGGCATGTCGCGTACCCACACCGCACAGATTGATATCACTTGGACTCCAATCAAGCGTTTCGACATATTTGCAACCTTCCGCTACACTGATAGCCGCTACACAATCAACAATCACGGCACACCGGTAATGGTCGAAAGACCGCTTGTAAGCCGTTACAAGGCGTTGATTAACTTGCAGTACGCTACCAATATGCGCAAGTGGACCTTCGACCTCACAGCACAACTGAATGGTCCTGCACGCATACCTACGCAGACGGGAGATTTGAAGGACTCTACCCTCTCGCCAATCTATCCGATGCTATTTGCACAGGTATCGCGCCGCATCAAGAAATGGGAGATATATGTGGGTTGCGAGAATATCCTCAACTTCAAGCAACCAAACCCGATTATTTCGGGCGATGCACCATACGACACCGCCTTCAACTCCTCGTTGATTTGGGGACCATTGATGGGTGCAAAGGCGTATGTCGGAGTACGATTTAACCTATACTAAACGGAAAACTGAAAGCGGAAAGCGGAAAACTAAAAAGCCAAAGCGCACCCCATAAAGCGACCAACGGGAGCGCCCCCAGTAAGGGCGGAACGCCCGCCCCTATAACCCCCAGAATGGTTGCGCCTTAACAAGGGTAGGAGTTCGCAAAACTAAAAAGCCAAAGCGCACCCCATAAAGCGACCAATGGGAGCGCCCCCAATAAGGGCGGAACGCCCGCCCCTATAACCCCCAGAATGGTTGCGCCTTGATAAGGGTAGGAGTTCGCAAAACTAAAAAGCCAAAGCGCTCCCCATAAAGCGACCAACGGGAGCGCCCCCAGTAAGGGCGGAACGCCCGCCCCTATAACCCCCAGAATGGTTGCGCCTTGACGACTTAAAGAGTTCAAACAACAAAAAACATAAAGAGTTATGAAAAAGATTATGATGATTTTGGCTGCGCTTGCCGTAGTTGCAGGTGTAGCGACAGCAGCCCCAAAGCAGAAGGCTGAGAAGAAGATTGCAACCGTGGTATTTACCACCGACTTGGACTGCCACCACTGCGCACAGAAGGTTTTGAATACCATTCCTTACGAGAAGGGAATCAAAGATGTTCAGGTTGATGTACCGACCAAGACAGTAACCGTAAAGTATGATGCTGCAAAGAACTCTGTTGAGTCGCTTACAAAAGCCTTCGAGAGCATCAAGGTTAAGGTTGTAAAGATAAAGAAAGTTGAGTAGTGATACTCAACTTTCTTTTTGCGCTAATAATAAGACAAAAGAGACCTATGGGACAAATATGACCAATGGGTGCGCAAAAAAGCAAAATACTCATTAGTCCCATTGGTCTTATTGGTCTTATCTAAACAACGAAAAAATGGCGGAAAACATCTCCGCCATTTTTCGCTACCCCATCAGAACGATTTTTACAGCCAGTCGTTGGCATTATAGGTAGTCTTCGGCGCATTCTTAACATTCGGGAAGTAGGTCACTCCCGTAAGCTCCTCCAACTCCGAAATCGACATAAAGTCAGCTGGCTGAGGCTCGTGGCCTTTTGCCATCTTGTGGCAAAGCGTAAAGGCAGCACACTGCAACTCGCTTGCCGAGCAATCCTGCACTCGCTGCCTCAACGCCATCGACACCTCCCGACAAACCGAGGAAGAGATACAAGCCGAGCGAGAGCAACGCCGCAGGCAAAACTATCAGCAAGTTAGTCCGGAACTTATCCTTCATATTGCACCCCTGCGTCATCGTGGCAGCAATGGTGGTATCGGAGATAAACGAGAGGTTATCGCCGAAAAATGCTCCACCAACCACAATAGCAACCATCTGAGCAGTATCCACTCCCATCTGTGCCGCCAAACCCGTAACCACAGGTGTAAGAGCGACAATCGTTCCCACCGAAGTACCTATCGAGAGCGACACGAAGCAGGCTGCAATAAAGATACCCGCAGGCAAGAATTCAATCGGCACAAAGCGCATCGTAAAATGTACCGTAGCATCGACTGCGCCCATAGCCTTTGCCGTTGATGCAAATATACCGGCAAGAATGAATATCCAAATCATATAGAGGATATTCTTGTCGGAAGCACCTTCCGAGAATATGGAGATACGCTCCTGCAAAGAACGACTGATGCCACGCAATGTCGCCACAGCATAGATTGCTGCTGCGACAAATGCCACCGAAATAGATATACGGTAAAAGTCGCCCGAAGCGAGCGACATTGTCAAATAGGCAACCAACAATACCAAGATTGGCGACAGTGCGACTAAGCCTTTTTTCATTTTTCCGTCTTTTCGGGCACAAAGGTAGTAAAAAAGTATATACTATCCATGTTTTTCACTTATTACTACTTGCTATCTATGTAATTTGTAAATTGCTCTTTGTAGTTCTCGCCTATCGGGACATAGTCATCATTCGACAAAAACACCCTACCTTTCGTATAGCCTGAAATATGATTTAAGTTGATGATATAGGAGCGATGTACTCTCATAAACTGTGACGACTGCAACTCGCTCTCCATATTCTTTAATCGGAAGAGTGTCACCAGCTTCGTTCCATCTACCAAATGCAGTCTGACATACTCGCCTGCACTCTCCAAATAGACAATATTCGACATCTTCACAAGGTGCGTCTTGCGGTCTGCATGGACAGACAACACCCCCTCTTCGGCACCCTCTGTCGGACTCTCATCTTGCAGAGTATCGCCACCGAGTTGCTCTTGCAACTGCAACAATTCGTACAGCGACAACGCTTTTTCGGAGGCTCGCTGAATGTCATTCAAACCAAACGGTTTGAGCAGATAATCAATCGCCGACAGTTTATAGCCCTCAATAGCGTACTCGGCATAAGCTGTGGTGAAGATAACCATTGCCGGTATTTCGAGCGTCTGCACGAACTCCACACCCGTCATATCGGGCATATTTATATCTACAAATATCAAATCTGTGCTATTCTCCTTCAACCACTCCTGCGCCGACACTGCGCTACGAAAAGTAGCAGCCAACTCCAAGAACGGAATCTTCGATATATATCCTGAAATCTGACGAAGTGCCAACGGCTCATCATCAATTGCTATGCATCTCATTATCATTAAGTGTAGGTATTCTAAGTGTTACACGATAAATCTCTTTCTCTTCCACAATTTGCAAGTCGTAGCGATTTCCATAAATCAAATCAAGACGCTTGCGCACATTCTCCAAGCCGATACCGGGCTTTGCCTGTTTGCTATTGTTATTGACCGAATTTTCAAAATTGGCGACAACAAAACCCTCCTCGTACTCTATACATATCTTTATGTAGGAGGTTGAGTTGTAACTAATTCCATGCTTGAAGGCATTTTCGACAAATACGATAAAAATCAATGGTGGGATATTAACACGACCTCGCAGTTGTTGCGGATAATCAAACGATATGGTGACATCCTCCGTATAGCGAATACGCATCAAGTCGATATAGTTCTTGATGAACTTTATATCCTCACGTAGCGATATGGAGTTCCCTCCCGTATCGTAGACCACATAACGCATCATATCCGACAACTGAATAACGGTCTGCTTTGCCGCCTCTGTATCGATATCGACCAAGGCGTGAATATTGTTCAGAGTGTTCATCAGGAAGTGCGGATTGATTTGGTGTTTGAGATAGTACATCTCTGCCTGGATATTTTGGCGTTTCAGACGCTCCGAATCCTCGTCTTTCTGCATGTTGCGATAGAAGATACAGATGGCATTGTTTGCTCCAAACATCAACGCCGCAGCAACCACATTACCCCACCAAGGAAACACCGTCAATACAATATGCTGAGCCTCAAACGATTGTCCGATAGTACCCAACGACACAGCAAATGCTATATCGGACTGCTCGTACAACTCCAACATCGTAAAAACACCCACAATCAGCACTATCGATACAAGGTAATATACCCAATATAGGTGCTTGCGGTGCAGGTAGCGGAACAACAATAGGTTGTTCAACAAAAAGAGCAAGAAAAATGGCAGAATTTTGAGCCACGACAATAGCGAGGCTCTAAAATCGATAATCGCCTCTGACATCAATCCCGCATTCATAAACGGTACAAGAAATACGCTTATCCATATCACCATATAGAGCGCATTCTCACCAAGCACCTGTTTACGGATTTTTATTCTCAACTTTCCCATACTCTTACAAGCTCATTATTGCAAAGTTACGAACTATTTTGCAAGATGCAAAAAAATAGGCCCCATAGAGCCTATTTTTCAATAAATTCTCAAATCTGTATAACGAAAACTCTTCGTTAGACGAGTTTTGATATATCGTAGAGATAGCGCTTAATCGAACGCTTTGGCGTCTTTTCAAACTCGTTAGGATAGATTATAATCGATACCAATCGCTCGTATGCCGCAACCTGCTCATTGAGCGCTTTAAGGTTCTCATTCATAATCTCGTTCAGTCTATCCTTGCCGATACCCTCCTTCTCGCAGAGTGCAAAGTCCGGCACTACCAAGCCGTAGAGTTTTCCCTTATTCTCCAACACGAGCGACTCCAATACAAGCGGCAGGTTATTCAGTTTATCCTCAATCTGTTCAGGGTAGATATTCTGTCCTGTATCGGTTAGAATCATCGACTTGCAACGACCTTTGATGTAGATTGTACCATCTTCATCAACAGTACCCATATCGCCCGTATGCAGCCAACCATCTTCGGTCAACGCAGCCTTTGTATCCTTCTCGTTCTTGTAGTAGCCCTGCATCACGCACTCGCCCTTAACGAGAATTTCGCCCGGAACATTATGTTGGTCTTCGGAGTCAATCTTCACCTCCATCATGCCCTGCAAAATCTTACCGCACGAACGAATCTTGAACTCGGTAGGGTCCACCGTAACCGAGATAAGCGGTGCGCACTCGGTCATACCATAGCCCACGATAATCGGGAAGTGGATAGATTTCAAGAATGCCTCGGTCTCCTTGTTGATAGGCGCACCTCCGATGATAAACAACTCCACATTACCACCGAACGAATCGAGCAACTTCTGACGAATCTTTGCACGGATAATCTCATTCACCAATGGCACCTTGATAGCCACCGACAAAGCACCCTGCTCCAATAGCGGAGTAATCTGCTTACGATAAATCTTCTCCAACACGAGAGGTACCGAAGCAATTACATTCGGGCGTACTCGCTGCATGGCCTCGACAAGCACCTTTGGTGTAGGCATCTTGCCGAGCAGGTTGATGTGTCCTCCGACTGCCAACGGAGTAAGGAAATCGACCGTACAACCGTAAGCATGCGCCAATGGCAGGAATGCCAAAGTGCGGCGTCCCTTTGCAAAGTAGTACGAGCCTCCGTTACGAGGTTTCAAAGTCTTGATATATGCAACATTCGCCGTAAGGTTATTCACCGTAAGCATCACGCCCTTCGAATATCCCGTAGTTCCCGATGTGTAGTTCAACAGTATGAGTTGGTCATTCGGAACATCGGCATACTTGATATCTTCAACGGTAAAGCCTTGTGGGTAGCGTTTGCGGTAGTTTGCGGTCATACTATCAACGCATGCGGTCAGCACACCACCTCTGCGCTCGAACAACACATGGTAGTCGGTAAGCGAGAATACGCCCTCAATCTTCGGCAGAGCATCTTCGTCAAGTCCCTCCCAATAGGAGTCGGTAAGGAACAACAGACGGCTCTCCGAGTGGTTTACGATATGGGCGATATCGTTCGAGGTGAAGGTCTGCATGATAGGCACAATCACTGCACCGTAGGTCATTGTTGCGATATATACCGCACACCAACGAGGTGTATTGCGACCTACGAGAGCGATTTTGTCGCCACGCTTGATACCTGCCTCATCAAACAAAATATGTAGTTTGGCTATCTCCTTGGCAAAGCCATAGTATGAATAACTTTCACCAGAAAAATAGTCCGTTACGGCAGACATCTCACGATGCTCGCGAAATGACTGCTCGTACATTTTGATTAAGTTTTCTTGTAGCATATAATCTTCTTTTAGACGAGAGACGAAAGACGAGAGAAATGCAGAATGCAGAATGCAAAATTATTTTTCAACTACACACTACTCTCTACTCACTACTCTCTATTTATAAAAGTTTTCCGTTTTATTTTATTCCCATTCGTTTAACATCGTAAAGGTAACGCTTGATGGAGCGTTTCGGAGTCTTTTCGAACTCGCTGATATGAATTGTGATAGACACCAATCGCTCGTACGCAGCAACCTGCTCGTTCAAGTTTTTGAGGTTTTCCTTCATTATCTCCTCCAACTTCGCACGGTCGATACCCTCCTTCTCACAGTGGTCGAAGTCCGGTACCACCAAGCCGTAGAGTTTGCCCTCGTTCTCCAATACAAGCGACTCCAAGACGAGTGGCATATTGTTCAGCTTATCCTCAATCTGCTCAGGATAGATATTCTGTCCCGTATCGGTCAAAATCATAGTCTTGCAACGACCTTTAATATAGACCGTTCCGTCAGGGTCCATAACGCCCATATCGCCTGTATGCATCCAGCCATCGGGTTCGAGGACAGCCTCAGTATCCTTCTCGTTCTTGTAGTAGCCCGACATAACCATCTCACCCTTAACCATAATCTCACCCGGAATACGCTGAGGGTCCGAAGAGTCGATGCGAACATCGAGATACTCCCTCAAATATTTACCACACGAGCCGAGTTTGTACTCCTCTGGTTGCGGAGTAACGCAGATAAGCGGTGCGCACTCGGTCATACCATATCCTACGATTATAGGGAAGTGGATAGACTTCAAGAAAGCCTCGGTTTCTCTATTCATCGGAGCGCCACCAACGATAAACATCTCCAAGTTGCCACCGAACGATTGGAGCATCTTCTCCTTAATCTTCAAGCGCACAATCTCATTTACCAAAGGTACCTTCATCGCTATACTCAATGGTCCTTTTTCGAGCATTGGAGCAATCTGCTTGCGATAGACCTTCTCCAAAACGAGAGGTACCGAGCAGATAATTGCAGGTTGTACCTTCTGCATAGCCTCGACCAACACCTTCGGAGTCGGCATCTTACCGAGAAGGTTGATGTGTCCTCCTGCTGCCAATGGAGCAAGGAAGTCGAAAGCGCAACCGAAAGCGTGAGCCAATGGCAGGAATGCCAAGGTACGGCGTCCCTTCTGGAACCACAACTTACCGGTCGATTTATTAATCTTATTTACTGCGTAATAGACATTTGCAGTGAGGTTATTAACGGTAAGCATTACACCCTTCGAGTAGCCCGTAGTTCCCGATGTATAGCTCAACACCATAAGAGCATCGTTCGGAACATCAGCATACTTGATATCGGCAACCGTAAATCCGTTAGGATAACGCTTACGATAGTTCTCGGTCATTGCATTGACAAACTTGGTCAGAGTCTTGCCGTTACGCTCATAGAGTGCGTGATAGTCCGTAATCGAGAATACGCACTCAACCTCAGGCATTGCGTCCTCGTCCAAACCGTCCCAATAGGAGTCGGTAAGGAACAACAAACGACTGCCCGAGTGGTTTACGATATGAGCGATATCATTCGAGGTAAAAGTCTGCATGATAGGCACAATAACCGCCCCGTATGTAATCGTAGCGATGTATACTGCACACCAACGAGGCGTATTGCGACCTACAAGTGCAATCTTATCACCCGGTTTGATTTCAGCCTTATCAAAGAGGATATGCAACTTTGCCACCTCCTTGGCAAATCCATAATACGAGTAGGTTTCACCCGAGAAATAATCAGTCACGGCAGACATTTCACGATTATCGCGAAACGACTGCTCATACATCTTAATTAAGTTTGCTTCTAACATAAAATACTATTTAGACGAAAGACGAGAGAAATGAAAATGCAAAATGCAGAATTAGTTTTCCGTTCTCCGTTTTCCGTTTTCCGTTATTTCTTTACTAAAATACTTCCACAAATCAATCTTCGATTCCGTGCCATCGAGCAGTCGCCCAACATTTTTGCGGTGTGTCCACACCAACGCAATGGCGACCACAAACGAGAATACAAGGAATGAGATTGATGTATGGTCTAAACCATGACGGGCATATATGCTACCCGAAAATATCGACACAAAGACAGGAAAGGCACAGCCCGCAACAATCGAAGCGAGCGACACATAGTGCCACAACAAAAATACCACAAACCACACCGCAAAGCAGAGCAGAGCGATATTTGGCTGAATACCTGTCACGGCACCCAACACTGTGGCAACACCCTTACCGCCTTTGAAGCCTGCAAACACAGGAAAAATATGTCCCAAAACAGCCACAAAAACCGCCAAAATCTTCATATTGACAATCCATGCGCCCGAAGGGATATTAACATCATATTTGAGAAGAGAAAATATACTTACGGCAACAAAGCCTTTCAGGAAGTCGATTGCAAATACAGGTATTGCGGCACGAGTACCGAGTACACGCAACACATTAGTCGTTCCCGCATTCTTGCTTCCATGTTCACGGACATCTACGCCATAATAGCGTTTGCCAATCCACACGGCACTCGGTATCGAGCCCAGCAAGTACGCAATAATAAACAGAGTTACAATGCAATAGTAGGTTATAACCATATTGTTTTCGCATCTGTGTTCGGGTACAAATATAGTGAAAAATTCTTAACTGCCAAAAAAACGAGGTGTAAACTAATGCTAACTCCGAAGGTGGTCAAGGCGCAAGCGATTATAGGATTGAATGGGACTAAATAGGATTCGCTCCCGTTGGTCGCTCTATGGGGTGCGCTGAAAGTTTTCCGTTTTCCGCTTTCCGTTTTCCGTTTCTCTCGTCTCTCGTCTCTCGTCTAATTTCGTAAAGTTTTCCGCTTTCCGCTTTACGTTTTCAGTTTTTTCATTATATTTGCAGGTTGGAAAAAGTTTATAAACTAATAAACATGCTATCTATGGCAACAAAAGCTGAACTGAAAAAGAGCATTTTATCGTCACTTGCATCGCCTCGTTGGTGGTGGTCGTGGTTTAAGATTATATTGGGCTGTATACTATTGGCAGCCGGATATGTTTTCTTCATCACGCCGTACAAAATTGTACCCGGTGGTGTCTATGGTGCAGGTATCGTGCTGCACAATCTATTCCCTAACATTCAGGTTGGAACATTCGGTTATATGTTCGACTCGGTATTGTTGATATTGGCATTTATCGCCTTCGGACCACGCTTCGGAGCAAAAACCGTTGTGGCAGCATTACTAACGCCGGGATTGATGAACCTATTCACCTACCTCGCCTATCCGGCTGAGGCATTGCAATCGCTCGACCCCGCAATGATGCTCGGTGGCGTACTTGATTGGTCCGACCACCTTATGCTTGCAACCATCGTAGGTGCTACGATTTTGGGTGTGGGAGTAGGTTTTGTCGTACAGGAACAAGCAACTACGGGCGGTACCGACATCGTAGCAATGATGTTGCAGAAATATTGCCATCTGACCTTCTCGCAAGGAGTACTTATTGCCGATTCGATAGTTGTTTTGGCGGGACTTGTGGTTATCGGTTTTGGCTCGGAGGGCAGCAATGTAGAAGCGTTGGAGTTGTCTGGTTATTCGCTTATTGCGATATATGTTTCGTCACGAATACTGTCATACATGCTTGATGGTGCATCGTACGACCGTATAATCTTCATCATCACCTCCGAGCATAACGAGGAGTTCCGCCGTTACATCATTGAACAGATGGACCGCAGTGGCACCTACATCAAGGCAAGCGGCATGTACACCAATGACGATAAAGAGATGATATTCTTGGTTGTGCCACGACACGAATTGCCAAAGGTACAACTTGCCATTAAGGAGCATGACCCAAAGGCTTTCATGGTGGTATCGAACGCCTACAACACCTTCGGCGAGGGCTTCAAACCAATGCCGGAGAAGCACGAGTTGGAAAATATGTAGATTAGACGAGAGACGAGAGACGAGAGACGAGAGTTAAAGCGCACGCCATAGAGGGCTGAAAGCCTGACGCCATAGAACGCCGAAGGCGTGACGCCATAAAGCAGTCGCAGACTGCGCCCCCCAAAAACCCTGCGCCTTGGCAAGGCTCGGAGTTCAGGAAATAGAAGAAACAATAATTTAAAACAATGAGTTACACAACATTACGCCCATTGCAAGGTGAAGGCAAAAAGATATTTATCGAGACCTACGGCTGTCAAATGAACTTTGGTGACAGCGAAATTGTTGTTTCGATTATGCAGGAGGAGGGCTACTTCTACACCGAGAATGTGGAGGAGGCGGACATTATCCTGATAAACACCTGCTCGGTGCGTGACAATGCCGAGCAACGCATTTGGGGACGCCTAAACGAGATGCGCCGCCTGCGCCGTAAGAAACCTACCTTATTAGTGGGAGTTATAGGTTGTATGGCGGAGCGACTCAAAGAGCAACTGCTCGAAAGTGGCAAGGGTGTAGACATCGTGGCAGGTCCCGACACCTATCGTGACCTTCCGAAGTTGTGTCGCGAGGCAGAGGGCGGTGGTAAGGGTATCAACACCCTGCTCTCCACCGAAGAGACCTACGCCGATATTGCACCCGTGCGTCTTGATAAAAATGGCGTAAGCGGATTTATCTCGATTATGCGAGGTTGCAACAACTTCTGCTCCTACTGCGTAGTGCCTTACACCCGAGGTCGTGAGCGTAGCCGAGCCCACGAGACAATCGTTAATGAGGCTCGCACGCTATTCGAGAATGGCTATCGCGAGGTTACTCTGCTCGGTCAGAATGTAAACTCCTACGCCGATGGCGAGGTCAATTTTCCGAAACTCTTGGCAAAGGTTGCCGACATATCACCACTCTTGCGAGTACGCTTTGCGACCTCCCACCCGAAGGATTTAAGTGATGAACTGATTGCGACAATGGCATCGTACCGCAATATCTGCAAGGCGATACATCTGCCTGCACAGTCCGGCTCAAATGCCCAACTCGAAAAGATGAACCGCAAATATACTCGTGAGTGGTATTTGGAGCGCATGGCTGCTATCAAAAAGGCAATGCCCGATTGTTCGATTACCACAGACCTTATTTCGGGCTTCTGTGGTGAAACGCTCGAAGACCACGAAGCAACACTCTCGCTTATGCGTGAGGTGGGTTATGCCTCTGCCTTCATGTTCAAGTACTCGGTGCGTCCCGACACCTTCTCGGCTCGTCATTTCGAGGACGATGTGACCGAAGAGGAGAAGACTCGCCGACTGACCGAGGTTATCGCATTGCAGAACGAGTTGTCGCTCGAAAACAACCGCAAGGACATCGGCAAAACCTTCGAGGTGTTGATTGAGGGCACATCGAAACGTAGCGACAAGCAGTTATGTGGTCGCACCTCGCAGAATAAGATGGTGGTATTCGACTGCGTGGAGGGCTATGGCGCAGGCGACTATATCAATGTTAAAATCACGGATTGTTCATCGGCAACACTATTTGGGACAGCACTATAAATTATGAAGAGTAGAGTTAGAATTGTTTTTGCGATTATACTTCTCGCACTTGTAGGGTGTGCAGAACCGGACTACGGGACAGCACCCGACACAACAATCGTTTCACTTGGCACCCCTCCCGACAATGAGATTTGGTTTACCACAAACGATGACCGTGGAGATATTGCCATTAACGAGAGTGCATTTGATGCAGAGATTACCGATATCGAATATGTTGAGTTTGGCACAAGTATTATCCACTTTGACAAGGCTCTAACCGTCATTGGCGAAGAGGCTTTCTACAACTGTCGCAATCTCAACAATATATCCCTACCCAACTCTGTCGAAGCAATCGGCGAAAGAGCATTCAGTGAGTGTACTAACTTGGAGTGTATGACCATAGGTAACAGCATCAAAAGTTGTGGCACAATGGCGTTCGATAACTGCGGAGCGCTCTACTCCCTTCATATTCCGGCGGTAGGTACTTGGTGCAATATTGAATTTGCCGACCCTATGGCAAATCCTCTCTATCACTGCGGAGGGTTTATCGTAAACGGCAATAAGGTTAGAGATGTGGTGATACCCGAATGGGTAGAGAGAATCGGAACCTATGCCTTCTACAACTACTCAACAATGTCGAGCGTTGAGATTCCTGCAAGCATAGTCACAATCGGCAAGTCCGCTTTTGAGGGCTGCGAAGGGTTATCGAAGGTACACGTTAAAGATATTGCGATGTGGTGCAACATCGATTTCGCAGATGAAACTGCAAATCCACTCTCCATTGCAGGGGCGCTCTACATTGACGGCAAAAAGATGACAAACCTCTTATTGGAGGGCGTTTCAACAATCAAAGAGCGTGCATTTATCCGTTGTAGTTCGTTGCAGGCGCTCGTGGCGGAGGATATACACAGCATCGGATTAGAGGCATTTCGTGGTTGCGATGCACTCACAAAAATTACTCTCGGAGAGGGTGTGAAAGATATCCACGAACGAGCCTTTATGGGTTGCATGGCGTTAAAAAGCGTTACCGTCAAGGCTAACACCCCACCTGAGTTGTTCGACACATACGCCTTTGGCTACAATGCCGATGGTCGCACATTCTATGTTCCGAGCAGTGCGGTTGAGGATTACAAGAACGCCACGTATTGGTCGGAATATGCCGAAAGTATAAAACCGTTCGAGTAAGATGATAGAGCAAATAGCAAAATATCTGCGACTTGTAAAGTTCTCGCACACCATCTTTGCAATGCCCTTTGCGTTGATGTCGTTTGCATACGCATTGTGGAGTACCGATGTAACCTTCTCGTGGTGGCTCTTGTTGCAGGTGGTATTGTGTATGGTCTTTGCCCGCAATGTGGCGATGGGTTTCAACCGCTGGGCGGACCGTAAGATTGATGCCGAAAACCCTCGCACCGCCTCGCGCGAAATTCCTTCGGGGCAGATTTCGCCACGCAAAGCACTCGCCTTCGTTATTGTCAATGCGCTATTGTTCGTAGTTACCGCCTCGACCATAAATCTGCTTACAGCACTACTTTCGCCCGTAGCATTGGCAGTGGTGATGTTTTACAGTTACTGCAAGCGATTCACCTCGTTGGCACACCTTGTTCTCGGTTTATCGCTCGGCATTGCACCGGCAGGCGCATACATCGCTGTTACGGGAACACTAACTTTTGCACCATGTCTGCTCTCGTTGGTGGTGCTGACTTGGACAGGAGGTTTCGATATCATCTACGCACTGCAAGATGCCGAATTTGACCGCAAACGAGGTCTGCACTCCATACCTTCACGCTTCTCGGTGGCGACATCTTTATATATAAGTATCGCTCTGCACTGTGTAAGCGTAGTTGCGCTACTGCTCTTTGCGTGGTATTTTGCACCACAAGGTTGGCTACTTTGGACAGGCGTGGGGCTATTTACTGCCATTTTAATAGCAGAGCATATCCTCGTTACACCTACTCGCCAACGCTCAATAGGCATAGCCTTCGGCACCTTGAACGGCTTGGCAAGCCTAACGCTGGCAGTGTTCGTGATAGCGGAGATAATAACTAAATATTAGACGAGAGAAAACGGAACTGACGCAGCGGAGCGAGAGCAGAGGCTGCTTGCAGACTTTGCCGAGCCGCAAGGAAGAAAAGCCTGCGTAGCAGGATTAAAACGGAAAACTGAAAACTGAAAACTGAGAACTTTCAGCGCACCCCAGTAAGCGAACGGAGTGAGCGTCCCCATAAAGGGCGGAACGCCCGCCCCCAGAAACCCCCAGAAAGGTTGCGCCTTGACCACTCTCGGAGTTTGGAAAACTGAAAAACAAAAACCAAAAAACAAAATAACATGAAGAAATTTATCGAAAAGTTGAAAAGCGTAAAACTCGGACTCTTTCCGAAGGTGGTGATTGCCATTGCACTCGGTGCAGTACTTGGTCTGTTTTTGCCAGATGTATTTATTCGCATCTTCAAGACATTCAATGTTCTATTTGCGCAGTTATTAAAATTCTCGGTGCCATTGTTGGTTCTCGGCTTGGTAACACCTGCCATCGCCAACTTAGGTAAGGGCGCAGGTAAGATGTTGATTTTTGTTATTGCTATATCTTACATCTCGACCGTTGGAGGAGCATTATTCTCGTATGGTTGCGCAACAGAGTTCTTCCCTCATATACTCTCTCCGGGCGAGTTGTCGGCAGATGCACTCTCCGAGAAGGAATTTGCGCCATATTTCACTCTGAAAATTCCGCCTGTGTGCGATATGATGACTGCCATTGTCCTCTCATTCGTTCTCGGCTTGGGTACTATCTTCGTTAAGAGCCCTTCTATAAAGACATGGTTTGAGGAGTTTGGCGAGGTTGTGAAGTGGTTTATCGAGAGTGCGATTATTCCTTTGCTGCCAATTTATATCTTTACGATGATTTGCGAGATGAGTGCAAAGGGCGTTATTGACATCGTGCTTGGCACAGGTGCAAAGGTTATCGGTACGGGAGTGGTTCTCTCAATACTCTATCTCGTAACCCAATATATCATTGCAGGTATCATTGCAGGCAAAAATCCGTTCCGCTGTCTGTACAACATTTTGCCTGCATACCTTACAGGTTTCTCGATTTGCTCTTCGGCAGCCGTTATCCCTGTAACCACCAAATGCTCTCTCAAAAGTGGTGTGAGCGAGGATGTTGCGAACTTCGTGATTCCACTCTGCTCGAATACTCACATGTGCGGTTCTACCATTAAGTTGGTAACCACAACAACCGCTGTGGCATACCTCTTTGGCGTTGATATTCCGTTGGCGTTGTTTATCAACTTTGCATTGATGCAGGCTATTGCAGCCGTATCGTCACCGGGAGTGATGGGTGGTGTATTGATGGCATCGGTAGGATTGCTCGAAACTATCCTCGGTTTCTCGCCTGAGATGACCGCATTATTGATGGCTATCTACTTGGCACTCGATGGCTACGGTCCGGCATGTAATGTATCGGGTGATGGCGCAATTGCGATTGTCGTAGACCGTATCTTCGGCAAGAAAAAGGCAGAGGCGAAGGCGTAACATCTCGACACTCAGCACAATGAGCGTATCATCGGTTGGTGGTACGCTTTTTTTTGGTTTTCCGAACTCCGAGCGTGGTCAAGGCGCAACATTTCTGGGGGTTATAGGGGCGGGCGTTCCGCCCTTAATGGGGACGCTCCCGTTGGTCGCTTAATGTGGTGCGCTCTCAGTTTTCCGTTTTCAGTTTTATTTCCTCCCCTAAGTTAGGGGAGGTGCCCGTTAGGGCGGTGGAGTCTATCACTCTCGTCTTTCGTCTCTCGTCTGAAAATTAAAAGTTTTCCGTTTTCCGCTTTAATCCCACTGCGTGGGCTTTTCACTGCTTCGTCTCGGCATAGTCTGCAAGCAGCCTCTGCGCTCGACTTAATCGCAGCGGTCCGTTTTCCCACTCCAAGCGAAAACCGAAAAACTAAAAGTTTTCCGTTTTCCGCTTTCCGTTTTCCGTTATTTTTGCTATCTTTGTGCGATTATTGGCTTGTGTAGACAAATAAACAAAAAATATAGAGTATGAATATTTCATTTAATTGGTTGAAAAACTATGTTGATACCTCTCTCACGGCAGAGGAGGTTGCAACAGTTTTGACTGATATTGGCTTGGAGGTTGAGGGCTTCGAGAAAATTGAAACTATCCGTGGCGGTTTGGCGGGCGTTGTGGTAGGCGAGGTGCTTACCTGCGAAGACCACCCCGATTCGGACCACTTGCACATCACAACCGTTGATGTTGGCACAGAGGCTCCATTGCAGATTGTCTGCGGTGCAGCGAACTGCCGCAAGGGCTTGAAGGTTATGTGCGCTACGGTTGGCGCAGTACTCTACCCTGACGGTGGCGAGGAGGAGTTTAAGATTAAGCGTTCGAAGATTCGTGGTGTGGAGTCGCTCGGTATGTTGTGTGCCGAGGACGAGTTGGGTATCGGCGCATCGCACGCAGGAATTATCGAGTTGCCTGCCGATGCTGTTGTCGGCACCCCTGCAAAGGAGTACTACAACATTACCGATGACTACCTTATCGAGATTGGTTTGACTCCAAACCGCATCGATGCAGGCTCACATATCGGCGTAGCCCGTGACCTTGTGGCATATCTTCGCGCTCGTGGCGAACAGGCAGAGTTGAAGTTGCCAAGCGTAGAGGCTTTCGCAGTGGATAATCACGACTTGAAGATTGAAGTAGAGGTGGAGAATACCGCCGCTTGCCCTCACTATACAGGTATCACAGTTAAAGGTTGCAAGATTGCCCCATCGCCCGATTGGATGCAGAACTCACTCCGCGCTGCGGGCATCAATCCGAAGAACAACTTGGTGGATATCACAAACTACATCCTCTTTGAACTTGGTCAGCCACTTCATGCTTTCGATGCAGAGAAGATTGAGGGCGGCAAGATTGTAGTTAAGAACTGCGCCGAGGGTACTCCGTTCGTTACCCTTGATGGAGTTGAGCGCAAACTCACTGCTGACGATTTGATGATTTGCTCGGCAGAGCGTCCAATGTGTATTGCAGGTGTATATGGCGGTTTGGATTCGGGCGTAAGCGACACCACAACAGACATCTTTATTGAGTCTGCATACTTTAATCCTGTATCGGTGCGCAAGACCGCAAAGCGTTTCGGTTTAAATACCGACTCATCGTTCCGCTTCGAGCGAGGTATAGACCCTAACTTGCAGATTTACGCTTTGAAGCGTGCTGCACTCTTGTTCAAAGAGTTGGCAGGTGGTACTATTTCGAGCGAGATTTACGACTCGAACCCTGCCGAGGTTGCTCCGTTCCGCTTCGACTTCTCGGTAGCGCGTGCAAAGTCGCTTATCGGCAAGGATATCCCAACCGAGACCTTCCGCACCATTGTCGAAGCGTTGGAGGTTAAGATTGAGAAGGAGGAGGGCGATGTATGGAGCGTTGCCGTACCGCCATATCGTGTTGATGTTCAGCGCGAAGCAGACCTTATTGAGGATATTTTACGAATTTATGGCTACAACAATGTAGAGGTTTCGGAGAAGGTAAACTCTACCCTTTCGTATGTTCAGAAGCCCGATAAAACCCGTTTGACAAATCTTGTAGCCGATATGCTTACGGCTCGTGGCTTCACCGAGATTATGTCGAACTCACTCACCAAGACTGCCTACTACGAGGGTTTGAAGTCTTACCCTGTGGAGCAGTGCGTAAAGATTATGAATCCGCTTTCGGCAGATTTGGGCGTAATGCGTCAGACCTTGTTGTTCAATACAATGGAGGCTGTGCAGCTCAACGCCAACCACCGCAACGGCGACCTCAAAATCTATGAGTTCGGAAATTGCTACTTCTACAACAAAGTTGAGGCGAAGGAGGGCGAGGAGGTTGCTCCGCTTGCATCGTATTCGGAAAACTACCGTTTGGCTATTGCCGTAACGGGATTGGCTACTCCGCAGTCGTGGAATCAGAAGGCAGAGTCTGCATCGTTCTACACCTTGCGTGCAACGGTTGAGTTGTTGCTCCGCCGCTTCGGTTTGGATATCTACGCTCTGCGCACCGAGTCGCTCGATAGCGACTTGTTTGGCGATGCCGTAGAGTTGTACCTCAACAACAAGCCATTTGCACAACTCGGACAGGTAAATGCCAAGATTTGCAAGGCATTCGACCTCAAACAAGATGTATTCTTCGCCGAGATTGACTTCGACCTCTTGTTGAAGGCTACACGCAAGCACAAGGTCGCTGCAACCGAGTTGTCGAAATATCCAGAGGTTAAGCGCGACTTGGCACTCCTCGTTGATAAGGGCGTTTCGTTCTCGCAGTTGCGCGCTACGGCATTCGCTACCGAGAAGAAACTCTTGAAGAGCGTTGCATTGTTCGATGTCTATGAGGGCGACAAGTTGCCTGAGGGCAAGAAGTCGTATGCGTTGTCATTCATCTTGGAGGATAAGAACCAGACACTCAACGACAAGACCATCGAGCGCACTATGTCGGCATTGCAGTCGGCATTTGAGCATAAGCACGGCGCACAGATTCGATAACGACCAACAAAAAAAACGAATAAAATGAAAAAGATTCTTCTATTTGCAGTTGTAGTTTTTGCAGTCGTATCGTGCTGCAAGGTAGATTACAAAGACCCTAACGCTCCAATTGAGAAGCGTGTCGAGGCTCTACTCTCGCAGATGACCATCGAAGAGAAAGTAGGACAGATGAACCAATTTTGTGGTGTTCGCCATGTCGAGAAGCGTGATAAGAAGGCGCAGGCCGATAACCAAGATGCACAGGGATACTACCCGGGCATCAACGCCGACACTCTTCGCAAGTGGACACAGCAGGGTTTAATTGGCTCGTATCTTCATGTTTTGGAGGCTGACGAAGCAAACGAGTTGCAGCGTTTGGCAATGTCATCACGACTCGGTATTCCGTTAATTTTCGGAATTGATGCTATCCATGGCAACTGCCTCGCACCAAACAATACGGCCTACCCTACAAGTATTGGTCAAGCATGCTCTTTCGATACAGAGATGGCTTATACCATTGCTCGTCAATGCGCAAAAGAGATGCGTGCAATGAACATGCATTGGACTTTCAATCCAAATATAGATGTTGCTCGCGATGCTCGTTGGGGCCGTGTAGGCGAAACCTTTGGTGAAGATACATACCTTGTCAGCCAGATGGGATTGGCTCATATTAAGGGATATCAGGGTGATATGCAGGGCGGAGATGATGTATTGGCATGCATCAAGCACTGCATTGCAGATTCGCAGCCCGTAAATGGAGCAAACCACGCTCCAAGTGACATCTCGGAGCGTACACTCCACGAGATATTCCTTCCACCTTATGAGGTCGCTATCCGCGAGGGTTTGGCAGGTTCATTGATGACCGCACACAACGAAATCAACGGCGTACCTTGTCACAAGAGTAAGTGGTTGATGCAGGACAAGATGCGCGATGAGTACGGTTTCACCGGATTTGTCGTAAGTGACTGGATGGATATCGAGCGTATTCACACTCTACATAAGGCTGCACCAAGCCGCAAGGAGGCTTATTATCAATCAATTATGGCAGGTATGGATATGCACATGCACGGCATACATTGGAACGAGGAGGTTGTTGAATTGGTCAAAGAGGGCCGCATACCTGAGAGCCGTATTGACGAATCTGTACGCCGTATCCTCACCGCTAAGTTCCGTCTGGGTTTGTTCGAGAATCCTTATTGCAACGAAGTTGAGGGCAAAAAGATTCGCATGTGTGAAGAGCACCGTACTACCGCCTTGGAGGCGGCTCGCAACTCTATCGTATTGTTGAAGAATGACGGTATTCTTCCACTCGATGTAAAGAAGTACAAGCGCGTACTCGTTACGGGTATCAATGCCGATGATGAGAATATTATGGGCGATTGGGCTGCTCCTCAAAAGCCAGAGAATGTAACCACCATACTCGAAGGTTTGCGTCAGGTAGCGCCACAGACCAACTTCCTATTTGTTGACCAAGGTAAGACGCCAAAGCAGATGAAGCAGGAGAATGTGAATAAGGCAGCCCGTTTGGCCCGCACCGTGGATTTGAACATCGTTGTAGCAGGCGAAACAAGCCTTCGCGCTCGCCGTGGCGGAAAAACTTGCGGAGAGAATCAGGACCGTGCAGAAATTCATCTCTACGGCTTGCAACAGGATTTGGTTAAGAAGGTATACGCAAGTGGCAAGCCTACAATTCTCGTTATCGTAGCCGGTCGTCCACAAGCCGTTGTTTGGGAGGATGAGCATCTTCCTGCTATCGTTTGCGCTTGGGAGCCGGGAATGGTTGGAGGTCAAGCTGTTGCCGAGATTCTCTACGGCAAGGTCAACCCTTCTGCTAAACTCGCTATTACTATCCCTCGCACATCGGGTCAGGTGCAGATGTACTACAATCACAAACCATCGCACTATCGCTACAAGTTGCAAGATATTCCTAACAAGCCACTCTATCCTTTCGGATATGGTCTTTCATACTCTACATACGAGTATTCAGACCTCCAACTCTCGAAGAGTGAAATTGCCGCTAACGAGAATATCGAGGCAAGCGTTACTATAAAGAATACGGGTGCGCGCGATGGTGTAGAGATTGCACAGCTCTACATCCGCGACTGCTATTCGGATGTAACACGCCCTGTCAAGGAGTTGAAAGGTTTTGAGCGTGTAGCGTTGAAGGCAGGAGAGAGCAAGCGCATCTCGTTCACGCTTACCCCTGAGCATCTACGCTACTACAATATCGAAATGGAGCGCATTGTAGAGCCAGGAACATTCAAGGTAATGGTTGGTCCGTCATCACAAGACAAAGATTTACTAACCGCCGAGTTCGAGGTTAAGTAGCACAAGAGAGAGCAGTCCTAAACAGACTGCTCTTTCTTGTGGCATCTAATCCCATTAACCCAAAAAAATCGTAAATGATTGTGAGAATTTTGTGCCAAGCAAAAAACCGAGAGCGCAGCATAGTAAGCCTATGTGAGCATCTCGGTTATTGCAGATTGGTGTAAAATTCACCAATCAGAACGATTTTTACCCCTTCATACAACCCGCAACCTTTATAACCTCTCCGCTGATATACGAGGACATATCGCTTGCAAGGAAGAGTGCGACATTTGCGACCTCATCGGCTGTACCCATACGACCAAGTGAGATATCGGCAACGAGTTTTGCTTTGATATCGTCACTCAATTTGTCGGTCATATCGGTAACGATAAAGCCCGGGGCGATGGCATTGCAGCGTATTCCACGCGCACCCATCTCCTTGGCGATAGACTTTGTAAGACCGATTAGTCCTGCCTTCGAAGCAGCGTAGTTGCACTGTCCCGCATTTCCATTGGTACCTACTACCGATGACATATTTATAATAGAGCCTGCACGCTTGCGAGCCATCAACGGCACTATTGCGTGGGTAAAATTGAATGCCGATTTAAGGTTGGTATCGATAATCGAATCCCACTGCTCCTCGCTCATACGCAACATAAGACCATCTTTGGTCTGCCCTGCATTATTAACAAGAATATCAATCTGTCCGAACTCGGCAACAACCTTCTCGACCACTTCGTGAGCATCGGCAAAGTCGGCTGCGTTCGATGCAAAGCCTGCGGCATGAACGCCCAAAGCCTCAATCTCAGCAACGAGCGACTCGGCAGCCGCAACTGATGAAAGGTATGTAAAAGCGACATTTGCGCCCTGCTCGGCAAATTTGAGAGCGATAGCACGACCAATACCACGAGTGGCCCCTGTAACGAGCGCAACCTTTCCTTCGAGTAGTTTCATACTATAATTTGTTTATAAGTTTAGTGCAAAGATAGTATTTTTATTTGAAAAAACTTGTAATTTCGCAGAGCGAAAGTGCTTGAATCGAGAACAACAATAAAATATATATGGTATTATGAAATTGGATACACAGATTTTCGACCTTATCTCCGAGGAGCGTGCCCGCCAGATGCGTGGTATAGAGCTTATCGCTTCGGAGAACTTTGTTAGTGAGCAGGTGATGAATGCTATGGGTTCGGTTTTGACAAATAAGTATGCAGAGGGCTACCCTGCGGCTCGCTACTATGGTGGTTGCGAGGTTGTGGATAAGGTGGAGAGTCTTGCTATTGAGCGACTCTGCAAAATCTATGGAGCCGAGTACGCCAATGTTCAGCCACACTCGGGCGCACAGGCAAATATGGCAGTATTCTTTGCGGTGTTGAAACCCGGCGATACCTTCCTCGGTCTGAACCTCTCGCACGGAGGTCACCTCTCGCACGGCTCGGCAGTAAATATGTCGGGAACATATTTCAACGCCGTAAGTTACTCGGTACGCGAAGAAGACGGTCGTGTCGATTACGAGGAGATGGAGCAGAAGGCGTTGGAGTGCAAGCCAAAACTTATCGTAGGTGGAGCTTCGGCGTACTCGCGTGAGTGGGACTACAAGCGTATGCGCGAGATTGCAGACAAGGTTGGTGCTTTGTTGATGATTGATATGGCTCACACCGCAGGTCTTATCGCAGCAGGTTTGCTCGAAAACCCTGTGAAGTATGCTCACATCGTAACTTCGACCACCCACAAGACTCTGCGTGGCCCTCGCGGTGGTATCATCTTAATGGGCAAAGATTTCGACAATCCTTGGGGCTTGACCACTCCGAAAGGCGTAGTGAAGAAGATGTCGCAGATTCTCAATTCGGCAGTATTCCCAGGCATTCAGGGCGGACCACTCGAACATGTTATCGCAGCAAAGGCTGTGGCATTTGGCGAGGCCTTGACTCCTGAATATAAAGAGTATCAGCAGCAGGTTATTCGCAATGCGCAGGCGTTGTCGGTAGCACTCACTGCTCGCGGATACAAGATTGTTTCGGGCGGTACGGACAACCACCTCATCTTGGTCGATTTGCGCACAAAGTTCCCTGAATTGACCGGTAAGGTTGCAGAGAAGGCTCTCGTAGCGGCAGATATCACCGCAAACAAGAATATGGTGCCATTCGACTCTCGCTCGGCATTCCAGACTTCGGGATTGCGCTTCGGAACTCCTGCTATCACCACCCGTGGTTTGAAGGAGGATAAGATGGAGTATATCGCAGAGTTGATTGACCGCGTACTCTCTGACGCAGAGAACGAGGAGAATATCGCAGCAGTTCGCAAAGATGTAAATGCTTTGATGGCGAACTACCCACTCTTTGCGTGGTAAAATAAGGTAGTATGAAACAATACGTCTACATACTCATTGCTCTTCTATTGTTATTCACATCGTGTGAGCCTACGCCATACGATGATAGTGGCATTTTGGATAGGTTTGACGAGTTGGAGGAGCGCATTAACGAGTTAGAGGAGCGCATTGACGAGTTGGAGCAGCGCATAGATGAATTGGAGGCGCAATGCGACAAGGCTGACGAAGATATAGCTGCTCTGCGAGCCATTATAGAGGTATTGCAGAACAGGGACTACATCACTTCTGTCGTACCAATTGTAGATGGAGATAAGGTTGTCGGCTACACAATAACTTTTGCCAATAGCGACCCTATAACCATAAACACTTGCGATTGCGAAGAGGACAAGGAGTGCATTATTGTTGGTATCACCGATAGCGAAACGGAAGTTGTTATTACCCTCTCTGACGGTAGCACAATCACCATTCCGAAGGGTACCATTCCTCCTCCAACCGACTACTGCGAGAAGTTGGATGATGTAGAGTTTATGCGCTATTGCTATGAAAAGTTCGATATCAATGGCGACAAGGTACTTTCCGAGAGCGAGGCGAAGGCTATTCGAGCCATTAACATCGACTCAAAGCAGAATATATACTCGGTCGGAGGTGTTGAGCATTTCGTAAATTTGGAGAGTTTTCAGGCGTATAATGCAATTGCACTGCGCACCCTCGACCTCTCGAAGAACACCAATTTGCGAACAATCAAGGAACAAGCACTCTACAAGTGTCACGGCTTGGAGAGCGTGATACTTCCTTCGACCATCGAAACGATTGAGGGGGATGCCTTCCACAACTGCCCAAAGCTCGCCTCTATCAATATACCAGATGGGGTAAAAAGCATTGGCAGTTACGCCTTTGCCGGCGATTTGCAACTCGCCGAAATCACTCTTCCGCAGAGCATTGAAACAATCGGTAGAAACGCCTTTGCCGCTACGGGATTACTCTCGTTAGTTCTGCCCGAAGGCGTCACTGTTACCTCGCAAGAGATGTGCTACAACTGCCAAAAGCTCACAAGCCTGACACTTCCGACAACAATCACAAACATCGGATATCATTCGTTCGATGAGTGCAATGCGCTTGTTGAGATTCACTGCAAGGCGACTACCCCACCGACATTGGAACAATACGCCTTTGAAGATGTAGTTACGGGGCGTAAAATATACGTTCCGCAGGATTCTGTCGAGGCGTACAAAGTGGCTTGGAGTGACTTTGCCGACCAGATTATTGGAGAGTAGAGGCTACTTTGCTCGCAACTTTTGCCAAAGACTTTTAGGTTTTGACTCATACTTATCAAGGGCGGCGGACATCAGTTCACGCCCTTTTTCAGTAATCTCCTTCGCCAAGGCGTAATCCGAGATATCGCCATAGGCATCGAACGGCATCTGCACCAAAATATCGGGCTTGCACAACTCTACCATAAGGCGTGAATTGTGCTGATTCATAATCGAAAAGGTGCGGTCTATAAGTCCGTAGTAACTGCTATCCCAATCGAGTTCGGGCAGGTTGTCGATATTGTTTTCACGGAAGGTGCGCACCTCCTTCATCGCCTCCCAGCCCATTGCTCCGAGAGCCTTCAACTTATCGAACATCGACACCTCGGCATTGCCATTTATCGTGGTCGCCAACGCCCTAACCTCCTCGCGCTTGGCAACCTGCAACTTCTCGTAATCGGAGGTCTTTTGCTCGACATCGGCAATGGTCGAACGAATTGCCTCAACATCAAAATAGTTCAGGTCGAAACCTACCAAAATATCGCCTTTTGTGCGTTGTACACGATTGAGTGGCAGACAGTTGGAAGAGTGTCCATCAATCAATACCGTATTACCGTTTTGCACAGGCTTAAAGAGCGAAGGAATCGACATCGAAGCACGAATTGCCGAGAACAAATCGCCCTTATCGAAGACCACCTCCTCGCCCGTATAGAGGTCGGTTGCAACGGCAGAGAATGGCAGTGGCATATCCTCGATTTTGACATCGGGAACGACCTGCTTCATCGCCTCGATAATCTTCTCGCCCTTGACGATATGGTTCATCGAAAAGGAGAGGTCCATCAGCGAAAAGACCTTCCATGTATCGAGCGAAAAGAGCCACTCCTTGAACTCGGCAAGGTGTCCTGCGGCATACACTCCGCCCACCAATGCACCTATCGAGGTGCCTGCAACAGCCGTTACCTCATAGCCTCGCTCCTGCAAAACCTCCAATGCTCCGATATATGCAAATCCTCGTGGTCCGCCACTCGACAGGGCAAGTGCCACTCGCTTTTTCCTCTTTTGTACCATAGTCCGCAATTTATCTTTTACAAAGATAACGATTATTTGGAATTATTTCACTATCTTTGTGCGATTATTACGCATATAACAAATAAACAACCAAATATGGCAGACGAAAAGATTATTTTCTCGATGGTAGGTGTCAGCAAGACCTTTCAAAACCAGAAGAAGGTCTTGAATAATATCTACCTCTCATTCTTCTATGGCGCAAAAATCGGTATTATCGGTTTGAACGGCTCGGGTAAATCTACCCTGATGAAGATTATTGCAGGTATTGACAAGAATTTTCAGGGCGAGGTTGTATTCTCACCGGGCTACACAGTGGGCTACTTGGAGCAGGAGCCTTTGCTCGACAACAACAAGACCGTAAAAGAGGTTGTCGAGGAGGGTTGTGCCGAGACTGTGGCGTTACTCAAAGAATACGAGGATATCAACATGAAACTCTGTGAGCCAATGGACGATGACGAGATGAATCGTCTTATCGAGCGTCAGGGCGAACTCTACGAGAAGATTGACCATGTAAACGGCTGGGAGTTGGACAGCGTATTGGAGCGTGCGATGGACGCACTCCGTTGCCCTGCACCCGATGAGAATGTGGCGCACCTTTCGGGAGGTGAGCGCCGCCGCTTGGCGTTGTGTCGTCTGCTGTTGCAGCAGCCCGATGTATTGTTGCTCGATGAGCCTACCAACCACCTTGACGCCGAGTCTATTGATTGGTTGGAGCAGCACTTGCAGCAGTATAAGGGTACAGTAATCGCTGTAACCCACGACCGTTACTTCTTGGATAATGTAGCGGGTTGGATTCTCGAACTCGACCGTGGCGAGGGCATTCCTTGGAAGGGCAACTACTCGGGTTGGCTCGACCAAAAGACCAAGCGAATGGCTATGGAGGAGAAGCAGGAGTCGAAGCGCCGCAAGACCTTGGAGCGCGAGTTGGAGTGGGTTAATATGAACCCATCGGGACGCCGTGCCAAGAGCAAGGCTCGTCTGTCGGCTTACGACAAGATGCTCAACGAGGATACAAAGCAGAAGGAGGAGAAGCTCGAAATCTACATTCCGAACGGACCACGCTTGGGCGATGTTGTTATCGAGGCAAATGGAGTATCGAAGGCGTTTGGCGACCGCGTACTATACGAGGGATTGGACTTTAAGTTGCCACCGGCAGGTATCGTGGGCGTGATTGGTCCGAACGGTACGGGTAAGACCACATTGTTTCGTATGATTATGGGGTTGGAGGAGCCTACAAGCGGAACTTTCACCGTAGGTCAGACCGTAAAGCTCGCCTATGTGGACCAACAGCACAAGTCTATTGACCCCGAAAAGACCGTCTACGAGGTAATATCGCAAAATAGCGAGTGGGTGCAGTTGGGTAATCGTCAGGTGCCGGCTCGTGCCTATGTGGCACGCTTCAACTTTACGGGTGCAGACCAAGAGAAGAAGTGTGGCGTTTTGTCGGGTGGTGAGCGTAACCGCTTGCACCTCGCCTTGGCATTGAAAGAGGAGGGTAATGTAATCCTGCTCGATGAGCCTACCAACGATATCGATGTAAACACCTTGCGTGCATTGGAGGAGGGCTTGGAGCACTTCGCAGGTTGCGCTGTGGTTATCTCGCACGACCGTTGGTTCTTGGACCGTATCGCTACCCATATCCTCTCGTTCGAGGGCGACTCGAAGGTCGTCTTCTACGAGGGTTCGTACTCGGAGTACGAGGAGTGGAAAAAGGCACAGGGTATGGATACCACCCCACACCGAGTAAAGTATCGCAAATTGGTTGAGTAAAAATAGCCATTGGCCATTAGCCATTGGCCATTAGCTAAAATAGGAGAAAACATAACACAAATTCAAAGAGCTAATAGCTAAGGGCTAATAGCTAATAGCCACAAAGAAAATTATGGCACAGAAACCATCTATTCCAAAGGGAACACGCGATTTTTCGCCACTCGAAACGGCTCGCCGTTCCTATATATTCGACACTATCGCCGAGGTTTTCCGCAACTACGGCTTTGCATCTATCGAAACCCCTTCGATGGAGAATCTCTCTACCCTTATGGGTAAATATGGCGAGGAGGGCGACAAACTCCTCTTCAAGATTCTCAACTCGGGCGACTTCGGCTCGGGCTTAAACGATGAGGAGGTACGCCAAGCTCACCGCATCTGCGAGAAGGGTTTAAGATACGACTTGACCGTTCCGTTTGCCCGCTATGTTGTGCAGCACCAGAACGAGATAACTTTCCCATTTAAGCGTTATCAGATTCAGCCTGTATGGCGTGCTGACCGCCCACAAAAGGGGCGTTATCGTGAGTTCTACCAGTGCGATGTCGATATTATCGGCTCACGCTCGCTGCTGAACGAGGTGGAGTTGATTTCGATTGTAGAGCGCGTATTCGGCAAACTCGGAATAAATGTAGTATTGAAGTTGAACAACCGCAAAGTTCTCTACGGCATTGCCGAGGTTATGGGGCACGCCGACAAGATGATAGACATAACGGTAGCCATCGACAAGCTCGAAAAGATTGGCTTGGAGAATGTTAAGGCTGAGTTGGCGGAGCGTGGTATCGAGGCGGAGGCTGTGGCGAAGTTGGAGCCTATCCTCACTTTAAGTGGCACGACTGCCGAGAAGTTGGCGCAACTCGAAACCATACTCGCTGCGAGCGAAACAGGTTTGAAGGGCGTGGAGGAGTTGCGCACCGTATTCTCTGCGGTAGAGGCTCTCGGCATCGAGTTGGAGGTTGAGTTGGACCTCTCGTTGGCTCGTGGTTTGAACTACTACACCGGTGCAATTTTCGAGGTTAAGGCGAAGGACTTTGCTATCGGTTCAATCTGCGGTGGTGGTCGCTACGATAACCTTACGGGTATCTTCGGTATGCCTGATGTATCGGGTGTCGGTATCTCATTTGGCGCAGACCGCATCTACGATGTTATGGTTGGCTTGGATTTGTTCCCTGCCGATGTAACCTGCTTGACAAAGGTACTCTTCATCAATCTTGGCGAGGCAGAGGGCTTGGCATCGTTGCGTTGCGCAAAGGCGTTGCGTGATGCCGGTATCTCGACCGAGGTATATCCCGACTCGGCAAAGATGAAGAAGCAGATGGAGTACGCCAACCGCCGTCAGATTCCGTATGTTGTAATTATCGGCAGCAACGAGTTGGCAGAGGGCAAGGCAACCGTTAAGAATATGACAACAGGCGAGCAGAGCCTTGTTGCATTTGACGAAATAGTAAGCCTTATCAAATAACATTTATATCGCAAACAGATATGACAAACTCTCAAATGAAGACTACCCCATCGGCAATATTTGCCGACAGCAAGCCTCACTATGTTCTGCTCGATGCATTGCGAGGAGCAGCGGCTTTGATGGTTGTTTGGTATCACTTTTTCGAGGGCTTTGCCTTTGCCGAAGGCACCGCAATCACAACTTTCAACCACGGTCATTTGGGAGTGGATTTGTTCTTTATGCTCTCGGGCTTTGTTATCAGTTATGCTTACGATGACCGCTGGCAGCGTACACCTAACCCTCTTACGCTCAAAGAGTTCTTCAAGCGAAGACTTATCCGTCTGCACCCAATGTTGATTATGGGTGCGATAATCGGCTTCACGACCTTCTGCTTGCAAGGTGGCGTAAAGTGGGACGGCACGCCTACACCTATGTCGTGGTCGTTGGTGGCGTTGGTGCTTACGATGTTCTTTATTCCTGCCTATCCCGGTGCGCCATACGACCTGCGTGGCAATGGCGAGATGTTCTCGCTGAACGGACCGAGCTGGTCGCTCTTCTTCGAGTATATCGGCAACCTGCTCTATGCACTCTTTATTCGCCGTTTGGGTAATCGTGCTTTGGCGGTGCTGACAGCCGCATTGGGCGTGGCATGGTGTTGGTTTGTTACCACCGATGTATCGGGCTACGATATGGTAGGCATCGGCTGGACACTCGACATAGTAAACTTCTTCGGAGGTCTGCTCAGAATGATGTTCCCGTTCTCATTGGGTATGGTTATGGCTCGCAACTTCAAGCCGGTAAAGATTAAGGGCATCTTCTGGATTGCGTGGGCGGTGTTGTTTGGGCTCTTCTCAGTACCAGCATTTGCAAAATGTGGCGCAGTGAGCATAAATGGTCTGTACGAGTTCGCTTGCATTTTGTTTGTATTCCCTGCAATCGTATGGTTGGCTGCTTCGGGCGAAACAACAGGCAAAATTTCATCGGCATTCTGCAAATTTTTGGGCGATATATCCTATCCGTTGTATATCGTTCATTACCCTGTGATGTACCTCTTCTATGCTTGGTTGATTGAGAATAAACTCTACTCGCTCGGCGAGACTTGGCATGTGGTGATTATGGTATTTGCAATCAATATTGCACTTGCATACGTCTGCTTGAAGCTCTACGATGAGCCTGTACGCCGTTGGCTTACAAAGCGTTTTATCAATAACAAATAAGTTTTTTTGAATTATAATTTTGCACTCTGCATTTTGAATTTTGCATTTTGAATTTTGCATTTTAAGTTATGGAGTCTTTGGGATTTATACAGTGGTGTTTGGATAATCTGAACTATTGGACTATCACTCTGTTGATGGCGATTGAGAGTTCGTTTATTCCATTTCCGAGTGAGGTGGTTGTTCCGCCTGCGGCATATAAGGCTGCCGCAAGTGGCGAACTGAATGTATGGTTGGTGATATTTTTCGCTACACTTGGTGCGTTGATTGGCGCACTTATCAACTACTACCTCGCCGTATGGCTCGGCAGACCTATCGTCTATAAGTTCGCAAATAGCCGTATCGGTCACATGTGTCTGCTCGATGAGCAGAAAGTTGTAAAGGCTGAGGAGTTTTTTGTGCGCTATGGTGTAGCCGCAACGCTCGTTGGTCGCCTTGTACCGGCAGTGCGTCAGTTAATCTCCATTCCGGCAGGCTTGGCACGAATGAATATCGCAAAATTTGCCCTCTTCACTGCTATTGGTGCAGGATTGTGGAATGGTGTATTGGCAGCACTCGGCTACTTCCTTGAAGCGGTAGTTCCCGAAGAGCAACTTATCGCTACGGTAACCAAGTACAGCCACGAAATCGGCTACGGCATTATGGCAGTGGTGGCATTGGCTCTCGCCTACCTTAT
>SUZE01000015.1 GCA_015060075.1 Rikenellaceae bacterium | reverse complement strand
GAAGTGTAAATTGTTTCATAGTCATTGAGGTTTTTATTTTCGTAAGACACCATTAGATGCCAGAGGTTAAATTAAACGGAAAACGGAACTGACGACAAACCGAGAGCAGAGAGCAAACTTGTTTGCACTATGCCGAGGTGCGAAGGAAGAAAAGCCTGCGAAGCAGGATTAAAACGGAAAGCGGAAAACTTTTTTAGACGAAAGGGGCGTTAAGAATGGGACGAATGGGAGTTATACGACCAATGGGGCAAATGAGTTACGCCCCCAAATAGAAAATTCCCATTAGTCCTATTAGTCTCATTAGTCTTATTTGTCCCGCTTCCAAATTTCTATCTTGAAAATAGCCAATAGCCAATGGCTAATGGCCAAAAGCCGAAATAATTAACCATATATTTATAAAATCGAGAAAATTTACTATCTTTGTGCCGAAAATTTGAAAATTCGAGAATAAACAAAATAATAGACAAACACTATGAACATCACAAAGGTAGAGAAAGAACAGGGTGCAGCATTGCTTCGCATCGTTGTTGAGGAGGCAGATTATGCAGCCGAGGTAGAGAAAGCTCTTCGCGACTACAAGCGCAAGGCTAACATTCCGGGATTCCGTCAGGGTATGGTCCCTATGGGCGTAATCAAGAAGATGTACGGCAAGGGCGTAGTTGCAGAGCAGGCTTATCGCAAGGCTTCAAACGCTGCATTCGAGTATTTGCAGGCAGAGAAGATTGACTATATCGGCGATGTAATTCCGGCTGAGGAGCAGGGCGACTTCGACTTCGATAACAACACAACTCACGAGTTCGTATTCGAGTATGGCGTTGCTCCAAAGTACGATGTAGCACTCACTGCAAAGGATAAGATTACCTACCACAAAATCAAGATTGACAAGAAGATGCACGCATCGTTCCTCGACAACTACCTCCGCCGCTACGGTTCGTTGAAGGACGTAGACAAGGTGAAGAAGGACGAGGCGTTGAATGTAACTCTCGACAATGGCGATTTGCGTATCGAGGAGGCTTATGTAGGTCTTATCTCGATGTCTGACGAGGAGCGCAAGCCATTTATCGGCAAGAAGGTCGGCTACAAGACTGAGGTTAATGTAAACGAGTTGTACAAGAACCATAAGCAGCGTGCCTCTATCCTTGGCGTTAAGGAGGAGGAGTTGGAGGGTATCAACCCTAACTTCTCGTTGGAGATTACCAAGATTCGCCAGTTTGCAAACCCAGAGTTGAACGAGGAGTTCTTCAAGATGGCATTCCCAGAGGGCAATGTCACAAACGAGGAGCAGCTCAACGCATATATCGACACCCAGATTGAGGCAGAGTTGAAGCGTGAAAGCGACTACCTCTTCACATTCGCTGTTCGCGACTTCCTCGTGGAGAAGGCTAACCTTGCAATGCCTACCGAGTTCTTGAAGCGTTGGTTGTACACCATCAACGAGGGCAAGTTCACAATGGAGGATATCGAGAAAGATTTCGATGCATTCCTCAAAATGTTCACTTGGAACTATATCCAGCGCCGCGTAATCGAGGCTGAGAAGATTTCCGTATCGGCTGACGAGGCTAAGGCAGAGGCAAAGGCTTTGGCTGCTGCACAGTTTGCACAGTACGGTATGCCTAACGCACCTGAGGAGATGCTCGAAAACTTTGCAAAGAACATTCTCGACAACAAGGAGCAGAGCCAGAAGGTTTACGAGAAGTTGTACGAGCAGAAGGTTGTAGAGTCTGTACGCTCGAAGGTTAAGGTTACCGAGAAGGGTGTTTCGGCAGAGGAGTTTGCAGAGTTGGCTAAGGCTTTGTAAAAGCCGTCTAAAAGGGTATTTTCTGCGTTACGCTCATTTTTCAAATGCTCACATACGCCAAGTATGCTCCGCTTTGAAAAATTCGCAGGCCTTGAAAATCCTCCTTTTATACAACTTTTAGGTGATTGACTGATTAAATAAAATTTGACTCTGCAAGTTGGCGCAAGACTTGCAGAGTTTTTAATCTTCGTTAAACGAAAAGCAAAAGAAGATATGAACGAATTTGAAAAGTTTGCCCACGGGCATTGTGGTATCTCGTCACTGAAATTGCACGACTACAAGGCTATTCACTCGGCGTATATCAATCCAATGATTTTGGAGGAGCGTCAGCTGAATGTTACGCAACTCGATGTGTTCAGCCGTCTGATGATGGATAGAATACTCTTCCTCGGTGCCCCCGTGACAGACGATGTTGCAAATATCATTCAGGCGCAACTCCTCTTCTTGGAGTCCACCGACCCGACAAAAGATATTCAACTCTACATCAACTCACCCGGTGGCAGTGTATCGGCAGGTTTAGGTATTTACGATACGATGCAACTTGTGAATTGTGATGTTGCAACCATCTGTACCGGTATGGCAGCCTCGATGGGTGCAGTGCTTTTGACTGCGGGTGCTGCGGGTAAGCGTTCGGCATTGCCACACTCGCGTGTGATGATTCATCAACCACTTGGCGGTGTGCAGGGACAAGCATCGGATATCGAGATTACGGCTCGCGAGATTGCTCGCACAAAGCGTGAGTTGTACGAGATTTTGTCGGAGCATTCGGGCAAGAGCGTTGCCGAAATAGAGCATGACGCAGACCGCGACTATTGGCTCTCAGCAGAGGAGGCAAAGGCGTATGGCTTGATTGATACCGTATTATCAAAACACACAAAATAGCGATGGCACAGCGAGGAAATAACAAAGGCGGACAACGCCGTGAAGATTGTTGCTCGTTCTGCGGTCGCCGCCGCAACGAGGTCGATATAATGTTTCAGGGCATTGATGGCTCGAATATCTGTGGAGCGTGTATCGAAGTAGGGCATAAATCGCTCTCGGAGGCTGGTTTGGCTATCGCATCGCCGAAGGCAAAGCAACCCAAAGCAGAGGTTTCGATGAACGATGTTCCGAAACCGAAGGAGATAAAGGAGTTTTTGGACAAATATGTCATCGGGCAAGACGAGGCAAAGCGGTCTATTGCCGTAGCGGTCTATAACCACTACAAACGCCTATCGGTTGCACAGGGTGACGATGATGTCGAATTGGACAAGTCGAATATCGTCTTGGTGGGTCCTACGGGTACGGGAAAGACCTTGATTGCCCGCACGATTGCTCGTCTGTTGAAGGTGCCGTTCACAATTGTCGATGCTACGGTGCTGACTCAGGCGGGATATGTGGGTGAAGATGTTGAGAGTATCCTTTCACGTCTGTTGCAGGCTGCGGACTACGACACGAAGGCGGCAGAGCGAGGTATTGTCTTTATTGACGAGATAGACAAAATTGCTCGCAAGGGTGATAACCCAAGCATCACTCGCGATGTTTCGGGCGAGGGAGTTCAGCAGGCTCTCTTGAAGATATTGGAGGGTACTATCGTAAATGTTCCACCGCAGGGTGGTCGCAAGCACCCTGAGCAGGCATTTGTGCAGGTCAATACCAAAAATATTCTCTTCATCTGTGGTGGCGCATTTGATGGTATCGAGAAGCGCATTGCACAACGCCTAAATACTCGCGCTATGGGCTACGGACGAGTTGATACCGAGAGCATCGACCGCGAGAATATGTTGAAATATGTTCAGCCGCAGGATATTCGTTCGTTCGGTCTTATTCCGGAGTTGGTCGGTCGTTTGCCTGTTTTGACACACCTCGAACCACTCTCGCGTGAGGCGTTGCGAAATATTCTGACCGAGCCTAAAAATGCCATTGTAAGCCAATATAAGGCGATGTTGGCGATGGACGGTGTGGAGTTGGAGTTTGCTGACGAGGCGTTGGAATACATTGTGGATAAGGCGGTAGAGTTCAAACTCGGCGCACGAGGACTGCGCTCCATTTGCGAGGCGGTGATGAAGGAGTTGATGTATGAGGCTCCATCTTCGGAGGTGAAGCGTGTTGTTGTAACACGCGACTATGCCGAGGAGCAAATCAATCATGCCCCTATGACACAACTCCATAAGGCGGTATAATTATAACGGAAAACTGAAAACTGAAAGCGGAAAGCGGACCGCTGCGATTAAGTCGAGAGCAGAGGCTGCTTGCAGACTATGCCGAGGTGCGAAGGAGCAAAAGCCTGCGCAAGCAGGATTAAAGCGGAAAACGGAAAACAGAGAGCGCACTCCTTAAATTCCCTAAACTCCTTAATTATGTTGCGCCTTGACAAGGGTGGGAGTTCAGACAACCAAAAAAATACCCAATTTCACAAAAAGTTGAGCAAATAGGTGGTCGAATCAAAAAATTTTGCTAAATTTGTAGTTAGGAATATTTAGAAATACACACAAATAACTATGGCTACTGATTCAAAAATGATTAAGGCAGCGGATAATATCCGTATTCTTGCAGCCTCGATGGTTGAGAAGGCAAAATCGGGACACCCGGGCGGAGCTATGGGTGGCGCAGACTTTATAAATGTTTTGTTTGCGGAGTTCTTGCGCTATGACCCCGACAATATGCTCTACCCATATCGTGACAGATTTTTCCTCGACCCCGGACACATGTCACCAATGCTCTATTCGGTGTTGGCGTTGGCAGGGCACTACTCAATGGAGGATTTACAACAGTTCCGACAGTGGGGCAGCATCACTCCCGGTCACCCCGAGGTTGATGTTTTGCGAGGTGTAGAGAATACCTCTGGACCACTCGGTCAGGGACATGCAATGGGATTGGGTGCTGCTATTGCAGAGCGTTTTATGGTTGCTCGTTTTGGCGAGTGGCAGGCTCATAAGACCTACATCTACATCTCTGATGGCGCAGTTCAAGAGGAGGTTTCGCAGGGCGTAGGCCGTATTACAGGCGACCTCGGTTTGTCGAATATCATAATGTTCTACGACTCGAACAATGTCCAACTCTCGACCAAAGTTGATGAGGTTGATAAGGAGGATATTGCTGCGAAATATCGTGCTTGGGGCTGGCATGTGTTGGAGATTGACGGACACGATGTCGAGCAAATTCGCAAGGCACTGACGACTGCCAATGCATCGACCGATAAGCCTACACTTATTATCGGTCATACCGTCATGGGAAAGGGCTTGGTAACAGCCGAAGGCGAGTCATTTGAGGATAAGGTTTCGACACATGGACAACCCGTGTCGGCTGCCGGAGCAAGTTTAGAGGCTACAATCAAGAATCTTGGTGGCGACCCCGAAAATCCGTTCCGAATATTCCCTGAGGTAGCTGCTTTGTATGAGGCTCGTGCCAATGCGTTGCGTGCCGAGATGGTAGAGCGCAAGAAGGTTGAGGAGGAGTGGCGTCATGCCAATCCGGCCTTGGCAATCAAACTCGATATGTTCCTTTCGGGTAAGTTGCCGGAGATTGACTATCGTTCGATTGCTATCAAGTCGGGCTCTGCAACTCGTGCAGCATCGTCTGCTGTCTTGGGCGTATATGCCGAGCAGGTAGAGAATATGGTGGTAGCATCTGCCGATTTGAGCAACTCGGATAAGACGGACGGCTTCTTGAAGAAGACTCACGCCTTCAAGCGTGGCGATTTCTCCGGAAAATTTTTCCAGGCGGGAGTTTCGGAGTTTACGATGGCGTGCGTGATGAATGGTATGGCCTTGCACGGAGGAATAATCCCTGCATGTGGTACATTCTTCGTCTTCTCGGACTATATGAAGCCGGTTGTGCGTCTTTCGGCACTTATGCGTCTGCATGTAATATATATATGGTCGCACGACTCGTTCCGTGTTGGCGAGGACGGACCTACTCACCAACCAATCGAGCAGGAGGCTCAGATTCGTTTGATGGAGCATCTTCATAATCACCAAGGCGAGCGCTCGATGGTTGTTCTTCGCCCAGCAGATGCGGAGGAGGCTGTTGCGGCATGGAAGATTGCCCTCGAAGAGCATCGACCTGTCGGCTTGATTTTCTCGCGTCAGGATATTAAGTCGCTGCCAAGCCATACGGCTCGTATTGACGAGGCCATGCAGGCTTATAAGGGCGCCTATGTTGTTCTCGATTCGGCAAATCCGGAGGTTGTGATGGTCGCTTCGGGCTCGGAGGTTTCGACCTTGGTTGCAGGTGCAGAGTTGTTGATGCAGGAGGGTGTTGCTGTACGAGTTGTAAGTGTCCCAAGTGAGGGCTTGTTCCGTGACCAACCAAAGTCGTATCAGGAGAGCGTTTTGCCTTCGGGTGTAGTGCGCTACGGTATGACTTCGGGATTGCCTGTAACGTTGCTTGGTCTGGTTGGTTCGCTTGACCATATTCACGGACTTGACCATTTTGGGCATTCTGCTCCGTACAAAGTGCTTGACGAGAAGTTTGGCTACAATGGTGAAACCGTTTACAACGAAGTTAAAAAGCTTTTGGCAAAATAGTCCGATAAAACGGAGGAGAGTCGTCAACAAAGGCTCTCCTTTTTTGTGGATTTATTCTGTTTTTTGTAAATTTGTACCATCAAAACATAAAACTTAAAACCATGAAGAGAATTTTATTATCTGTTTTTAGCCTGTTGATGGGCTTAACCGTGTCGGCGCAATACTATCAAGATGCCGTAAACAAGGATATGTTGCACATTCGTGAAGCACGAACTCTGCAACGAGTGCAAATTGACTTGCCTGTAATAGATGGCTACACTCCGTATAAAGCAGACCTTCACACTCATACCATATTTTCTGATGGACATCTCTCAATGGAGGCTCGTATACGTGAGGCTTGGGCAGATGGTATGGACGTTATGGCAGTGACTGAACACCTCGAATATCGTCCGCATGAGAAAAATTTGGTGAAGTACCTCAAAGGTTATACCAAGGGGGCTGAGGCGAAAAACTACAACTTCGTATCGAAGGACCGCCCTGCATCGGGAGCCGATATCAATGTGGATTTGAACTATCCTGTTGAGGTTGCACGCAAGGAGGCTCAAAAGTATGATGTTACCATAATTTCGGGCATTGAAATTACCCGTAGAGAGGGCGAGTATAGCCATTTCAATGCACTCTTTACCACCGACAACAATGCTGTTTATGCGCCCGAAACCATCGAGTCTATCCGCAATGCCAAGAAGCAGGGTGCGCTCGTTATGCACAATCACCCGGGTTGGACTCATAAGGATATGAAGATTACCAAATTTGAGAAGGAGGTATACAAAGAGGGTTTGCTCGATGGCATCGAGATTATGAATGGCGAGGAGTTCTATCCGCAGGCTATTGAGCGAGCGAAGAAGTACAACCTTTTCGTGTCGTCTAATACAGACACCCACTATCCGACAAGTGAGCGATATGAGAAGCATGGCTCACTCCGCAATATGACTATTATTTATGCAAAAGATAAGAGCGAGAAATCACTTCGTGGGGCTGTCGAGGCACGCCGTACACTTGCCTATTCGTTCGGTACCCTGGCGGGTGATAAGGAGTTGATTCGCAAATTCTTCGAGGCTTCGGTTTCGGCACGTAAGACCTTTGTGGATTACAAAGGGCGTTCGGAAGTTATCATTACCAACACAAGTTCGGTTGATTGGATGCTATGCCGTGAGGGCGAGAAGATGGTGGAGTTGAAGGGTAATTCATCAATTATCCTCCGTTTCAGCCCATCGAAGCCGAGTATTTTTACGATTTTGAATACTTGGTGCGGCGAGAACGAGCACCTCGTTTACGACTTTAAATTATAGTAGTTATGAAGAAGATAATATCATTGTTGGCTATTTTGTGTGCTACACTCACCGTATCGGCACAATATTATCAGGACACTTATAATCCTGATATTCTGCACATCAGAAAACCTCGTAACCTTGTTCGTACGGAATTTTTGATTCCTAATATCGATGGCTACAACGGCTATAAGGCTGACCTTCACACCCATACTGTATATTCTGACGGCTCTGTTGCAATGGACGCACGTGTGCGAGATGCGTGGAAAGATGGTTTGGATATTATGGCGGTAACCGAACATCTCGAATATCGCGCCAATGAGCCACACATGGTGAAGTGGATGAAGGGCTACGTTAAGAAGGGTGCAAAGGCGGAGAATTGGTACATCACTCGCTATCCGGTTATGCCAGAGCGTAAGGATTTGCACACCGACTTCCAATACCCTGTTGAGCATGCTCAGCAGGTGGCAAAGTCGTACGATATTACTATTATTCCTGGTATAGAGATTACTCGTGAGCCACTCGTATATGGTCACTTCAATTGCCTATTCACCACCGACAATAACGCTATTCACGGTGCTACTTGCGATGAGTCTATCCGCAATGCAAAGGCGCAGGGTGCTATCATCATGCACAACCATCCGGGTTGGCGCCGCAAGAGTATGGAGATGCTCGAATTTGATAAGAAGATATATGCCGAGAAGTTGATTGATGGTATCGAGATTATGAATGGCGCAGAGTTCTATCCGAAGGCTATTACTCGTGCTTTGGAGCACAATCTCTTTATGTCATCGAATAGTGATATTCATGTTGTTTCGGAGCGTGAGGGAGGCGTACCTCAGCGTAATATGACCTTTATTTTTGCGAAAGATAAGTCGTTGGCATCTATTCGTGAGGCCATCGAGGCGCATCGCACCATCGCCTACTCGTTTGGCACTATCGCAGGTGAGGAGTCGTTGTTGCGTAAGTTTGTGGAGGCTGCGTTGGAAATTCGTACTGCCGGTGTCGATAAGAAGGGCAAGGCACAATATGTAGTAAAGAACAACTCTTCGGTAGAGTTTCTTATCCACTTTGAGGGCGGAAATCCGGTTATTGTTAGCGGATTGTCTTCGACATTTATCAAGGAGCATAAGGCAGGACAAGAAGTTCTTGTAATTGACAGTGCTTGGTGTGGAGAGGATAAACAGCTGACTATCAATATTAAGTAGATACAGGGCAATATTTGTTTGATATAGAAGATTCGGGGAAGACTCCGAATCTTTTTTGTTGTAGTAAAAGGTGCTTATGGTGTAAATTTTAGGTCATTTTGTTATTAGTTTTCCGTTTTCTGCTTTAACCCTGCTATGCAGGCTTTTCCTCCTTCGCACCTCGGCATAGTGTGCAAGCACCCTCTGCCCTCGGTTTGGCGTCGGTTGCCCTTCGGGCTTCACCGCTTCGTCTCGGCATAGTCTGCAAGCAGCCTCTGCTCTCGACTTAATAGCGGCGTTCCGTTTTCCCACTCCAAGCGAAAACCGAAAAACTAAAAGTTTTCCGTTTTCTCACTACAAGCGTAAAACAGAACACAAAGTTTTCCGTTTTCCGCTTTCCGTTTTCAGTTTTTTATGTATCTTTGCAGTTGTATTATGCAATAGAGCGCAGATATGTTTTGGAGTGAAATATGGGATTTTGTGAAGCGCAATATTTTTGCTATTGTGCTGATTGTGACCTTGGTGGTTGCAGCACCATGGTCGTTGATATTTGTCCTTCCCGTTGCTATATTCTTCTTGGTGTTGCTGGTTGTGATATGGCGTGTACGCCGTCAGCAACAAAAGATGTTTGACGAAGCTCGCCGTCAGGCGGGTGAGCAGTACCAACAACAATCGCAACACTCATGGTGGCGTAGAGCTCACAAAAGTGAGGGCGAAGTTACTGTCGTGCAGACCGAGCAACCCGAACAGCGGGTGAGTGATGATGTCGGCGAATATGTCGATTTCAAGGAGATTAAAGAGGATAAAACCAAATAACCCCCGACCGCAAAGTTGCGTGGGAGCAGAATAAAATGAAAATATTAAGAAACTTTTTTGGTGCGATAGGTCGATATACGATATTGATGGGCAAGGTCTTTTCTCGCCCCGAAAAGATGAGTATCTACTATCGCCGTACAGTGAACGAGATTGAGGCGCTCGGCATCAATTCGATACCGTTGGTGGCGATTATCTCGGTATTTATCGGTGCAGTTATCACATTGCAGATGGCTCTCACTTTGGAGTCGCCATTTATCCCGAAGTATATGATTGGTTACGCCACTCGTGAAACGATGTTTTTGGAGTTCTCTTCGACCGTTATCGCCATTATTTTGGCAGGTAAGGTCGGCTCGAATATCGCTTCGGAGATTGGTACAATGCGCATCACCGAGCAGATTGATGCGCTCGAAATTATGGGTGTAAACTCCGCTTCGTACCTTATTATGCCGAAGATTATCGCTACCGTGTTGTCCTTCCCTCTGTTGGCTCTGTTCAGTATGATAATCGGAACGGTCGGAGGCTACATTATAGCGATGACGGGCGTTGTGTTACCTTCGGAGTATATCGAGGGCTTGCACTACTGCTTTGTCAAGGGCGAAATAACATACTCGCTGATTAAGATGGCAGTCTTTGCCTTCCTCGTAACCTCCATTTCGGCATTCTACGGCTACTATGCCGCAGGCAACTCGTTGGAGGTAGGTCGTGCTTCGACTCGCGCCGTGGTGGCAAGTTCTATTGCCATTATGATTTCCAACCTTATCATCACACAGTTAATGCGAACATAGTATGATTAAAGGAGAACACATATATAAATCTTTCGATGGTCGCACCATCTTGGAGGATATCTCGGTCGAGTTTGAATCGGGTAAGACAAACCTTATCATTGGTCGAAGCGGCTCGGGTAAGACTGTATTACTGAAAACCCTTGTCGGACTTCATGAGCCGGATAGTGGCAACATATTCTACGATGATAAGAACTACACCTCACTCTCTTTTGCCGACCGTAAAGCGGTGCGCCGTGAGGTAGGTATGATTTTTCAGGGTGGAGCACTCCTCGACTCTTCGACAGTCTATGAGAATGTGCGTCTGCCTCTCGATATGTTTACCGATAAATCCTCTGCCGAGAAGGATAAACGAGTTTGTGAGTGCTTGGAGCGCGTAGAGCTATCCCACGCAGGACACCTCTATCCGTCAGAGTTGTCGGGAGGTATGATTAAGCGTGCTGCTATTGCTCGTGCGATAGTTCTCAATCCTAAATACCTCTTCTGCGATGAACCAAACTCGGGTTTGGACCCGCAGACCTCAATCGTGATTGATAATCTTATCCACGATATCACTGTGGAGTACAATATCACTACTATAATCAACACCCACGATATGAACTCCGTAATGGAGATTGGTGAAAAAATCGTCTATATCCATCAGGGTAAAAAGTGGTGGGAAGGCACCAAGGAGGATATTCTCCATGCCGACAATAAGGAGTTAAATGATTTTGTATTTGCTTCTGCCATGGCAAAACGAGCAAAAAAATCGTTATAAAATTGTTTTATGTGGCTTCTGCTGCGTTAAACTTCGATAGCCGAGTTGCTCACATACGTCCAAGTATGCTGCGCACTCGGCTTCTTGTTTGCCTTGCATCTATCCACCTAAAAACAATTTTCTATTCGATTTATATGTATATAGGTGCTTGATATCGATTTACATGAATAAGCCCCCTTTACAGAAAGGGGGTTTGGGGGATAGGTAACACATATAGCATAGTAATTTATTGCTATGCTGCGGACTCGCTGCCTTGCTTTGCACAAAAATAGCTCTATTATAGCACTTGTTTACATCTTGGGAACCCTGTCCTAAAAGCAATTTTCTATTCGATTTATATGTATATAGGTGCTTGATAGCGTTACGCCCTATATCCCCTATAATCCCTATTACCCCTACCTATCTCGCTACCCAAAAGTGATTACCTCAAAGGCAAACAAATACCTAAAAGTGAGTACTTTTCTTTTGTGGTTTTCACAATTTTGCATATCTTTGCAGCGGTGAAACAGTTGATGCAATATAGGAGAAAGGTCGCTTATCTGCTTGCTGCGCTGATGATTACAGCGTTGGCAAGTAGGGCGTATCTCACCCATGGTAGCGACTACTACGAATCAATTTGGAATACCGCACAATCGGCTTCGGACAATGGAGCATGGGTGGAGTGTAACTGTCCTGTCTGCCATGCCGAAGACTTTATCGCAGTTGCAGTCGACTATTTTGACTACAATCCCATCATCACAACTATCAATCACGAATTTGGCGTTATCGCAACTGCCAAAGCAAATTGTATAGTTGTTACATCCTCCCTTCGTGCTCCACCATGTTTATCGTAAAACAAGAAATATAGTTGTGTGTATAGCCATGGCTATACATAAATCATATTGTTTAACGATAAATACAAACCCAAAATGAAAAAAATATTCTCAACTATTATAGTTGTATTATTTGTGTGTGCATCTGCATACGCACAAGGCGGTCATCAACACCAATACCAACATCAGCACCGTCACGGACAAAATAATCAAGCCCATAATCACGCCAAAGGCGAGCAGTGTGAGGCAACAATTCATGGACACATCACCGACTCCCGTACAAAGGAGCATATCCCATATATCACCGTTACAATTGATGGTACAACCGTAGGTACAACAACCGATGCCACGGGTCATTACACCCTTTATCATGCCCCTGTCGGCAAGTTGAAGGTTACCGTGTCGGCTATCGGCTATGCCAGCAAGACCAAGGAGGTCGATGTGGAGTGTGGCTCGGATATTATTTTGAACTTCGAAACCACCGAGGAGCAGATTTCGGTGGATGCAATTGTAGTATCGGCAAACCGTAACGCCACAAAGCGTAGCGAGGCTCCGACACTCGTAAATATTGTCGATTCCGACCTCTTGAATAAGGTTTCGGCACCAACTTTGGCGGAGGGATTGTCTTTCCAACCGGGTGTGCGTGTCGAGAACTCGTGCCAGAATTGCGGCTTTGCACAGGTGCGTATCAATGGTCTTTCGGGACAATACTCGCAGATTTTGATAAACTCACGCCCCGTATTTTCGGCGTTGGCAGGAGTCTATGGCTTGGAGCATATCCCTGCAAATATGGTCGAGCGCATCGAGGTTGTGCGTGGCGGTGGCTCCGCACTCTTCGGCTCTTCGGCTATCGGTGGAACAATCAACATTATCACCAAAGAGCCATTGCGCAACTCGGGCGAGATTGCACACTCGCTCACCTCAATCGGTGTAACGGGCGCACTCGACAATAACACCACGTTGAACGCTTCGCTCGTAACCGATGACCGCAAGGCTGGACTTACAATCTATGGTCAGAACCGTATGCGCGATGCTTACGACCACGATGGCGATGGCTTTGTGGAGATTCCGGTCATCAAGTCGCAGACTATTGGAACGCAGGCATATATCAAGACCAGCGCATATAGCAAACTCACCCTCGACTATCACGCTACAAACGAGTATCGCCGAGGAGGCGACCAACTCGACCTTCCGCCACATAAGGCGATGATTGCCGAGACTACCGACCACCTTATCAATAGCGGAGGTTTGACCTTCGAGGGAACATCGAAGAACTCTCGCCACCGTTACAGCGTCTTTGCATCGGCACAATCGACCAAGCGCGATAGCTATTATGGTGCCGAGATGAATGAGAAGGCATACGGAAAGACAGATGGTGTGACGGCTGTTGCGGGTGGTCAATACCTCTATCGTATCAAGTGGTTTGAGCTCACTACGGGTTTGGAGTATAGCTACGACTACCTCTTCGATAACCCTATCGGATATGCAAGTGAGCCGTTCTACAAGAGTATGATTATAGAGCAGCATGTGCATAATGCGAGTATCTATGCACAAGGCGAGTTTAAGTTCAATAAGTGGGGCTTCCTCGTGGGAGGTCGTTTGGATAATTGGTACAACGCATCGAACAAGAAGTTCTTGTGTATCCCTTCACCTCGTGTAACTTTGCGCTACAACCCTACGCACAACATCAACCTTCGTGCAACATACGGCTCGGGCTTCCGTGCACCGCAGGCATTTGACGAGGATTTGCATATCCTTATCGTAGGTGGAGAGCGTACCCGTATCCGCTTGGCTGAGGATTTGAAGGAGGAGCGTTCGCACTCGTTCACCCTCTCGGCAGATATGTACAAGACGTGGGGGCGTGTGCAGGCAAATCTCCTCGTTGAGGGTTTCTGTACTATATTGAACGATGTGTTCGCTCTGCGTGACTATGCGGGTACGAAAGAGCCATACGAGAAGGTGCAGAAGCCGTCAGATGAGTGGGAGGATGCAGCCGTTCCGGAGTACAAAGATGGTGTTTACAGCACCAATGATGGCGCACGCCTATACGAGCGTTATAACGGCTCGGGTGCAACGGTTATGGGTTTGAATATTGAGGGTAAAATCGCCTATGCACCTTGGGTTGAGGCTTCGGCAGGTGTAACCTTGCAGCGCAGCAAGTACAAGCAACCTGAGCAGTGGAGCGATACCGCAGAGCCAACGCTCAATATGTTCCGTTCGCCAAATGTATATGGCTACTTCACCGTAACCACTCAGCCACTCAAAAACTTCAAGATTGACCTCTCGGGTAACTATATGGGCCGTATGTATGTGGACCACTATGCAGAGGGAATGCTCCCTGATGGCTCGATACTCGACCAAGACCGCATTGAGCATACCAAAGCCTTCTTCGACCTCGGTGTGAAACTCTCGTACGACTTCAAGATTTGGAAAACTATCGGCTTGCAGGTCAATGCGGGTGTTCGCAATATCCTAAATTCATATCAGAACGACTTTGACCGAGGTCCTTCACGAGATTCGGGTTATATCTACGGACCTTCACTGCCACGTTCGGTATTTGCAGGCGTGAAGTTATCGTTCTAATTTAGTAAGAGCAATAGGGATAATAGGGGCAATAGGGGTACTATTGCTCCTATTTTTATCTACATCTATTATTCTTAAAAAGCTAATGGCTAAAAGCAAAAAGTAAAAAAACTCTCAACTCTCAACTCTCAACTCTCAACTTTTTTATTATATTTGTAGTGGTTTAACACTTAATTTGCCGTAAAGATGGTTGAGAACGAGAGAAAGCAGTTGGCAATGGTTGCCGAGGACGAGTGGTTGCAACCCGTTGAGGAGGCTGTAAATGAGCGATATGACGCCTATTGTCAGCATCTTGCCGATATTGAGCGTAACGGCTCGATTGTAGATTATGCAAATGGCTATCGCTACTTCGGTTGGCAGTACGATGAGGATATGTCGGGCTGGTGGTTTCGTGAGTGGCTGCCTGCGGCATACGATGTCTATATCTTTGGCGACTTCAACAATTGGCAACGCACACAGTTGCGTTTGAACAAAGATGCAAATGGCGTTTGGAGTATCTTCCTGCCCGATGCGATGTACGAGTACCGCCTAACACACGGCTCACTCTACAAACTCCATATTCACGGACAAAATGGCTGGCACGACCGTATTCCGGCTTACGCTACACGCCTTATCCAAGACGACAATACGAAGAACTACTCGGCGCAATTCTGGATTCCGCAACCATTCGATTGGGGCGAGGACAAACTTGTTGTCGATAAAAATAATCTGCTGATTTACGAAACCCATATCGGAATGTCCTCCGAGAAGGAGGGCATCAGTACCTACAAGGAGTTTGAGCAGAAGGTTTTGCCTCGTGTCAAGAAGGCGGGCTATAACGCCATTCAGGTTATGGCTATTGCCGAACACCCATACTACGGCTCGTTTGGCTACCATGTAGCGAATTTCTTTGCTCCGTCATCTCGCTTCGGCACCCCTGAGGAGTTGAAATCGTTGGTGCGCAAGGCTCACAAGTTGGGCATTGCCGTAATTATGGATATCGTTCATGCTCACTATGTCAAGAACTTCAACGAGGGCATAAACGAACTCGATGGCTCGCCTTATCACTACTCGAAGGAGGGAGATGCGGGCTATCAGCAGTATTGGGATTCAAAGATTTTCGACTATGGCAAGCGTGAGGTGGAGCATTTCCTCCTCTCGAACGTCAAGTATTGGCTTGATGAGTTCCACTTTGACGGCTACCGCTTCGATGGCGTAACCTCAATGATATATCACCACCACGGCTATACCGACTTCGACTGCCGTGAGAAGTTCTTTGACGAGGGTGTCAATCGTGATGCCTTGGTCTATCTCTCGTTGGCAAACAAACTCGTTCACGACTTCCGCCCTGAGGCTGTAACCATTGCCGAGGATGTCAGCGGCATGCCGGGTATGTGCCGAACAATTGAAGATGGCGGTATCGGCTTTGACTTCCGACTTGGAATGGCGATACCCGACTTCTGGATTCGACTTATCGAAGATGAGCGCGATGAAGATTGGAATGTCGAGGAGATTTGGGGTGTATTGACAAATCGTCTGCCGAAGGTTAAGACGGTGGCTTATGCCGAGTCGCACGACCAGGCGATGGTGGGCGATAAGACTATTGCCTTCCGCCTGATGGACAAAGAGATGTACTTTGCGATGAATAAAGGCTCGGAGAACTTGATGGTGGAGCGTGGTATGGCTCTGCACAAGATGATTCGACTGATGACTATATCGGTGGGTGGCGATGCCTATCTCAACTTTATGGGCAACGAGTTCGGACACCCCGAGTGGATAGATTTTCCGCGTGAGGGCAACGATTGGAGCTATTCGCATGCCCGCCGCCAATGGTCGTTGGCAGATAACGGATTCTTGCGCTACGGACAACTCGGAGCCTTCGATAAGGAGATGTTGAAGGTGGTCAAAAAATATAAGGTTTTGGCTGATGGCTACCCTTATAAGTGGCACTCCGACCAAGAGAACCAGACTATCGCCTACTCGCACAAGGGGTTGTACTTTGTCTTTAATTGGAGTCCGACAAACTCGGTGCCTGACTATCGTGTCGAGGTGCCATGGGCAGGAAAATATACGGTGGAACTATCGACCGATGAGGAGCGTTTCGGAGGTTTTGACCGCCAGACGAAGGGGCAAGAGCACTTCTCCGAAACGATAGTAGATGAGTGGGACAATCCGCACTATTTTATCAAGATTTACAACACCGCCCGAACAGCAATGGTGTTGAAGTGGCAGAAATAGTGGTTTCGCAAATAGGGGTACAAGAAAAATCAAAAAAAATGAGTGTGTCAAAACTGCAAGGACACACTCATTTTTTATGGAATTATACTTATGAAGGCTATCTACGGATAGCTTTCGCTCCGAGATGACCAACCTTCAACACCTTTGTTGCAGGGTTAGCAACCTTGATTGAACGATTGTTATTCTTCTTGTTTGACAACTTCAACAAAGCAGCACCATTGCAGTCGTCGTAATAAGTATCCTCGCCAAGAGAGTATTTATAGTTCTCCACTTTGTAAACATCTCCATCCTCGCTTGTCAAAGAGGCGTTAATGGTGTACTCAGAGCCCTCCTTTGTTACAGATACTGTACCATCAACAAGAACTGCCATTGCAACATACTCCTCGGTCTCCGGATTCATTTCAACATAGTATGCTGGATACAACTCACCATCGTAATACTCACCTGGGCAGAATGTGCCAGCTGCGAAGGTATAGTCGTAATCAGGAACAAATGAACCTACGCCATCGTGATTGTCAAGTTCGGTAAAGTACTCAATAGAAATATTTGCAACAATGCCATTCTCATTTTCTGCAAAGAGATTTAAGATAATATCGTTTGACTCAGCACCATAATAATCGCCCTGGCACACAACTGTTGCCATCTGAGGAACGAAAACGGTGGTGTTGCCAACCGGGCGAGCAAGAGTTGTGAACTTATGTGTTGTTACCTCTTGAGATGCAAGACCTTCGCCATTAACCTCTGCTACGATTACATAATAAGTGGTTTCAGGCAAAAGATACGATGCTGTCAAAGTAGCTGAACCCTTAATAATCTCGTCGAATCCGAATGTCAAGAGGTCAAGCTTCTCACTCTCGGAAACACCCTCGTTGTAAGCATTAACAACACCCATGTACAAATCGAGCTCGTTAGTGATAGCAGTCAACGCATTGCCCTGTGCGTAAGTGTTGAGGTCATTCTCGCTATAAAGCTTTGCAAACCACCAAGTCTCGGCATTGTTAGGGGTGATGGTAACATCCACCGAAGAGTGTGTGATATTTGCAGTTTCAACAGCAAAAGTAACCTTGTTGCCGTCGCCACTATTGTCACCATTACCATCGTTTGGTGTACAGCATGCAAACAATATTGCTGCACCAAGCATTAACATTGAAAGTAGATTCTTTTTCATAGCATTTCGATTTTAATTTATTATTAAAAAGTGTACTTTTTGTTACAAATTGTAAAAAACCACCGTTATACGGCATCTGCGATGCGTTTTTTTGTAATGCAAATTTAATAAAAAGATTTAATAAATCAAAATAAAAATGACACAAAGGACAATCTCCATTATTTATTGTTTTTAATTAACAAGTGGGAGATTCCCACAGTCGCTACGCTCCTTCGGAATGACAATGTTTTCACGACACTAAACTATATAATTCCGAAAATTTTACTACCTTTGTGCCGAAAAGGCCAATGGCTAATAACTAATGGCTGATAGCCCTCGAAATAGGGCGATTAGAATTGGAAATTTTATTTATTAACTTACTAAACAATTATCACTATGTTCAAAGGACATCCAAAAGCCCTTTATGCCCTCGCTCTCGCTAATACAGGTGAGCGTTTCGGCTACTACACAATGTTGGCTGTATTTGCCTTGTTCCTTCGTGCAAACTTCGGTTTGGACGCAGGTGTAGCAGGTGCGATTTACAGTACTTTCCTCGGTCTTGTCTATTTTATGCCACTCTTCGGTGGTATCTTGGCAGACAAGTTCGGCTATGGTAAGATGGTTACCATCGGTATCTCGATTATGTTCGTAGGTTACCTCCTCCTCTCGTTGCCTCTCGGTGGCGATACCTTGGCGATGATTGCAATGCTCGGTGCGTTGCTTTTCATCTCTGTCGGTACAGGATTGTTCAAGGGTAACTTGCAGGTTATGGTTGGTAATCTTTACGATGACCCTAAGTATGCAGACAAGCGAGACTCTGCATTCTCACTCTTCTATATGGCTATCAACATTGGTGCATTGTTCGCTCCAACCGCAGCCGTAGCAATCAAGGATTGGGCTGAGAAGTCGCTCGGTTTCGAGGGTAACGATGCCTACCACTTCTCGTTTGCAGTGGCTTGTGTAGCGTTGATTGTGTCGATGGCTATCTACTATGCTTGCCGCAACTGGTTCCGCCATGTTGAGGGTGGCAAGAAGAGCGATAAGGCTGCTGCTGCACAGGTTGAGGATAACCTCTCTCCTGCCGAGACCAAGCAGCGTATCATCGCTTTGTGCCTTGTGTTTGCCGTTGTAATCTTCTTCTGGATGGCATTCCACCAGAACGGTCTTACTTTGACCTACTTCGCTGACGAGTTCACCGTTAAGGAGGCATTCGGCTTGCAGAGCATGGCATTCAGCGTTTGGAACTTGGTTGTTGTTATCGTTGCTGTTTATGCAGCATTCTCTGTATTCCAGAGCAATAGCGCAAAGGGTAAGATTGCTTCATTTGCGGTTTTGGCTGCTGCGGTAGCATACCTCGTTTATAAAGGTATGGGCGTTGGCGATGCTTCGGTTGCAGTTTCAGCTCCAATCTTCCAGCAGTTCAACCCATTCTATGTTGTGGCTCTTACTCCTGTATCGTTGGCTATCTTTGGCGCACTCGCAAAGCGTGGCAAGGAGCCTTCGGCACCTCGTAAAATCGCTTACGGTATGCTCGTTGCAGCGGTAGGTTTCGCTGTTATGGCATTTGGCTCGCAGGGTTTGCTCACTCCAAACGAGCAGGCAGAGGCAGTTAAGGCTGGCGCAGATGTACCACTTGTATCGGCAAATTGGTTGATTATGACCTACCTCGTATTGACCTTTGCAGAGTTGTTGCTCTCGCCAATGGGTATCTCGTTCGTATCGAAGGTTGCTCCTCCAAAGTACAAGGGTATGATGATGGGTGGCTGGTTTGTGGCTACCGCAATCGGTAATATGCTTGTCGCTGTTGGCGGTTTCCTCTGGGGCGGTATCTCATTGACCGTTGTTTGGTCGGTATTTATCGCATTGTGCTTGCTCTCGGCGTTGTTCATGTTTGTTATGATGAAGCGTTTGGAGAGTGCAACCAAGTAATAAAATCGTTCTGATTGACTCTTTTTGCACCTTGCTTGCGCTGTAAATGCTCACATACGCCAAGTATGCTGCGCTTTCCAGCACTGCGCAACGCACAAAAATAGCCTAATCATTTACGATTTTGAAGTTGGGAGGGGTGGTGTTTGCAAAATACCACCCCTCTCTATTTGTGCTTCTACCACTTGGGTAGGTCGTGACCATCTGCTTAAATTCCAATCTTTGAGTCGGGGTAATATTGAGAATCCTCACATACGCCAAGTATGCTGCGGTTTCGGGAGAGACTGCCCCCCCCAACTCTAATTTTTAGGAAGATTATTCAGATTTGGTACCACACGATAGTACGAAACGCCATATCCTTGCCAAATGCCCGCCGCACCTCTTGTTGTAGCATTCTCTGTTACCTCCACGATATTTGTAGGAGGCTCCTCATCAACGGGGAATACAGGGTTCAGGCTATTGAGTGTGCAATTTTCCCAAAGACTCCAATAGCGGTATCCAAACTTAGACATCGTGCAGAATTGAATATATACATCTTCGTATATCAGGAAGAGAGTTGAGTACTCCCGAATATTCTCGTAGTCGAGAGGCCTATTGATGGTGATTGTGGTCTCCTGCTCGCAATTCTCAATAATTCCAAATAGTGCCGGTGGTAAGTAGTATGGCTCGTCCTCTTTTGTGAAGGAGGTTTCACACCTCACCATATATGGCAGATTGTCGGCATTGGGTTTTATTGTAGCCTTGATGCGGTACATGTTTCCAACAATCTCGGTTGTTACATCGTAGAGTCTGTTAGGCTCCGGAATTGTGGTTGTTGCGGTCCATTGACGACCGCTATAATATATGTCAAGTCTATATTTTCCGCCCACCTTGCCTATGATAGTTGCCCCCATATATACAAATTGTGTAGGGTACTTTTTGTCCATTCGGCATATTAACTGCTCGCTTTGTATGTTTTCGCTATCCGTTTCGTCTGTTACAACCACGATGGCATACCTTATAATTCTATTTCGAAGAGTCTCTTCTGATATCTTCTCCGAGTGTTGCATGTTAAGTGAAAGCATAACCTTTGCCACGCCATCTTGTTCGATAGAGCCTTCGACAACGAGTTGCTCCTCGAATGCGTTGTCGGGGTACTCCTCTTTTAGGCACGAACTGAACATCAGTAGGGTTATCAATATGTATATTATCTTTGCAATCATAGCCTCTAAAACTTAAAGGTCCAACTTATGGATGGTAGTATCTCAAACAGAACGGGCTGGCCCTCTGTTATGTTGTAGGTGTTATCCATCTCTTCGTCCTCAGCGACACGCCACGAAAGGAACATCGGGTTTCTGCGGGCGTATACATTATATATAGATATATTTATACCATTTCGTTGGAAACGCTTACTCTTGAACCAATATGTTGCTGAGAGGTCCAAACGGTGAAAATCGGGCATGCGTGCTCCGTTGTAGGCTCCATACTCTTTGAGGAAGGCTCCTCCGACCATGTGAATTGCCGTTGGTGCGGTATATGCTCCTCCCGTAGCATAGAGAAAGGTTGCCGAGATATCTAACTGCTTGATAGGTCTGTATGTCGCTGTAAAGGAGAGGTTGTGCGGGCGGTCCGAGGAGGAGGCAAAAGGCTTGCCTTGATTGAGTTCCCGGAAGTTTCGCAACGAGCGACTGAGTGTGTAGTGGGCCTGAACATCGAATTTAGGGTGAGAATAGCTTACCATAAACTCTGCACCATACGCCTCGCCTATACCAGAGTAGATATAGTCGTTTATGTCGTAACTTGTCGATAACATGGTGTTGAGCCGAGCATCAAACTCCAATACATTGTACATCTGTCGATAGAATAGTTCTACCGACCATCTTAAACTCCCTTTGAGAGCCGATTGTGAATATCCCAACGATGCGCAGTGGCTTACCATTGGCGGGTGAGCGCTTGTCGAGCCCATATAGAAGTCGGTGGCAAAACTTGCATTTGATTGCGGTATAAGTTGCAGATATTGTACAGTTTTGTTGTAAGCAGCCCATATTCTGGCGTTATTTCCGAATGGTACAGCAACCATCACACGGGGCTCAAAGTCGTAGAACTCATTGCGGTCTATGGAGTACATGCTCAGACGGATACCACCATCGAGTTCGAGGTGCTGCCATGGTTTGTATAGTATAGAGGCGAAGAGTGCAGCCTCGTGGGTTATCTGTAAATTGCCGCTTTCTATGTTCTGGGTATATATGGTGCTCAACATGTTTTGCGGTTGAATCCGGCGATAGGCATAGTCGAAACCGCCACTCAACTCGAATTTTTCACGGCTCCATGTTGTGATATGTTTTGCTCCGATATCGGTGATACTTGTCGGGGTCCAAAAATTATTTCCTATAAGATTCGCCTCGAACATGTTCTTGAAGATGGTGGCATAGATAGTGTTTTCCATCGTAACACCCTTGCCAAACGAGGTACTCAATACTGCCGAAGAGGTGCTATCCCACCAATTTAATCGTGCGACCGAATCATATAGACTCAAATCTGCATCAACCATATCGTTGTTGAAGTGAGAATTTACCACCAACTTACCCACTTTGCCCAAATCTTGTACATAGGTTGCACCAAAGTCGCCAAATTCGTACATGATATTCATGTTGCTTTTACTCATTGCGGCAGTCAGCCACGAGATATACGAGTGGCGAGCCGAAAGGAATATAGCTCCTCTCTTGTTGAGTGGAATCTGTAATGCTAAATCGGCTTCGATAAGTCCAATATTGCCTTCGATGCCGAACTTTTGAGGTATATACGAGTTGGTGCGAATATCCATAATCGAGGATAGTGCCGAGCCGTATTGTGCCGGAATGCTCGATTTCAGAAATGTAGCACCGCTAATGTGTGCCGAGTTGAATACCGAGAAGAAACCGAAGAGATGTGATGGTGAGTAGACGGGAGCGTTGTTCAGCAGAGTCAGGTTCTGTCCTGCATCGCTACCTCTGACATATATTGAGGAGTCGCCCTGCTTCGAAACTAAAACGCCGGGTGAGAACTGTAATGCCCGCACAATATCGACCGAGCCTGCAATGCGTGGCATCGAGATAAGTTGTTTCGGGTTGATGGATATATTTCCGTATCGGTCAGCCTCCGTTACCACTCGTTTGTCGCCCGTAACCGTTATCTGCTCGACATCTATCGACATAGCGACACTATCCCGCTGCTGAGCGTGTGCTGTATACGCCACTACCAACAACAGAAGAGTTACGAGTATAGATGTTAAGTGTTTTCTCAAATTCGGGCTTGTAGTAGAAGAAAACGAGCCGGTATGTATTCACTACCTCCGACTCGTTTTCTGATTATCTGTTAATTGTTGTTAATTAACCAACGCTTCATACTGTTTCATCAACTCCTCGGCTGCATCAATCAAGTTACCGAATGCAACCTCTGTGAAGTATTCATCAACAGCAAACTTGCTGCCATCGGTAAATACAAGTACAGGCATTGGGTCATAATAGGTCTTCTTGATTTCGGTCATAGTGTTCTCGTCCCAGTACCAATCCTCGTATGCAATAGCCTCGGCTTTCACATCAGCAATCTTCTCCTGATTGCCTGTGTAGTAGAGCAGAGCCGATGCGTTGGCATTGATGGTGTTGGAGAGCAGGGCAGCCTGACTGTAAGTGCTGTCATACTCCTCAATCTTCTTGTACTCGTCAATAATAGCACGCATGTTACCTTGTGCCTGCAATGCTACATCGAGGATAGTCACATAGGCATTACCTGTCTGCACCTGGTCAACAGGGTAGTCGATGTTAATGTCAGTATGGTACATCTCACACCACTCGCAGTAGTACTTCTGCCACCAGTTGTTTGAGTCGGTCATATCCTTGATGGCAACAGAGCCACCTCCGGTTGCGAGGGTCTCGCCACCCTTCGAGATGATTACCGAGCCGCCTAAACCCTGGTTGTTTGCATTTGCGCAAACTTTGAAGTTGTAATTGCCGTTAAGCCAAACATTTGTTTGTGTATCAATCGAGTAGTTGTTAGGAACATCAATGTTTACAACAGAGCTCAACTCCAATCTGTTGTCTACCCTAATATCAAAGTTGATACTGCTTGGGATATTCTCAACCTTAGCCTTGTTGTCATAGTCGATGAAGCCCTCCCATGAGCCGGTTCCCTCAACCCAGGTGAGAGTTGCAACCGATGTGCCCCAGATGGCAACAATCTCATTTGCATTGCTGATTACGCTCTCGGTCCATTTACCTGAGTCGAAACTGAATACATACTGCTTACCCTTGTAGTCATCAAGGCTGTATGTGCCATCTTCCTCCGGCAATATCAACGTGGTCGAGAGGCGTACTGCTGCCTCAGGCGAGAAACGTGTTAAGCCCAATACAGATGCAGCCAATTTCTTGGCAAACTTAACGTTCTTGGTGCTATTTGTGCTACGTGTAGGCTCCTCCAAGTAGAAGTCGAAACCTCCCTTCTCTGCCAACTCTGCTATTGATTCAGCGAGTGTACGGCTATCCTCAGGGTTGAAATAGGTGAGAAGACGCTGACCTACCTGTTCGAGGTACAGTTGGTGGTCACTAGGAGTCATTCCTTGGTCTACGTTGCCTGCGCTCTGCGATACAGCAACCGAAGCCTTAGCAGTCGAGCTATCATTGCTTGCCTCGAAGTCAATGCTGAACTGACGAGCTACAGTAGTTGGAGATACAGAGATGGTTACAGAGCCATCGCCATTGCCCGAAAGAGGATATATCGAAACATTTGGCTCGGTGCAAACTACACCCCATGCAGCATTTGAAGTTACAGTGATTTGCTGCGTTCCACCATCTGCTCCGAGAGTTATTGTTCTTGGCGAAACGGCGATAGTTGCCTGAACAGGAGTCTCACCTTGTGCAGGTTGCTGCGAAACGGTGAACGATACCGAAGTCGAGTCGTAGGTCAATTTTACGAGTGCGCTACGAGCTGCGCCGGTGTTGTTCTTCTCTGCATAGAGCGAAACAAACGATACCTGAGCAGCACGAGTCATATTCTCATGCAGCCACGATGCACCAGCCGGAATCCCGACATGGTAATCAACATTGCTATATACTTTAATATCAATATCTTCGCCGTTAGGGTCTACGTTATAGGTTGTTCCGTCAATAAGTTCGAGAATGACATCCTCCTCGCCGCCACCTTGCTGTGCAGCCTCCTGGTAGATGGTAAACTCAACCTCTCCGTTCTCGCCGAAATAGAGGGTTACTTTTGCTTGACGTGAACTGTTATCCTCGTTCTTTTGAGCAGTAAAGAGAAGAGTCTCATTATGCATTGCACGAGAGCCATTGTACTCTAACCAAGACAGAGCACTATTTTGAATATAGACCTCATATTCGGTGTTGGTGCTGATTACAAACTGAATATCACCACCATTGCTATCAATCTCGTAGTATGCGTTGCTGACCAACTCAACAAGTGGAGTCTCCTCGTTGCCTCCGCCTTCGCCGGCCTTTTGGCGTACAGGAATCTTGTAAGACATACTGTTGCTCAATTCAACAAATACGGTACCCTCACGCTCCTTGCTTGAAGTGTTCTCTTCGAGGGTAATCTTCAATCTTGCCTCCTCGCCGGCAACACCCGACTCGGGGCTAATCTGAATCCATGAACGGTTTGCCGATGCCTCCCAATCGTAATCAGGGGTGAATGTGAGTGTCACACGACCACCCTCAGCCTTGAAACCGTCCAACTTTTCGAGGTCCTCCAACGAGAATAAATCCTCTAACTTACCGGTTTGTCCAAGGTCGAAACCTTCGCAACCTGTCAGCAGTAGCGACAGAATAGCGATAAAAGAGAAAATCTTTTTCATATCACTGTTTTTTTTAAGAAATTAATATCTTTTTTTAGGAATTTGTCACCTGCAATAAATGTTATTTATTGGTCTTCAAGCGCCCTGATTGCACATCACATCGGGGTTAAACCTATACACCGTATCGCAAATATACAATAAATAATTTATTTGTCAAAGTAATTTCGTAAAATTGTATTGTGTTTTGTCCGTTTTCTGTTCTCTTTTCGTATATTTGCAACGTTATGATGTCGAAAAAGGTCGAAAAAGTGTTGCGTTTGGTTGTATTGACGATGGTGCTTGTGGTGCTGTCGGTTGGCGATGTTATTGCCAAAACAAAGAGTTCTGTTGTCAATAACTCCAAGAACAAGGCAACGCAAATATATGACAGATACGCAGTTAATCCTATTTTGCGCAAAAATGGCAAGGTCGATTGGTGGGAGATGAATCAGACCTACTCTACACGCTTTCGTGTCGAGCAGTTGGTTGTTCCCGTGTCGTTGGTCGGTTTAGGCGTGTTGGGTATTGGCGAAAATTCGCCGATGCGTGGCATAAATCTCGCAATACGAAATGGTCTGAACGAGGCGAGTGGCGGTGTAAAACTCCGTTTTGACGACTATGTTCAGTATGTTCCCGTGGCATTCTACCTTACCCTCGACTTTATGGGCTTAAAGGCGAAGCACTCCTTTGGTGAGCGTGTGGCGGTGGCGGCAGTAACCTATATTGCCGTGACGGCACTTTCGCAGGGATTGAAATATACTGTGCGTGAGCCTCGCCCCGATACAGGCACTCGTAACTCCTTCCCATCGGGACACACAATGACCGCATTTGCCGGAGCCGAGTTGGTACGCTCCGAGTATGGTTGGGGTGTCGGAATGGGCGCATACGCCTTGGCTACTACGGTCGGATTTATGCGAATGTACAATGGTCGCCATTGGTTTAACGATGTTTTGGCAGGTGCGGGATTGGGCATCTTGTCGGCTCGCATCGGCTATTGGATGTTGCCTCTCAATCGCCATATCTTCCGTATTCCTCGCAAGGGGCAGGCGATGGTTGCTTCGCCCGTCTACTACGCCAATACCAAAGCGGTCGGAATGTCGTGTGCTATTCAGTTTTAAGTGGTTGAATGTGGCTAAAATAACAGATGGGTGTCCAACGGGCACCCATCTGTTGTATTGCTGTAAAAATCTGTCAATCCGACTATTTTACACTGCCTGCAAAGCGCACTGCCGAAGAGAACTCCTGAGCAGCAACCTTAGCATTTGCATACTTGTGCATCATGCGGAACTTGCTGTTCTTCTTCGATACCAACTTCTTTGAAGTGAGCGAGCGAGTTGCAACAACTCTCTTAGCGTTGAACGCCTCACCTGCGAAGGTGTATGCCGGCTCTGTGTATTGCCAAACATAAACTGTTCCATCTGTTGCATTGATAGGGAAGATGGTGAATGCCTGTACATAGAACTCATGCTCACTACCATCAGGGCTTACTTTACCACTGCCATTCTGTCCAATCAAGGAGTCGCCTACTTTAATAAAGTTATAAGTAGCATACTGACCACCAATGAGGAAAATTTCCTCTTTACTATATGTTGGAATGGTCGACTGTGCTTTCCACTGGTATACAAGACCTTGCTCAGTATCTTCATATACGACAACATCGTTGAGAAGACGGAGTGTCTCGCCCTCTACAAGTGCCAACGCAGGTGCACCATCAAGGAAGTTTCCGTCCCAACCATAAACAACCACTGTTCCATCGCCATTTCCGCTATCCTCGATGGTGATTGTGCGGGTTAGAGTCTGGTCTAAGAATGCCTCCTCGTATTCACCGCTTGCATTAGTTGTCTGCATATAGGTCTTCTCCGAAGTCAACTCCCAAGTACCAAACCAAGATGGGTCAACCGTAGTAGCCGTACTCTCTGCCGTTGTAAATACTGTGTATGAGAGGTCTTTGCTAAGAATAGTGCCTGTTGCTGCATCAACTACGAAAGCAAATATTACATACTCCGTTGCAGGAGTAAGTCCTTCGTATGTAAGAGAGTCCTGACCTTGGGAGAGGATTTCTTTCCATGATGCATTGTTTTCTGTAAGCATCTCTTGCAACAATTGATGATATGCATTCATAAATTCAACAGTACCCATGTATGCAACCGTTGCGGCATCATAGACATCCCAGTAGTATGTAACCTTGTCGTCCGATGGATATACGGCAAGCACTGCTGTCGTATCGGTTATAGTTCCGGCGCCGAACTTAAAGGTAACCTCACTCGAACTCGAATTTGCCTCTTGGTAAACGATAATCTCGGCTGAGAGGTTGAAATCATCGCTATATACCGTAATTGCTCCTTCTCGTGCGTTCGAAGTAGAATTTGGAGCAACGGTGAAAGAGAGGTACGAAACACCGGCATTACCACTTGTGTTGTTAAGCGTAATCCATGAGTTAGGCGAAGAAAAAGCTGCCTGCCAGAAGTAATCAGATGTTACGGTTACAGAGTAGTTTCCGCCCGCATGAGGAACCGCAATGAACGTCTCGCTGAGTTGAATGTTATTAACGCTCGGTTCTTCGGGACCCATGTCATCGTAGCAACCTGTAAATGCAAAGGCCACTACTGCCAAAAGTAGTAAAAATTTTTTCATAGCATTAAAAATTTAGAGGTTTATAAATAAAGTGAATATTATTGCATGAGCAAATGCAGGGATAATCGTAAATTATCTCTGTGTCGTTCATTTGTAAGACGGTTTACAGATGTGGGTATGCTAAATCCCCCCCCCTCAACGAGTTGCGGGCGGAATTGATAAGATAAAAGTGTTGCTATTGCACTAACCCAACGCATTTAAGCAGAATACTTTCTGCAAATATATGTATCATATTCCTAAAAAACAAGACTTTACGGAAAAAATATGTGACAGACAAGAAAAAATAAACGGAATTATATAGTTTAGTGTTGTAAAAAATCGTCATTGTGAAGGAGCGTAGCGACTGCGACAATCTCCCTTATATTTTTATTAAATTAACAACGGGAGATTGCCACGAGCCTGTCGGCTCTCGCAATGACGCTCTTGTTTATTATCAACAACACTAAACTATATAATTCCGAAAAGAAAACTAAAAAGAGTAATCGTACCTTGTTACCCCTATAATCCTCGTAAACCCTAAAATCGTTGTGCTTTGACAAGGTCAGGTGTTTCGACAACCTAAAAAACCGACCGTTATTCTGCTAAATTGTAAGTTGCATTGTAAAAAAGTGATGTAACAGGCTATTTTTTACTATAAAAATTATAACTTTGCGTTGGATATTGTTACGAATTGTAAGCGATATTCGTTGCCGGATTGTTTTGTATAAGAGATAAATAATTTAAAACCAGATAATTATGTACGGTAATTTCAAGCAACATCTTCAACAAGAGTTGGAGTCTATCAAAGAGGCCGGTCTATATAAGACCGAGCGAGTAATTTGTTCGCCACAGCGTTCGGCTATCGAGGTTGCAGGCAAGGAGTGTCTGAATTTTTGTGCAAACAACTACCTCGGATTGTCGGACAACCCTCGTCTTATCGAGGCGGCAAAACGCACAATGGACGAGCGTGGTTTCGGAATGTCGTCAGTGCGTTTTATCTGCGGTTGTCAGGATATCCACAAGGCTCTCGAAAAGGCTATTGCCGACTATTTCGGTACGGAGGATACAATCCTCTATGCCGCTTGTTTCGATGCTAATGGAGGCGTTTTCGAGCCGTTGTTTACCGAGCAAGATGCGATTATCTCCGACTCGTTGAACCATGCCTCGATTATTGATGGTGTGCGTCTTTGTAAGGCTGTTCGCTATCGCTATGCCAACGCCAATATGGAGGAGTTGGAGGATTGCTTGAAGCGCGCACAAGCACAGCGTTTCCGCATAATCGTAACCGATGGCGTATTCTCGATGGACGGCAACGCCGCACCACTCGATGAGATTTGTCGCTTGGCAAAGGAGTATCGTGCTTTGGTTATGGTTGATGAGTGTCACTCGGCAGGTGTCTTGGGCAAGACCGGTCGTGGCATTACCGAGTTGTACAACTTGCGTGGTGAGGTTGATATTTTGACAGGCACCCTTGGCAAGGCGTTTGGTGGTGCAGTCGGAGGTTTTACCACAGGTCGCAAGGAGATTATCGATATGTTGCGTCAGCGTTCGCGCCCTTACCTCTTCTCGAACTCGTTGCCGCCGGCAGTTGTGGGTGCAGGTATCGAGATGTTCAAGATGCTCGAAGAGAGTAATGAACACCACGACCGCTTGGTTGAGAATGTAGCATTCTTCCGCGAGAAGATGTTGGCGGCAGGCTTCGATATCAAACCTACCGTATCGGCAATTTGTGCCGTTATGCTCTACGATGCGAAGTTGTCGCAGGAGTTTGCAGCCGCATTGCAGGAGAAGGGAATTTTCGTAACGGGCTTCTACTATCCTGTTGTTCCGAAGGGACAGGCTCGTATCCGTGTGCAGGTATCGGCAGGGCATACGAGAGAGCAGTTGGAGCGTTGTGTTGAGGCTTTTGTTGAGGTTGGAAAGAATTTGGGTGTGCTGAAATAGAGTAGCACAACCCCATAACCCATAAATTTATATTTTCACTCTTAAAATTTTGGATTATGAGTAAAGAAGTGTTAGATGCGATTGACCGCAAGATTTTGAAATTTTTGGTTAAGAATGCCCGCATGCCATATTTGGAGATTGCTCGTGCATGCGGAATCTCGGGTGCGGCGATACACCAACGCATCAAGAAGTTGGAGGATACGGGCGTGGTGATGGGCTCTCGTATGATTGTCAATCCGAAGATGCTCGGTTTCGATGTCTGCGCCTTCGTGAATTTGAGTATTCAGGACCCGATGATGTTGGGTGCCATTGCCGAGAAGATGAAGCATGTTCCGGAGATTGTGGAGTGTCACTTCATTACGGGAACATATACGGCAATGGTTAAGTTGTATTGCGTGGATAACGAGCACTTGATGCGTACCATTTTCGATAATATCTTGCGTATTCCGGGTGTCACAAAGACGCAGACCTACATATCGTTGAACGAGGCGTTCTCTCGTGAGCCACATATCGATTATCTCGACAAGTAGTATGGCACAGATACGATTGACAAAGGAGTTCTCGTTCGAGTCGGCGCATGCACTTGACGGCTACGATGGTTTGTGCCGTGAGATTCACGGACACTCTTACCGCCTTTTTGTGACAGTGAAGGGTGAGCCTTCGTGCGATGAGAGCAACCCGAAGTTGGGTATGGTGATGGATTTCGGCGACCTGAAACGCATCGTCAATAGCGAGATTGTCGATAGACTCGACCACTCGTTTGTGCTGCGCGACTCGGAGCAGAACGTGGAGTTGCGCGAGATGCTTGGTACGAAGTTTAAGAAGGTGGTTTTGGTCGATTACCAACCGACTTGCGAGAATATGTTGGCAGATTTTGCCGAGCGATTGCAGAGGGCTTTGCCTGCGAATGTGCAGTTGTACTCGTTGCGTCTGCACGAAACGGCAACTTCGTATGCAGAGTGGTTCGCATCTGATAACGATTGAAAAATAGAATTATAGATAAAATACCTTAATTGTCAATTATCAATTGTCAATTGGAGATGAAAAGGCTTTTTCTTGTCGATGCTTACGCATTGATTTTCAAATACTACTACGCATTTATGGGGCGACCTATGCGCAATCATGCAGGTATGAACACCTCGATTGTCTATGGGTTTACCAAGTTCTTGCGTGATATCCAAAAACGAGAGAAACCAGACCTCTTGGGTGTTGCTTTTGACCCGAAGGGTGGTTGCTTCCGCCGTGAGATATACCCCGAATATAAGGCTAATCGCCCCGCTACGCCCGAGGATATTTTGCAGTCGGTGCCCTATGTGAAGCGCATTGTCGAGGCGATGTGTATCCCTGTGTTGGAGGTACCCGGTTTCGAGGCAGATGATGTTATCGGAACACTCGCCAAGAAGGGCGATGAAGCGGGTTATGAGGTCTTTATGGTTACGCCGGACAAGGATTACGGGCAACTCGTAGGCGAGAATCGCAAACTCTACAAGCAGAAGGGCGATGGCATCGAGATTGTCGATAAGGAGGCTATACGCGAGAAGTATGGCATCGACCGCCCTGAACTTGTGCGAGATATCTTAGCCCTATGGGGCGACTCTTCCGATAATATTCCGGGTGTTCCGGGAGTCGGCGAGAAGGGCGCATGCAAGATGGTGCAGGCGTGGGGTGAGGTTGAAAATATTATCGCCAATGCCGATAAAATCGGAGGTAAAACGGGGGCTAATATCCTCGCCAATGAGGAGCAGTTGCGCTTGGCAAAGGTGCTGACAACCATTCGCCTCGATGTGCCGATAGAGTTTAGAGAGGAGGATTTGACGGTCTGCTCGCCGAAGATTGATGAGTTGAGGGCTCTGTTTGCCGAGTTGGATTTCAAGGGCTTCTTGGCAGATTTGAATAATATCGCACCTGTGGAGGATACCTCTGTTCCGCAACAAGCCCCACAGATGCAACTTGCCAATATGGCACGAGTGAAGGCAGGACTGCAGAAAAAGGCTTCGATGGAGGGGCAAGGCTCGTTGTTTGATGCAATGTTTGCGCCTATCGTGCCTGCAACCGAGGTTGCTGCTGCACCGACTGTGGTCGGCGAAGTGGAACCAGACCTGTTTGCGAGTGCATTTGCTACGGTGGCAAACACTCCGCACAAATATACAACGATATATACGGCAGAGGAGTTGCACAGGGTGGTGGCGGAGATTTCGGCTGCATCGCATTTCTGTTTTGACCTCGAAACTACGGGGCTTGATATGTTTGGCGACCGCATTGTCGGTCTGTCACTCTCTATTCGTGAACATGAGGCGTGGTATATCCCGTTTGGACACAACGCTGATGTGCGACCTCGCAACGATATTGAGGCGGAGTATGCCTCGATTTTGCGACCTATTTTCGAGAATGAGAGCATTGCCAAAGTAGGACAGAATATGAAGTTCGATATTTTGTTCCTTCGTGCGTTGGGTATATCGGTTAGGGGTATGAAGTGGGATACTATGCTGTTGCATTACCTGCTCGATGCCGAGTCGCGACACGGAATGAACGCCATGGCAGAGCGATATCTCAACTACTCGCCAATAGAGATAGAGTCGCTTATCGGCAGGGGAGCAAAGCAACTCACGATGGATATGATAGGCGTGGAGCGTATCTCGGAGTATGCTGCCGAGGACGCAGATATTACACTGCAACTCTACAATGTGTTGTTGCCGCTTATCGAGAAGGAACCTTCGTTGCTGACGCTCTATCGCACCATTGAGGAGCCGATGATAGATGTATTGGTAGATATGGAGTGGGAGGGCGTTCGCATAGATAGTGAGGCTCTGCGCACCTATTCGACCACATTGTCACAACAGCTCAACGCCATAGAGGAGCAGATTCGTGAGGTGTCGGGTGAGCGTGAGATAAATATCAATTCGAGCCGACAACTCGGAGAGTTGCTCTTTGCGAAGATGCGTATTACCGACAAACCGAAGATGACCAAGACCAAGCAGTTCTGCACCGATGAGGAGTATCTGCAATCGTTTGCAGGCGAGCATAAGGTTGTAGATTTGATTTTGGAGTACCGAGGTGTTAAGAAGTTGCTTTCGACCTATGTCGATTCGTTGCCTCTGCTCGTAAATCCTATTACAGGGCATATTCATACATCGTATAATCAGGCGGTTACGGCTACGGGACGACTCTCTTCGGCAAATCCTAATTTGCAGAATATTCCGGTGCGAGATGACCTTGGTCGCCCTATTCGCTCAGCCTTTGTGCCGAGTGACGATAGGCACGAACTCCTTTCGGCGGACTATTCGCAGGTGGAGTTGCGACTGATGGCTCATTTGAGTGGAGATGAGAGTTTGTGTGAGGCTTTCCGTGAGGGTAAGGATATCCACGCTGCTACGGCTGCACGCATATTCAAGAAGCCGATAGAGGAGGTTACAAGTGAGGAGCGCCGCCGAGCCAAGACGGCAAACTTCGGAATCATCTACGGCATCTCGGCGTTTGGTTTGAGCCAGCGTTTGCGTATTCCTCGCAGTGAGGCAAAACAACTCATCGAGGGCTACTTCGATTCCTATCCTAAGGTTAAGGAGTATATGGACAATGTTGTCAATAACGCTCGCGAGAAGGGTTATGTCGAAACACTATTTGGTCGCCGCCGCTACCTTGTCGATATAAACTCACGCAACGCCAATGCTCGTGCTTTGGCGGAGCGCAACGCCATAAACGCCCCAATTCAGGGTACGGCAGCCGATATTATGAAGATTGCGATGGTGGGTGTTGCTCGCCGTTTCAAGGCGGAGGGTGTGCGCTCCCGAATAACAATGCAGGTGCATGACGAAATTGTTGTCGATTTGTTGCGCTCGGAGCGTGAGGTGGTCGAGCAGATTGTCCGTGAGGAGATGGAGGGTGCAGCAAAACTATCAATTCCACTCACCGCAGAGTGCGGGGTGGGAGAAAATTGGCTTGCAGCGCATTAAAAATCGTTCTGGCGGGGTAAATTTTGGCGCAAGAATAGGGAATTTAAGGAGCATAGGGAATATAGGGAGTATAGGGATGCGCCAATCCTTAAATTCATTAAGTTCCCTAATTTCTCTAAACTCACTATAAAAACCAATAGCTAAAAGCTAAAAAAAGATATATGTTAAGTATTGCAGAACGCCACAAGTACATTCTTGATAAATTGAACGAATACGGCTTTATCCGTATTACCGATGTGGCAGACGAGTTGGGAGTTACGAAGGTAACAATTCGTAACGATGTAAAGATTTTGGAGAGCAAGGGGTTGCTCTACAAGGTGCATGGTAGTGCACGATTGGCAAATCCGCATATTGCCGACCGTGACCTCGAAACAAAGAGCCATCTCAATCGTGAGGCAAAGCAGCGTATTGCTGCCCGAGCCGTAGAACTTATTGGCGAGGGGGATTCGATAATGATTTCGGCAGGCTCGACAACATACGCTTTGGCAGAGGCAATTCACAACGCTATGCCACAGGGGGTGTTGAATGTTGTGACTCCATTTTTGAAGGTGTCGGAGTTGTTGTGTGAGTTGGAGAATATTCGTGTCGAGCAACTTGGAGGTCGCATACACCGCAAGTCGTGTGCTACGCTCGGTGAAAATGCCGCTTCGACACTCAACAATGTAGTATGCTCGAAGTTCTTTGTGGGAGTAGATGGTGTGGACCCCGATTTCGGTATCACAACATCGACCATCGAGGAGGCGCAACTATCGCGTAAGATGATGGCGGCATCGTCAAAGACGGTTGTTTTAGCAGACTCTTCAAAACTTGGTCAGCGCGGTTTCGGTCACATCGCCTCGCTCGAAGAGATTGATATCCTCATTACTGATGATGGTGTTACAAAAGAGATGCGCGAAATTATCGAGGATGCGGGAATAGAGTTGATTATAGCCTAAACGCTTCAAAAAAAGCATATTGTCGTGAGTCGCTATGCCGATATAGTGTTGCCGTTGGCGCAACCTGCCTACACCTTTGCCGTTGGCGAAGGTGTTGAGGTATGTGTAGGTGATGCAGTGGCGGTACAATTCGGTAAGAGTGCCGTCTATACGGGTATTGTGTGGCGATTGCACGACACCCCTCCGGCACGAGGTACGGCAAAGCCGATATTGAAGGTGCTCTACGATAAACCGCTTTTGTCGGAGTTGCAGATGCAGTTTTGGGAGTGGATTGCCGAGTACTACATCTGTTCGGTAGGCGAGGTTATGCGCGTGGCACTCCCTTCGGCAATAAAGGCGAAGGCGAAGTGCGAGGAGGAGTTTTTGCCATATACACCAAAGCGGGAAACGACCGTAGGACTTGTTGCCGATGCCTTTACGGAGGAGGTGCGCGCGAAGATGGCTCGCCGTGCGCCAAAGCGATATGAGGCTCTGTGTGCTATTGAGGAGGCTGGGGGCGTTGTACCACGCCATGTTGTTGCGCTTGATGCTGCGGCATTGAAATCACTTGCAAAGTCGGGTTTGGTGGAGATGGGCGAACGAGATTATACGCTTGACTGCGAGTGGAGCAAAACTCTTTTGCCGAAACTCTCGCCGGCACAAACGAAGGCTCTTAACGAGATTCGGGAGGGCTTGACAGATAGACGTGTGGCGTTGCTGCACGGCGTTACAAGTTCGGGTAAGACAGAGATTTACACCCACCTTATCGAGGAACGACTATCGCATGGCGAAGATGTTCTATTTCTCGTTCCCGAAATATCGCTCACAACACAGCTGGTGGAGCGTATGCGCTCGCTTTTTGGCGAGAGTGTTACGGTCTATCACTCGAAACTCACCCCGCAACAGCGCACAAAACTCTATACCGATATGCTCTCCTCGGAGAGTGGAAATTTTGTGGTTGGAGCGCGCTCGGCGTTGTTCCTGCCATACAAGAAATTGGGCTTGGTGGTGGTCGATGAGGAGCACGATTCGAGCTATAAGCAGACAGAGCCAAATCCTCGCTACAATGGTCGAGATGCAGCGATTTTGCTGGCAACATTACACGATGCAAAGGTTGTATTGGGTAGTGCAACGCCTTCGCTCGAAAGTTATGCAAACACCCTCTCCGGCAAGTACGCATACACGCAACTAACCGAGCGATATGGTGGTGTTGAGATGCCTGATATCGTAATTTCTGATACGGTGCGTAATGTTAAGCGAAACGAACGCAAATTGCACTTTAACAAAGAGTTGCTCGATGGTATTGCCGAACGATTGGAGTGCAACGAACAGGTTATTCTCTTCCAAAACAGACGAGGTTACTCGCCATATATGGAGTGTCCTTCGTGTGGTTGGTCGGCACGCTGTCCGAGGTGTAATGTAACCCTTTCGGCGCATCAGCAGAAGGGACGAATGATTTGTCACTATTGTGGCTACAACGAGCCGATAGAGCGCTACTGCCCCAATTGCAAGTCGGGCGAATTGCGCCCAATGGGCTTTGGTACGGAGCGAGTGGAGGAGGCGATAACGGAGTTGTTCCCCGAAGCAAGGGTGCTGCGCCTTGATGGCGATACGGCGACCTCATCAACGGCATATAATCGCATTATCGGCGCCTTTGCCCGACATGAGGCGGATATATTGGTCGGAACGCAAATTGTATCAAAGGGGCTTGATTTTGCAGATGTCACCCTAATCGGAATATTGAATGGCGACAACCTGCTTGCCTCGCCCGATTTCAGAGCAGAGGAGAGGGCTTGGCAACTGCTTATGCAGGTGGCAGGTCGAGCAGGCAGGCGAGATAAGCGTGGTGAGGTGATAATTCAGACCGCCGAGCCCGAACACTCGGTATATGCGTTGGTTGGCGATTATGAGAGGGTGGCTACGAAACTCCTCGCCGAGCGTAAACAATTTGGCTATCCGCCGTTTGTGCGAATCGTGAAAATTACGATGCGTACGAGCAATAAAGAGTTGCTCGTGAAATCCTCGCTTCAACTCGGAGAACAACTGCGAAATCGTTTTGGTCGCAGGGTTTTAGGTCCTGTTGCGCCGCTTATCGATAGGGTGCGAGGAGAGTATAGGGTGGAGCTGATGTTAAAGGTGGAGGTCGAATCCTCATTCTCTCGTGCGAGAGCAATTCTTCGTGAGGAGATTTCCAAATTGAAGAGCGAAAAATCTTATCGAAATATAGTTGTAATTTGCGATGTCGATATTTTGTGATATTTCGGGCGTAGTACTCGATGCGATGTCGCTATTCATGCCCCGTACCTGCCTTATCTGTGGCAGACCGCTGTTGGAGAACGAGGGCAGCGTCTGTATATTGTGTCGCTACAATATCCCTCTGACAGGTTTTGCAAAACGCAAAGACAACCCTGTGAAACTTATCTTCGAGAATATGATGCCCGTTGAGTCGGCTACGGCAATGTTTTGGTTTATCGGTGGCACGGAGTGGCAGCGAGTGATTCACAAATTCAAATATTCGGGGCGTTGGTTCTTTGCGCAGAAGATGGGCGAGTGGCTTGGCGAAGAGTTGCGGGACAGCGGCAACTTTGATGATGTGGATTTGATAATACCTATTCCGTTGCACTTTCGCCGCCGATTGATGCGTGGCTACAACCAATCGGAGCAGTTGGCTCTGGGTGTAGGGCGTAAGTTGGGTGTCAAATGCGATTTCGGCTCGGTGTGCCGTTGTGTGTATAACGATAGTCAGACATCAAAGATAGATACCGAGCGTTGGGATAATGTAGAGGAGATTTTCGAGGTACGCAATACGAAGAATATGCGGGGACGGCATATCTTGTTGGTCGATGATGTTATCACTACGGGAGCAACCATCAGTTCTTGCGCCACGACCATAATTCGAGCCTGCGAAGGCGATGTCCGCATAAGTGTTGCTTCGTTGGCTGTGTCACGAAGAATCGTGAATGAGAAGTAGAGTTTTCAAAAAGATATAAACAGTGCAGAGGTGCGTAGCGGGGCGATTTTATGCTCGGAAGATATGTTATAAACAGAGTTTTCAACACGCCCGCACGGGTGCATGTTGGCGGAGTGGCAGAAAAAGGCTACTTTTGTGAGATAATTAGTCGGAAAAATGGCAAAGGATTTCAAAAATAGCAAGAATAGCGGAGCATTTGCGGAGTTGGCGCCTGAGGTTGTGGCGACTGTGCCACCACAGGCAGTAGAGTTGGAGGAGACTGTTCTCGGTGCATTGATGCTCGAATCGGATAAGATAACCGAGGTGCAGGAGTATCTCACCGAGGCTTCGTTCTACAAGGAGGAGCATCGCCTTATCTATCGTGTGATGAATGAGTTGTCGATGGCGCAACAGCCGATAGACCTCTTTACCGTGACCAACCAACTCAAATCGAAACGCGAGTTGAAGAAGGTTGGAGGTGCGAACTATCTGGCACAACTTACACAGCGTGTTGCTTCGGCGGCAAATATCGAGTTCCACTCACGAATTATCACGCAGAAACATATCCAGCGTGAGTTGATTCGTGCCTCGACCGAGATACAACGCCAATCGTACGACAGCACTATCGATGTTAATGACCTTATCGGTTTTGCCGAGGGCGAGGTGTTGAAGATTACCGAGGGTTATGTAAAACGCTCGGTGCAGTCGGCAAGCGATATTCTTCGTGCCACAATCCGACAAATCGAAAAGGCTGCCGAGAACGACTCTCGTTATAGCGGTGTTTGTACTGGCTTCACCGATTTGGACAATGTGACACTCGGCTGGCAACCCTCCGACCTTATTATCATCGCAGCCCGCCCTGCTATGGGTAAGACCGCTTTCACGCTTACTATGGCTCGCAATATGGCTGTTGATTACGATACTCCCGTTGCGTTCTTCTCGTTGGAGATGTCTTCGGTGCAGTTGATGACTCGTTTGGTAGTTGCCGAGACGGGTATTAACGGTCAGACTATCCGTAGTGGAAAACTCACCCCTTCGGAGTGGAAAACGCTCGAAACCAACACCAAAGTTCTCGGTATGGCTCCACTCTATATCGATGATACTCCGGCATTGTCAATCTTCGAGTTTCGCTCGAAGGTACGCCGTTTGAAGGCTAATAACGATATCAAGGTTATCGTTATCGACTACTTGCAGCTGATGACTGCATCGGGTCAGGGCGACAAGGGAAATCGCGAGCAAGAGGTGGCATTTATCTCTCGAACATTGAAGGGTATTGCCAAGGAGTTGAATATCCCGATTATTGCCCTCTCGCAGTTGAATCGTGCCACCGAGTCGCGTGGAGGCTCGAAGCGTCCGCAGTTGAGCGACCTTCGTGAGTCGGGAGCAATCGAGCAAGATGCCGACCTTGTAGCATTTATTCATCGACCTGAATACTACGGCTTTACCGCAGGCCCGGGTGAAGAGCCCGTTGAGGGATTGGCGGAGTTTATCTTGGCAAAACATCGTAACGGTTCGGTTGGTGATGTGAAATTGCGCTTTATTAAGGACCAGGCGAAATTTACCAATTGGGACCAGATTAATACGGGAATGCCGCAACCTTCGATGGAGCAGTATGATGATATGGCAAGTTCGAACATACAACCATCATCAGCTTCGGTATTGCAGAGTGCCACGAACGATGAGTTTGCACCATTCTAAATTATATAGGTGATGTTTGTAAAGTGTTTTGCGGGTGCAATAGTTGGAATTAAGGCCGTTAAGGTCGATGTTGAGGTTAATGTAGCAGGTGGAGGAATAGGGCTCTATCTTGTAGGCTTGCCCGACAATGCCGTGAAGGAGAGTGAACAACGTATTCGCTCAGCTTTCGAGAACTCGCAACGCCGAATGACCGCCAAGAAGGTGGTTGTAAACCTTGCCCCCGCCGACCTTCGTAAGGAGGGCTCAGGATTTGATTTACCTATTGCTGTGGGTATTCTTGCCGCTACGCAACAGGTGCTCGATACCCGCCTTGCCGACACGATGTTTGTCGGCGAATTGTCGCTCGATGGCGCAGTGAAATCCGTACGAGGTATTCTGCCGCTTGCCGTTATGGCAAAGGAGTGTGGGCTGAAACGCATCGTTGTATCCTCTGCGAGTGCTCACGAAGCAGCAGTTGTAGATGGTTTGGAGGTTATACCTGTCAATACCTTGGCGGAGGTTATAGCCTACCTCAACAACGAACTAACTATCTCGCCTGCCGAGAGTTGTGTGCTGACCACAGAGGAGGAGCAGAACCTCTACGCCGAGGACTTTGCCGATGTTAAGGGGCAGCGTGATGTAAAGCGAGCCTTGGAGATTGCCGCCGCAGGAGGTCACAATGTATTGATGATTGGCGCACCAGGCTCAGGTAAGACGATGTTGGCACGCCGTATGCCTACGATTATGCCGCCGATGACCTTGGAGGAGGCTGTCGAGGCGACAAAGATACACTCCGTAGCGGGTAAGTTGGGTGAGAATATAGGTCTTATGTCTAAACGCCCATTCCGTGCGCCACACCACCTCACATCGCAAGTAGCACTTATCGGTGGCGGTCAGTCGCCACAACCGGGCGAAGTCAGTTTGGCTCACAACGGAGTTCTGTTCCTTGACGAACTTCCCGAATTTGGAAGAAATGTTTTGGAGGTGTTGCGCCAACCTTTGGAGGATAGAATGATAACTATCTCACGAGCAAAATATAGTGTGGAGTATCCATCGAATTTCACCTTGATAGGTGCGATGAATCCTTGTCCGTGTGGTTACTACAACCACCCAACCAAGGAGTGTACGTGTCAGCCATTCGCCATAAATCGCTACTTCTCACGCATCTCTGGACCATTGCTTGACCGTATTGATATGCATATCGAGGTTGTTCCGGTGCCATTGTCGGAGATAAATGGCGACCAAGTGGAGGAGTCAAGTGCCGAGATTCGCAAGCGTGTTATTGCGGCCCGAGCAATTCAGTCGCTCCGTTTCGAGGGTACACCTATCCACTCCAACGCAATGATGAATTCGGCAATGTTGCGCCATTTCTGCCCGTTGAGTAGTGAGGTGCGCTCGCTCTTGGAGAGTGCCATGCGCCGACTAAACCTCTCCGCCCGAGCCTACGACCGTATTATCAAGGTTGCGCGCACTATTGCCGACCTTGCAGGGTGCGAAAATATCGAGGCAACACATATCGCCGAGGCGATAAATTATAGAACGCTCGACCGCGACTCATGGGGTAGATAGCGTTATAACACCTCTCTTTTGTCGTTAAACTGCGGGGAAAAAGGCTTTTTTAGAGTCGTTAGGGGCGTTAGGGGTGCGCTCTCAGTTTTTGTTTTCCGAACTCCGAGCGTGGTCAAGGCGCAACCTTTCTGGGGGGTTATGGGGGCGGGCGTTCCGCCCTTTATGGGGGCGCTCCCGTTGGTCGCTCTATGGGGTGCGCTGAAAGTTCTCAGTTCTCAGTTCTCCGTTTTCAGTTTTCCGTTCTCCGTTTTCCGTTTTCAACTCTTGGCTTACTCCAACAAGAACGCCAACATCTCAGGAATCTTTGTGTAGTCGAGTACATGGATATAGTCGATACCGCCAAGGCGAATGTGACTGTCGCCTCCGCCATCGCCCATATCATCACCCATAAACAGTACCTGCTCCTTGGTGTAGCCGTGCATCTTTGCATACTCCATCGTTGCATCGTACTTGTTGTACTGCTTTGCCACAATATCAAACGAAGTTGAGCCTCCGATAAATACGGTGTAATCCTTGAAAATTTCCAACACCTCAGGATACATCACACGGCGCTTTGCACGGTCGGGGTCGAAGACAAGTTTATCCTCCTTGGTTGCTTCGGTACCAAGCAGGGCAAATGTCACCATACCCGAAGGGTGCCACTCGATAGGCTCTCCTGCGTACTTGGTATAGCCATACTTTTCACGCAAGCGAGTCGTTTCACGCAAGAAGAACTCCTTGTCAATGTCGGCAACGACCTTCTTGGTAATCACAAGTTCACCATTCTCGACCTTGGCATGCATCATTCCGTAGTTGCCGACCAAGTCGATAGGGTATTTGCCCATTTGATTAAATACACGTGCAACATTTCCTGCACCACACATCACCAAGTGATACTTCTTGCCGAGAGCATCGAGCAATGCACGACTCTCCTCCGGCATTGGGCAACGGTGGTTGGATAGTGTGCCATCGAGGTCGAATACCAACAACTTCTTCTGCTTGCGCAACTCCTCGGCATGCGCCTTGGTGTACTCCTCATCAAGACGAGAGCCACCATTGTACCACGCCTCGACCTGCTCCGGAGTGCTCTGCTCCATCAGTTGTGTAAAAGACAACTCTTGCGAATCACTCTTCTTCTCGCAACAACCAACGCTCATTGCAGCAACTGCCACAACAATCAAAATAGAGAAAAATTTCTTCATAATTTTTTATTTGATTTTAGTAGTTTGCCCTTATCGTATTGCTTTGTGTCGAACAAGTTTTATATCGTCCATAGCGAAGTATGAGGGGTAGAACTTGCCACTCTGTTTAATGTCGAAAACGACTCTATTAACCTTGCACATCGAGGTCATATACCACTTTTCCCACCCCTCGAAAGCGGGCTCGCCGTTTTTATACAGGTAGAATTTTGCAGTGGCTTGAACTTCGTCAGAGCCATCTATGTAGCCCGATGCCTCAATCCAAATCGAGGAGTTTTTGTCAATGGGTTCAGGCTCTATGTGGTTTCCCTGGGTTGTGGCTGCGTACGAATAGGTGGTATGAGCAACCATTATGCTCTCTATAAAAGCAGGCTCTTCGCCCAAACGAAGTTCTACGCCACCCCAAAAGCAGTTGCAAATAAGGAAATTCTTACCCGAGTATGCACTATCCACATGTGCGTAGAGTTGGTCGGTCGGTGAGCCGTGGTTTTGTAAATCTTTACTGCAATGGTCGGACAGTGCCAATCCACCCCAATACCCCTCGTAAGGTATTGTCACCTCACCTGCGATACCACTCTTTTCATCGTGCCACGATGTTGCGATTGAGCCGTTTGTCAGATTGCTGCCATTTGGGTCGCTATCCACCAACGCATTCCAATAAGCCCCCTCAAAATCGCAACAATAGTGCATTGTGATATGGTTGCTATCTTCCGGTGCGCATGCAAAAATAGCCGAAACGACACAGAAAATGATACCTATGTTTATAACTCTCTTCATGACACTACAAATATACTAAAAAAATAGGAACTTCCGTAAAAAGAAGTCCCTATTTTGTGTTTTATCTGCTCTATCTTCTTAGAAGTAGAACGATACATTCAGCGAGCCACCGAGGTTGTCCGTACCAAAGCCGAAGTAGTCGTTACCCGGAGATACGAGGTCTGTTCTCTGCTCAACCTTGCTGAGTGCGGTGTTATAACCGGTCGAAGTTGTCCACTCCTGACCACCGAATATGTAGTAGAGGCTGAGATTAACCTCGGCACCCAACGAAATCTTTGGCGCAACAAACCACTCGATACCTGCACTACCTGTAACACCGAGGAATACATCTGATGCAGTCTTTTTCTTATCAATACGATATGCTCCATTCCAAACATTAGCGATTGTGGTTGATGGCTTTTGGTTGAGAGCAGTCAGTTCGTTGCCATAGGTATAAGCGGTTTTAGTCTGCTTCAATCCGAAGAGTACGCCCATGCCGAATACGCCCTGGACACGTCTTTTACCCTTGCGATACTCAGCACCCAACATGAGGCTTGCACCATGATTCGAAACCTTCTGTTGGTCGATAACCTTACTCTCGCTCAATGGGTCAATAGTTGCGGCTTTGTCATCTACAACATAACTCTTGGTCATGGTCGAGCGAACCATAAAACCAACATTTGCACGAATGCCCCATTCGTCAGTAAGCATATATTTACCCATTACCGAGATGTCCGGAGCAATATCACCCTTCTTGTACCCCTCCAAGTGGTCGGTAATCGGCTGACCACCCAACGATTCAAGAGAGTTGCTCGATGCACCATTAAAGAGGTTGCCTGCAAACTTAAACAACGGAGCAGCATTGAATCCAATCGCCCAATCGCCCTTCTCCGGAAGGTAAACCTTGTTCGCCTTCTCCTTCTTGGTCTCATTAGCCTCCTGTGCACTAACCGCAAGAGGAAGCATGCAGACCGCAACTGCGATTAATAATAACTTCTTCATAGTTGTAAGGTTATTTAGTTCTGAGGACCATAGTTGTGATAGTCATTAATCCAAGTGTAGATATTGTATCCACCACTGTTTGCAATACCATCAAATGGGATAAATACCATGTTTACATTGATGTTAGGGTCGGTGTTGCTGAACTCAACGAATGTGAGGCTTTGGCTGATGCTTGGTACGGTATTCGAACCACCATCATACATCTCATAGGTACCCTTCTCCAAGATAGATGTAGCAACACTTGAACCTTGGAAGTACAGGTGAGTAAAGTTCTCTTCGAGATAAGGCTTAATCTCTATAACAGCTTTTGTCGAACCAACCTTCTCTGTTGCAGGAATAACAAACTTAGCGATACCCTTTGCATTGGTTGTTGCACCATATTTGTGTCCATCAACAGTTGCAAGAACATTAACATCCTCTGCATTGTTATACAATACCTGGTATGAATAATTGCTAACCTTGTGGTATACACCTTCACCAACTTTTACGGTAAATGTCCAAGTGTAAGGGTAGGTCTCAGTCTCCTCACGCTCGTCACCGGTGTTAACGGTACAGATAGCATCGTGGAATACGATATCATCAGCCTTCAAAGAGTAGGTCTTCTCGGCAGCCTTGTAAACTACATCCGGATTCTCGAATATTGGCTCATTATCCTCTACACCAACAACCTCCTGACGCTTGCCGAGGAATGTCTTAGCATATACCTTAACGGTAGTTCCTGTCAAAGTTACAGGCACAGAAATTTTGAACTCACCATGTTTGTCTGTTGTTGTCTCGTAAACGGTGTAGCCCTTCGAGCCGGTTTTGAGAGTGCTGTTGTCCACCAAAGCGTAAACGGTGTGATTAGCAAGCGGTTTGATATATCTGATGTAAGACTCATCATCGTAATCATAGCCCTGACCTGCATCGTAGTGGTAACTACCGATAATAGTTGCACGTCCTGGAACGTCATCTGGTGAGAAAGAGCTCTGCTCCTTTACGCAACCGGTAAGCGATACTGCTACCAGCGCCACTACTGAGAGAAATTTGTAAAAGTGCTTCATAACATTAAAGTTTAGTTAATAAATAAAATTTGATTGTGATTAATTATAATAAGTATAAATTTTCTACTTTCGAGCCTCTTTTGCTTCGATAGTCTCGGTAGCGTGAGGAACACGCAACAGACGCTCACGCGGAATCAACTTTCCTGTGGTCTTGCAGATGCCGTATGTCTTGTGCTCGATACGCACAAGGGCAAGTTCGAGGTTGCGGATAAACTTCGATTGGTGTGCAGCCAAACGCTCACACTCCTCCTTCGAAAGGGTTGTTGCACCCTCTTCGAGCACCTTGAATGTCGGTGAGGTATCCTCGGTGTCGTTGCCTGTAACACGGCTTATGCTGGAACGCAACTCTTCGTAGTCGTGTCGCGCTTGTTCGAGCTTCTTCAAAATCAACTCTTTGAATTCGGCCAACTCGGCATCACTATAACGGGTTTTCTCTTGCTGTGCCATAGTAAATCCTCCTATTTTTTATATTTCAGTTACCAAAATTAAACAGAATTTCTCATTTCTCCAAATTTTAGACCAAAACATTTCAAAAAAAGTCGTAGAGAGGTCAGCGGTTTTGAGGAACTCCGAGCATAGTCAAGGCGCAAGCGATAATAGGATTAAATAGGACTAAATAGGATTCGCTCCCGTTGGTCGCTTTATAGGAGTGCGCTGAAAGCAATTCTTAATTTTGCATTCTGCATTTTGCATTCTGCATTCTGCATTTCTCTCGTCTCTCGTCTGTTTTGGAATATTTTTTGCAACTTTTTCGAGATATACACAATAAATATGGATAATTTTTCGTATATTTGTATGTAAACCTTAAAGAGAGATATAATTATGAAAAAGATGATGCTTTCAGCGTTGGCTATGGCAACGCTATTGATTACTCCGGCAATGGCTTGGGAGGTTGCAGTTACAAAACAGCAACTGCCGGCAGAGGCACAAGCCTTCTTGAAGACGAATTTTGCCAAAAGTGAGGTTGTTGTGGCTACCCACGACAAGGATATTGCGGATAACGACTATACAGTAATTCTAAATGATGGCACAAAGGTAGAGTTCGATGCCAAGGGCAAGTGGGAGAGTGTGAAAAATAAGGGTGCAAAAATTCCTGCATCGGTTATCCCTGCACAGATTGCCAACTTTGTGAATGCTCACTATGCAGGAGTAGGTATCGTGCAAATAGAGGTAAAGCGTTTTGGCTACGAGGTGGAGTTATCCAATGATTTGGAGTTGAAATTTGATAAGGCTGGTCGCTGTGTAGGTATAGACGACTAAGTCGCTGAACGACTGATAAATTAAAGAGGCAGAAGACAAGTGATTGTTTTCTGCCTCTTTTTTGTTTTTTCAAAAAAAAGTTTCTACATTTGCATTAACATATCAGCGAAATAGTGGGCGATTTTGCACAATAAGGGTATATAAATACCCCTCCCCGATTTTTCGGGGGGGGGGTATTTCGTTGATGCACAGCGAGTTAGAAAAACAAACACACTAAATAATAAACAACTATGAAAAAACTTTTACAATTTTTGATGACAATGTTTTTGTCGGTTGCAATGGTGGGTTGCTACTCGACAGAGGAGCCTGTTGGTCCCGATGTACCGGTTGTCGGCTCTCTAAAACTCTCTCAGGAGGAGATGACCGTTGGTGCCGAGGGTGGCGAGTTTTCGGTAGATATTTTCACCGAATATGCCTACGAAACAAGCACAAATGTTGATTGGATTACTATCTCGGGTGGCAGTTGCGGTACTGAGTATTGCACACTCTACTTCACTGTGGCAAAGAACGATACCACATCTGAGCGTGAGGGTGTTATCACCGTATTCTGCGATGATTACAACCTCTCGGCAACACTCACCGTAACTCAGGTTTCAAACTCGCAAATCCCTAATAACGAGATTTGGTACACTTCGTC
>SUZE01000036.1 GCA_015060075.1 Rikenellaceae bacterium | reverse complement strand
CTGCAACACACGAGTACGCTGCGAACGCCACCACAATCGCTGTGAAAATTTTTGCAAAATTTTTCATCATGCTAATGCTTTAAGTTAATAAATTTGTTAATTAGTTTGTTAGTATAAAAATAGGTATAAACCTAAATTTTCTGTTTGCTATCTGTTATCAGTTGTTGTTATTTGTACTTTTTTGTACTCTGCACTCTGTTATCTGTTCTCTCACTTCAAATAACACTCGTAACACACTGATAATCAATTTATTAAACCTCAAAATCCCCCCCCCGAAAAATTCGAGGGAGGGATTTTGACCTCCATAGTGCCACTATTACAATGCAAAGATACAAATTTTTCCTAAACAAACAACAAATTCTCACAAAAAAAGATATAATAGTACAAGGCATTATACGTTATTTATTGGAAATTTGGTTGTATCTTTGCGCTCCAAATAGTAACAAATTAAAAGCTTTAAAGTGGTTATGATTACAAATATTACAGATTCAATTCGTTATATAGGTGTTGATGACAACGATATCGACCTCTTTGAGAGTCAATATATTGTACCAAACGGCATCTCTTACAACTCGTATCTGATTTTTGACGAGAAGATTGCCATTATGGATACGGTAGATGCTCGCAAGAGCGATGAGTGGTGGCATAATTTGCAGGAGGCACTTGCAGGTCGTACTCCCGATTATTTGGTTGTGCACCACATGGAGCCGGATCATGCAGGCAATATTGCAAAGGTTGTTGCGGAGTATCCTAACTTGAAAATTGTGGCTTCGGCTCGTGCGATAGGCATGATGCCACAATTCTTTGAAGGTGTCGATTTTGAAGGTCGCACCATAGCGGTTAAGGAGGGCGACTCTCTCTCGTTGGGTGTGCATACGCTAACATTTTTGATGGCACCGATGGTGCATTGGCCTGAGGTTATGGTGTCGTACGACTCGCTCGACAAGGTTGTCTTTTCGGCTGATGGATTCGGCAAGTTCGGTGCGCTTGCGCACGAGGAGGATTGGGCTTGTGAGGCTCGCAGATACTACTTTAATATATGTGGTAAGTATGGCGCACCCGTGCAGGCGTTGTTGAAGAAGTTGGCTGCGCTTGATGTCGCTATCATCTGCCCACTGCACGGACCAATATTAAAGGAAAATCTTTCGTATTACATCGGACTCTATGACTGTTGGAGTCGATACGATGTTGAGAGCGAAGGGGTCTTTATCGCATACGCCTCAATTCACGGCGGAACGGCAAAGGCGGCTCAAAAGTTGGCAGAGATTTTACGTGAAAAGGGTGCTGCGAAGGTGGCGATGGCTGACCTTACTCGTGATGATATGGCTGAGGCTGTTGAAGATGCTTTCCGCTACGGAAAGATGGTTGTGGCGGCATCATCTTACGATGGTGATGTCTTTACACCAATGCATACCTTTCTTCATAAATTGAGCATAAAGGGCTATCGCAATCGCAGAGTTGCAATCATTGAAAATGGTTCGTGGGCTCCTTGTGCAGGTCGTGTAATGAAGGGAATGTTGGAGCAGATGACAGATGTAGAGATTGTTGGCGATATGGTGACTATTCGTTCGACAATGAAGCAGAGCGATATTCCGGCACTCGAAAATCTTGCCGATACGATATTGGCATAAGCAAACTCATGCAATCAACAAAAATAGAGTGGGTTTTCGCCCACTCTATTTTCGTATTATCCGCTAACCTAAATTAGTCAACCTTGATATCCTTGTTCACATTCTTTGAGCCTACCAAAGCGTAGAAGAGCAAGAATGCAAGACCGGCAACGATTACCCAGTAACTTACGAGGTAGCTACCTGTCCAGTCAACAACTGCATTCTGCAAGAATGGAAGAATACCACCACCGCAAACGAGTGCCATAAAGATACCCGAAGCCTTCTCGGTGTACTTGCCCAAGCCCTCAACTGCGAGGTTGAAGATACCGCCCCACATTACCGATGTGCAAAGACCGCACAATACGAGCAATGCTGCATTTACAGGAACCTCAGCCAAACCAAAACCTGCTGTACCCTTGAATACAGGGAGGTTTACAACGGTTGCAGGAGAGAGGAGAATAGCGCCCAAAACAAGACACAAACCAACTGCCGAAACGGCTGTAAGCATCGATTTTGCCGAAACCTTTGCTCCGAGAGCAGCACCCAAAAGACGACCTACAAGCATGAGCAACCAATAAGTTGCGGTAACGGTTCCTGCGATAGCCTCAGCACCCGACTCTACCTGCAAACCGCCATTCTGCAACCACTTTTGCAATACATTTGGAATACCAACCTCAACACCTACATAGATGAAGATTGCTACCGCACCGAGTACGAAGTGGCGGAACGACATTGGACCGTACTGCGACTTCTCCTCAACCTTTGCTTCGACAGCCGGATTCTCAGGAATCTTGGTCAATAGGATTACCACAAATGCCAATGCGAAGATTGCCAATGCGATGTACATCAATGGGAATACCTGGCTAATCTTTGCATCAACAATGCTTGGTACGAATACGCCGGTCAAGAAGATAACGGCTGTACCCATCAACGAGTTGAACGAGCCACCCACCTGAACGAGTTGGTTACCACGGTTACCACCGCCACCGAGCTTATTCAACATTGGATTAACTACGATGTTGAGCATACACATCGAGAAACCTGCTACGAAAGCACCGAGCAAGTATACACCAAATGCGAGGTTACCCTCCAAAAGACCTGCGATAGTCTGGATACCGACACCGGTGAAGCCAACAACAACAGCCATCAAAGCGGTAAATTTGTAACCCTTCTTCTGCAAGAGGTTACCGGCAGGAATACCCATAACAGCGTATGCAATAAAGTTGCATAGCACACCAAGAGTACCCATCCAGTTCGCTACATGGAACTGATTTTTAAGAATGTCGCCCATTGGCGATGCCAAGTTTGTGACGAACGAAATCATACCGAAGAGCAAGATGCACACGATGATTGCCGGCACATTCGAATTTTGTTTTTGTGTCATAAAAATTTTAGTTTTTATTGGTTAAAAATAAAGTTGTATCCTTTTTTGGACGAGAAACGAGAGTTTTAATTCAAAATGCAGAATTCAAAATGCAGAATTCAAAATTATTTTTCAACTCCTAACTCCTATTTTCTCGCTCATTAAAGTTTCCCGTTTTCCGTTTTCCGTTTTCCGTTTATCTGTCTCGTTCTACAACATATTCACAGAGGGCGAGCAGTGAGTTGCGGTAATCGCTATCTTCGCAGACTGATAATGCCGACATGGCTCGTTGCAGATATGCTTGCACGGTTTCTCGTGCAAACTCTACGCCTTTATACTCCTCTACTTTACTCTGAATGTATGCCACACTCTCCTCGCTCTCGGCGCAGAGTGGCAGATGGCGCATAATCTCTACCTTCTCCTCCTCCGATACTCGCTCCAAAACCTCAATGAGAGGCAACGTGATTTTGCGCTCACGCAAATCGTTTGCCGCAGGCTTGCCGGTGTTGTTATTCGGTACAAAATCAAGAATATCATCTACAATTTGGAACGCCATACCGAGCATATTTCCAAAGGTGCGCATTGCCTCAACCTTCTCTCGTGATGCACCTACCGAGATTGCTCCCACCGAACCACAAACCTCAAACAGAGAGGCTGTCTTTTTGTAGATTATATCGAGATAATTTTCGCGCGAGGTGTCCATTTTTGATGCGTGGTCGCTCTGAATCAACTCTCCTTCGCAGAGTGACGACATGGCACCTATGATATGCGTAAGCAGGTCGTACTGTCCGCTTTGCAGACCAATATTCATATTTCGGGCGAGAATATAGTCGCCGATAATTACCGCATTGCGCGACTGCCAGCGGGCATTTACCGATGCTTTGCCTCGGCGCAGATTCGACTCGTCAATAACATCATCGTGGATAAGTGAAGCGACATGAATCATCTCGACCAACATCGCAGCCAAGAGTGTGCGTTTGCCGAAGTTGCCTGTTGTCGAAGTTGCCCCGGCCGCAAGCATAACGACAACAGGGCGCAAACCTTTCCCTCGTGAGGAGAGGACATATTCAAGCATATCGCCAATGAGAGAGCCTTTGGTTTCGCTGAAATTCTTACGAACAAAGGCGTCAAACTCCTCAATATTGCCCTCTATCGGACGGCGTATTTGGTCGAGAGTTGTTCTCATAACAAGTCCTATATCCGAACAAAGATAGTGAATTTTCGTAAGATTTGCCCTAAAAAGCGAAATTTTTTCTAACTTTGAGCGTTATTTTAAAAATCGATATGAAAAATTTTCAGAAAATATTACGTAATGCTTTACCAACAATAGTGGCGGTATTGCTCTTTGGGGTGGTTTCAATTGTGGGTTTTGCTCCACAGTTGGAGGGAAGAGTGTTACCACAACACGATATCCGCCAATTTGACGGTATGAGCCGTGATATTCGTGAGTGTCGAGCCAATTTTGATGAGGACCCTCAATGGACAGGAGCCATGTTTTCGGGTATGCCTGCATACCAAATCAATATAAAGTATCCGGCACAAATCATTAAACGCTCAGTAGATTGGTTGCAGTCGCTCTTTGCAGCACCTGCCTCGATGGTGTTCTTCGCAATGTTATCCGCCTTTGTGATGGCTTTGTTGATGGGGATGTCGGCTTGGGTGGGTATTGTTGTTGGTCTGGCTTACGGACTATCCACCTACTTCTTCCTAATTATCGGCGCAGGACACATTACGAAAATGTGGGCGTTGGTTTATGCTCCGGCGATGTTAGGCTCAATCCACTATACCTTGCGTAGAAATATGTGGGTTGGTGGTGCATTAACGGCTCTTTTTGCCTCGCTCGAAGCGGGAGCAAATCACCCACAAATAACCTACTACTTTGTTCTGGTTGCTGCTATTCTTTTTGTTTCGGAGGCTGTTTTCGCAATAAAAAACAAGGTGTGCAAAAGTTTTGCACAGCGTGCTGCTGTATTACTTGGTGCGGCAATTTTGGCTCTCGGAGCAAATTTTGCGCCGCTTTACTATACTATGCAACACACCTCCGATACGGTGCGTGGCGGAAGCGCACTTGCAGCCGAAGGCGACCGCAAAGGTTTGGATATAGACTATGCCACAGCGTGGAGTTATGGTATCGGGGAGAGTTGGAATATGCTTATTCCCGACTTTATGGGTGGAGATTCGGGTGCAACATTTTCGCGTGATGGCGAGGTGGCGAAGGCACTAAACGAGGTTGGCGTAGATAAGCGTGTGGCACAACAACTCCCGACCTATTGGGGCGAACAACCATATACAGCAGGACCTACATATTTGGGAGCTGTGGTGATATTTTTGGCTATGCTGGGACTTATCCTTGCTGCACCCCGTGACCGTTGGTGGGTGTTGGCAGCAACGCTGCTTGCCCTGTTTATGTCGTGGGGTTATCACGCTATGGGATTCACCGAATTTTGTTTCAAATACCTGCCTTTGTACAATAAATTCCGTGCGGTATCGACTGCTTTGGTTGTTGTCGAGTGGAGCGTTCCGCTTTTGGCCGGCGTGGCATTGTGGCAACTCTATCAAAAATGGGAGGATAAAAAGTTCCTCACTCGTGCTATTGCCATTGCGGCAGGTGTCACAGCGGGTATCTGTCTGATTTTTGCGGTTGGAGGCTCTTCGTTGTTCGATTTCGGTCGTGAACAAGATGGCGAGATGATGAGCGAGCAGTTCCGCTATATGTTACAAGGTATGGAGGGAGGCAACGACTATATTGCTCGTGGTGTTCACTCCGAACTTGGCTATCGTGTCGCTGATGCGATGGCTGCCGAGAGAGCATCGATACTCTCTGCTGATGCGTGGCGTTCGCTCCTCTTCATTGCGATAGCGGCAACACTCTTGTTGGTTGCAGTACGCATAGACAAAAAGTGGCGTTTAGGGGCATTGGCTGCAATAGCAATACTTATTGTAGTGGATATTCTGCCCGTTAATCTGCGCTATGTGCCATACGAAACCTTTGTGGCAAAGCGCAATACTGAAATACGACCTACCGAAGCCGATAAGCAAATTTTGGCAGATACAGAACTTGGCTATCGTGTGTTCAATCTCTCGGTGTCGCCGTTTAACGATGCGACAACCTCAATGTTCCACCGTTCGGTAGGAGGTTATCACGGCGCAAAGATGGGGCGTTATCAGGATTTGATTGATTACTATCTCAACGAGGGCAACGAGCCTGTGCTCGATATGCTCAATACAAAATACCTTATCACACGCAATGGCGATGTGGTCGAGCGAACAACCGCAAATGGAGCCGCTTGGTTTGTACAAAATATCGAGATTGTCGATAGTGCCGAGCAGGAGTTGGCTGCACTTGGAGTTGTGGACCTTAAAACGACCGCCGTAGCGGAGGTTGGCGCACCACGACCTCAAATTGAGGGCAGCGGAGTGATAGAACTCAAAGAGTATCGCCCGAATTGTCTTGTTTACGAATACACCCTTACGGGAGGTACAGGCGTGGCGGTATTTTCAGAAATCTACTATGATAAAGGTTGGCAGGCATACCTCGATGGTGTGCCTTGCGAGTCGTTCCGAGCTGACTATCTGCTCCGAGCAATGGTTTTGCCAGAGGGAACACACACCGTAGAGTGGCGTTTCCGTGCTCCGAATTGGGGTTTGGCGGAGACCATTACACTTATTTGCTCAATTTTGATTATCTTCGCACTTGCAATAACAGTAATTTACAGATATTATGGCTGCTCAAAGAAGAAACATATCGCATAGGGTGCGCTTTTCGTACGCCACTTCGACAGTAAGCATGACACTTGTACTATTCTTGCTGGGTGCGGTGGGCTTTATTATGGCAAACCTCTTTACGACCACCAAGCGTATGCGCGAGAGCGTAACTATGATTGTGGAGTTGAAGGATGGTCTTTCGGAGGCGGAGCGTGATACGGTGGCGGTGCGCTTAGCAGAGAGCGATATGGTTGCTTCGCTGAAATTTGTATCGAAGGAGGAGAAGGCTGCCGATGAGGAGTTTAACAAAGTCTTTAATGTCGATATCAAGGGCGTTTTGGGCGAGAATCCATTGCCTGACACCTATGATGTAACCCTTTCGGCTCTATCTTCCGATAAGGCACAACTCGAACTCTTTGCCGAGGAGGCTCGCAAGATTGAGGGTGTGGAGTTTGTAAGTTATCCGCAAGGTTTGTTGGAAGATATGCACGCTACACTCGATATTATGCAGTTTATAATGCTCGTTTTTGGTGGGGCATTGCTTGTGGTGTCGTTTGTTTTGTTGAACAATACGGTGCGCTTGGCGGTCTATTCGCAACGAGAGTTGATAAACACCTTGAAGGCGGTCGGGGCGACCAAATGGTTTATAATGCGACCTTTTGTTGGTAGAAGTGCCTTGCAGGGTTTTTTGGCGGGTTTTTTGGCGGTGTCGTTGCTCGGTGGTGCGGTTTATGCTCTTGATTATGTGATACCGGGTATAGGCATCTTCCCGAAATGGGAGGAGGCGGGCGTATTTGCCGCTATAATAGTTGTAACAGGCGTTGTTGTAGCTGTGGTCTGCACCCTGCCGGTTGTAAATCGTTTTGTAAATATGAAGACGAACAAAATATATCTGTATTAAGATTAATAGATTATTAGCCATTGGCAAAATATATACCGATATGAAAAAGTGGTTTAATAAAATAGAGGACAAGAATGACAAGACGATGCCTCTCACAATGCGTAACTATGTGTTGATGCTTGTGGGCGCAGCGGTTATAGTTTTGGGCTTTGTGTTGATGTCGGGAGGTGGCGAGGCAACGCCCGAAGAGTTTCATTATGAGATATTTTCGTGGCGAAGAATCACTCTTGCCCCTATTCTTGTTGTGGCAGGCTTTGCCTTTGAGATTTATGCTGTTTTGAAGCGTTTTTAGCGCTCGAAACAAATAGTTGTATCTAATACCGTACTACCTTCAAAAGGGTGGTATGGTGTTTTTTTGTTTAGAAAACCAACGTTAAAAAATGGTTAAATTTTGTTAAACCTATTGGCTATTCGGGCAATAAATCATACCTTTGTAAAGATTGAATAACCAGAATAAAGACTTTTATGGGAGAAATCTACTATGTAATGGTCGCAATTCTTGCGCTGCTCGCCGTATCGGGACTCTATGTTGGTGTGACAAACGATGCGGTAAACTTCTTAAATTCGGCACTCGGCTCGAAGGCGGCATCATTCCGCACAATCCTTATTGTTGCCTCGTTTGGTATTCTTATCGGAGCCGTAACATCGAGTGGCATGATGGACGTTGCACGACACGGAATGTTCTACCCTTCGCTCTTTACATTCAAGGAGGTTATGATGTTGTATGTCAGCGTGATGTTTGCCAATGTCATTCTGCTCGACCTCTACAACTCGCTTGGTTTGCCGACCTCAACGACCGTGTCGCTTATCTTCTGCTTACTTGGCTCGGCGGTGGCGGTTGCTCTATTTAAGATAGGCGCAGACCCGAATATTTCGTATTTGGAGTTAGGTAACTATATCAACACCGCAAAGGCGATGGGTATCGTTTCGGGTATCCTTCTCTCTGTGGTTTTAGCCTTCACAATGGGTACGCTCGTGATGTGGATATCACGACTTTTATTCTCGTTCCGCTATATGACCATGTTGCGCCGCTTTGGTGCAGTTTGGTGCGGTGTTTCACTCACCTCGATACTCTATTTTGCTCTGTTCAAGGGTTTGAAAAACCAATTGGCAGGTACAGCCTTTGTGGCTTGGGTAGATGAGCACCTTCTCATAGCACTCTTGATTTCGTGGGTGGTGTGTTCGCTTGTGCTCTTCTTCTTGCAGTTGTTCCGTGTGAATATCTTGCGCATAACAATCCTTGCCGGCACATTCTCGTTGGCTTTGGCATTTGCGGGTAACGACCTCGTGAACTTTATCGGTGTGCCTATCGCCGGTTTGGAAGCATTTACAGTTACAAAGGCTGCGGGTGGCAACGAATCTCTTTTGATGTCGGCATTGTCGGAGCCTTCGTCTGCCTCGAATACCATATATATCGTGATTTCGGGTATAATCATGGTGATTACGCTTTGGACATCTCGCAAGGCGATGAATGTATCGCAGACCGAGTTGTCGCTCTCTTCGGCTGATGGCGGTGGCGACCAGCAGTTCAACTCTTCGATGTTCTCACGAGCGTTGGTTCGTGCAGCTGTAAGTACATCACACTTCTTTGACCGTATAACCCCTGAACGGGTGAAAAACTTTGTGGCAAAGCGTTTCGAGTGGGCAGATATTGAGCATAGCGGTGCACCATACGATATGATTCGCTCGACCGTAAACCTTACAACAGCATCGTTGCTTATTGCTATCGGTACTTCGTTGAAGTTGCCACTTTCGACCACCTATGTATGTTTCATGGTGGCTATGGGTTCTTCGTTGGCAGATAAGGCTTGGGGGCGTGAGAGTGCTGTGTATCGCATTACAGGTGTATTTACTGTTGTGATGGGCTGGTTTGTAACGGGATTTGGCGGCTTTATCATCGCCTTTGTTCTTGGCTTGCTATTGATGTGGGGCGAGGTTTGGGCGTTCGGTGTTATTACACTGCTTTGCCTCTACATGTTTATCCACAGCAACTTTATGCCGAAGAAAAAGAAGGACGAGAAGAAGAAAAATGACGCTGAGGTACGTGAAAACCTCGTGGATAACACCATGACCGCCGTATCCGAAACTATCAAGGCTTCGACTCGAATCTACAACCGCACAATTGTTGCGTTGATGAAGGAGAACCGCAAAGCATTGAAGGATTTGACGGCGGAGGCCTCCGAGATGTACGAGGAGAATCGCCGACTGAAATACTCTATTGCAACAACGCTGCGCAGTACCTACGGCTCGGATTTGAACCTTTCGCTCTACTATGTTCAGATTCTCGACTACCTGAACGAGATGACCAAGGCGTTGGTACATATTACCCGCCCTTCGTTCGAGCATATCGACAACAATCATACAGGATTAAGCCATATACAGTCGGACAATCTAATGTCCATAAATGCCGATGTAAATGAGATATATTCCCGCATTATATATATGTTTACCTCGAATGACTTCTCGACCATTGACGAGGTATTGACGATGCGTGACAACCTCTTCGAGCGATTGGCGCAAACGACCAAAGAGGAGTTGGCTCGAATTACGAATGGAGAGTCTAACTCTCGTGCCGGAATGTTGTTCCTTGGCATCATCTCCGAAACCAAAACGATGGTGTTGCAGTCACGAAATCTCCTTAAATCCCGCCGCTACTTTATCGAGCAGGAGGGCAAGGTTATTCGTCAGGCTCGCATCTACGAGTAGTTTTTCGGGATTACCGGCAAATAAAAAAACAACGACAGAACTCTGTCGTTGTTTTTTTGTAAAGTGCGAAAATTGGCTATCTCGCAACGCCGCTGTTCGGTGCGGTCAGGCTGTAATCGTTATACGAAAGCCACGGGAACGCCAAACGCTCCAAGAAGGCGCGCATCTTGCCCGTCACCTCGCCGAAATAGATGGGCGAGCCGAGCACCAAGCCGTCAGCCTCGGCAATATCGTCCAAGAGGGGCGAGAGCGCGTCCCGAAAGCGACAGATGTTCGATGCCTTGCCTTTGAGTTTGCACGCCATGCACGACATACAACCCTTATAATCAAGGTCGTATAGTCGCACGCTCTTCACCTCAACATCCTCGCCAACCGACTTTGCACCCTCGGCAACTCGCTGCAACAGCTGCGCAGTATTCATATTCTTTCGCGGACCACCATCCACAATCACAATCTTTTTCATATCGTATGTTTTTATTCAAATCGTTCAAGATGTATGCCACTATTCTGCCTCAAGCAATCTGCGTTTATTCAACCACTTCAACATAAAAACTGACTGGTCGAAAGCCGTCATTGCACGAGAGCATAGCCGAATGAGGGTTCTGCATCCACCCATCAAAGAAGTTACCTCCGCCCGTGGCCAACTCGCGCACAAATGGCAACAGCGTCTCCCAAGCACTATCGCACATGCCCTCAGGTTTCGCACAATTCTCCACGATAAAGGTCTGCCCAAGACGCATATCGCAGGTGTGTTCAATGGGATTTTCGTATTGCGCCATAAGGTCTGCATACTGCGTAATACGCATCACGGTAACTCTTATCTTCTTCATCCTATCTCACCATTTATTCTTCGTTTAACAACCGAAAATGCCTTCTGGTAGAGTGCCGAATCTGACATTGTCGTCAGCATCTTCTTAAAACGACTCATCGGCACGACAAACGTCAGTTCATTCTTTGGAACAAGTGGGCGTGCCGAGGGGTCGAACATCCCGAGAAAACAGCTGCGACCACCCCTGCGATTCTCCGTTGTGGCAAACGAAACGATTGCCGCGCAACCCGATGCGAACTTCGTTACAACCGCATTGTCGGCATCATTGTCGTAGAACGCCCAAGTGCAAAGTCCCGACAAAATATCGGGCGTAGCGAAGAAAACAACTGCCTCAACGCCCTCCCAACTATCTAATTTATCGACACTTACAAAGTTAAGATAGGGCTTGTCGGTTATCACGATTTCGAGGCTCTCGACATACTTTCGCACCTGCTCGGGGGTTTGCTTGTAGTGCTCCGTTTCCGACACAAAGAGAGGCACACGCTCAGGCATTGGGCGGAAAGCGGCATATAGTCCGCCACCTCCGCACTGCACATTCTCGGCAGTGAGTGTCAGAGTATTGCCATCACACACTTTGCGAATAGCACCTATCATACATCGTGGCACACGGCTCTCTGGATTTACGGCGGTATCGCCATACCAAAAGGCGATAGGCATTGGCGCAGCCTCGCCAAACGCCTCACGAAACTTCTCGATAAATTGTTGTGGAGTCATAACGGTTCTATTTTACCCCAAAGGTAACGATTTTTTCGACACGGTGTTTGATGGGGAGCAAAATAGTTTTCTGCAGAAATTCGGAGTTTCTATAATTTTTACACAACACTGTTATGTTTTGCATCAGATTTTTTACTACCTTTATACAAAATTTCAACTACTATGGCTAAACTTAATACAGCAGATATCGGTTTTGAGGACCAAATTTGGAAGGCGGCGGACAAGATGCGCGGCAATATTGACGCTTCGGAGTATAAATCCGTGGTGCTTGGTCTTATCTTTTTGAAGTATATTTCGGATAAGTTCGAGGCTCGC
>SUZE01000035.1 GCA_015060075.1 Rikenellaceae bacterium | reverse complement strand
TGGCAAGGTGCGGATTGCAACCGAAAAACAGAGTCGCAATCGCTATATATATAATATAAGGTATTCTACGCATAGTTCTCCTCCTTTTGTCGTTTTTGTTCAAATCGTGCCACCTTGCCCACAGTGTAGTATAGGGCAGGGTAGAGCAGTATGCCGAAGATGGTAGCAAAGAGCAGACCTCCGACCAACGATACTCCCATGATATTTCGTGCCGTGGAGTATACGCCCGAAGCGAATACCAACGGCAACATTCCGAGTATCGAGGCAAAGGCGGTCATAAGTATTGGTCTGACGCGCATCTTGGCGGCATTTACGGTTGCATCGAGCAGAGATTGTCGCTCCTCGTGAAATAGCTTGTCGGCATATTCGACCACCAAAATAGAGTTCTTGGCAGCCAAACCTATCAACATCGCCAACGAAATCTGCATGTAGATATCGTTTATGAATTTCGGCTCGATAAGGTGTGCCAACCCTATGGCACACAAGGCTCCGAGTACGGCAAGTGGCACGCCTGTAACGATTGATAGAGGCAGGCTCCAACTCTCGTAGAGTGCTGAGAGGGTGAAGAATACGAAGATGAAGGCTATCAAAAATACCCAAGCCCCCTTGCTACCCTCCTCTCGCTCTTGGAACGATACGCCACTCCAAGCGATGGCGGTGTCATCGGGCAGGGTGTTGTCGGCAATCTGCTCTATCTTATCCATTATCTGCCCCGTAGATACACCTTCGTCAGGGGTTACATTTATGCCTATCGAGCGATAGAGGTTGAACTGCGAAACATACTGCACGCCCGTAGTGTCACGCACCTCGACAAACGAGGTGAGAGGAACACTCTCGCCATTGCCATTTTTGAGGAAGTAACCTTCGAGCGATGCGGAACTCTCGCGATATTCGGGTGCAGCCTGCAAGTAACTCTGGTACAACCGACCATAGAGGTTGAAGTTGTTTATCATACGACCTCCAAGTAGAGCTGCCGTTTCGGAGTAGAGCGATGAGAGCGAAACGCCACTCATCAGGGCGTGTTGCTTGTCTATATCGAGATGCTTCTGCGCTACGCCGTTGCGGAACTCGGTTGTTGCCGATTTGATGCGTGGCTCTTTGCGCAGTGCTGCGAGAAGTTTGTCGCTCTGCTTGGCAAGGTAATCAACCCCTCTGCCGGCTCTATCCTGCAACTCGAATGTTACACCCGATGTTACTCCCAGACCCGGTATCGAAGGCGAAACAAATGCTCCACACTCTGCTTCGGGAACGGCGGAGTACAACACTTCGTTTAATTTGGCTACCGCCTCCATTGCCGACATCTTGCGTTTGTTGAAGTCGGTGAGTTTGACGAATATCACTCCGCTGTTGGTCGCAGCTACGCCCGAAATTATATTGAAACCCGAAACCACGCCCGTACTTTCAATTATCGGAAGAGTTGCTTTGGTTACAGAATCAACCTTTGCCATAATCTGTTCGGTGCGGGATAGTGCGGTGTTGTCGGGTGCATTTACCGAAATGGTAAAGAAACCTTGGTCCTCCTCAGGCAAAAAGCCACGAGGGATAAGGCGCAACATCGCAACTATCGCTACCGCCATTATAGCCACCATCGCTATCGTGGTGCGCCAACGTTTGACAACTGCACCAATGGTCTGACCATAACGTCCCATGCTCTTGTCAAAGATGTAGTTGAAACCTCCGAAGAAACCTGTTTTGCGCTCTTTGCGTGGGCGCAACAACTGTGCACAGAGAGCAGGGGAGAGCGACAAGGCGTTTATCATAGAGAAGATTACCGATACCGAAATCGTAACGGCAAACTGCTGAAATAGTCGAGCCGAGATACCTCCCGAAAAGGATATCGGCAGAAAAATAGCCAACAAGACTATGGTTGTGGCGATAATCGGCGAGGTTACTTTGCTCATCGCCTCCTCGGTGGCGGCAACGGGCGAAAGTCCTCGCTCAATGCCTGCTTGTGCTGCTTCGACCACAACGATAGCGTCATCAACCACCAAACCGACCGAAAGAACCAAGCCAAGCAACGATACGATATTAATCGTAAAGCCCAACAGAGGAAAGACCATAAAAGTTCCGATAATCGAAACGGGTATGGCGATGAGAGGAATAAGCGTTGCTCTCCAATCCTGTAAGAAGAGGAAGATTATCAAAATAACCAAGATAAGGGCGATAATCAATGTTTCGAAAATCTCCCTAATACCTGCCGAAATACTCTTTGTGCCATCGACCAGCACCTCGTACTCCACGCCATCGGGCATACGTTCGGCGAGTGAAGTCATCTTCGCCTTGACAGCCTTGCCAAGTGCTACGGCATTGGAATTTGGCTCTTGATAGATTGATATGATGGTGGTAGGCTTGTCGCCAAAGCGAGAGGTTGCGCCATAGTTTTGGTTACCGAGTTCTACGGTAGCCACATCACGCAGTCGCACCTGAGTACCTGTGTCGGTGGTACGCAGTAGAATATTGCCAAACTCTTCGGGTGAGGAGATTTGGCGTGGCATAGTCACCGTATAGGTGTATTGCGTGGAGGGTGGCGTTGGCTCGGCTCCAAACTGTCCGGCAGGGTATATGCCCGCCTCTACGGATATGGCGCTGAGAATCTCGCTTACCGATATATTATAGTAGGCAAGGAGGTCGGGGCGTAGCCATACACGCATAGCGTACTCTCCCGCACCCATAATCTCCACCTTGCCGATGCCGTTGATTTTCAGTAACTCGTTTTCGAGGTTGATGTAGGCGTAGTTCGAGAGAAAATTCTCATCGTAACGCCCATCGCTATATAGGGCATAGACCATCAGAAATCCGGTCTGCGTCTTGCGGGTAACAACTCCCTGCTCTGTGACCGAAGAGGGGAGTTTTGCCATTGCCGTAGCGACATTATTTTGCGTAAATATGGCATCGAGGTCGGCATCGGAGCCGATGTCGAATGTTACCTGCAAGGTCATCGAGCCATCGTTTGCACTTGTCGCCTGCATGTAGAGCATATCACTTACACCCATAATACTCTCCGCCAGAGGTGTCGCTACGGCATTATTTACCGTCTCGGCATCAGCACCCTCATAGGTCGCCGTAACTTCCACTACGGGTGGCGTGATGTCGGGATATTGCTCAATTGAGAGGCTTCCGATGGAGATGCCTCCCAGCAGAACAATAACTACGGATAGCGATATAGCAAATATCGGTCGGCGAATAAAAAAGTTTTTCATCTTCGTATCGGCTTATTTTGTTGTTGGTAAAACCTTCATTCCGTTGCGGAGTTTCTGCAATCCCGTTGTTGCTACAACCTCTCCCTTTTCGACTCCGCTTTCGACAATCCACCACTCACCTGCGGTATTGCCCAATTTTACCTCACGATACTCGGCTGTGGAGTCAGGGCGAATTACCCACACGGAGGAGATGTTTTGAATCTGCCTTACGGCTTGTTGAGGTACGACAATGCGCTTCCTGTCGCCACCAAGCGATGCCGTAATGCGGGCAAATTGCCCCGTCTTTAAGGCGTAGTCGGGGTTGCGGAAGCCTACAACTATAACTATTGTTCCCATCTCGCTGGCGATATTCTGGCGGGTGAATTTGTAAAATCCCTTTTCGGGATACTCACTGCCGTCTGCAACTCGAAGACGGATATCGGATAGAAGTGAGGCGTTGTTGTACGAAAATGCTGTGCGCCCCGATGCTGCGAGATAATCTCGCATCGGAATAGCCAAATCGACCGCTACGGTGTCGATACTCTGTATGGTTGTCAAGGTCGAAAACTGCGTGCCGGGACCGATATAGTCGCCTGCGGTGGCGGCAGATGACGATATGATGCCGCTGATTGGGGCATAGATGCGTGTGTAGCCCTCTTCCAATCGTGCATTGCGCAGACTCTGCTCGGCAGATTTTACCGAGGCTATGGCAGCAAGGTTTTCGGCGGTATACTGGTCGAGTTGTGTCTGGCTTATCGCATTAATGCGAGCTAACGGAATAGCACGCTCGTAGTTCCGCTTTGCCTCGGCAGCCTTCGCCTTTGCCGAAGACAAAGCGGCTTCGGCTGCAAGACGATTGGCTCGTTGCGGAGCGTCATCAATAGTGAAGATTAACTGACCACGCTTTACGGGCATTCCGTTCTCGAAAGATGACGATGCAAGAAATCCCGCAATGCGAGGTTGTATGGTTGCCGAGTAGTTGGCAGCAATCGGAGCAATAAACTGCATGGCATTAGGTAGTTTCTGCTCTGTAACTCTTGCAACATCTATTGCAAGTGGCGCCGTTTCAATCTTGGCTCGTTGCTTGCATGTAAATGAGATAGTGGCAGTAAGCAACACAATCGGAAGTCGAAGTTTAGATAACATGTTAATATAATTATTAGGTATAAATCCTTTTTTGATAGGTGTTTACACAAAAAACATACCCGTTATGTAGTGAAAAAGATTAAAAAATGCAGTTTTATAGAGAATTATGCATGAAAAATTTGGTTTGTAAAAAAAAATAATTTATATTTGTGTCATAAACCATTAAAACTAAAATTAAAAGGTTATGAAAAATTTAGTAGAACAAATCAATGCACAAGTAGCTGCTTTCCAGGCAAATGCTGCTGCACAGGTAGAGAAGAACAACAAGGCTGCTGGTACTCGCGCTCGTAAGGCTGCTTTGGAGCTTACAAAGCTCTTGAAGGAGTTCCGCAAGGTTTCTGTTGCTGAGGCTAAGAAATAGTTTCCTCTTACTTGTAAAAAAATAGACATGTCGAAAGGCGTGTCTGTTTTTTTTGTGGCATAAAAAGAGCTGATTTTGTTTGTCTTCTTACCAAATTTTTCATACCTTTGCGGCTCATTTCAAGTGGGATACCTCGTGGTATAGTAGTTAGGAGCCACTATAAAATAGGTTAAGTATGATATTTTTACGCAGTCTGATATTCTGTATCAGAGTGAAATATATTTTTGCAAGAGAAGCTCGAAGAGTTAGAAGGGGCACTTATAGTCTTGGTGATGATGTGCGTAATGAAGTGATGTATGATATGTTACAGGAACTCTACGCCGAATTACTCGAAGAGGCTACACTCTTGACAATGAAAGGCGAAGATGATATATATTACAATATCCTCGATACTGCCTATGATTCGGCTGTCAAGAGATACTTGAAATGCTACTCTAAGCCAAATAGACGCAGATATACTCGCAAATCATAGTTACTATTTTTTTCTGGCTTGGTTTTTGTCCTGATGGGAGTTGCTATGATGAAACAACTCCTCGAAATACTGCATGAATATCGTTTTGTCGATAGAGCAATCCTTTTCCTAAGGCTGTTTGTCGGAGTGCTAATTGCCCTGCATATTATCGACAAATTGCAAACCTATAACTTTGTTTTGACCGGTTATCCTGCCCTCCTTTTTGAGAGTAGTTGGGCGACATTTGTGATATTTACCGCACTTGAAGCAGCCTTTGCTGTTATGCTCGTTTTAGGGTGGGGTACTCGCTTTGCTGCATTTATAATGGCACTCGGCATGTTTGTTGAGATATTTATCATCTATCCATCGCTCGGGTGGCTTGGAGTGGAGCGACAAATATTATACATAGGTATATATATTACGCTTGTAGTGTCTGGTAGTGGTCGTTATGGTTTGGAGTATCGGCTCAATCGCAAATATAAAAATGTAAAATTCTAAAAAGTTTTCTTATATTTGTGGCGATAAAGAGTAAAAACTAATATGAAAATGAAAAAAATCTTTCTATTGTTGGCTGCAATGTTTGTAGTAACATCGGTTGAGGCACAGGAACTTTCGTTGCCTCGTAAGGTTGAGAACTTAACAATTAAAGACATTGCAGGAAATTCTGTAACACTCCCTGAGTTTGGAGAGAAAAATCTCTTGATTTTCTATGTGGACCCCGATAGCTACTTGAAAGGTGGCGCCAACAAAAAACTCTCCGATGAGTTGGAGGAGAATGGTCGTGCAGCAGGTGCTGCTATTCGTGGTTTTGGCGTGATGAACTTCCCGGATACCGGACTTCCGAAGAATATGGTGCGCAATATGGCTCGCAAGCGTGCAGAGAAAAATGGTGCAACCATTCTTGATGACGACCAGCAACTCCTGAAAAAGCAGTGGGGATTAGGCGACTGTAACAATAAGTTCGTCATTATGATTGTGTCGAAAGAGGGAGAATTGGTATATTGTGCAAAGGACGACCTCGATGCGGCAGGTATTGAGGCGTTCTATAAGATTGTGGATAAGTATCGTAACTAAATAATGTTCAGGCGTATTGCCATACTATTTGCGCTGCTTATTTTGCTTTGTGCAGATGCAGTGGCGCAAAAAGATAGTATCCTTGTCGTAGGCAGGGATACTGTTGCATATAGATATACTCCAATAAATTCTAGTGCTACAACTCGAAAAAGTGGTAGCAGCAGTCGCTTTCTGCGCTATATTGCGGAGAGTAATGTCGATAGCAGTTTCGAGCGCAAGGTTGATATGACTTTCGTGCCGGCTATCTACTATTCGCCCTCTACTTCGGCAGGTTTGGCGGTTATGGCTGCGGGATTATATCGCCTTGATAAGAAAAACCGCAGTATCCCTGCATCAGATTTTTCGGTCTATGCAACTGCTTCGCTAACAGGATTCTATCGTGTGGGCGTAAAGGGCAATAACATCTTCAAAGACGACAATCAACGCATCGTCTATAATGCCGAATTTTACTCACAGCCGACCTCTTTTTGGGGCGTGGGCTACGATGCGGCAGTGGAGAATACTTCGGTGCGATATCTCGCTTCACGATGCATTGCAGATTTGCGCTTTTTGCAGAGAGTTACGAAAGGACTTTTTGTTGGTATTGGTGCCGACTACAACTACCATTTTGGTCGATTTGGGGGTAAGCGATATGTAGCGGAGAGCGATTTCATTCCGCTTATTAACGGCGAGGGGGTAGAGTACAACGCCACGGGAATATCGCTATATGTCGAGTACGATACTCGTGATGCAATCTCTGCTCCGCAACGAGGAGTCTATATTGCCGTTCAAGGCAAGGTGCGTCCGAAGGGTATGAATAGTGTCGGTCAGACCTTGTGGAGTGGGCGGCTTGTTGTTGATTACTACCAGCGTTTGTGGCGAGGGGCGGTGTTGGCGCTCGACTTGCGAGGGGAACTGAATAGCAAGGGAACACCTTGGGTGTACAACGCTTCAATTGGTGGCACATCGGCTATGCGTGGTTACTATGCAGGACGCTTTAATGATTTGTGCGCTGTGACCTTGCAGGCAGAGTTGCGCCAAAAGATATATAAGGGTTTTGGTGCAGTAGCATGGGGTGGTGCAGGAAATGTCTTCTCTACATTTGGCTCGTTTGATTGGCATAAAACTTTACCGACTTATGGTGTAGGTCTGCGCTATGCCTTAAAGCACGGTCTGAATATTCGCTTCGATTACGGCTTCGGCGGTCGTGACCATCGTGGAAAACTTATCCACGGAGCAGTGTTTTCATTCAACGAGGCATTCTAAAATTGATTGTAAAGGTGTTTTGAACGACACCTTTTATTATTTTCTTGAATACAATGTCTCATCGGGTGTTGTTCATTTGCGAAAATCTTTCTATCTTTGTGGTGCTGAATGGCGTTTTGTCGTCATAAGGCAGACATAGAGAGTGTTTTCGCAGTCCTTGTTAGAAAATCTGACAGTTTTCAAAAGCAAAAGGATAACCGAACAACACCTACTTCTTGTATATGTATGGCATGGTATTTCTGTACCCATATCCTGCATATTACAGGTGTGGGGCATTGTATCGTTTGTTTTTGCTTGGGTTTTGTCAGAACCTTCTAACAGATAAACGGGAATCAACCTCACACTTTCTTTATTTATAATAACCGCACATTTGGGGTTGATGGGCAAATAAAAACTTAATTTATCATGAAAAAGCCTACCTATTTATCACCTGAATTGGAGGAGTTCGAGGTTGTAGCCGAGCATGGCTATAAGGATAGTAATCAAGAGTATATTGAGGACGAAAAGGACCCTCAGGATTGGTATTAACGATTAACACCCAGCACTATGAAAACATTTAGATTTATTGCAGCTTGTGCAGCGCTGTTCGCTGTGGGTTGTTCACAGTTCCAAGATGCAGACGAGAAGGTCTCAATCTCTACGACACATCAGCGTTATTACGCTTCACTTGACGAGGAGACCAAAACTTATGTAGAGGATAACAAATATCTCCGTTGGCATGCCGAGGATGAAATTTCGGTATTCCCGACACATACAACAAATGTTCGCTACCAATTCGAGGGCGAAACCGGCGATAAAAGTGGCTCATTTAAGACTCTCGAAGCAGATGCCGTTACAGGCACTCCGCTAAACTACGCCTATGCGGTATATCCTTATAACACGACAAACTCCATTAGCGAGGAGGGGGTGTTGTCTGTAACATTGCCTGCAACGCAACTCTACAATAAGCACTCTTTCGGCAAGGGAGCTAATACCGAAGTTGCCGTTTCGGAGAGTGCGGTGTCCGACAAGTTGTTCTTCAAGAATGCGTGTGGCTACTTGAAATTGCGTTTGTACGGAGAGTCTCAGGAGATAAAGAGTGTGACTCTGCGAGGAAATAATAGCGAGAAGATATCGGGTGCAGCTACCATTACGGCAACTTTCGAGGGCGTGCCTGAGGTTGTTATGGGTGAGAGCGCAACTACCGATGTTGTTATCATCTGCGAGGAGGGTATCGTGCTTGGAGCAACCGCAGAGGAGGCTACGGAGTTTTGGTTTGTACTGCCACCGATGACCTTCGAGAAGGGCTTTACGGTCTATGTAAGTGGCGAGGTGCGAGAGATGAAACAATCGACCTCAAATAGCGTAACCATTGAGCGCAACCAAATTCTGCCTATGCAGACATTGAAAGTAGAGCCAAATATCACCATTGCAAATCGAAAAATCTATTATACTTCAAGTGATGGACAGGTTGTAACACCAAATAAGGTCGATGTTTTCGGTGCAAATATCTTATCGAATACTTATGAAAATGGTCAAGGCATTATCACTTTCGATGGTGAGATAACCAGGATAGGAACTCGGGCATTTCAAAGTTGCAAATCACTAACAAGCATTACGATTCCCGATAGTGTTACTTCGATTGGTAGTTCGGCATTCTTTTCTTGCTCTTCTCTGACAAGTGTGGTAATTCCTGATGGTATTACCGAGATTAAGGAAGATACATTTAATAAATGTAATTCACTCAAAAGCGTAACTATTCCGGCAAGTGTCACTTCAATTAGGGAGTATGCATTCGATGGTTGCACAGGCTTGTCAGAGGTGCATATTTCTGATATAACTGCTTGGTGTGAGATGAATTTTCAAAATAATTATTCTCGTTGTAACCCCGTAGATTACGCAAATAACATCTATCTAAATGGTAAATTACTTGAAGGCGACTTGGTTATACCCGATGGTACAACCAAGATTGGATATTCTGCATTCAAAGGTTGCTCCTCACTGACAAGTGTTACAATTCCTGATAGCGTTACTTCGATTGGATATTCTGCATTCAAAGGTTGCTCCTCACTGACAAGTGTTACAATTGGCAATGGCGTCACTTCGATTGGGGGTTATGCATTTAACTCTTGTAGCAGTCTAAAAAGCGTCACTTTCGGCAATGGAGCTACTTCGATTGGAGAATATGCATTCTCTAGTACTTCATTAGAGAGTATCACTATACCCGATAGCGTTGAGCGTATATATGATTACGCATTCTCAACCTGCAAAAGTTTGACAAAAGCGACAATCGGTGCAACCACACTTGGACAGAATGTTTTTCGAAATTGCGAAAATCTGACAGAGGTAACATTTACAGATGGTACAAACTCAATAGGTGACTTTATATGTTATAACTGTACATCACTTGCAAATGTAACTTTTGGCAATAACATTACCTCGATTGGATTGCGTGCATTCGATCATTGCTCCTCGCTGACAAGTGTTACAATCCCTGATAGCGTAACATCAATTGGAGGTATGACATTCACTTCTTGCACTTCGCTAACAAGTGTTAAATTGCCAAAGAATCTTTCTGTGATTCCGTACCGCATGTTCTATGCTTGTTATTCGCTGACAAGTATTGCAATCCCTGATAGCGTTACTTCAATTGAAGATTCTGCATTTGGCTATTGTACTTCACTGACAAGAGTAGATATTAGCGATTTATCGGCTTGGTGTAAAATTGATTTTGAGAATAGTGGAGCGAACCCGTTGAACAATGGTGCAAAACTCTATCTTAATGGCAGCGAATTAACCAAAATAACAATTCCTGCGGATATTACAGAGATTAAACCTTATGTATTTTATAATTACACCTCGCTGACAGATGTATATATTCACGATAATGTTACTTCAATTGGAACTAACGCATTCTATGGTTGCACCTCGCTGACAAGTGTCACAATTCCCGATGGTATCACCTCAATTGAAAGTTCCACATTCAGTGGTTGTACCTCGCTAACAAGCATAACTATACCTGATAGTGTTACCAAAATTGGAAGTGGTGCGTTTTATAAATGCACCTCGCTGGATGGAGAAATAATTATCCCTGAGGGCGTTACCTCAATTGGCGAAGAGGCATTCTGCATGTGTAGCGGTATAGACAAGGTTGTTATTCCAAGTACGGTTACAAGTTTTGGTCTCTACACATTCAGCGGATGCAATTGCGAAGCCGTTATAAAATGTAATATCCCTGATAAAATAAAGATATATGGAAATAGTTTTAGTGGCGTATTTTCCGGAAATACATTCCATAAAGTAACCATTACCGAGGGTGTTACAACAATAGGCTCGGAGGCCTTTGAAAACAATGATAATTTAACCGAGATAGTCTTTCCTGAGAGTCTTACAACAATAAGGGAGTATGCATTTCATAATTGCTCAATTTTGAAGAGTGTTATTATTCCTAAAAATGTAACAGAAATATGTGCAAGGGCTTTCTATGATTGTGCAGAGCTGTTTGCTGTGAGATGTGAGCCTACGACACCGCCGACTTTGGGTGGTAGAGCATTTGCAAGTGCAAAATCAAGTTTGATTATCCATGTTCCGTCGAGAGAGACCTATTTAGCCGACCCTGAATGGGCTAAATACGATGTTTGTCTTGTAGATGATTTGTCACTTATTGAGTATTAAATAGATGTTCACCCCTCCGCAGAAAAACTCTGCGGAGGGTATTTTTTGTTGGTGTGCGAAATTTTCCTATCTTTGCACTATGAAACAAAAGATACTCTTCGTTTGTCTTGGAAATATCTGCCGTTCGCCGATGGCGGAGGAGGTTTTTCGCCAAAAAGTCTTTGCAAGGGGTTTGGCAGAGCAGTTTGAGATAGATTCCGCAGGAACATACTCCGGTCACGCCGGCGAACTTGCTGACCCCCGTATGCGTGAGGCGGCACATTGCAGAGGCTACTGCCTTACGCATCGCTCACGCCCATTTCGCGTCAGCGACTTTGAAGATTTCGACCGCATAGTGGTTATGGACGACAGCAACTACGAGCGTGTTTGTCGCCTTGCACCGACACGAGAGGATATCGACAAAATCTATCGTATGCGCGACTACTTCACAACATACGCTGACCGCTACGACTATGTTCCCGACCCTTACTACGAAGGGCGCGAGGGCTTCTATCTCGTTATCGAGATGCTTGAAGAGGCTTGCGAGGAGTTGCTCGATGAAATTGCAGAAATAAAATAATTGCTACCTGTATACAATATATATATTATATATAGACATTATCAAATTCGGTGGTGTCTATTTTTGCCCTATACTACCCATAAATCCCTTTGCTTCTAAGACAGTTTTATTTGATTATTAAAAATTTTGAAAAATTATCTCATCGTAAATATCTGATAACTAATCTGGTGCAGAAAACCGTGCAAAAAATATCAAAAAAAGTGCTTGAAATATTTGGAAGTATCATTTTTTTGCCGTTACTTTGCATCCGCTTTCGCACCAGAAAATGGTATTTGAGAGTGGCAAGAGAGGGGTTCTGAAAAATTTTTTGAAAAAAGTTTCCGAAAAATTTGGAGGTTACAAAAAAACACCTTACCTTTGCACCACTTTCGCGCTAATAAAACAGCGAGAGGGCAAAAACAGAAAGAGCGGGGCATCTCGAAAAGAGATTGCGACCAATCAAATAGAATGCGTTCTTTGAGGTATTTGAGCAGCTAAATAAGTTTTCCTTCACTTCGCAAGAAGTGATATTTCAAAACAATACCTTTGAGATAAGAGCTAAGATTTAATTAATTCTTTTTTTACAATGGAGAGTTTGATCCTGGCTCAGGATGAACGCTAGCGGCAGGCTTAACACATGCAAGTCGAGGGGCAGCGAGGATTGTGCTTGCACAATTTGTCGGCGACCGGCGCACGGGTGCGTAACGCGTATGCAACCTACCTGTAACAGGGGGATAACACTGAGAAATTGGTACTAATACCCCGTAACATCATGAGAGGCATCTTTTGTGGTTGAAAGTTCCGGCGGTTACAGATGGGCATGCGTTGTATTAGCTAGTAGGTGAGGTAACGGCTCACCTAGGCGACGATACATAGGGGGACTGAGAGGTTAACCCCCCACATTGGTACTGAGACACGGACCAAACTCCTACGGGAG